>DASZLU010000113.1:0-40725 GCA_035552195.1 Allostellaceae bacterium | reverse complement strand
TCATGCCCATCGCGCCGAGGCCGATGAGACGCATGACGAGGCCGATGACGACGAAGACGACGATGGCGCAAACCACGAGCGCGACGGTGAAAACCACCGCACGGTCTTTCGGCACGCCAACCGTCGGGGTCGCACCGGCGTAGAGCAGATAGAGTCCGTAGAGACCCATGAGGAAGCTGAGAATGCCGAGGAATGGAATGATCATGAACACGCCGCCGACCCAGCTGGCGGTGTGCGAATAGGCGACGAGCTTCAGCGCGGAGACCAAATCGCCCTCGCCGTCGAATTTAGGCGCCAGCCATTGCGCGATCAGCGCGAGGATATAGACGCCGACGAGACCGAACCCCCAAGAAACGATCGCGCCGATCAGGCCGAAGCCGACACCGAAGCGGCCGAACAGCAGGGAGAAGCCGATGAGGATCGCGAGCGGCGGTATCGCCGACAGCGGCATGATGTAACCGGTATAGAGCGCGCCGACCGTGGTCGGCTCGTTCGCGACCACCGGCCACTCTTGGTTCGGCGAGAGCAAAATGCCTTTTACGCGTGCGACGATGTCCATCTGTTCCCCCAGGATAGAAATGTCGAGCCGCGGACATTATAGCGCAAAAGCCCGTGCCGATGCGCTGAAGATGTATCCGCCCCTCACCTCATCCGTCTCCCCGCCGGGGGCCAACCGCGAAGAGCGGTTGGCGAGGGCCCCTCGCGCCGGCGATGCGAGGGCGAGGAGGAAGCAACGCGCGCTAGTTCAGCGGCACCGCATAGCGTTTGTCGATCATCTTGTCGGCGTCGGCGTCGGCCGGGAGCATTTGCTGCGCCTTGAACCATTCGATCTGGTGGTGCACGTCCTTGATATCGAGCTTGGCATCGGGATCGTCGTAGGAGATCGCTTGATCGAGTTGCTCGGTCGATTGGTTGAGCGCCTTCGACATGATGGCGAGGACCGCCGGCGCGCCCGGCATATCCTTGCGCTCGCCTTTGGAGCCGGTGAAGGCATCGTAGTAATCATGCGCGCCTTTCTTGTAAGCGCGCATGAAGGCGTCGATCATCGGCTTCTTTTCGTCGGCGGTTTTGGTGGCGACGAAGATGATCGTGTTCTGCCACGGCGTCTCGTCGCCGACCCAGCCGAGGATGTGCGCCTTGCCGCCGTCTTGCAGCTTCAGCGCGAAGGTCGAGACTTCGGGCGCGGCGTCGACCTGATTGCCGGCGAGCGCGGTCGCCAGGTTGGAAAGGCCTTGCAGCGCGACAAGCCGCTGGCTCTTCGGATCGATGTGATATTTCTCGTTGCCGAGCTCGACCTCGTAATGAATGGGTCCGCCGACCTGCACGATGCCGATCGTGCGATTGCCGAGGTCTTTGTACGATTTCAGTCCGGCGTCCCAAGCCGGGTTCGAAGCGAGGATCGCGGCGCCCTGCCAGCCATGCACTTCGCGCCCTTGCCCGCCGGTGATCTTGAGGCCGCCTTTGGCCGCGAGGTTATAAGCCGCCGCGGTCGCCGCGGTCAGGCCGATATCGAGCGCGCCGGCAACGACACCCTGCGCCACCGATTGCGCCGCATCCATGCTCACCATTTCGGCGCTGATGTGCTCGGCGGCGAAATAGCCGCGATCCTGTGCGATGTAGAGCGGGCCCGACGCGGTCACGGGGCCGGTGCCGACCTTCATCGAATAATCCTCGGCCTCCGCCGACAAAGCGAACGCCGAAACCAGCGACAAAACGAGCGCAGCTCGAGCCTTCATGCGTTCCTCCCCACATACTTTTATGGGGAGAGGATACCTCATCCCGCGAGGAGATACACCGCCAGCATCACATAGCCGAAAACCGCGACGCTGGCGTGGATGCCGATCGCGATACCCGGCATGCGGCGGCGGACGAGATGCAGCCCGAGGCTGACGATGCCGATCGCCGCCGCGAGCAGCAGCAGAACCGCCGCGACGAGACCGAAGGATTGCGTGCCGGTGGCGGCGCCTCTTGGTTGCTGGCCGGGCGGTGGCCCCGTCAAGGCGACGATCAACACGCCATAGCTGATGAGCGCCGCGATGCCGTGCAGCCAGATAAGCACGCGCGAAGGCGTGTGAGACGGCCGGCGGAGGATTTGGATCGCTAGCGCCGCGCCCAGCAGGACGACGATGGTGAAGGCGAGAACGGCGGTACTCAGCACGGTCTAAGCAATCTCCACAAAACAATCGCTTCCCCCGCGAAAGCGGGGCACAGCGTTATCGCACGTCGCTCGCCCTGGGTTCTTGCTTGCGCGGGAAAGGCGGGAATTGAGTCGTCGCCGTTGAACTCTGCGACCATCACGACCATACAACGCGCAATACAATCGTCGGGGAGGAAAAACCATGAGCCGAAGCATCGCACTCGCCTTTCTCTTTTGCCTCGCGATGCTGGCGCCGGCGCACGCGGCCGAGAAAGTCGCCGTCGGCATCGTCGGCGGTTACAACGCCTTCGTCTGGCCGGCATCGATCGCCGAGGCATTGCATCTCTATGCGAAACACGGCGTCGAGCCCGACGTCATCTTCATGCCCTCCTCGCCGGGGATGCTGCAGCAGGTCACGGCAGGTTCGCTCGATATCGCGGCAAGCGCCGGGTTGGTCGACCCGGTGCGTCTCGTCGCGCGCAAGGCAGGCGTCGCGATCGCGCGCGTCTCGCTGCATGTTTCGCCTTACGTGCTGGTCGGCAAGAAGGAATTCGCCGATATCGGCGCCCTCAAAGGCAAGAACGTCGCGATCGGCAGCCGCAACGACATGACCTTCGTGCTGATCGTCAACATGCTCGCGCCGTTCAAGCTGAAGCCCGACGATGTCGACATGCTCTATTCGGGCGCGACGACCGCGCGCTACGCCGCGCTCAAAGCCGGCGCTTACGACGCGACGCTCTTGGCGCCGCCGCTCTCGTTCATCGCCATCGGCGAAGGGTTCAAGAATCTCGGCATCGCCGGCGATTACAACAAGGACCTGCCCTTCACCGGCTCGGTCATCAACCGCGCCTGGGCCACGGCGCATCCCGACGCGGCGAAAGGCTTCTTCGCCGCCGAGGACGAGGCGACCGACTGGTTCTACGACGACGCCAATCGCGATGCGGCGATCGAGATTTTGATCGCTGCCTCGAAGAGCAATCCCGAGGACGCGGCGCGCAGCTACGATTTCCTCAAGGGCGGCGGGTATTTCGACAAGACACACAAGCTGTCGCGCCGCGGCGTCGGCGCGCTGGTAACCGCGCTGCACGAGCTGGGCGACAAGGATGTCGAGGCGACCGCGGAGGACGCGGTGATCCCGGAGCTGACGGCGGTGGGAGATTAGGGCTTCGGTCTAGTAACCAAAAAAAACGTCATTCCCGCGAAAGCGGGAATCCAGCGATATCCATGGACCCCCGCCTTCGCGGGGGTGACCATTTTAAATAACGAGCACGATTTAAAGATGCATCGGGCCGATCACGCCCCAATCCTTGCGAGCGCCGCATCAAGCTTCGCGAGCGTCGCCTGGTATTCGCTTTGCCGCTCGCGCTGTTCTTCGATGGCTTCGGGCTTTGCCTTCGCCATGAATTGCTCGTTGCCGAGCTTCTTCGCGATCTTGTCGAGCTCGGCGGTGATGCCGGCCGCCTCCTTGGTAAGACGCGCGCGCTCTTTACCGAGATCGACGGCACCGGCCACATCGATCAACACCGTCGTGCCTTCGATCACGACTTGCAGCGCCGTCTTCGCGTCGATGCCGCTCGCGCCGACCGCAATGGTCTTCAGCCGCGCCAAACGCCGGATCTGCTCGCCATGCGTCTCGATCCAGCCGCGCGCTTCGGGGCGGATTTCGGTGATCGTGGCGTTGAGCTCGCTCGCCGCGGGCACGTTCATCTCGGAACGCGTCGCGCGGATCGCGGAGATGAGGCTCACCACCCATTCCATCTCGGCCACGGCTGATTGATCGGCGGCGGCGTTTGTCTCCGGCCATGGCGCGGTGATCAGCATGCCGGCCCCCTCGCCCGCGATGTGCTTCCACAGCGTCTCCGTGATGTAGGGCATCAGCGGGTGCAACAGATGCACGATGCGCTCGATCACCCAGATGGTCATCGCGCGCGTCTCGGCCTTCGCCGCTTCGTCGCTGCCGGTCAGGATCGGCTTCGAGAATTCGATATACCAATCGCAGAAATTGCCCCAGGTGAATTGATAGAGCGCGTCGGCGGCGTCGTTGAATTTGTATTCCTCGATCGCACGCGCGACACGTTCGCCCGCCGCGTTCGCCGCCGAGCCGATCCAGCGGTTGACGGTGAGCTTCGCGCTCGCCGGATCGAAGCCCGGCACGCGCACGCAGCCGTTCATCTCGGCATAGCGCGTCGCGTTCCACAGCTTGGTCGCGAAATTGCGATAGCCTTCGATGCGGCTCTCGGCGAGCTTGATGTCGCGGCCTTGCGCGGCGAGCGCCGTCAGCGTGAAGCGCAACGCGTCGGTGCCGTAGCGGGCGATCAGATCGAGCGGATCGATGATGTTGCCCTTGGACTTCGACATCTTCTGGCCGCGCTCGTCGCGCACCAGCGCGTGGATGTAGACCGTCTTGAACGGCACATCGCCCATGAACTTGCAGCCCATCATCATCATCCGCGCGACCCAGAAGAAGATGATGTCGAAGCCGGTGACGAGCACGTCGGTCGGGTAATAGCGCTGCAGCTCGCGCGTCCGCTCGGGCCAGCCCAAGGTCGAGAACGGCCAGAGCGCCGACGAGAACCAGGTGTCGAGCACGTCGGGATCGCGGTGAATATCCGCCTCGTGCCCGTAATGCTTGGCGGCAGCGGCGCGCGCCTCCTCTTCCGTCTCCTCGACGAAGATCGATCCGTCCGGCCCGTACCAGGCGGGGATCTGATGGCCCCACCAGATCTGGCGCGAGACGCACCACGGCTGGATGTTGCGCATCCATTCGAAGAACGTGTTCTCCCACATCTTCGGGACGAACTGCGTCTTGCCGGTTTCGACCGCGGCGACCGCGGCTTTGGCGAGCTCGCCGGCATTCACGTACCACTGATCGGTCAGCCACGGCTCGATGACGACGCCGGAACGGTCGCCATACGGCACCATCAACGTGTGCGGATCGATCTTGGCGACGAGGCCTTGCGCTTCGAGATCGGCGACGATCTGCTTGCGCGCGGCAAAGCGATCCATGCCGCGATAGGCAACCGGCGCCTCGTCGTTCAGCTTCGCATCTTTATCGAAGATGTTGACCATCGGCAGGCCGTGGCGCTTACCGACCTCGAAATCGTTGAAGTCGTGCGCCGGCGTGATCTTCACCGCGCCGCTGCCCGCCGTCGGATCGGCATGCTCGTCGCCAACGATCGGAATGCGGCGGCCGACCAGCGGCAGCACCGCGTGATGGCCGATCAAATGCTTGTAGCGCTCGTCCTCGGGATTCACGGCGACGCCGGTATCGCCGAGCATCGTTTCCGGCCGCGTGGTCGCGACAGTGATGAACTCATCCGGCCGCCCTTCGACCGGGTATTTCAAATACCAAAGCGAGCCTTTGGTCTCTTTGCTCTCGACTTCGAGGTCGCTGACCGCGGTGTGCAGTTTCGGATCCCAATTCACCAGCCGCTTGTCGCGATAGATCAGACCTTCGCGATGGAGCTGGACGAAGACCCTCCGCACCGCGATGGACAGTCCCTCGTCCATCGTGAAGCGCTCGCGCGACCAATCGGGCGAGGCGCCGAGCGAGCGAAGCTGGCGCGTGATCGTGCCGCCGGACTCGCCCTTCCACTGCCAGACGCGCTCGATGAATTTGTCGCGGCCGAGCTTGTGGCGGTTCGACTGTTCGGCTTCGAGCTGACGCTCGACCACCATCTGCGTCGCGATGCCGGCATGGTCGGTGCCCGGCTGCCAGAGCGCGTCGCGGCCCTTCATGCGGTGATAGCGGGTGAGAATGTCCTGCAGCGTGAAGGTCAGCGCGTGGCCCATATGAAGGCTGCCCGTGACGTTGGGCGGCGGCATCATGATGCAATAGGGCTTGGCCGGGCTGTCCGGGTGGCAGGCGAAAGCGCCGGACTTTTCCCACGATTCGTAAATGGACGCCTGGATGGCGGCCGGGTCGAATGTCTTGTCGAGCATGCCGCGTTTTTAGCGGCGTTGCGCCGGAAGGGCTAGCCTTGGCCCAGCAGCCCCTTATCGGCGCCCCAGCTAACGGCGCTGCGCGTCGAGGGCGAGCCGGCCGATCTCTTCGCGCACAATGCGCTCGACGATCTGCGGCAGGTTCTCGTCGAGCCAGGTCTTGAGGATCGGGCGCAACAACTCGCGGGTCAGTTCTTCAAGCGTCTGGCTGGCGTTACCCATAGGCAGGCTCTCGATGTTTGGCTCGCGGTGGCTGCGGGAAACCAGTTCGCTCATCGCCGCGAGCGAGGCTGCCGCGGCGCGATCGGAAATCAGACGGTCGACCAGCGAGGCGGTGTCCGGCGCAGCGGCGCGCGGCGGCTCCGCGATCGGTTCCAGCTCCGGCTCCGGTTCGGGCTCGAAAGTCAGCGGTTCAGGCTCGCGGCGCGGCTCCGGCGGCGGCTCGTCGTCTTCGAATGCCGGCGGCGATTCGCGAAGCAATCGCGCGGGCGGCGGTGGCGGCTCGTCGATCGCTTCCTCGGTCAGCAACAGGATGTCGCTGTCGTCTTCGGCCTCGAGTTCGACATCGGCGATCGGTGGGTGCTTCGGAGCGGTGCCGGGCGGCGGTGGCGCTGCCGATGCAAGCCCGGCAGCAAGCGCATCGGCCGGCGCTGGCCCCGGCGCAGCTTCAGCCGCCGGCGCTGCTTCGGCCTTGGACGCGGCAGCCGCGTCCCCGCCTTCGGCAGCATCGCCATCTTCGGAGATGATGCGACGGATGGAGGCGAGAATCTCCTCCATCGAGGGTTCGTGCTGGTCTTTGCCTTCCGAGCTGTCAGACATGCCTATTGCGCGGCATCATAATCGCAGAACATAGGCTCTATCGTAGGTGAAAGACGCGGCGAACACCAGAGAATGAGGGCCGCCGCGCCCTTAAAGCGTCGGCGACTCGGCGACGGCACCGCCGACGCTGTCAGCGCTTACTCGGTCAATGCTTACTGGCCGTCGTCCGCATTGAAGCCCGCCATCTTGTTGCGGACGGATTTGTAGTGGACGTTGACGTCGTAGATCTTCACCGGCAGCTTGAGATCGGCGGCGGTGAGACGGCCGATCTGCTGCGACAGGTTGAATTGCGCCACCGACTGATCATGCTGCGCCTTGGCGAGGTTGACCTGATCGGTGAACAGCGTCTGCTGCTGGATCAGCACGTCCTGCACCGTGCGCTGACCGACCTGTTGCTGCTGTGTGATGCCTTCGAGGGCGATCTGCGCCGCGTTGACCGTGGTGTTCAGCGAACGGATGCTGGCACCAGCCGAGTTGATGGTCTCCCAGGATTGCGTCGCGGTCTGCACCGCGGCGCGGCGCGCGTCGTCGGTCGAGCCTTGCGCCTTGCCGACATTCTCGATGGCCTGGCGCGATTGCGACCAAATATTGCCGGCTTCGTAGAGCGGAACGGTGAGCTGGGCGACGCCCGAATAATTGGTCTGCTCGCGGCCGTTGAGCTGACTTTCCTGCAAGCGCTGCACGTTGCCGACCAGTGCCAGGCTGGGCAGCAACTGCGCCTTGGTCGCGGCGACGAGATCGCGCGCTGCGTCTTCGGCATATTGCGCCGAGACCACGTTGGGATTCTCAGTTCCCGCCAGCGACAGCGCCTGCTCGCGCGTCGTCGGCAGCGGCAGCGGAGTCTTCGGCTGCACCAGATCGACCGGCGGATGACCGACGGCGCGGGTGTAGCTCGCGCGATCGTTCTCGAGCGTGCCCTGATCGGTGAGACGGGTTGCCGTCGCGGCCGCGAGCGCCGATTGTGCCTGCGCTACGTCGGTGCGCGTCACCTGACCGACGCGGAATTGATCGGAGGTGATATCGAGCTGGCGCGACAGCACCTTCTCGTTATTGCGGTCGAGATCGACCACGGCGAGATCGCGCAGGACATCGAAATAGGATTGCGCCGCGGTGAAGAGCGCGGTGCTTTCGGTGGCGATGAGCTTGGCGCGCTCGCTCTGCACCGTGTCTTCGGCCTGCGCGGTCTTGGAGATCGTGGTGCCGCCGTTGAAGATCGGCTGGTTGACTGTGAGGCTATAGGAATGCGGCTGCAGCGATTGATGCGGCGGTGCATTGGGCGGCGCGGCCGGCGAGTTCTCCGACCGCTCCGCACCGAGCGAGCCCGTGAAGGTCACGGTCGGCCGCCAGCCGGCGAGCGCTTGCGGCACGCCTTCGTCGACGGCGCGCAGATTGGCGCGCTCGGCGAGGATTTGTGGATTGGTGTTGTAAGTCGAAGCAAGCGCCTCTTCGAGCGTCTCGCCACGCGCGCTTGCGGCGGCAAAGGCGCCGATCCCGGCGGCAAGCGAAGCAAAAACAACCCGGCGCATATAAAGGCCCCCTGAGCTTTAGCACACGTACCGCGACGTTCTATGCGCCGCTTGGCACCCGATTTATCAGAACACGAAAGCCGGGCGCCGCGCGAAGCCCGGTAAACTTTCCACCGTCGCATCGAAAGCCGAACGGTTCGACAGCTTGCCCTCGGCGCGCGTCATCAGCACGGCGCTGCCGCAGCGCGCCTCGACTGGACCGGCGCTGCCTTCGGTCACCGTGACGAGACGGCCGCCTTCGGCGAGCTGATCGCTGATCGCCGCGGGAACCTCCCCAACGGCGCCATTGATGAGAATGACATTGTACGGCGCGCCGGCGCGCCAGCCCGCGGTCAGCGGCGCATCCTGCAACTGCGCGTTAGCGATGCCGAGCGCCTGAAGATTGGCGCGCGCGGTGGCCGCAAGCTGCGGGTCGCTTTCGACCGCGACGACGCTCGCCGCGATTTTGGCGAGGATCGCGGTCGCGTAACCGGTGGCACTGCCGATCTCGAGCACCTTGTCGTTTTTGCCGATCTCGGCGAGCTGCAGCAGCCGCGCCAGGACCAGCGGCTCGACCAGAAAGCGGCCGTTGCCGAGCGGAACGTCGTCATCGACGTAGGCGATGCCGCGCAGATTGGCAGGGACAAAGCGCTCGCGCGGGGTGGTAAGGAAACCCTCGAGCACGGCCTCGTCCGTCACCTTGTTGGTGCGCAGCTGGCCCTCCACCATATTGAGCCGTGCGGCGGGTTCGTTGATCATAGTTGCGTATGGTCGGTCATGGAAAACCTTGTGTTTATAGTGGCTTGTCGCGCTTCTGACAATCTATTCGATGCGCCCAAAACGTCGCGAGCGATCGCGATTAAACCGTTGATAACACGACAGGCCTTATGGACGGGCCGCTGCCGGGGCCTTATATGTCGGCCGCGCTGTCGGCCGGATGGCAGAGTGGCTATGCAGAGGACTGCAAATCCTCGTACCCCGGTTCGATTCCGGGTTCGGCCTCCATACTTTTGACCGGCCGCAAGGAACGGTCCTTTCGGCGGCGCTTTTTTCCCTTTGCGGGTCAGCAGCGACCGCACCGTTACGGTGCGGTCGCGCGCGCTTCGGTAATCGTCTCGAGCGAGAGCCGTCCGGTCTCCGGGACGAGGATTTGCGTCAGCACCGCGCCGACGAGGCCGAGCGCCGCGATCACCCAATAGGCGCCCGCCTGCCCGATCCCGGCGAAGAGCAGCGGGAAGAAGAAGGCGCTGACCGCCGCGCCGATCCGGCCGCCGGCGACGGTGATGCCCTGCACCAAGCTGCGGATGCGGGTCGGCGCGAGCTCGACCCCCAGCACCCCCGCCCCCGACACCAGCCCCGGCCCGGTCTGTGCCACGTTGAACAGGCCATAGACGACGAACGCGATCGTCGGCATCGCCATCAGCGAGTTCTGCATCAACGCAAACACGCCGACCGCCACCGCGCCGAAGAAGAAGCCCCAGACCTGCAGCGGCTTGCGTCCGATGCGATCGATGAGAAAGAGCGACATCAGTACCGAAGCGGGCAACACGAAGATGATCTGGATGAGCAGCGAGAAGCTCACCGGCCCTAGTCCGATGCTGCTGGCGATCAGCGATGGGCCGAAGAGGATGCTGGCATAAACGACGAGGTCGTAGATCATCCACAGCAACGCCGCCGAGAAGATCGCGTGGCCGTGTTGCGCGAAGACCGCGCCGAGGCGCCGTTGGTCCGCCGCAGGCGCGACGCCGCTCTGGCCGCTGATATCCTCGATGACGCGCGAGGCGGCGGCGCTGTCGCCGGCCAGCCGCGCGAGATAGCGCGCGGTCTCGGGCATCCGGCGGCGAAAATAAAGCACGGCCAGCGCCGGGATCGCACCGCCCGCCAATACGAGCCGCCATTCGAGATCGCCGTCCATACCCGTCGCCGCAAGCAGCAACGTCAGCAGCGCGGCGGCGAGCGCACCGACAGGCCACATCGTGCCGAAGCCGAGACCGAGCGCGCGGCCGCGATCGTTGCGATTGGCGTGCTCGGCCATGATCGTCGGCGACAGCACGTAATCGGCGCCGACGCCGATGCCGAGCAAGAAACGGATTGCGATCAGCCAGGCGACATTGGGCGCGAAAGCCTGCGCGATCGCGGTGATGCCGAGGATGAGCACGTCGAAACCGTAGAAGCGCTTGCGCCCGCCCTGCGCCAGAGCGCCGAAAACCAGCGCGCCGACAACTGAGCCGACCAGCGCCGAGGCGGCCAGCGAAGCGCTCTCGAGACTGCTCAGACTGGCATCGCCGAAGCTCTTGAGGATCAGCGGCAGCACGATGCCGACCGACGACAGATCGTAGCCGTCGCAAAACACGCCGAGGCCGGTGACAAGCGTCGTGCGCCAATGGAACGCCGCGAAACGCTGCTCGTCCAACACGGCGAAATCGCCCTCGCGCACCCGCTTCTCCCCCAATCACGACATCGACGGCCCGTCTTAGCGGCTTTGCCCGAAACGCGCCATTTCCCGGCGTTAACCCTTCAGGGCCGTTGAAAAAGGAAGCAAATCGACGTATGCACTGCCTCCGCACGGAGCCCGCCCGCCAGGGGCTGGTACCGTTATTCCGGGGTAGCTCAGCGGTAGAGCAATCGGCTGTTAACCGATCGGTCCGCGGTTCGAATCCGCGCCCCGGAGCCAGTTTCAGCCAGGGGCCAAGCCCTCCCGCCCGCGGGGGGCTTGGCCCCTTCGCTTTGGCGCCGCCCCTTCGCCTGGCGCCGCTTGTGTCGATCACGGCGTCTGCTCTGCCGCCGACAGCGCGACGCCCGGCCGTTCAGGCGGCGTGGCGATAAAGACGTCGACCTGCTGGCCGATATAGATCGGCAAATTGCCTTTTGAAACGCTGTAGACCACCTGCAATACACGGGTATCGACGCGCTCGGCGCTGGCGCCGCTGAGATCGACCTTCGGCAGCACATACGGTTCGACATAGGCGAAGGTAAGATCGAATCCGATCGCCGCATTGCCGCGCAGAAAAGCCTTGGCCGGCATGCCCGGGCGAAAGCGCCACGCGTCGTTTTCGTCGATGTCGATGCGCACATGAAGATTCTCGCCATCGCCCAGCAGCATGAGAGGCGTTGCAAGAGCGCCCGTCTGAGCGTATTCGCCGGGCCGAAGATTGAGTTGCAAAACATCGCCGTCGATCGGCGCGAGAACCGTCCGTCGCGCGATATCCGCTTTGGTTTCCTCAACCTGAGCATCGGCTGTCTCGACATTCGCGCGCGCCGTCTCCAGCTTCGCCTTATCGAGCTGGACGGCGAGCCGGCGCGCAGCGAGGTCCTGGAGACTAATCGCGGCTCCGGCCGCGAGACCCTGCGCGCGCTTGAGCGGATCGCGGGCTTGATCGAGCGCCGCCTGGGCTTCCGCGATTTGCGCATGGGCTGAAACGGCGAGCGCTTTCCGTACCGCGAGCTGTGCTTCGAGGTCGCGACCGTCGATGCGAAAGAGCGCGTCGCCAGCGTGTACGTGATCGCCGACCTTGACAAACACGTCACCAACGACCCCCCCGACCGGCGTGCTGATCGCGATGTTGCGGGTGCCGGCCTCGATCATGCCGGTGCCGGCAATATAGCTCGCGTAAGGCGCGGTGCTGGGCGGCGATGCCGGCGGCGCGACGCGCGGCGGCGCGCTGCCTTTGACGACAAAACCGATGCCGCCGAGAACGCCGAGCACCGCCAGCACGGCAAGCCAGGGCAGACGGCGCGGTCGCTTGATGCGGGGAAGACGCATCTCACCGATCTCCCGCGGCTGGTCGTTCGATCCGCGTGATGCGGCCATCGTCCATGTAGGCGATACGATCGGCGAAGCCAAAAATCCGCTGGTCGTGGGTGACGACGATCAGCGTACGCTCGCCGCGCTCTGCGATGTCGCGCAACAGCCGGACCACGCGCTGTCCGGTCTCGTGATCGAGCGCGCTGGTCGGCTCGTCGCAGACGATCAGCCGCGGATCATGCACCAGCGCCCGGGCAATCGCGATGCGCTGTTGCTGCCCGCCCGAGAGTTGCGCCGGAAAGGCGTCGGCACGATCGCCGAGCCCCACTTGCACGATCACGTCACGCGCGCGGGTGAGCGCCTCCGCACGCGGCACGTTGTTGAGAAGCAGTGGAATCATCGTATTCTCGATCACCGGTAATTGCGGAATCAGATTGAAGGCCTGAAAGACGAAACCGACCGAGCGGCAGCGGAACGCGGTTTTGGCATCGGCGTCGAGCGCGTCGAGCCGCTCGCCGAGCACGCTGCATTCCCCTTCGTCTTGGTCGAGGATGCCGGCGATGATCGAGATCAGCGTGGTTTTGCCGCAGCCCGAAGGTCCCGCGAGCATCAACAACTCGCCTTGCATGATTTCGAGCTCGACGCCGCGCAGCGCCGCGACCTGTCCGGCGCCGCTGCCGTAGCGCTTGGTCAGGCCCTCACAACGCACGCTCGGGCTCATGATTTGAACGCGGCTGCCGGCTCGAGCCGGGCAACGCGCCGCAGACTGACCAGCGAGGCGAGCAGACAGAGCAGCAAGACGGCGACGCCGGTGAAGGCGAGCAGCCAGCCGGGAATTTGCGGCACCAGCCGGCCGCTACTGCCGATCGCAAGGCTGAAGACACAAGCGACGCCGATGCCGAGTCCATAGCCGACCGCGCCGACGGTCAGCGCCTGCAGCATGATCATGCGACGCAAGACGCGATGGGTCGCGCCCATCGCCTTCATCACGCCGAAATAGCGGAGATTATCGAGCGTGAAATTGTAGAAAATCTGCCCGGCGATCAGCCCGCCAACGACGAAAGCGATGATGGTCGACAGACCGAAGACGGCAAACGCGGGAATGTTGCGGATAAGATAGCGTGTCGTGTTGCGCTTGAACTCGGCTTGCGTGTAGGCCGCGAGCCCGGTCCAGCGCTCGATATTCGCGGCGACGCTTTTCGGATCGAAGCCTGGCTTCACCTTGACGAGGACAAAGGACAGCATCTTGCGCTGGCTGGGCGCGTAGATCTTGGCACGCGAATAGGTCGTATAGATCGTCGGCTGCCCGGTCTCGCTCTGCCCGCCCGCGCTGATGCCGACGACCACGGCGCGATGGTCGTTCATTTCGATCGTGTCGCCGATCGCCAACGGGACAGGCGGCTTGCCGGCGATCGCGCTGGGCCGCGCCAGCGTGCCGCGTGCGCCATCCTCATTGACGATCACGCCATCGGGAGATTTGAGATCGGCGAGATGGCCCCTGACCATGAGCGGCGGGCCGCCGATCAGCGTCGCATCGTCAAGTCCGATCAGCGCGCCGCTCTGGAACGTGCCGTCGGCGAGGCGCACGCCCGCGGTGCCGACATAAAGCGGCACCGCCCAGCCGACGCCCTCGACGCTGCGCACGCGGCCGATCGCCGTGTCCGGGAGCGGCTTGATATCGCGGCTGTACTGGACATGCGGATCCATGACCCAAAGATCGGCGAGGCCGGCATCGCTCATGAAGCCATAGGCCATGTTGAGGATGCCGAGGAACAGCGCCGGCTGTTGCGTCATGAAGAACGAGGTGAAGGTCAGCCCGAGCACGAGGCCGAGATATTTCCCGCGATCGCCGAGCAGCATGCGCAGCGCAATCGACAGCATTGAGGTTCTCGTTTCGCGACGGTTGACAACCGGACGCAATGTACGATAACGGACAGATTGTCCGAAAACTTTTCCCGGACGAAATCGCCGCTTTGTCCGGCGAAGCGGCGATGGTGCAGAGCCGGCAGGAGAGCTGATCGCGATGGCCAAGAGAGCGATGGATCGCCGCGTCGAGCGCACGCGCCGCGCGCTACAACACGCCCTCGTTTCGTTGATTCTGGAACGGGGCTACGACGCGATCACCGTCGAGGACATCTGTACCAAAGCCGACATCAGCCGCTCGACGTTCTACGCGCATTACACCAGCAAGGACGATCTGAAGCGCAAAGGCATCGAGCATCATTTGCGGCGCCTGCTCCATCACCAGCAGCAACCGCGCGGCGAGCCGCGGGCGCACAATCTCGCCTTCAGCCTGCCGATGCTGCAACACGCGCGCGAGCATCGCGCGCTTTATCGCGCGCTGGTCGGCGGCCGCGGCGGTGCTGTCGCGCTTGAGACCATTCGCGGGATTCTGTCCGATCTCGTACGCGCTCAGCTCACCACGCATCCCGGCTCAGCAGGCGATAGCGCGATGCCGCGCGAGTTCATCGTCCGCTATGTCGTCGGTGCTTATATGGCGGTGCTGACCTGGTGGCTCGATGGCGGCGCGAAGCTGCCGCCCGAGCGCATCGATGCGATGTTCCGCCGCTTGGCCAACGAAGGGCTGGACCAATTCGACGCCCAACGCGCGGCTTAAGAAGCGTCGGGGTTTTTTGTAGTGGCCCGATAACGCCCGGCGTCACCGCCCCTTTTAGCTAACTTTCCGATCCCGCCCAAGTATCAAGTATAAAGACCCGCCGAAGCGGGGTCCTCTCAACTACCGACGGCTCCAGCCGTGTCGCCTTGGGGACCGAGCGTCCGCGGGTAGCCACCACCGCCATCGTAGACGCATCCGGCGAGAGCGAGTGTCAGCAAAACCGCCGCGATCATTCGCGTCATTATCATCCTCCATTTCGCCTTTAACCCGGCGTCGGCGATGGAGTTGCGTCTCCACCGGCACGTGCCTGCTCGATGCGCGTCTTACGGAGCACGCAAACGCTTTTGCACGGGCGACTGGATGGAGGGGTTGCCGATCCCCGTGCCGCAGCTCTGATCCGCCGGCGAGCAGCTCGTCGATTGCGCGTCGTTCGTCCGCAGGCCGTTGCTGAAAGCGCCGGTGCCTGCGGCTTGACCGGGATTGTCGTAATGCGAATCACTGCAAGCTGAGGCGCCCAGGAACAAACCCAGCGCAGCGATGACAGGTACTAGTTTCATTAATGCCTCCATGACACTCGCTTTCCCTCAACCGCGGCGATGATAAGCAGTTGCAATTGAACCAGACGCGGAAGAAGAAAAAAAGCGCCGCCGAAGCGGGGCCAAAGAACGACCTTGTGCGTCCTGAGCGCTTAATACGTCACGACGCTGTCCCATAGCGCGCAATCGTATTGCTCGCCGTAGCCCGTGATCGTCGACGGCTTGGGGATGTCGAGGATCTGGAGATTGTCGCGTGCCGGCGAATAGCGTCCCCAGCGCGGCGTGGCGCCCTTGCCCGGCGCATTCGGCACGCCGGTCTTGGCGAAGCTCGACCAATAGGCGATCAGCTCGTCCGAGAGCTTGGTCTGCGCGGCGCTCAGCGGCTTCGGTGTGCCCTGCCCGCCGTGGAATTCGACGAAGAGATATTGCAGCTCAGCCGGGTGATAGGCGCGCATCGGGTAGCTGAGCGGCGGGAAATAGGTTGGCGCGGTGCGGTCGTTGAATTGATAGGCATAGACCGGCACGTCGCGCGACCACGCGCGATCGAGCTGCCGCGCGGTGCAGGCTTTGAAGCCTTCCTGCATCGCGATATCGGCAAGGCTCGGGCTCTCATATGCCGCGAGCGGATATTTCGCGGTGAGCTTGTCGACGTTCGCGGCGCCGAACGATGCGATGTCCTTTGCATAGCCCTCGGCGGTCAGCGGCGGCGCGCCGTTCACTTCGGGCAGGAAGAACGCCTGCTCGTCGCGCACGAGACCGGTAAGGATCGGCACATGATTGAAGGCGCCGGTGCTGAAGGCATGGAACGCGGTGTCGGGAATGATCGTGCCGTCGACCACCGGAAAGTCCGGCGCGATGATGCGACGTTCGGGCCTTGGCTCGCGATGATCTTTTCGACCGGCAGCGCGCGCAGGCAGGCGGCGATTTGATCGGCGCAGCCGGCGGCGACGGCCATCGCCTGCGCGGCCTTCTGCGCCGCCTCTTGCGGCATCGGCGCGATATGCGTGCCGCTTTCGTTGATCGCACGTTGGAAGAGGCCGGCGGATTTCGGCGAGACCAGGTTGGCCATCACCGCGGTGCCGCCGCCCGATTGGCCGAAGATCGTCACCGTGTTCGGATCGCCGCCGAACGCAGCGATGTTGCGCGTCACCCATTGCAGGGCGAATTGCTGGTCCATGATGCCGTAATTGGCGAAAGGGTGGCCTTCGGCGTTGATCGCAGGATGCGAGAAGAAGCCGAGCGCGCCGATGCGATAGTTGAAGGTGACGACGATCACGTCGCCTTTCGCAGCCAGCTTGCTGGCATCGTAGTCGTTGCTTTCGCCGCTGAAGAGGCCGCCGCCATAGATCCACACCATCACGCGCGTTTGCCGACTTGACCTGGACCACGGTTGGGCGCGGCTTTGGGCGCGAAGACGTTGAGGTAGAGGCAATCTTCGGTATTGCTGGGCGCGGCAAAGATGCCGCGGTTGGCCTGCGGACAGTAATTCGCGTAGTGCGTCGCCTGGAGGGTTTGCGGCCACGGCTGCGCCTCGCGCGGCGGTTGCCAGCGCAGCGCACCGATCGGCGGCGCGGCATAAGGAATGCCGAGGAACGCGACAACCGGACCTTTGACGATGCCGTGCACCCGCCCGCCGCCCGTTTTGACGACAGCGGCCGTGTCAGCGGCCTGCGCCGCACCGATAAACAGACCGAGCGCGCCGGCCAGCATCACCGACAAAAAATATCGCATGCCCCTAACTCCCCGATCGCTTGCGCTTATGCGCGCGTAAACGATTTATAGCCAGGCGCTGCCCACAAAGCCCGCTTGGGCGGAGCTACCCGGAACGCCCTGGGCTCGACGCCCGCCGCTATCACGTTTCGGTGCGGTTCCTGGGACGATCGAACGGAATTCCCATCTGTTGCCCGATCGGGCTTTCGCTCGCGTCCAAAGTGCAGGAAGAACAATGAAATCAGCTGCGTTGTTAGGGCTGCTCTTTTTTCTCACGGCGTGTTCCGCGACCGTCGCGCAGAATGAAGACTGCGCGCGCCAGACGCCTCCGGATTCGCGCTATCGATGGGGTTACTATGCGGGACACGGATGTGGCCCGATAACGCCGGGCGTCACCGCTCCGTTCGGCTGAGTCTCCGCGCGCTCGCGCAACCATGAGAGCGAACCGGACCCGTTCGAAAGATCGCTCGTCGCGGCGCATAGGCGAAGGCCTATAGCGGGTTTTTGACGCCCCAGGGGCTGCGGAGCTGATTGGGGATTTGCGCGCCGGGCTGGTCGAATGCGTTCGGGGTCACGGGATTGCTGACCTTGTAGATGCCGAACGACAGACCCAGCGCGATGCAGGTGATGAGCCAATAACGGCCGCTGATGCCGAGATAGCGCCGATCGAGACGGCTCGGGGGCGGTAACGGCGGCAGACGGCGGGTGCGACGGGACTGGCTAGGCATGTTCGTGACCTTCGTCCCACTTAAGCCGATCGCAGTTAACGAATGATTACAATCCCATCGACGAAAGGCTGCTTTTCGGCAAAGCCGCTTGACTTAGAAGGAGAAATCGCCGCCTTTCCTCCTCCTCACCGCGCATTATCCGACCCAATTCCCCTCTTAAATGATCTTCGCCGTCAGCATCGCCACTTTCTTCATGACCCTGCTCGGCGGGCTGTTGGCGCTGAAGCTCAAAGACCGGCTGCATCTGATCCTCGGGTTCAGCGCCGGCGCGGTGATCGGTGTCGCCTTCTTCGACCTGATCCCGGAGGCGCTTGGGCTCGCCGTGCCGCCCTATACGACGCCAGCGGTGCTCGCTGTGGTCGCGCTTGGCTTCATCATCTACATGATCCTCGACCGCACCGTCGCGCCGCGTGGCCACAAGGATGCGCCGCAGCGGCCGCGCTGGCAGCGCAACATGCTCGGCGCCGGCAGCCTCGCCGTGCACAGCTTCTTCGACGGCTTCGCGATCGGCCTCGCCTTCCATGTCTCGGCCGCGGTCGGCGCCGTCGTCTCGGCCGCGGTGCTGGTGCATGATTTTTCCGATGGGGTGAACACGGTCGGTATCGTGCTCGGCAACGAGGGCGGCCGACGCCAAGCCTTCGTATGGCTGCTGATCGATGCGGCGGCGCCGGTGCTCGGCGCGGCGGCGACGTTGATGCTGAGCCTCGAGGAAGCGTCGCTCGGCCTCGGCCTGGCGCTGATCGCCGGCTTCTTCCTCTACATCTCAGCCAGCGATCTGTTGCCCGAGAGTTATCACGACCACCCGACCGGCTGGACGACGGCGATGACCATCCTCGGCGTGGCGGTGCTGTACGTGGCGATCCGGCTCAGCTCGTTCTAGCGCTTGAAGCGCGTCGCTCGACGCGCGTCAGAACGGCAGCAGTTTTTTGACGCGCGCGGAAAGACCGTGGCGCAACCGCTCGCGCCGCACCACCGCCTCGCTCTCGACCCAGTTGAGCTGAACCACGCGGCGCGGCCCGTTCGCGGGCGCGTGGCCGTGCCAGGAATTCTTCGTCACCTTGAACGCGAGCAAGGTGCCCGCCGCCGGCGGCACCTCGGTGATCGCATCGTCGAGATTGTCGGGCGAGCGCAGCAACCGGAGCCTGCCGCCCGGCGCTTCCCATGCCTCGTTCATATAAACGAGCACCGTGATGAGCTTGGTCGCACTGTCGGTATGGATGCTGCCGTCCTTGAGCTGCGCCTGACCGCGCACCGTCACCATGGTCGGCCGATGGCTCAAATCCATGGCGAATTTCCGCGCGAAGACATCGCGCATCGCCGGGCCTTCGAGCGCGGCGAGGAAGTCGCGGAAAGCCGGACCGAATTTCAGATCGCCGGTCGGGAAACTGCCCGGCCGATCGACCTTCGGATAATCGGCCGAGAGCGCGCCGCGCACGCTTTCCGGCACGAAACCCGGTACGATCAGATAGGGAAAAGGCTCGCTTTCGAGCGCCGTCCGCTCGACCAATCCGAGGTCGATCCAGCGATCCGCCAGCATGGTTTCCGTCATCCAACCATCATAGGTCGAGATCGCGTCAAAACCAATCCGCCAGCCGGTTTGAACGCCGCAATATCGCCCCAAACGCGCCCCAGAAATGCGCATAACCCAGCCCAGCTTTTATTCGCCCGGCGGAATTTCCGGAGACCGAAAGATGAAGCTCTTTCTCGCAGTCGCCTTGTCGCTGACGATGATCGCGCTCATCGCGCACGCGCAATCGTATCAGTATCCCCCGCCCTCGCCGAACTATCCGCCGCCGGCCTATATGCCGCCGCCACCGCCACCGCCCGACATGGGACAGACCGAGATCATCCCACCGGCGCCTGGCCCGACGCAGTACGCTCCGCCCCCGCCATACGCGCCACCACCGCAATATGCGCCGCCAGCGCCGCAACAGGCGGTGACACCGCCGATGCCGCCGATGCAGTACCAGACGCAGCAGCAAGAGCCTGAGACGCCGGTGCTGCAGGCGCAGCAGCAGGGCAACATCATCTTTGTCAGCGGCGGCGCCGGTGACGAAGATCGCGATGCGCTGCGGCAGGTCGAGAACCAATATAATTTGCGCCTGATGTTCGCGGCACGGAACGGCGACTTTCTCGCCAACGTCGCTGTGACCTTGAGCGATGCGCGCGGCAACGCCTTGCTCGACACGATCGCCGAAGGGCCGATCTTCTACGCTCGCGTGCCGCCAGGCCGCTATCGCCTGACGGTCTCGAACCAGGGCCAGGCGCAGAGCCGCGATATCAGCATCGGTAATGGCGCGATCCGCCAGGATTTCTATTGGGCCGCCGCGGGCTGAGCTCGCGTCCCTCGAAGATTGTCGCCGTTATCGCTCGCGCGTAAAGTAGCCGGGTGAGCGACAACGGTATCAAAATCATCAAGCGCGAGGTTCTGCATCGCGGCTTCTTCAGCCTCGCGCGCTATCGCCTGCAGCACATGCTCTATGGCGGCGGCTGGAGCGCCGAGATGGAGCGCGAGATTTTCGAGCGCGGCCGCACCGTCGGCATCCTGCTCTACGATCCCGATCGCGACGAAGTCGTGCTGGTCGAGCAGTTCCGCCTCGCCGCGCATCTCGCCGGCATGCCCGCCTGGGAGCTCGAAATTGTCGCCGGCATCGTCGACAAGGATGGCGAGAGCGAGATCGAGCTGGCACAGCGCGAGACCCAGGAAGAAGCCGGACTCGAACTGATCGGCGAGCCGATCTTCCTCCACCATTATCTCCTGAGCCCCGGCGCTTGTCCCGAGACCATCCATCTCTTCGCCGGCCGCGTCGATGCCAGCAAGGCAGGCGGCATTCATGGCCTCGCCGACGAGCACGAGGATATCAAAGTCGTCGTCTTGAGCTTCGATGAGGCGATGCGCCAACTGCGCTCAGACGAGATCAAGAACGGTCCGACCTTGCTGGCGCTCTACTGGCTCGCCGCCGAACGCGAGCGGCTGCGCCGCGATTGGGCAAAGATCGGCGGCTGATCGGCCTTTGGCGCCCAGTCGATCGGGCCGTGGTTGATCAGATGGGCGCCGATGCGTAGTCTGCGCCGATGAATATTCGCGACGGCTTCATCGGCTCCATCGGCAACACGCCGCTCATCAAATTGCGCCGCGCCTCGGAAGAGACGGGCTGCACCATCCTCGGCAAGGCCGAATTCATGAACCCCGGCGGCTCGGTCAAAGACCGCGCCGCGCTATACATCGTGAAGGATGCGGAAGAGCGCGGCTTGCTGAAGCCGGGCGGCGTCATCGTCGAGGGCACGGCGGGCAATACCGGCATCGGCATCGCCCTCGTCGGCAATGCGCTCGGCTACAAATCGGTCATCGTCATGCCCGAGACGCAGAGTCAGGAAAAGAAGGACATGCTGCGGCTATGCGGCGCCGATCTGCGGCTCGTGCCGGCGGTGCCTTATGCCAATCCGATGAACTATGTGCGCTATTCCGAGACCCTCGCGAACGAAGTCGCGGCGACATCGCCGAACGGCGCGATCTGGGCCAATCAATTCGACAACGTCGCCAATCGCCGCGCGCATATCGAAACCACCGGTCCCGAGATATGGGAGCAGACCGACGGCAAGGTCGATGCTTTCGTCGCCTCGGTCGGCACCGGCGGCACGCTCGCCGGCACGGCGATGGCGCTGAAAGAGCGCAACAAGAACGTGAAAAACTATCTCGCCGATCCGATGGGCTCGGGGATCTATTCGTATTACGCGACCGGCACGATCAAATCGGAAGGCAATTCGATCACCGAAGGCATCGGCCAGGGCCGCATCACCAAGAACCTCGACGGCGCGCCGCTCGACGGCTGGTTCCAGGTGACCGATGAAGAGATGCTGCCGGTGCTGTTCGATCTCGTCACCGAGGAAGGGCTGATTCTCGGCGGCTCGACCGGCATCAACATTCTCGGCGCGATCAAGGCGGCCAAAGAACTCGGCCCCGGCCACACGATCGTGACCATCCTCGCCGATTACGGCACGCGCTATCAGTCGAAGCTGTTCAATCCGGAATTCCTCAAATCGAAAAACCTCCCGCTGCCGCAATGGCTGCTGGATAAATAGGCGCGCCATCATGCCCTACGCGCATCCCGAATCTTTGGTCTCGACCGAGTGGCTCGCGGCCCATATCGACGATCCCAAGCTGCGCGTCTTCGATGCGTCTTTCACTCTCCCGGGCGTGACGCCGACGGCGCAGGAGGAATATGCGCGTCGGCATATTCCGGGCGCCGTGTTCTTCGATATCGATGCGATATCGAATCATTCCAATCCCCTGCCCCATATGCTGCCGAGCCCGGAAGACTTCGCGCGCATGGCCGGCGCGCTCGGCATTGGCGGCGATCGCCAGATCATCCTCTACGACATCGCCGGCTTCGGCTCGGCGCCGCGGGCTTGGTGGATGCTGCGCGTGTTCGGGCATGACAATGTCGCGCTGCTCGATGGCGGCTTCCCGAAATGGCTCGCCGAGGGCCGCGCAGTCACGACTTATGTGCCGCAGCCGAAGCCCGTCGTCTTCGCGCCGGGCTTCGATGGCGCGCGCGTGCGCAGCAAAGCGCAGGTGTTGGCGAATATCGATGAGCCGCGCGAGCAGGTGCTCGATGCGCGCAGCGCCGGGCGCTTTGCCGGCACGGCAGCCGAGCCGCGGCCGGGTCTGCGCGGCGGCCATATCCCCGGCAGCATCAACGTGCCTTACGACACGCTTGGCGATCCCAAGACGCGCCGCTATTTGCCGGCCGAGCAGATTGAAGAGCGCTTCCGCGCCGCCGGCGTCGACCGCAGCAAGCCGATCGTGACGAGCTGCGGCTCGGGCGTCACGGCTTGCGCGCTGACCTTCGCGCTGCATCTCGTCGGCTGGGGCAAGTCCGGCGTCTATGACGGCTCGTGGTCGGAATGGGGTTTGGAAAATAGCGATACGCCGGTCGAAACCGGCCCTTAGGGAGAACAGCCTATGTCGGATGCGCAGCAACGCCTCGCCGATGAAAGCGAGATCAGGCGCACCCGAAGACTATGGGCCTTCGCGCGCGACCAAGGCGACTGGGATACGGTCGCCACCCTCTTCCATCCCAACGCGCCGGTCTCGATCTCGTGGTACAACGGCAATGCCGAGGGCTTCGTCGAGAATTCGCGCCGGCTGTTCGGCCACAATAAGCCCGAGACGCGCAGCAAGCATTGGTTCGGCAACGATCGCCTGACCTTGAACGGCACGCGCGCCCTGCTCGAGACCGATGTCGAAGTGCGCGCCCGCGATCTGATCGATGGCGTACTCTTCGACTTCACGTATGAGGGCCGCTTCCTCGACCGGTTCGAGACGCGCAATGGCGCGTGGAAGATCGCGCAATGGACCTGCCTCTATGACGCCGACCGTGTCGCGCCCGCTATTCCGGGCACGATCCCGCCCGGCTTCTTCGACGGTCTCGAGCTGAGCGGCGTCGAAAGCCGCATCGCTTATATGCGCTTTCGCCAGAAGAAGATGAACCGCCCCGGCGTGCCGGTGATCATCGGCGGCACGGCGGAAGAAGCGAAGCTGAAAGAGGACGCGGCGCACTGGCTCCGCCAGGCGACGACATGAGTGTCGCCGGCGCGATCGACGCCGCCGGCCTTGATAAAATAGGCCGCGCCCGCGCGCTGCGACCGCTGCTCCTTGCCGAAGCCGATGCGATCGAACGCGACCGGCAACTGACCCCAAAGATCGTTACGGCGCTGACCGAAGGGGGCTTCTACAAGCTGCTGTTGCCGAAAAACATCGGCGGTGCGGAAGTGCCGCCGGCGGTATTCCTCGGCGTGCTCGAAGAAATCGGCAAAGGCGATGCCAGCACCGCCTGGTGCGTCGCCCAGTGCGGCGTCTGCGCCATGGTCGCCGCCTATCTCGATCCCGCCGTCGCGCATGAGGTGTTCGACGCGCCGCACGCGGTGCTCGCCTGGGGCGCGACCGCGGGCGAAGCGCGCGCCGTGCCCGGCGGCTATCGCGTGACCTGGCGCTGGAGTTTCGCCAGCGGCTCGCGCCAGGCGAATTGGATCGGCGCCCATGTCCAGATCATCGAACCCGACGGCAAGAAGCGGCTGAAGCCCAACGGCAAGCCCGCCGTGCGCACCCTTCTTTTCCCCGCCCAGAGCGCGACGTTCCACGATGTCTGGGATGTCGTCGGCCTCAAAGGCACGGGAACCGACGATTACGCCGTCGAAGATCTCTTCGTGCCCGAGAAATATTCGGCGCTGCGCGACGATGCGAGCGAGCAGCGCGAGGGCGGCCCGCTCTACAAGGTCAGCTCAAGCATCATGTATGGGTTGAGCTTCGCGGCGGTCGCGCTCGGCGTCGCGCGGGCGACGCTCGACGCCGCCATCGAGACGGCGCGCGGTAAGCAATCGCGCGATTTGAAGACGGGCATGAAGCACAACAACGTCGTGCAGGCCACGATCGGCCGCGGCGAAGCCAAGCTGCGCGGCGTGCGCGCCTATCTCTTCGGGGCGCTCGACGAGGTGTGGCGCGCCCTCGAAGCTGACCAGCCCCTCACCACCGATCATCGCCTTGCCCTGCGCCTGGCCTCGACCTGGGCGATCCATCAAGCCGCCGAGGTGGTCGACGCCGCCTACCACATGGCCGGCGCGACCGCCGTCTTCCACGCCCAGCCCTTCGAGCGCCGCTTCCGCGACATCCACGCCATCGCACAACAGATTCAGGCGCGCGACATCCACTACGAAAGCGTCGGCCAGGTCCTCCTCGGTCTCGACCCCGAAGCGACGGTGTTCGCGACTTAACTCAGTGCGTCTGCGGCGCCGGAAGTTGCTCGCTCGCCTCGTCCTCGCGGTGCTTATGCGTTGAGCCGATCATCATGTAGACCGCCGGCACGACGAAGAGCGTGAACAACGTGCCGATCGACAGGCCCGAGAAGATGATGAGGCCGATCGAAAAACGCGACACGGCGCCGGCGCCGCTGGCGGTGATCAGCGGCAGTACGCCGAACACCATCGCCGCCGTGGTCATGAGGATCGGCCGGAAGCGGATGACGGCCGCTTCCTCGATCGCCTCGCGCTTCGACTTGCCCTGCGCTTGCAGCTCATTGGCGAATTCGACGATCAGGATGCCGTGCTTGCTGATGAGACCCATCAAGGTCACCAGCCCCACCTCGGAATAGATGTTCATCGAGGCGCCCGGCAGCTGGAAGATGGTGCAGATCAGCAGCACGATCAGCGCGCCGGCGATCGACATCGGCACCGAGACAAGGATCACGATCGGATCGCGGAAGCTTTCGAACAAGGCCGCCAGCGCCAGGAAGATGATGATGACGGCGAAGCCGAAGGTCGCGACGAAGCCGGCCGATTCCTGCACATACTGGCGCAGCGGGCCGCCGTAATCGATGGTGTAGCCTTGCGGCAGCACGCGCTTGGCGACGCTTTGCAGATAGGCGAGCGCGTCACCCGTCGGCAGCGCCGCGACGCCCTGGATGGTCGCCGAGTTGAGCTGCTGGAAGTGGTTCAGCGATTCCGGCACCGTCTGCGTCTTGATCGTCGCGATGGTCGAGAGCGGGATCGGCGTGCCGTCGGCCGCCTTGATGTAATAGCCAAGGAGCTGGTTCGGATTGAGCCGCGAGTCTTGTCCGACCTGGGGGATCACCTTGTAAGAGCGGCCGCTGAGATTGAAGTAGTTGACGTAGCCGCCGCCCAAGGCCGAGGCCATGGCCGCGCCGACATCGCTCATCCTAAGGCCGAGCTGCGCCGCCTTCGCGCGATCGATCTCGACCACGGATTGCGGTTGATCGACCCGAAGATCGGTGTTCACGAAGAAGAAATTGCCGCTCGACTGGACTTCTTTGAGAAAATCCTGCGTGACGGTGTTGAGTTGATCGAAAGGCTGCGTCGTCGTGATGATGAATTGGATGGGCAGACCGAAGGCGCCGGGCAGCGATGGCGGTAAGGCCGTCGCCGCCTGCTCGCCCGCGACGGAATCGTTGATCTCTTTCTGCAACAGCGGCTGAATCTTGTTGGCCGTGCGCGAGCGCTGATCCCATGGCTTCAGCGCCAAACCGGCGAGCGAGCTGCCCGGCGCATTGCCCGGCGCGTCGATCTGGAAGACGTGCTGCAGCTCGGGCAGTTTCGAGAAGATGCCGTAGAGCTGCTTGGTATAGAGCAGCTTTTGCTGCAAGGTCGCGTTCGGTGCCGTCGTTTGGAAGCCGA
The DNA here is from genome assembly GCA_035552195.1 of Allostellaceae bacterium. Lineage (GTDB taxonomy): Bacteria > Pseudomonadota > Alphaproteobacteria > ATCC43930 > CGMCC-115725 > CAIKMD01. The sequence goes on along the minus strand of DASZLU010000113.1, from coordinate 14,796 downwards.
TGACGAAGCCCTGATCTTCATCGGGCGCCAGCTCGCTCTTCTGGAAGCCCCAGAGGAAATAAATGCTGACCAGGATGATCGCGGCGAACACGCCGGTCACTGCCAGCGTATCGAGGCTGCCGTGCAGCATGCGGCGATAGAGATCGCGCACGCGGTTGAAATTACGGTCGATGAAATCGGTGAAATGCGATTGCCAGCCGGGCTCACCGACCTCGTGATGCTTCAAGAGACGCGAGGACATCATCGGCGACAAGGTCAACGCGACGATCGCCGAAACGGTCACCGCGCCGACCAGGGTGAAGGCGAATTCGGTGAACAGCGCGCCGGTCAGGCCGCCCTGGAAGCCGATCGGGACATAGACAGCGACCAGGACGACGGTCATGGCGATAATCGGCCCGCCGAGCTCGCGCGCCGCCTGGATCGCGGCGGCGAAGGGCTTCATGCCTTCATCGAGATGCCGATTGACGTTCTCGACCACGATGATCGCGTCGTCGACCACCAGACCGATCGCGAGCACAAGCGCCAGCAGAGTCAGCAGATTGATTGAGAAGCCGAACGCCAGCATCATCATGAAGGTACCGATGAGCGACACCGGGATCGCGATCGACGGGATCACCACCGAGCGCAACGAGCCCAGGAACACGAAGACGACGAGAATGACGATGACCACCGCTTCGACCAGGCTGCGCACCACTTCGCGGATGGCGCTGTTGACGAAATCGGTCGAGTCATAGATCACGGCCGCCTGCAGGCCTTGCGGCAATTGCGATTCGATATCCGGCAGGTCGGCGTAAACGCCCTTCACCACATCGAGCAGATTGGCCGCTGGCGCCGCCTGGATGCCGATATAGACCGCGTCCTGGCCGTCGAACGCGACGCGCGTATCGTAGCTGTCGGCACCGAGTGAGACAGAGGCGACGTCGCTTAGATGCACGTTGGCGTTGTTGACTTGCTTGACGATGAGATTGCGGAACTCGTCGAGCGAATGGAGATCGGTCGAGGCGGTCAGGTTCACCTGTACCATCTGGCCCTTGGTCGAGCCGACGCCCGCGATGTAGTTGTTGGCTTGCAGCGCCGCGGCGACATCCGCCGCCGTCACGCCATAAGCCGCCATCTTGTCGGGGTCGAGCCAGGCGCGCAGCGCGAAATTCTGCGCACCGACGATCTCGGCGGTTTGCACGCCGGCGACCGCCTGCAACTTGGGCTGCACCACGCGTACCAGATAATCGGTGATCTGGTTCTGCTTCAGCACGTCGCTCTTGAAGCCGATATACATGGCGTCGAAGGTCTGGCCGACCTTGATGGTCAGCACCGGCTGCTGCGTGCCTGTCGGCAGCTGGTTCAGCACCGAGCTCACTTTCGAGGTGATCTCGGTCATCGCCTTGTCGGGATCGTAGTTGAGGCGAAGATTGACCGTGATGGTCGAGACGCTGACCGCGCTGCTCGAGCTCATGTAATCGATGCCGTCGGCCTGGGCGACCGCGTTCTCGAGCGGCGTGGTGATGAAGCCGGCGACGACGTCGGGATTGGCGCCGTAATAGGTGGTGGTAATCGTCACCACCGCGTTCTCGGTGCGGGGGAATTGCAGCACCGGCAAAGTTGCCAGCGCGCGAAAGCCGAGGACCAGGATCATCAGGCTGATCGTGGTCGCCAGAACCGGCCGCCGGATGAAGAGATCGGTGAAGGAACTCATCGCGATTTTGCCTTTATTGCTCGGCGTGCGGCGTGGGGTTGGCGTCGTTGCTCGGCTGGACGTCGTTGCTGATTTTCAGCGGCGAGCCGTTGCGCAGCTTGATCTGGCCGCCGGTCACGACCGTGTCACCGGCGTTGACGCCTTTGACGATCGCCACCTGATCGCCGCGCACATCGCCCGTCGTCACGAACACCTGACGCGCGACCAGCTGGTCCTGACCCTTGTCGTCCTTGCCTTTGTTGTCGACGATATAAACGGTGTTGCCGAAAGGATTATAGGTCACGGCCGTCTGCGGCAGCGTGACGTAGTTTTGCTTGCCGCCGATATCGATCACGATATTCGCGAACATGCCGGGGAGCAGCTTGTGATCGTGATTGTCGAGCGTCGCGCGGATCTGGACGTTGCGGCTCGACAAATCGACCTTGGAATTGATCGCCGAGATCTTGCCGGGGAATTGCTTTCCCGGGAACGTGTCGACGCTCACATTGACGCTCTGCCCCACCGCGATCTGCGACAACGACTGCTGCGGCATGTTGAAATCGACGTAGATCGGATCGAGCGCTTGCAGGGTCACGATCGCGGTGCCGGGCGCGAGATATTGCCCGACATCGACCTGGCGAATGCCGATATGTCCCGCGAACGGCGCCTTGATCGTCTTATAGTCGAGCGTCGCCTGCTGCTGCGCCACCTGGGCGAGATCGGCCTTCAATGTCTGCGCATCGGTATCGACCACCTGCTTGCTGACCGCCTGGGCTTGGAACTGCCGTTGGTCGCGTTCGTAGGTAATGCGCGCGAGCTCAGCCTGGGCCTTCAGTGAATCGAGCTTGGCCTGATCGTCGGCCGAGGACAGCTCGACCAGCACCGCGCCTTGCTGCACATCGACGCCGCTATCGAAATGGATCGCCGAGACAATGCCGCCGATCTGCGCCGAGAGATCGGCGCCGCGCACCGCGCGCAGGCTGCCGATCGCCGACACTTGCGGCTGCCAATCCTGCGATTGAGCGACCAAGTCGGACACGGTCTGTGGCGGGTTCGCCTGCGAGGCGATGACCTTCTTCAGGATCGATGGCAGCAACACGCCTTCGAACACGAAGATCCCGCCGAGTACCAGGACGACAATCCCTAGCATCATGGCCATGCGAAAGGCGGTTTTATCGTTCATCGAAATGTCCTCTCAATTCTGCTTTGACGACGCATCGGCATCGGCCGATTTGACGTCGCTGCGGTTCCACCAGCCGCCGCCGAGCGCCTGGAAGAGCGCCGCGGTGTCGGCATAGCGGGTCGCTTGCGCGGTCACCCGGTTGACATGCGCCTGTTGATAGGTGGTCTCGGCGTTGAGCAACGTCGTGTAGTTGATCGCGCCGAGCTGATACTGGCTGCGCGTGATGCGCAGATTGTCGGACGCCGTGCTCTCGGCCGCGACCTCAGCGGCGAGCGCATCGGCGTCGGATTGCAGCGCGCGCAGCGTATCGGCCACATTCTGGAATGCGGTGATCACCGTACTGCGATACTGCGCAGCCGCGGCATCGAGCGCCGCATCGGCCGCGCGCTTTTGATGCAAGAGCTGGCCGCCGCGGAAGACGGGCGTGGCAAGGCCGGCCCCAAGACTCCAGATGCCGGGACCGCTGAAAAGCGACGCCGCATCGAGCACCGTGTTGCCGTAGCTGCCGTTGAGCGTGATCTGCGGCAGCATGGCGGCGATCGCGACGCCGACCTGGGCGCTGGCCGAATGAAGCTGCGCCTGCGACGCCTGGATGTCGGGACGCTGCTGGACCAGCGCCGACGGCAGGCTGAGCGGCAGATCTTCCGGCAGTTGCAGGCTGGCGAGGTCGAATGTCTGACTCAGCTCTTGGCTCGGAAAGCGGCCGGCGAGCGCGGTGAGCTGATTGCGTTGCTGCGCAAGCTGCTTTTGCAGATTGGGCAAAGTCGCTTGCGTCGCGTTGAGGGTCGCCTGCTGTGCCAGCACCGCCGAGCGCGCGGCCGCGCCGAGGTTGAATTGCTTCTCGAGCAGATTGAGCTGCTGCTTCTCGTCGACGATGATCTCTTGCGTCGCCGCGATCTGGGCACGGAGCGATGCCTCTTGGATCGCCGCCGCCACGACATTCGAGGTGATGGTCAGATAGGCGGCTTCGAGCTGATAGCGTTGATAGTCCTCTTGCGCCTCGGTCGATTCGAGTTGCCGCCGCTCGCCGCCGAAGAAGTCGATGCCGTAGGAGACGCTGACCGAGCCGGTGGTCAGCGTGAAGATCGAGCTGCTCTTGGGATTGCCGAATTCCGCGCCTGAAATCTTCTCGCGCGTGCTCGACAGGTTGCCGCTGATGCCGGGGAGGAAGACGCCCTTTTCCGCGGCGACGTTTTCTTGCGCCTCGCGCAAGGTCGCCTGCGCCGAGACGAGCGTCGGATTGGCCTTGAGCGCCTCTTCGATCAGCTGATTGAGCGGCTCGGAATGGAACACCGTCCACCACTGGCCGGGGATATCCTTGCCATCGACGAAGCGCTGCGCCGAGCCGCCGGGCGCGCCATTCGGAACGGTCGTCGAAGCGGTCGCGCCGCGCTTTTCCGGCGTGTAGCCGGCTTCGGGCGGCGCGGTCGGCTTCAGAAAATCCGGCCCGACCGCGCAGGAAGCCAGCAGCAACGCCGTGCCGGCGAGCAGAAGCGAGCGTCTTATCACGATTTTTTCTCCGTCGCCGCGCGCAGGATCGCCTCGGTCTGCTCGCGCAGGATTTTGGCGATGATTTTGATTTGAGGATCAGCGAGTTCGGCCCAGCCGAGCGCCGGACAGGCGCCCATCTTGGTCGTGCGCTTCTTGAAGACCATGGCCTGGCCGAGAATGGTGAAGGTGCGGATCTTCACTTCTTCATCGCTGTTCGGCAGGCCGAGGAGCCGCGCAACCAGCGCGATCGCCGGACCGAAAGCCAGCCGCAGCACCGCTTGCTGCAAAACATCGAGCGCCGCCGCGTTCTCGATCTCGGCGCGCGCGATGAGCAGCGCGGCGGCTTCGGGGATACCGCGGCAGACGCAAAGATCGAGGAACCCGTCGAGCAGATCGATCAGCAGCGCGGTCAGTTCGGCCTGAGTAGGCTGACCGCCGAGCGCCGCCTCGATACGCTGTGCGACCGGATCGAGCCGCGCCTCGACGAGCTGCGCAATATGCGCGATGACGGCGCGGTAGAGGCCTTCTTTGCTGCCAAAATAATATTGAATGGCGGGCGCGTTGACCCCGGCATGGCTGGCGAGCGAGCGCGTGCTGGCGCCCTCGTAGCCTTCATCCGCAAAAACTTCTATGGCTGCTAGCAATATGCGGCGAGCCGTGTCCTCGCCGCGGCCGGGCGTACCCGGCCGATAATGCATCGCCATCGTTTCTGGGATCATCCCGTTTGGGCCTCTGCGCTATGGTGCGGCGCAGTATATACCAAACGATAATATCAAATGCTATGAGCAAATGATCGGGCTGGCATGCCGCTATGTCGGGCTCTCGGCGCTCCGCCCTTGCGTTAAGCGCTTTCGCGGCGGGAAACGGCCCGGCAAGATGGCCGTCCGCGCCTTTAGGGCGGACTCAGTACAGGGCAAAAACTCGCGATGCGCAGCAAATCGAACAAGCCGGACACGCTCCTGACCCATGCAGGCCGGGAGCCTGAGAAGAATTTCGGTGTCGTGAACCCGCCTGTCTACCACGCCTCGACAATTCTTTTTCCGACTGTCGCCGAATACGAAGCCTCCGGCCGTAACCGCTACAACCAGATCACCTACGGCCGGCACGGCACGCCGACCACCCGCGCGCTCGAGGAAGCGATGGCGGCGATCGAGGGCGGCCATCGCGCGGTCGCCTTCTGCTCCGGTGTCGCCGCCTGCTATGCCTCGATCCTCGCCTTCGTCAAAACCGGCGACCATATCCTCGTGGTCGATTCGGTTTACGGGCCGGTGCGCGCCTTCTGCAGCGGATTCTTGAAACGCTTCGGCGTCGAGACCACGTTTTACGACCCGCTGATCGGCGCCAACGAGATCACCGCGCTGTTCAAGCCGAACACCGTGCTCGTCTATCTCGAGAGCCCGGGCTCGCTGACCTTCGAGGTGCAGGACGTGCCCGCCATCGTCGCCGCCGCCAAAGCGCGCGGCCTCAAGACGCTGCTCGACAACACTTGGGCCGCGCCGCTGTTCCTGAAGCCGCTGGCGCTCGGCGTCGATGTCGACATCATCTCGGCCACGAAGTATATCGTCGGGCATAGCGACGCGATGATGGGCATCGCCGTCTGCACGGAGGAAAGCTTTCTCCCAGTGCGCAACGCCGCGACGGACATGGGCAATCACGCCGCGCCCGACGATTGCTACCTCGCGATGCGTGGGTTGCGCAGCGCCGGCGTACGGCTGCGCCAGCATCAGAAACAGGCCCTCGCCCTCGCGCAGCATCTCGAAGCGCGACCCGAAGTCGAACGCGTGATGTATCCGGCCTTGCCGAGCGATCCGGGCCACGCGCTCTGGAAGCGCGACTTCACCGGCGCCAGCGGGCTGTTCGGTGTCGCGCTGAAGCAAGGCACGCCGAAGAAGGCCATCGACGCGATGCTCGACGGTTTCGAGCTTTACGGCATGGGCGCGAGTTGGGGCGGGTTCGAGAGCCTGGTGCTGCCGACCCATCCCGATCATCTGCGCAGCGCCGCGCCGTGGAAGACCGGCCCCTGTTTGCGCTTCCATGCCGGACTCGAGGACATCGACGATCTCATCGCCGATCTCGACGCCGGTTTCGAGCGGCTGAACGCGGCGCGATGAGCTCGCGCGATCTCCTCTCACCGTCATTCCCGCGAAGGCGGGAATCCATAATAAGCGCTGCGCTGTTTCCATGGATCCCCGCTTTCGCGGGGATGACGATCCGATAAATAGTCAAACGATGCTGACGCCGCTCGAGATCGAAGCGCTGCAACTGAGCCTGCTCATCGGCGTCGTCAGCATCATCGGCGCGCTGCCCTTCGCGATCGCCTGCGCTTGGATTCTCGCGCGCTGCGAGTTCTGGGGAAAAAGCCTGTTCGACGGCATCGTGCATCTGCCGCTGGTGCTGCCACCCGTCGCCGTCGGCTTCGCGCTGCTCGTCCTCTTCGGCCGCAATGGCCTCATCGGCGCGTTCCTCTACGACACTTTCCACTTCACCTTCGCCTTCAACTGGAAAGGCGCGGCGCTCGCCGCCGGCGTGATGGCGTTTCCGCTGATGGTCCGCGCGATGCGCTTGTCGCTCGAGGCGATCGATCAGAAGCTCGAATCCGCCGCGCGCAGCCTCGGCGCGAGCCCGTGGCGCGTGTTCATGACCATCACCCTGCCGCTGTCGGTTCCCGGCATCATCGCCGGCGCGATCCTCGGCTTCGCGCGCAGCGTCGGCGAATTCGGCGCGACCATCACCTTCGTCTCGAACATCCCCGGCCAGACCCGCACTTTGCCGGTCGCGCTCTATACGCTGACGCAAGTCCCGGGCAGCGACCTGCCGGCTTTCCGGCTCGCGGCGCTGTCGGTCGCGGTCGCACTCGCGGCGCTGATCGGCTCGGAAATTCTCGCGCGGCGCGTGGGCCGTCGCCTCAGGGGTGTCGATTGACCGAGATCGCAATCGAGAAAATGCTCGGCAGCTTCGCGCTCGATGTGACGCTCGAAGCACCAGAGAGCGGCATCACCGCACTTTTCGGCCGCTCGGGCATGGGCAAGACCAGCGTGATCAACGCGCTGGCCGGGTTGATGCGCCCCGATCGCGGCCGCATCGTCGTCGGCGGCACGACCCTTTTCGATTCCGCACGCGGCATCAACCTGCCGCCCGAGAAGCGGCGCCTCGGCTACGTGTTCCAGGAATCGCGCTTGTTTCCGCATTATTCGGTGCGCGGCAATCTGCTCTATGGCGCGAAGAAGCAAAGCACGGGCCCGAGCTTCGACGCGGTGGTCGATCTCCTGGGCATCAAGGATCTGCTCGCGCGCCGGCCGGCCGATCTTTCCGGCGGCGAAAAGCAGCGCGTCGCGATCGGCCGCGCACTGCTCGCCAGTCCGCGGCTCTTGCTGATGGACGAGCCGCTCGCCTCGCTCGACGGGCCGCGCAAGAACGAGATCATGCCCTTCATCGAGCGGCTGCGCGACGAGCTGAAGCTGCCTATTTTCTATGTCTCGCACGAGATGGAAGAGATCATCCGCCTCGCCGATCTGCTCGTCCTGCTCGATGCCGGCAAGGTCGCTGCGTCCGGCACGGTCGAAGAGCTGACGAGCCGGCTCGACCTCTGGCCTTTGACCGGCCGCTATGAGGCCGGCGCCGTCGTCCGCACCGTCCTGCGCGGCCACGACACGACGTTCGGGTTGAGCGAACTCGCTTTCGCGGGTGGCCGTCTTCGCGTCAGCCGGCTGGCGCTGCCGCTCGGCGCACCGATCCGCGTGCGCATCCGGGCGCGCGACGTCGTGCTCGCGACGGAGAAGCCGGCGCATCTCTCGATCCGCAACGCCTTCGCCGGAAAAGTGATCGAACTCGCGCCGCCGCGCGGCTCGCAGGTCGATCTGAAACTCGATATCGGCAGCGCCGAGGAGCCGGTGATGCTCTGGGCCCGCATCACGCAGCGCGCGTGCCAGGAAATGCAGCTTGCGCCCGGCATGCCGATCTTCGCGCTGGTGAAGACCGTCGCCCTCGACCACCACTCCATGAGCCAGCACGAATCCCGTGACGCCGAAGCGTTCTGATTGCCGGGAACCTGTCGCGTTATGGTCTTTTGCGCTAGTTTCGCGAAATTGATTCGTTCTTTGGGACGGGGAGACGATTGATGAAACGGCTTGTTATCGCGGCGCTCAGTTGTACCGCGATCATTGCGTCGAACTCGGCGATCGCCGCGGACAAGCAAACACTGACGATCTATGCAGCGGGCACGCTCGCCGGACCGTTTCACGAGGTCGATCAGGCGTTCGAGCATGCCAACCCCGGGGTCAGCGTCGAAGCGCAATTCGGCGGAAGCGTGCTGATGGCGAAGAAGATCACCGATCTCCATCAGCCGGCGGATATCCTCGCCGTGGCCGATTACAGCGTCATTCCGAAGTATCTCTTCGCACAAAACGGCTCGGCAGCGGCGGCCGATTGGTATGTCGGCTTCGCGCGCAACGCGATCACCTTCGTTTACACGCCGAAGAGCAAGGGCGCCACGGACGTCACGCCGCAAAACTGGTACGACGTCCTGCAGCGCTCCGGCGTTGAGATCGGTCGCTCCAATCCCGACACCGACCCATCCGGCTATCAGACGCTCCAGATGCTCAACCTCGCCGAGATTTATTACAAGAAGCCCGGGCTTGCCGACCATGTGCTCGCCAACGCGCCAGCCAGCAACATCCGCGACACCGAAACCGATCTCATCTCGTCCTTGCAGATCGGCCAGATCGACTACCTCGCGATTTACCGGTCGGACGCGGTGCAGCACAAGCTCAAGAACATCGACATGCCGAGCGCGATCGATTTGAGCGATCCGGCGCAGGCGCAAGCCTACGCATCGGCGGTCGCGCATACAAAGAACGGCGACCTACCCGGCAAGCCGATTGTTTACGCAGCGACTATCCCGTCGAGCGCCAGCAATCCTGCGCTTGCGGCGAAGTACATCGCATTTCTCCTCGGGCCTGATGGCCGGGCGGTCTTCTCCCGCGACGGCTTCGGCGCCATGAATCCTCCGCCGGCCGTCAACGGCGACCGCGCTCCCGACGCGGTGAAATCCTTGGTCAAGCCTTGGCCGGGCGCCTCCTAAACGCTCGACACATGGCGACGGACAGACCGCGAAGGCTTGTCCTCTCTCGTTCGGGAAGCAACGCGGTTTATCTCGTGTTCTGGCTGCTCGGAACGGTACTTCTCGCCATCGTCGTTTTGCCGCTCATACGCCTCGCGCTCCAACCTTCGCTCGCAAGCCTCGCTGCCGCAATTAGCGACGTCGAGGTCCGCGACGCTCTTTGGCTGAGCGTCGCCGGCGCGTTTCTTGCGGCCTTGATCTCGGCGCTCTTTGGCATACCGCTGGCGTACATCCTCGCGCGCGGCCAATTTCGCGGCCGTGGTCTGATCGCGGCGATCATCGATCTGCCGCTGAGCGTGCCGCATACCGTCGCCGGAATCGCGTTGCTCATGGTATTCGGCCGTCGTGGCATCATTGGCGAACCCGCCGATGCCCTCCTTGGCTTGCGTTTTTGGGCGACACTTGCCGGGGTCGTCGTCGCGATGGTGTTCGTTGCCGCGCCTTATACCGTCAATTCGGCGCGCATTGGCTTTCAGACCGTCGATCCACGCCTGGAAAAAGTGGCACGTACACTCGGTCTCGGACCGTGGGGTGTTCTTCGTCGCGTCACTTTGCCCCTGGCGTGGCACGGCATCGCAACCGGGCTTACCCTTACTTTCGCGCGCGCGATCAGCGAATTTTCGGCGGTTGCGATCCTGGTCTACTACCCCATGACGGCGCCGATAAAAATCTACGAGCTCTTCCTGCGCTTCGGACTCGATCAAGCGGCGGCAGCAGCGGTGCTACTGCTCGCGTTATCGCTCGGTCTGTTCGTTCTCTTTCGTCATTTCGCCTATGGCTCGACGATTACCGGCGCCGGCCGATGAGCGCAGCCGGATTCGAAACCGTCGATCTCACGCTGGACCTCGGCTCATTTTCTTTGCACGGCGCCAGTCTCGCTGCCGAGCCGGGCGAGGCGCTCGTTCTCCTGGGGCCGAATGGCGCCGGCAAATCGGTCTGCCTCGAAGCGATCGCCGGCTTTCACCCGCTCAGCCGAGGCCGCATTCATATCGCCGGTCGCGATGTGACATCGCTGCCGCCGGAGCAGCGGCATGTCGGGTTTGTCGTCCAGAATTTCGGCTTGTTCCCGCATCTCTCGGTCGCCGAAAATATCGCGATCGGTTGCCGCGCGCGCGGCAACCCTTGCGACATTAATGCGATGCTGGCGCGTTTCGGTATCGCGCATCTTTCCGCCGCGAGATCCACCTATCTGAGCCCGGGCGAAAAGCAGCGCGTGGCTTTGGCCCGTGCCCTCGCCAGCCGGTCGGATCTTTTCCTGTTCGACGAGCCATTCGCCGCGCTTGACGCCGCGACCGCCCTCGCCCTGCGCGACGATCTCTCCAGCTTCCTTCATGATAGCGGCCTGCCCGCCGTCTTCGTGACTCACGACTACGCCGAAGCCCGCGCCCTCGCGGATCGTGTTGCGATCATCGAAGCGGGTATGATTCGGCAACTCGGCCGCGCAGCGGATGTGTTCGATCAACCGGCAACCCTCACCATCGCGCGATTTCTCGGCATCGAGAATCTACTCGAAGGCCGGGTCGTAGGGATCGAAGCGGATTGCATACGTATCGGCGTCGGCGCGGGCATTGTTGAGGTCATGAAGAGCAAAGCCGCACTCGCGCTGGGACAGGCGGTCACGGCTTGCATAAGGGCGGAGAATATCCACCTTCTGCCCCCGCTATCGCCGAAGCAATCTGGGACGATCGCGGCGCAGGTCGTCTCGATCCGGCGTTCGGGACCGCTGTGGGCGGTCACGCTCGATGGCGGCTTTCCTCTTACGGCGTATGCGCTACCGCAAACCGTACAGTCTTGCGCGTTAGCGCCTGGGGCCTCCGTCGATATCGCAATCGACCCGACCGTCGTGCACGTTCTTGCCGGTTGATTACTCCGCCGCGCCGCGCGATGCGAGGCGCTTGATTTTGGTCTCGCTCAGCACCGGCTCGAGGTTGAAAAAGCGCTTGGCGTTGCCGCCGAGGATGTTGCGCTTCGCCTGCTCGTTGAGGAACGGCAGATCGTAGATCGTCGACGGCAGGTCCATATCCCAATGCGGATAATCGGACGCGTACATGAGCTGCGATTCCGCATTGATCATTTTGAAGGTGAGCTCCAAGGCCTCGCGGTTGTGCACCATCTCCATCGGCTGCGTCGAATAGAACATCTCGCGCATGTAGTCCGACGGGCGGCGCTTCAAGAGCGGCACTTCGGAGCTGCGCATCATCCATTCATTGTCGAGACGCTGCATCACGAACGGTATCCAGGCAAGACCGCTTTCGACCCAAGCAACTTTCAGCTTGGGGAAACGCTCCGGCATGCCATTACAGAGCCAATTGGTGCAGTGAAGGATGTTGAACCAGCTGAAGCCGAGCGCATGGACCGCGAGGAAGCGGTTGCAGAGGCCGATGCTCTGATCCTCGCCCCAGGCGAAGGCGCCGTGGAACACCAGCGGCAGCCCCATCTCCTCGATCAGCGAATAGGTCTTGATATAGGCGTTGTCGTAGACCGCCTTGTAATGCGGCGCGACGATGGTGAAGCCGATCACGCCTTTCTTGCCGCCGAATTCCTTCACCACCTGATAGGTCGCTTCCGGATCGTTGAGCGGCAGATAGAGCGACGAGCGGATGCGCGGCTCTTGCGCCAGCACCTCTTCGCAGAGCCAGCGGTTATAGGCGCGGGCCAGCGCGACCTCGACTTCCTTGCGCGGCGTCAGGCCGAGGCTGAGCATCGGCGTCGGAAACAGGCAGACGACGTCGATGCCGATCGCATCGAGCCAACGTTTGGTCAAAGCGATGTCGCGCAGCAGGCCCGGCGGCGTCTTCTCTTTGCGCCGTCCGGGATAACGCGTGACGCGGCCCATGAGTTCTTGGTAGCCGCCGCGCGAACTGGCGATGCCGCCGCCGCCCATGCCCTGATACTTCGCTTGATCGCGCATCACCGGATCTTCGATGTACTCGCAGATCTTGGCGAAGGAGCCGCTCTCGTAATGATGTCCGTCGACGTCGCAGATGAAGAAGTCTTCGTAGCGGCGTTGGATCGCCTGCTGCGTCGCGTGCTCCAGCATCGTCGTCGTATCGAATTCCTCGACCGACAGATCGCGGAAGGTGGTGCTGTCCATGGCCCGATTCCCTCTAAAGATTTGAGGGATTATAGGCCCGGGAACTGCCCAAAAGAAAATGGCCGGGCACCAGGCCCGGCCATCTGTATTCGGAAGTGGAAGCTACCTATTCCGCGGCACCGCGCGAGGCGAGACGGCGCTGCTTTACCTCGGAAACCACTGGCTCGAGGTTGTAGAGACGCTTGGCGTTGCCGCCGAGGATGTTCCGCTTCGCCGTCTCCGAGAGGAACGGCAGGTCGTAGATCGTCGATGGCAAATCCATGTCCCAATGCGGATAGTCTGAGGCGTAGCAAAGCTGCGTCTCGGCATTGATCATCTTGAAAGTGAGCTCGAGCGCTTCGCGGTTATGCACCATCTCCATCGGTTGGGTGGAGTAGTACATCTCGCGCATGTAATCGCTGGGCTTGCGCTTCAGCAGCGGGACTTCGGATGAGCGCATCATCCACTCGTTATCGAGACGCTGCATCAAGAACGGGATCCAGGCGAGACCGCTTTCGATCCAGATGGTCTTGAGCTTGGGGAAACGCTCCGGCAAGCCGTTGCAAATCCAGTTCGTCATGTGAAGGATGTTGAACCACGAGAAGCCCAGCGCATGCGCCGCCATGAAGCGGTTGCAAAGGTTGAGGCTCTGATCGCTGGCGCCGCCGAACTGACTGTGGAAATTGAGCGGCAAGCCGCGCTCTTCGATCGCGGCGTAGGTCTTCATATAAGCGTTGTCGTAAAGCTGTTTGTGGCGCGCCGTGCAAACGGTGAACCCGACAACGCCCTTGCGGCCTGCAAATTCCTGCACGACCTTATAAGCCGCCTCAGGATCGTTCATCGGCAGATAGAGCGACGAGCAGATGCGCGGCTCGTGGGCCAACACCTCATCGCAAAGCCACCGGTTGTAGGCGCGGGCCAGCGCGACCTCGACGTCGACGCGCGGCGTAAAGCCAAGCCCGAGCATCGGCGTCGGGAAAATGTTCAGCATATCGATGCCGACCGCGTCCATCCAACGCTTGGTCAGCACGATGTCGCGGTTGATTCCGGGGGGCGTTTTTTCCTTGCGCCGGCCGGGATAGCGGGTGACCCGGCCGCCGAGGGGCTGGTAGTTGCCGCCGCCCGTGATGCCGGCGCCGCCGAAGCCCTGATACTTGGCCTGGTCGCGCATCACCGGATCTTCGATGTATTCGGCGATCGACTTGAAGGACTCGGTCTCGTAGTGATGGCCGTCGCAGTCGCAGATGAAAAAATCTTCATAGCGGCGCTGAATCGCCTGCTCGTTCGCGTGCTGGAGCAGCGTCGTCGTGTCGAATTCTTCGACCGAAAGGTCGCGGAAATTGGTGCTATCCATCGTGGTATTTCCTCCTGGCCGAAGCCGTTACTTTAATCATACGCCAAGCTGGGCCATGAGCAAATGCCTTCGGGCCCGGCTATTTCGCCGCAAGCGGCGGCAGGAATTTCTCGGTGTACAGCTTCGTCATATCGGGCTCGGTCGGCAGCATTTTCAGGTCGACGAAGGATTTCGCCAGGATCGCGGTCGCTTTCGGATCGAAGCGCCCGGTTACCGAGAACATGGCCATCGAGACATCATAGACGCGGCCTGCGGTCTCCGGCGGCAGATGCATCACGCCCGCGCCGATCCGCACCGATTCAACCTTGTTTGCGTTCATGAAGCGGATGGTCTCGAACCAACCGGCGAGGAATTTCCTTAAATCGTCGGGCCGCTTCTCGATCGAATCCCCGGTCGCGAAGATCACATGCATGATGAAGGTCGGAGCGATATCGCCGAAGCTGAGGAGAATGCGGGCGACGTTCTCGTCCTCGAGCTTGCTCGCGACCCCGATATCCATCGGCATGCCGACGATCTGGCCGGTGCGCAGCGCCGCGATCTGCGCCGAATCCGTGCCGAGCCCGATCATGTTGATGCCGTCATTGCCCCAGCCCTCGCGCTGCGACAACTGGCGCACCGCCCATTCGAGCACGCCGCCGAGCGATGAGATCGAGACCGTCTTGCCTTTGAGATCGGCGACCGTCTTCACCGGCCCGTCCTTGGCGACGATCAGCGTCAAGACCAGTGGCGGCCCCGCCATCGAGGCAATGCCGAGCTGCGGCGCGCCCTTGGCGACGAAGCTCAGCCCTGGACCGGAGCCGAGGCCGACATCGATCGCGTTCGCCGTCAGCGCCTGCTGCAGCTTCGCGGCGCCGCCGAGATCGAATTCCTCGACCTCGATGCCGTGTTTTTTGAAGATGCCTTC
>DASZLU010000112.1:0-11665 GCA_035552195.1 Allostellaceae bacterium | reverse complement strand
GGGTCGGATAGCGACTGATTCGCGGCATATGCTATGATTCGCGCATTCACCTCCACTATTAGCGATCGACATGGCGGGCCATTCCCAATTCAAGAACATCATGCACCGCAAGGGCGCGCAGGACAAAAGGCGCGCCAAGGTTTTCACCAAGCTGATTCGCGAATTGACGACAGCGGCGCGGACCGGCATGCCCGATCCTGCGGCCAATCCTCGTTTGCGCGCGGCGATCATCGCGGCGCGCGGCGCGAACATGCCGAAAGACACGGTCGATCGCGCGATCAAGCGCGGTGCCGGCGGCGCGGACGGCGAGAATTTCGAAGAAATGCGTTATGAAGGCTACGGCCCGGGCGGCGTCGCCGTGATCGTCGAAGGCCTGACCGACAATCGCAATCGCACCGCGAGCGAGGTACGCGCCGCCTTCACCAAGGCGGGCGGCAATCTCGGCGAAACGAACTCCGTCAGCTTCATGTTCGATCGCGTTGGCCAGATCACCTATCCGGCGACGGTCGCCTCGGGCGATGTGGTGTTCGAGGCCGCGGTCGAAGCCGGCGCCGACGATGCCGACAGCAGCGGCGACGAGCATGTGATCACCTGCAACGCCGATCAGCTCAACGCCGTGCGCGATGCGCTCGATGGGAAATTCGGGGCGCCGGCGTCGGCGCGTGTCGTGTGGAAGCCCAAAACGCTGACGCCGGTCGACGGCGAGACCGCGGAAGCGCTCTTCAAGATGTTGGAAGCGCTCGAGGACAGCGATGATGTGCAGAACGTCTTCGCCAACTTCGAAGTCTCCGACGACGTCATGGCGCGGTTGAGCGCCTGACGCCACCACGCTCGCCAGGAACCACTTGATGCGGCTGCTCGGTTTCGACCCGGGATTACGCAATACCGGCTGGGGCGTCATCGATGCCGAAGGCAATCGCCTGAAGCACGTCGCGCAGGGCGTGGTGAGGCCGGTCGACGATGCGTCGCTGGCGGTGCGTCTCGGCGAACTCTATCGTCTCCTCGGCGAGGTGCTCGACAAATACCGGCCCGACGCCGCCGCGGTCGAAGAGACCTTCGTGAACAAGAACCCCGGCTCGACGCTGAAACTCGGCATGGCGCGCGGTGTCGTGCTTCTCGCCCCGGCCGAGCGCGGCATCCCGGTTTTCGAATACGCGACCAACCTCGTGAAGAAATCCGTCGTCGGCGTCGGCCATGCCGACAAAGCTCAAGTCCAGATGATGGTGAAGCGCTTGCTGCCCGGCGCGACGAGCGGCGCCGACGCCTGCGACGCCCTCGCCGTCGCGATCTGCCACGCCCACCACGCCGCGACGAAGTCGGCAGTGGCGTCATCCCTTGGTCCTACCCCCTCACCCTCCCATGCTCCGCATGGGCCCCTCCCTCTCCCCGCTGGGGCGAGGGTTTCTGAGATCGCTGCGGCCAAAGCTCCCTCGCCCCAGCGGGGAGAGGGTTGGGGTGAGGGGGCCTTTCAAAAGAAAAGCGATGGGGCTAAGCGAAAGCCGACGCCGCTCGAAACCGGGCGCGCGCGGCGCTTGCGCCGCGACGCGACGGATGCTGAGAAACTGCTTTGGTCGAAGCTGCGGAATGCGCAGCTCGAACAGGCGAAGTTCCGTCGCCAAGAGCCCATCCTCGGCTTCACGGCAGATTTCGTTTGTCACGAGAAACGTCTCATCGTCGAGCTCGACGGTGGTCAGCACTCGTGGCAGACGGATAAAGACGAACGCCGCACGCGGATGCTGGAACAAGCTGGTTTCCGCGTCGTCCGTTTTTGGAACAACGATGTCCTCGGCAATCTCGATGGCGTGCTCGAGCAATTGCGGGAATCGCTCTTGATCGAACGAGCGGCTTTATGATCGCGATGCTGGCGGGGGTTGTCGATCAGGCGGGCGATGACGGCATGGTCATCGACGTGCGCGGTGTCGGTTATCTCGTCTTTGCGTCGCGGCGCACTTTGGGCAAAGCGCCGGCGCGCGGCGAGCCCATCCGGTTGCTGATCGAGACGCATGTGCGCGAGGATCACATCCATCTTTATGGCTTCGCCGATGAGGCGGAGCGCGCGTGGTTCCGCTTGCTGACGACGGTGCAGGGCGTCGGCGCGCGCATCGCGCTGGCGATCCTCTCGGTGCTGCCGCCCGAAGCGCTGGCGACGGCGATTGCGGCGCAGGACAAGGCGGCGATCACCGAGGCCGACGGCGTCGGCCCGAAGCTCGGCCAGCGCATCGTCAGCGAGTTGAAAGACAAGGTCGGCGGCATCGCGCTGGGTCCGTCCGCGCCGGCGCCGCTCGCGGCGGCGGGCGAGGCGGTCTCGGCGCTGGTCAATCTCGGCTATCCGCGCAGCGACGCGCATGCGGTGGTCGCGGCGGCCTCGCGCCGCTTGGGCACGGAAGCCTCGCTCGATGCGCTGATCCGCGCCGGCCTTAAAGATCTGGGCATTAAAGAGGGCGCGCGGTGAGCGACGCCCCTTCGTCTGGCCGCATCGTCGGCGCCGCGCGCAACGAGGAAGACGGCAGCGAGAGCTCGTTCCGGCCGCTGACGCTCGATGAATTCGTCGGCCAGCAATCGGTGCGCGACAATCTTCGCGTCTTCATCAAAGCGGCGCAGCAGCGCGAAGAGGCCTTGGATCACGTGCTGCTCGCAGGGCCGCCCGGCCTCGGCAAGACCACCCTGGCGCAGATCATCGCGCGCGAGCTCGGCGTGCAATTCCGCGCCACCTCGGGTCCGGTGATCCAGCGCGCCGGCGATCTTGCCGCGCTCTTGACCAATCTCGAAAAGCGCGACGTGCTCTTCATCGACGAGATCCATCGTCTTGCGCCGGCGGTCGAGGAGATCCTCTACCCGGCGATGGAGGATTTTCAGCTCGACCTCATCATCGGCGAAGGGCCGGCGGCGCGTTCCGTGCGCATCGACCTGCCGCCCTTCACGCTGATCGCGGCGACGACGCGCTCCGGCCTCATCACGCGGCCGCTGCGCGAGCGTTTCGGCATTCCGATGCGGCTCGTGTTCTACGAGCCGCGCGAGCTCTGCCAGATCGTCGAGCGCGGCGCGCGCGTCCTTGCGATGGCGCTCGATCCCGAAGGCGCGGCCGAGATCGCCCGCCGCTCGCGCGGCACGCCGCGTGTCGCGGCGCGGCTGCTCCGCCGCGTGCGCGACTTCGCCGCAGTGTCCGGCGTCAAGCGCATCGATAAGAAAGCCGCCGACGCAGCGCTGCAGCGCCTCGAAGTCGATGCCAGCGGCCTCGATGCGCTCGACCGGCGCTACTTGTTATGCATCGTGCAGAATTACGGCGGCGGGCCGGTCGGCGCCGAAACGGTCGCGGCGGCGCTCGGCGATCAACGGGACGTCATCGAAGAAGTGATCGAGCCTTACCTGATGCAACAGGGTTTCGTGCAGCGCACGCCGCGCGGGCGCGTGCTCACCGAGATCGCGTACAACCTTCTCGGCCTGAAGCCGCTGCGGCCGCCGGCGTCGCAGCTCGATCTGTTGGGCGATGCGGACGAGGAGAGCGGCACATGAATGCCACGCTCCCGCGTGAAGGCGCATTGCAGGGCGAGGTGCATCGCTTCCCGGTGCGTGTCTATTACGAGGACACCGACGCGGCGGGTATCGTCTATTACGCGAATTACCTCAAATTCATCGAGCGCGCGCGCACCGAGATGATGCGGCTCTATGGCGTCGAGCACGAGAAAGCGCGCCAAAACGGCGGCACGGCCTTCATCGTGCGGCGCTGCGAGATCGAATACATCCAGCCGGCGCGGCTCGACGACGACCTCGTGGTCGAGACGCGCCTCAAGGAACTCGGCGGCGCGACAATCCATTTGAGCCAGGACGTTCTGCGCGACGCGACCGTGCTGGTCCGTGCGACCGTGGTTGTCGCATGCATCGGTGCGCAGGGGCGGCCGGTGCGGCTGCCGGCCGAACTCCGTTCATCGCTTTCCTCCTTCAACGCCAAACCTCGGATGGTCACCGCTCATGCCCGATAACGCCGTCGATCAAGCAGTTCTTGCCGGTTCCGCGCCGGTGCATGATTTGTCCGTGGTCACGCTCTTCCTGCAGGCCGACCTCATCGTCAAAGTCGTGATGCTGATGCTGCTCTGCGCCTCGTTCTGGTCGTGGGCGGTGATCTTCGACAAATACATCAAGCTGCGCCGGCTGCGCCGCGATGCCGACAATTTCGAAGAGGCGTTCTGGTCGGGCGGCGCGCTTGACGATCTCTACGATCGGATCGGCACGCGGCCGGAAGACCCGATGTCATCGGTCTTTGCGGCGGCGATGCGCGAATGGCGGCGCAGCATGGCGAAGGGCCTTGCCGGATCGAGCGCGACGCGCGTGACCTTGCAAGAGCGTATCGAGCGCGTGATGCAGGTAACGGCGAGCCGCGAGATGCAGCGCCTCGAGCGCTACATGCCGTTCCTCGCGACGGTCGGCTCGACGTCGCCCTTCGTCGGCCTCTTCGGCACGGTCTGGGGCATCATGAACAGCTTCGCCTCGATCGCCGCGGCGAAGAATACGAGCCTCGCGGTCGTCGCGCCGGGCATCGCGGAATCGCTTTTTGCCACGGCGCTGGGCCTCGTCGCCGCCATCCCAGCGGTCATTTTCTACAACAAGTTCTCGACCGATTTCGGCCGCTACGCCGGGCGGCTCGAAGCCTTCGGCTCGGAATTCAGCGCGATCCTGTCGCGCCAGCTCGACGAGAAGGCTTAAAGCATGGCGGGTCCTCTTCTCCAGCGCAGCGGCGGCAGCCCGTCGCAACGCTATCGCCCGATGGCCGACATCAACGTCACGCCGATGGTCGACGTGATGCTGGTGCTGCTCGTCGTCTTCATGGTGACCGCGCCGCTCCTGACGGTCGGCGTGCCGGTTGACCTGCCGCAAACCAACGCGCAGCAGCTGAGCGAGCCAAAAGAGCCGCTGGTCATCACGATCGATGCGCAATGCAAGGCCTTCCTGCAGAACAACGCGATCGCGACCGACCAAATCGGCCCGCGACTGCAGGCGATCACCAACAACGATGTGTCGACCAGCATCTATGTGCGCGGCGATAAGGCCGCCAATTACGGTTGCGTGCTGCAGGTGATGGGGCTGATCAGCTCCGCCGGTTTCAACAAGGTTTCGCTGGTGGCCGAACAGCCGGGCGCGACCCCGCCGTCCTCTGGGACGACGCCCGCGAACCCACCCGCGAACGCGCCCAAACCGCGCTGAGGGAAATGCTCGAGCGGCAAAGTTTCATTGTCTCGGCCGTCCTTCATCTCACGGTGCTGCTTGCCGCCGTGCTGGGACTGCCGCGTATTTTCGAGCCGAAGGTGATCGAGGACCAGCCGATCGCGGTGCAGCTTGTCAACGTCGCGCCGGAGACGCGCGCGACGCAGAAGAACACGACGCCGCCGGTGCCGGATCAAAAGCCGGAGGTCGCGCAGACCTCGCCGCCGCCGAAGCCGCAACCGCCAACGCCCGAGCCGCCGAAACCGGAGCCGCCGAAGCCGCAACCCCCGACACCGCCGACGCCGCCGCCACCGCCGCCCCCACCTCCGCCGCCGCCGGCACCGACGCCCGAGCCCAAGCCGCCGACGCCGAAGCCCGAGCCGGCACCGCCGCCGCCGCAAACCAAGCCGCAACCGCCGCAGCCGCAGAAGAAGCCGGACGATACGTCGTTCGATCAGATGCTGAAGAATCTCGCGAACAAGCAGCAGGCAGCGGTGCCGCAGCAACAAAATCCGGGACCGCAGCAAAAGAGCTCGCAGCCCATCGCGCCGCTCGGTTCGCAGCTCACGACCAGCGAACTCGATGTCGTCAAAGCGCAGATCGAAGCATGTTGGAACGTGCCGGCGGGTGCGCGCGACGCGCAGGATCTGACGCCGGAATTCCGCGTGCAGATGCGGCGCGACGGCACCGTCGCCTCGACTCAGCTTCTCAATCGCGAAAGGATGAACGATCCGTTCTTCCAGGCCGCGGCCGAGAGCGCCAATCGCGCCTTGCTCAATCCGCGATGCCAGCCATTGAAGCTACCGCCCGAAAAGTTCGATCAGTGGCAGACTTTCACCATCACATTCGACCCGAAGGATATGACATGAAGATGATCACGCGCCGCGATCTCGGCATTGGCATTGCCGTCGTTCCGCTTTTCATGTCGACAGCGCGGCTCGCGCATGCCGAACTCCATCTCGATCTGACGCACGGCAACGTCAAGCCGATGCCGATCGCGATACCGGTTTTCGCAGGCGGTCCCGGCACGGTCGGCTCCGATATCACCGGCGTGGTCTCCGCCGATCTCGAGCGCTCGGGTCTCTTCCAGCCGATCGATCCCAAGGCCTTCGTCGATCAGAACGCGAGTGCGCATATCCCGCCGCAATACAACAATTGGCGCGTGATCAACGCGCAGGCGCTGGTCACCGGCGATATTCAGGCGCAGCCGGACGGGCGGCTCGCGGTCGAGTTCCGTCTCTGGGACGTCTTCGCCGAGGCGCAATTGACGGGCCTGCGCTATACGACGACGCCCGACAATTGGCGGCGCATCGCTCATATCATCGCCGATGCCATCTATAAGCGCATCACCGGCGAAGACGGGTATTTCGACACGCGCATCGTCTATGTCTCGGAGGCGGGGCCGCTCAATCAACGCATCAAGCGCCTCGCGATCATGGATCAGGACGGCGCCAATCATCGCTACCTGACCGACGGCAAGGCGCTGGTGCTGACGCCGCGTTTCTCGCCGACGGCGCAAGAGATCACCTATCTTTCTTACGCCCGCGGCACGCCGCGCGTTTATCTCTTCAACATCGACACCGGACAGCAGGAAGTACTGGGCGATTTCCCCGGCATGAGCTATGCGCCGCGCTTCTCGCCCGACGGCAATCGCGTGATCATGAGCATCGCGCTCAACGGCGCGAGCCAGATCTATTCGATGGATCTGCGCACGCGCCGCGCGACGCAGATCACGACCACGGAATCGATCGACACGTCGCCGTGCTTTTCGCCGGATTCGTCTCAAATCGTCTTCAATTCCGATCGCGGCGGTTCGCAGCAGATTTATGTGATGAACGCGGACGGCAGCAATATCCACCGCATCAGCTTCGGCAACGGCCGCTACGGCACGCCGGTCTGGTCGCCGCGCGGCGATCTCATCGCCTTCACGAAGTTCGATGCCAGCACTTTCTATATCGGCGTCTCGAAGCCCGACGGTGGGGGCGAACGGCTTTTGACCCAAAGCTTCCTGGTCGAAGGCCCGACCTGGGCGCCCAATGGCCGTGTGCTCGCCTATTTCCGGCAGACGCAGAGCGATTCCCGCGGCGGCGGCGGTCGCTCGCGGATCTATTCGATCGACCTGACGGGCTACAACGAGCGCGAGATGGTGACGCCGCAAGACGCCTCCGATCCCGCCTGGTCGCCGCTTCTTCCGTGAGGACTGCTCTAGGCAAAGCTCTTGATTTCCAAGGCAACACTTGAGTATATTCGCGCGGATTCCCGCGGGCCGTAGATAATGTTCTCGGCCCTGATCCTTTCTCTGGTGGAGCCCTCGGGGGTCTCAACCGCATTAAGCCCCGCCACGCCCGAGTTGCACGAGCAATAGGAGTCCAAAAATGAATCTTCGGTCCTTGAGCATGATTGCGGGTCTGCTGCTGTTGGCGGCCTGTTCACAAACACCCGCCACGAATAGCAATGCTGGCGGCGGTGCCGGCGGTCCCGGCACAACGCAATCGACCATCGTCCCCGGCTCGAAGGAAGACTTCGCGCAGAACGTGGGCGATCGCGTCTTCTTCGACACCGACAAGTCGACGATCAAGGCGGAAGGCCAGCAGACGCTGCAACGCCAGGCTGCTTGGCTGCAGAAATACCCGAACGTCACCATCACCGTCGAAGGTCATTGTGACGATCGCGGCACGCGCGAATACAATCTCGGCCTCGGCGATCGCCGTGCGCATGCGGTGGCTCGCGCGCTGGCCGCGCTCGGCGTTCAGCCGAACCGCATCCACACCGTCACCTACGGCAAAGAGCGTCCGGCGGTCCTCGGCGATAACGAATCCGCTTGGGCGCAGAACCGCCGCGGCGTGACCGTCATCAACTGACGACGACGCTGCGCGTTTCGACGCGTTCGAACAGACGCCTGTCCGGGCAGCGGCGATAAGCCGCCCACCGGGCAGGCGTTTTTTTTTCGGCTTTTTGCCCGCGATGCAGGCTTCGATCTTGATGGCCTAATGGTGGAATGAGGCCTTGCCACCAACCGTTTTTTAGCCTGAAAGTCCGCGTAAGGCCGAGCCCGCGCGCAGAACGCGTCGCGGTGATTACAAAGGTGAGTCGATGGCGAGATCAGCTCTTTTCTTCCCGGCGGCGGCGGTCGTCCTTTTCGCGGTTCTGGCGCTTCAACCCGCCCGCGCTCAGAGCGGCTTCCAGACCGATCAACGCATCGACGCGCTGCAAGATCAGATGCGCCAAATGACCGGCCGCATCGAAGAGCTGAACAACGAGGTGATTCAGCTCAAGGCGCAACTCGACCGCCAGGCGAGCGACAACGATGTCCGCTTCCAGCAATTGCAGGGCGGCGGCGGTGCGCTGAACACCGCACCGCCACAGCCGAACCAGTTCGGCCCGGGATCCGGCTCGCCAAGCGCACAATTGCCGCCCCAGCCCAGGCCGCCACTCGGCGCTGGCGCCGATCCCTCGCAGCCCCCGTCGCGCTCGGGCAATCTCGGCACTTTGTCGAGTGGTCGCCAACCGCCGCCGCCGGACGAACCCCCGCCCCAACAGCAAGCGGCCGCCGGTGGCGCCCTGCCCAGCGGCAATGCGCAGGACCAGTACAATTACGCGATGGGTTTGCTGACCCAGGCGAATTATCCCGCCGCCGAGCAGGCGATGCGCGCTTTCGTGCAGAAATATCCCAAGGATCCGCTTGCCGGTAATGCACAATATTGGCTCGGCGAAACCTTTTACGTGCGCAAAGACTACGGAAATGCCGCCACGGCTTTCGCTCAGGGCTACGAGAAATACCCCAAAGGGCCGAAGGCGGCGGATGATCTGTTGAAGCTCGGCATGTCGCTGACCGCGCTCAATCAGAAAGCCGACGCGTGCAGATCCTTTGCGCGGCTCGCGCACGATTTCCCGTCGCCGCCGCAAAGCATCAAGGACCGGCTGACCGCCGAGAGGCAGCGCGCCGGCTGCAGCGGCTGATGCCGTTGGGGCGGCGTCACACGACTGCCACACTGCCGGATCCCGCCACCGGCTTCGACGGCGCCTCGTTTGATTTCGCGGGGCTGATGGCGCCCTTCGCGCCGTTTGAATCCCGGCCGCACCTCGCGGTCGCGGTCTCCGGCGGTGGCGACAGCATGGCCTTGGCGTTGCTGGCGCATGATTGGGCACGGGCGCGTGGCGGTTGCGTGACGGCACTGACCGTCGATCACGGGCTGCGTGCGGAGGCAGCGGGCGAGGCGACACAAGTCGCCGCGTGGTGCCGCGCGCACGGCATCGCTCACGTCATCCTGAAGCGGCAGGGCCCGGTGCCGGCGAGCGGCATCCAGGCTTTCGCGCGCGCCGCGCGCTACGCCTTGCTCGAGGATTGGTGCCGCGATCATGTCGTGCTGCATCTCTTCCTCGCGCATCAGCGCGAGGATCAGGCAGAGACGGTGATGATGCGCCAGGCGCGGGCGAGCGGGCTCGATGGTCTCGCCGGCATGGCGAGCATTGTCGAGCGCGGCGCGATCCGCCTGCTGCGGCCCTTGCTCGGTACGACGCGCGCGCAATTGCGGGGGTTTCTCGTCGCGCGCGGCCAGAGCTGGATCGAGGATCCGAGCAACCGCAATCCCGCTTTCACCCGCGTCCGCGTGCGCGACGACTTGGGCGCGGCTTTGCCGGGTTCGGCGAAAGCGCATCTTGCCGCAACGGCGGTGCGTCTCGGTCGCGAGCGCGCGGCCCGCGAGAGGGAAGAGGCGCAGCATTTGGCGCGGTTCGTCACTATCGATCCGGCCGGTTTCGCGACGATCGATCCGCAGGCTTTCGTCGCGCCCGAAGCGCTGGGCGCAAAATTGCTCGGCGCCGTCCTGACGACAATTTCCGGCGGCAACTATCCGCCGCGCGGCGAGCGGCTCGGGCGGCTCTATCGCGAGCTGGCGGATGGGTTGTCGCGGGATCGCACGCTCGGCGGCTGCCTGGTGCGGCGCCGTCCGATGGGGAAGGCACGTGACAAAATTCTCATCTGCCGCGAGCCGGCTGCGATCGCCGCGCCCTTGCCGCTGGCGCCAGGGGGCGACACGCGATGGGATGGACGCTTCCGGGTGACCCTCGGCGCCGCGGCGCCGGCTGGATTGTGGGTCGGTGCGCTCGGTCCCGATACGCCTATCGTCGCCCGGGAACAGCGGAATTCCGCTGCTTTGCCGCTGCCATCGGTCGTGCGCGCGACGCTGCCTGCGTTGCGCGACGCAAAAGGTGTAGTCGCCGTGCCGACGCTGGGCTATTTTAAATGTTGCCGTGAAGAAGCCGAGACGGCGGCTTGCCGGGCCGAATTTGGGCCGATTCGTTCCTTGACCGGCGCAGGGTTTACAATTGTTTAACCCTACGAGGCTTCTTATCTAAGTAAGGGTTGGAGCGACGGCTGCGAACGGCCGTTATCGACAAGGGTCGTCGCCAAGCGCCTCGGAAAGGCTTCGAACGTGAACAGTTTCGGCAAGAATCTCGCACTCTGGATCATCATTGGTCTGCTGCTCGTCGCGCTCTTCAATCTGTTCCAGAGCTCCACGACCCGGACGCCGCAGAATAGCCTCGCCTATTCCGAGCTCATCACCGACGTGAACAAAGGGCTCGTCAAAGAAGTCACGATCCAGGGCAACAACATCAGTTCGAAGTTCGCGGATGGCCGCAGCTATTCGACCTACGCGCCGACCGATCCGAACCTCGTCAGCCGCCTGATCGACAAGGGCGTGCAAATCCATGCGTCGCCGGCCGACGACAACGTGCCCTCGCTCTTCGGTATCCTGATTTCCTGGTTCCCGATGCTGCTGCTCATCGGCGTGTGGATATTCTTCATGCGCCAGATGCAGGGCGGCGGCGGTCGCGCCATGGGCTTCGGCAAGAGCCGCGCCCGGCTGCTGACCGAGAAGGTCGGCCGCATCACGTTTGACGACGTCGCCGGCATCGACGAAGCCAAGCAGGAGCTCGAGGAAATCGTCGAGTACCTGAAGGACCCGCAGAAATTCCAGCGCCTCGGCGGCAAAATTCCGAAAGGCGTGTTGCTTGTCGGCCCGCCCGGCACCGGTAAGACGCTGCTCGCTCGCGCGATCGCCGGCGAAGCCAATGTGCCGTTCTTCACGATCTCGGGTTCCGACTTCGTCGAAATGTTCGTCGGTGTCGGTGCCAGCCGCGTCCGCGACATGTTCGAGCAAGGCAAGAAGAACGCGCCTTGCATCATCTTCATCGACGAAATCGATGCGGTCGGCCGTCATCGCGGCGCCGGTCTCGGCGGCGGCAATGACGAGCGCGAGCAGACCCTCAACCAGTTGCTTGTCGAGATGGACGGCTTCGAGGCGAATGAAGGCGTGATCCTCATCGCCGCGACCAACCGCCCCGACGTGCTCGATCCCGCGCTGCTTCGTCCGGGACGTTTTGATCGTCAAGTGGTCGTGCCCAATCCCGATGTCGTCGGCCGCGAGAAGATCCTCAAAGTCCATATGCGCAAAGTGCCGCT
>DASZLU010000111.1:0-1635 GCA_035552195.1 Allostellaceae bacterium | reverse complement strand
CATTCGCCGGAAAAATATCTCGACCGCTTCCTCTACGACACCATCCTGCATTCCAAGAAGACGCTCGAAATGCTGATCGCGATGGTCGGCGCCGATCGCGTCTTCCTCGGCAGCGACTATCCCTACGACATGGGCATGCTCGATTGCGTGCGGCATGTGAAGTCGCTGGAAATCTCAGAAGGCGATCGCGCCAAGATCTTGCACGACCACGCGGCAAAGATTCTCGCCAAGCAGCGCGTGATGGCTTAGCGAAGCACGATTTACCCGTCATTGCGAGGAGCGAAGCGACGAAGCAATCCAGCGCGGCGACTCCGGACTGGATTGCTTCGCTTCGCTCGCAATGACGATCAACCTGGATCAAATTGAAATCGCAGGCCACACGCCATGAGCAATGCTGATCTGACCAATGTCCCCGCAGGGGCCACACGCGCGCTGATCGCGGATGCTTTCGTTGCCGCGGGTCTGCCGAAGGCCGATGCGGAAAAGTGTGCGGAGCTGATGACGGAGGCCGATCTCACCGGCGCCGACGGCCACGGCATTTTCCGGCTGCCGCAATATATCCGCCGCCTGAAAGCCGGCGGCTTCAACAAGCATCCCAACATCACGGTGAACCGCACCGCGCCGGCGACTGCTCTGGTCGACGGCGACAACGGCATGGGCCATCTGGTGATGTCGCGCGCCACCAACGAAGCCATTGCGATGGCCAAGGAGAACGGCGTCGCCTGGGTCGGCGTGCGCCGGTCCAATCACGCGGGGCCTGCGGGACTTTACGCCGAAATGCCGGCGCGCAATGGCATGGTCGGTCTCTATTCGGCCGTCGCCAATGCCAATCACATGGGCACCTGGGGCGGCACCGATCTCCTTCTCGGCACCAACCCGCTCGCCATTGGCGTGCCGTCGGGCAAAGGCCCGCTCATTCTCGATATCGCAACGTCGATCGTCGCCTACGGCACGGTGAAGAAATATGCGCAGCGCAATCTGCCGATGCCGGAAGGCTGGTTCGTCAATGCCGAAACCGGCGCGCCGATCATCGACGCCAATCGCTCGCACGAAGGCTTGCTGCTGCCGATGGGCGAGTACAAAGGCGCGGGGCTGGCGCTGATGCTCGGCCTGATCGCGGGCGTGCTCAACGGCGCCGCCTTCGGCCGCGACGTCGTCGATTTCAACGCCGACGACAACAGCGCGACCAATACCGGGCACTTCATTATCGCGGTCGATATCCCGCGTTTCGTGCCGCTCGACACGTTCAAGTCCGAGGTCGATCGTCACATCGCCGATCTGCGCGCGTCGAAGCGGCTGCCCGGCGTCGAGGAGATCCGCCTGCCGGGCGATCGCCGCGCCGAATGCCGGATCGAGCGTACGCGCGACGGCGTGCCGCTGCCGAAGCCGCTGCTCGCGCTGCTCGACAAGTTGGCCGCCGAGCTTGCGATCAAGCCGCTCGCGCAACGTTAAATCATGCGTGCGCGAGTTTCGCTGACTGGCTCGCTGACTGGCTCGCTGACTTGGCCACAGGCGCGAGTCCGATGATTTGGCGCGCCTCTGCGGGCGTTGCCGGCTCGGCGCCGAGCTCGCGAATGATCCGAACCGCCCGCGCCACCAATTCCTCGTTCGTCGCCAGCTTGCCGCGCGCGTAGT
>DASZLU010000110.1:0-88563 GCA_035552195.1 Allostellaceae bacterium | reverse complement strand
CATGGTCACTAGGCGCTCCCGGCTCATTTCAGCGATGCGTAAACCAGAGCCGCCGCCCCGTCTTTGGTAAGAGCCTCCCGATTGTTGAGGGTGCGGGCGGCTGTCCGGTAGAGGAACCTACGCAGCGGGAGATGGAGTTTTTTCTCCAATGTCTCGGCAAGGTTCCGGCGACTTACTTCGGACCTCACGACCGAGGGTCAGCAGACTACGGCGACGAGTACACGGCTGTTATCCACGTAAAGCAATGGCTCCGGCTAATCGCCGAGGCGCGTTTATTGTCACAAGCTGAACGCTAAGGAACGGAAGGCCATGGAAGGATACACAGAAGTTCGAGGTGGCGGGTTCCATCTTCTCACAAAAGATCGTTTCCTCATTGCGGCGGTGAGGCGGTGCGCCGAGCTGGAATCCGAGTTACATCGCGTCCGACACGAAGAGGTCGCGCGGTTCCGAACGCTGCGTCGTGACGTGCGCCAAATTAAATCACGAGTGATGAAGGATTGAAGGGAAACCATGCGCGCTTCAAAGTGCAATTGTGATGACCACGGTGCCAACGCAACTCAGGGCGGCAGGCCGATCGCGTTATGGGCTTGTCCAATCCACGGCAACGTGTGCGACGATGCTCAGCGAGCGCCCGTCTTGACCTCCATTCAACGGAGCGTGCTAGACGCTTTCAAAAAGAGCGGGCGTCGCGCGTCGGTGGACGATCTATCGAGGGAGCTCGATATCTCAACGGGGGCAACTAGGGTCGCGCTGTCCGCATTGGTGAGCGCCGGATTGATCGGAGAGACGACATGAAAGTGAAGATGTGGGCACTCTGGAATTTCGATAATCTTTTGACCGTCAAGATGTTGCGTTGCGACGCTCGCGCCTATGCGTACGAACTCTTTGACAAGGAGCGGGCTGACCGCATGTTTAAATCTGGCATGTTTCGTGTCGGCAAAGTCATCATCACCGAAGCTCGGAGCTAGGGAAGGCCGTGGAGCCCTCAATCAGCGATGCCGAGCTTCGACGCCTCTATATCCGGGTGTGTCGCGATAGCCGATTCCGGTTGTCGGCGACCGATGCCGCACATTTTACGGCAAAGGTTCTCGGCGTTGATGCGGCGCTGCGCGTGTGGCTCGTCCTTGGACTGGACAGCATGGAGCGCATCGCCAACGGCACGCATCCGTGCCTAAATGATCCTCAATACCGATAGGAGCAAGGGAACCAAGATCATGGCACACATCGCTGGAACTAGAGTTGTCGTCACCGTGCAACTCGATGTGGTTTATGACGGCCAGATACCGTTAGACGAGCGCCGACGCGAGTACATCGCGGGACAGCTACAGGCGTTCGCGGACGGCAAGCTGCGGCAAGACCTTCGCGAATTGCGCTACAACGACGAGAAAGAATAAGGGAACCATGGAACTCGCATCGGATAATTTGATGCTCCGCACGGTCGCTGAGTTACTTGGCGAGGCCATGGGCGCTTCAATGTGGGCCAACGCCGACCACCAGGAAAAATATGAGAGGAAGGCTGTCGCGTTTGTGCGCCGCCTTCGTGAGTGTGGTTATGAAATTGTGGTGAACGAATGACGAGCTTCTGCGGGCCGCTTCCTAGGAGCGGGCCGATGGCCTTGGGTGAGGGTGACGGCTTCCCGACGCACGCTTCGGCGCGGAAAGTCAAATATCGGGCGCATAGACCCTTCCCGCAGGAGCGCAATGTGATCACGCCGAAAGGCGGAAAGTAGGGAAGGCCATGAGCATCGCGACCCTCGAAAGCGATTGGCGTGCACGGCGGCAGCGCGGACTCGACAGGCAAATCGAGCAACTGCGTAGACGCTGGCCGCAAGCGCATTACGAGCCGCCGATCATCGGCGATCAGGAGCAATACAACGACTGGCTCGTCATCGTGCCCGGCATGGAATTACCCGCCGGCTGGAACGCAACGATCTGCACCGTCCTCATGCCGATCCGGCCAATGGACGATCACGCAGGGCCGCTCAACGGCTTCTTCGTTGACCTGCATCTCCGGCTCGCAGACGGATCGCATCCCCAATACAGCTTGGACGACGAGCCCAGGATCGTGGATTTGCAGCGCTACCTCCGGAAGCCGATTGGCTACGGTCATTTCGACCAAGAGGACTACGAGCAAGCGCGGGAGAAGGTAATCCGCAACCGCGACCGTCACATGATCGCGGGCCATCCGCAATGGCAGGGCGTCACTCGATTTTGGTGGCGAGCCCAAGAGTACAATCCTAATCACGATACGCTGTACACCGCCGCGATGCTCTGCCGAGCGCGGCTGCGGCGCGTAATGTGATCATCGCAACCCTGACAGGAAACGGAACCAAGATGAGCCTACACGCTGAATATGACAAAGAGGCAAAAACGCTTCGACATGACTCGATGGTCAAGGCGTGGATGGCCGAATACCAGAAAGACAGGTTGAGCCGATATAAGGACTGCCGGAGATGCGGCTGGCCACACAATGAGGTTCTGCTCTGTTTCAACGCGCCGTTCGGCGAATTGCGCCTCGGCGGCGATTTGTATTCGATCTGCGAGTCCAATGTCGTTTTCTTCCACAACTTTATGAAGAACACGCTCGGTAACGGCTGGGGCTTTCATTGGCGCGACGAAAAGTTCTTCGGGCGCGACACGGACGGCAGCGTAATCGTTCGGTTCATCGAGCAGTACAACAACGCTCCGCAGGTCAGGACGTGGCGCATTCCGGCGCCTGAATGGGCGAGCATCGTCTGCTCGGTCAGCCGTGACGGCGAGACCGGCGAGCGCTGGGAGCAAGCTCAATTGTTTCATGGCAAGCCGTAGGAGCAAGGGAATCCATGGCCGAGGCATCATTCCAGGCTGGCTGGCTCGCTGAAGAGTTAGAAGCTGCGCGTGTGATCCGCGAAGAGATCGACCGCGCAAAGAGACGGATCGCCAAGCGGCTAAAGTCATCGCAACCTGAGCGTAAGGATTAGGGAAGCCGATGACGCGCGATGAGTTCATCGATGGCTTTATGAAGCGCAGCAACATCGATCCGGCCATGCGCACAGATGAGGGTTTCTTCCTCGGAAAATATGAGCGCATCGCGCTCCCATGTCATTGCGGCGAGCCTGAGTGTGACGGCTGGGCGATGGTCCCGAAAGACGCGGAGTCAATTGACCTGCACAATCGGCTTTATGGTCATCAAAGAGGCGAGGAATAGGAAACGATGACCGATAGACAATTTCGCTGGGTGCTATTCCTGCTCGCCGTGATAGCTGGCGCCGTTATGGCGCATCACTGAAAGTAGGAATCCATGCTTAGCGGTATCGGCTACGGCATCATTGGCGCGGCGATCTTCCGATGGGCGATCTGTCCCGCGCTCAACCGAGCGCTCAAGAGTATGCTCACGGATCACGGTCGCAAGGTTCTCTACCCAGCGGTAAGGAAATAGGAGCGTCCGCCCGCTCACTCTCTCGGCTTCAACCCCCAATACACAGTCGTCAGATCGGGGAATAGCGGCGCGCAGCCTGTCCCGATGTGCTTGGTACGGTCCCAATCCCGTCTCGGGCAATCCTGGGTGATCTCTTTCTGCAGCGGCTCGACCGTAGCATCGGGCCCGAATCGCTCGATGAGCTTAGCGGTGTGATACCGACCCGCTCGGCCGCAGCGGTTGCACTCGACCCGTAAGACCGGGAGCTTGGTCGCGATATCGGCGAGGGTGAGGGACATCAGCCCTTGCCGAGCGTGCGCGCGCCGCGTGGATCGATCTCGGGGATGGTGACAGGGGAGGGCTCGGAATGATGGCGGCGGCTGACGAAGATCACGCCGGCCGGAAGGTCTTTCGGGTCTCCGCTCCGCAAATAGTTGATCAAGGCATCGGCCCAGACCAAGCGCGTCTCAGCGCTCATCCCAGACGAGGGCGCGAGATCGTGGTTGAATTCAAGCATCGATCGGTTGCTCATCGGCGGTCCTGTCTTCTTGGCGTGACGAAGATTACTAGCACGCAACTCGAAAATATCGACCGTCCTTTCACGATCCGTTCCGGCCAGCTATGATCAGGAAAGGCATTGAAATTAGGCGCTTTTTGCTTTCGGCCTTTGCGTTGACATGGTAGGGGTCACAGGTTCAATCCCTGTCGCGCCCACCACTTTTGCGCTGATGTCACTGCAATGGCGCCTCGAGCGGGGGCGCGGGCCGCGCGATGCGGGCGATGAAGCGCTGGGAAAACCTTTCCGATCCGATCTTCCATTACGCCGCTTCGCGTGGCGATGCCGTCGCGCTCGCTGATGGCGACGAGACGCTGACCTATGCCGCGCTGGCGCCGCTAGTCGCCGGCGCCAGCGTTTATCTACGCGAACTCGGAATCGCCCAAGGCGACCGCATTGGCATCGCGCTGACCAGCAGCGCCGACCATGTGATCCTGCTCTTGGCGGTGTTGCGCGTCGGGGCGACGCCGATCGAGCTCTCGATCGAGGATACGCCGGAGACGCTCGCCGCCATCGCGCGAAAATACAATGTCCGCAAGATCTTCACCGCAGCGCGTACGCCGCAGCCGCCAGGCGTCGCGCGTATTCGCGTCGATCCCGGCTGGCGCGGCGTGATCGCCGCCAGGATCGGCGATCATCGCGTCTTGGCCAGCGCCGATGCGCTCGAGATCGTCAGCCTCACCACCGGCAGCACCGGCGTGCCGAGCGGCGTGATCTGGACCCATCGCCAACACATGCAGCACATCGCGCTGCGTCTCGTGATTTACTACGGGCAGCCGCAAGCGGGCTTTCAGCCGGCCGATCTCTTGCTCACCGGATCGATGCACCATGGCTGGTTCTTCATCGGCGCGTTGATGCAATTGTCTTGTGGCGGGCGTCTGGTGCTCGTGCCGGAATCGATCACGGCCGCCGATCTCGTCCGCATCATCGCCGCGGCAGGGCCGGCGCTGGCGTGCGTCACCGCGAATCTGTGCCGCGCGTTTCTGGGCGCGGTGCCGGATCGCGGCTTGCTCTTCCCGCGGCTTCGTCTTCTCGAATCCGCCGCGCTGCCCCTTTTCGGCGAAGAGAAACGCGCGATCCTGTCGCGCGTCGCGGCGAATTTTCTCGAAACCTACGGCGATGCCGGAATCGGCACGATCTCGCTGCTGCGCTCGGCCGCGATGCCGTACAAACCCGACAGCGTCGGGCTGCCCTTGCCGACGGTGCAGGTCGAGATCGTCGACGACAACGGCGCTGCATTGCCGCGCGGCATGTTCGGCAAGATCCGTTGCCGCAGCGCGCTGATGCCGCGCGGTTGCCCCGAGGATGCCGGCGACCGCGGCGCCGAATACAGAGGCAGCGCGGCGTATATAAGCGACGGGTGGTATTATCCCGGCGATATCGGCGCGCTCGATCCCGAGGGCTATCTCCATCTGCGCGGCCGCGCCGCCGATGTCACGCGATAGCGGCGACAAAACACATTTCACATCGGGCGGCAACGGCACGGCGATCGGCATCAATGTGAGCGAGCGGCTATGGCAGCTGGGCGTCGCCGCTGGCCGGCTTCGGGGTCAACGATCCGCGCTTCGCCTCGACGCAGCTCTTCTTCGACTACGATGTGAAAGTGAATGGTGGCTATCTCTCGAACGTCGTCTCCGGCGGCTTCAAGATGAAGTCCTAGCCACCGAAGCTCCGGCGATTGGCTTTGGGAAAGGCGCTCGGCGACGAGCGCCTTTCGCTTTTCAGGGGCCGCGTTGCCAGTCCTGCGCTAAGTTGCCGGTCCTGCGCCGCATCGCCGGCCCGCACCCGTACGGCGCTCGTTGCCACCGGGGGCAGCTTGAACGGATCGGCTTCGCCGTTTATTGCGGCGTGGTTTCGGTAGCGGGAACGATCGGGTCTTGCGCAGCGCGTTCGGCGCGAATTTGCGGCGCCAGCGCCTCGGCTTTCTTGTCGCAAGCGATCTGGACGAACTCGCCGCCCGACGGCTCCTGATAGGACAGCAGCGACCGCATCACGTAGCAGATGCTGGACGAAATATGGACGGTGAAGCCGGTCGGCCGCGGCATGTCGGCGGTTTGGAAACGCACCGCGATCCGCGTCGGGTGCTCGCCCGGTACGCGGACGAAGGGCGCCGCGAGGCCGACCAGCACGATCAGCGCCAGCGTCGCCTCGAGAAATCCGATATGCCTGCGAACTAGGCGACCGACGGCCATCGCTCGGTAAGTCCCCTTTTCCTGCTGATTTTATAGGGTCTGGGACAGGCTTGCATCCCCGGGTTGTTCGGCGGGACAAGCAACGGAGATTTCCGCAGGCGAAACAGCGGCTTCCTCTCGCCTCTTGTCACGTGACGGCTTATTATAGCGGCTTCCCGCTCCGGTTGATGGTCGTCATGGAAGAAGAATTCTATCGCATCAAGAGACTGCCGCCCTATGTCTTCGCCGAAGTGAATGCGTTGAAGGCGAAGGCGCGAGCGGCGGGTCGCGATGTGATCGATCTCGGCATGGGCAATCCCGACGGGGCGACGCCGCCGCATATCGTCCAGAAGCTGATCGAGACGGTCCAGAATCCGCGTGCCCACGGCTATTCCGCTTCGCGCGGCATTCCCGGCCTGCGCCGCGCCCAGGCCGCCTATTATGCCCGCCGCTTCGGCGTCGAACTCGACCCCGAGCGCGAGGTGATCGTTACCCTCGGCTCGAAGGAGGGTCTCGCCAATCTGGCGCAGGCGATCACCGCGCCCGGCGACATCATCCTGGCGCCGAACCCGACCTACCCGATCCATTCCTTCGGCTTCATCATCGCGGGCGCCTCGGTGCGGCACGTGCCGATCGGCCCCGAGGTAGACTTTATGCGCGAGCTGAAGAAGGCGGTGGCGGCGTCCGTGCCGAAGCCGCTGGCGCTCGTCATCAACTTCCCGGCCAATCCGACGGCGCAGGTCGTCGATCTCGATTTCTATGCCGAGGTGGTAGACTTTTGTCGCAGCCAGAAGATCTGGCTGCTCTCCGATCTCGCCTACGCGGAGATCTATTTTGACAATAACCCGCCGCCCTCGGTGCTGCAGGTGCCAGGCGCGAAAGAGATCGCGGTCGAATTCACCTCCACCAGCAAGACCTACTCGATGGCCGGCTGGCGCATCGGCTTCGCGGTCGGCAATCCGACGCTGATCGCGGCGTTGTCGCGGGTGAAATCCTATCTCGATTACGGCGCCTTCACGCCGATCCAGGTCGCGGCGACCGCGGCGCTCAACGGCCCGCAAGACTGCATCAAGGAAATCCGCGAGCGCTACAAGGCGCGGCGCGATGTCGTGGTCGAGGGCCTCCATCAAGCGGGCTGGGACATTCCCGCGCCGCCGGCGACGATGTTCGCCTGGGCGCCGGTGCCGCCGGCGTTCCGCGAGATGGGCAGCCTCGCTTTCTCGAAGCTACTGCTCGAGGAAGCGAATGTCGCGGTTTCGCCGGGCAACGGCTTCGGCGAGTACGGCGAGAATTACGTGCGCATCGCGTTGGTCGAGAATCGCCAGCGGCTGCGCCAGGCTTGCCGCAACATCAAGCAATTCATGACGGCGCACGGTGTCAACGCCGCGGCGGCGCCGCGTCCGCGCAAGCGGGCGGTGGCCGAAGCGACGGGAGAATAGTCGGCCGCGCGCCCCTCCTTATGGGGCGGGTGCGCGGAGGGTACGTCGGGGGGATGATGGCGGATGGGACGGGGACGCTAGAGCGCGTCCCGATCGATTGGCAGCCTCCCGAGCCGGCGCGCGAGCGCGCCCCGGCCGCTCCCGCGCGGCAACTGCCAGCTCAAGTCAAATCCGACGGACCATGGATCGTCGCACGTGCCACGCGCGAGACGGAGGTGCCGCCGGCCGTTGTCTCGCCGCCTCCGGTCGTAGCGGGCCGGGGCACGCGGTTTATCGAGCGGCTGCACCGCGCGCTGAACCGCTCGGCCGCTGCTGCGGCGCCCGCTGCCCCCGATATCGTCGCCGCCAATGCCAATGCGACGCCCGATCCCTTCGCCATTCGTCAGCGGCTCTATGGCCGCGGCTACGTCATTCCGGGCGACGCCGCCTGGCTGCTCTCGCTGGTTGAGCCGTTCGAACTCGGCGCGTCTTCGTCGATGCTCGAACTCGCCGCCGGGCTTGGCGGGCCGGCCCGCGCGATCGCGCAGGCGTTTCATACGCGCGTGATCGGGATCGAGCGCGATTACGAGCGCGCGCGTCAGGGCAACGCGATGTCGTCGGCGCTCGGCGCGTCGCATCTCGTGCGCATCAGGTCCTCCGATCCGGAGACTTTATCGCTCGGCACGGCGCGTTTCGATTGCGCGCTCGGCCGTGAAGCGAGTTATGCGGTCGCGGAGAAAGAGCGCTTCCTGCGTGTCGTTGCGCAATCGCTGCGCACCCGCGGCCAGATCGTGCTGACGGATTTCGTGCTCGATCGCAGCGCCGGCGAGCGGCCCGAATTCGAGGCTTGGCGGACCAAACGCACCGAGCGACCGTCGCTTTGGACCGCGGCGCAATATGCGGATTGCTTCAAAAGCCTCGGCTATGGCCTGCGCCGCACCGAGGATATCAGCACGCTCTATCGCCGGCAGATAATCGGCGCGTGGGTCGGCTATCTCCGGGCCGGCGATATCCGCGGCCGAACGCCGGCGCAGATCGAAGCCGTGTTGGCCGAAGCCGAATCCTGTTTTCGCACCGTCGCTGCGCTCGAATCCGGCGCGCTCAAATATTATCGCTTCGAGGCGATCGCGCATTATTCCTTCTGGTAAGAGGTTCGGCATGTTTCGGTCTGCGGCGCTCCTCGTTCTCCTGATCGCGGCGTTGCCATTGTCGTTGCTATCATCGGCACGGTCGGCTGAACTCGTTGTCGTCGGCCAGGCGACAACCGCCGGCGCGTTGCGTCTGCTCGTACCGCGCTTCGAGAAGGAGACCGGCGACAAAGTCCGGCTGATGCTCGGCAATCCTGGCGTCACCTACGACAATCTCAAAGTGATGCCGAATGCGGATGTGGTGATCGTGGCCTCGGCTCTGCATGACCGTCTGATCAAGGAAAATGTGCTCACCGATTCGACGAAGGTCGCGCTCGGCGAGTCGGAAATCGGCATGGCGGTCTCGGCGAAAGCGAAAAAGCCGGCGTCGTTCCGCGATAAGGCCGCTTTCATCGCCTTTCTGCGCAAGGTGAAGACCATCGGTTTGGTCGATCCGAAAGGCGGCTCGGGCACATCGCCGCCTTTCATGAAGGCGGTCGAGGATCTCGGTATCGCATCGGAGATAGCGCCCAAATATCGCTACATCCCGGGCGCCGGCGAGAATGTCGCCGAAGCTATCGCAAAAGGCGAGGTCGAGACCGGCGCCACCGCGATCCCCGAGCTCGCGCCGAACAAGGGCCTTAGAGTTGTGGGACCGGTGCCTGCCGATGTCCTGGTCTTTGGCAGTGTCACCGCGGCCTATCTTGGGCCGCACGCTGCAAATACGGCCGAAGCGCAGAAATTTCTGCGCTTTCTCGCGTCGCCGGCGGCGACCAGAGCATTCCGTGCGATCGGGCTGAGCCCGCCCGGCTGAGACCCGCATGTCTGGTGAAAATCGCTTAACCGCGTTTCTCCACTACATTCCATAAGCGTTTTCGCTTTTTCTTAAGCCTCGTCGCGCTCAAATCGGTCCGCCGCGGGTGGGTTGCGCGGACACCGCTTATGCGGTGCGAAAGGTTCCTATGTTGGGTCTGACCGCGAACGAGGTCAGGTCGTCGTCATGGCCAATACTTCGACGCTGGCTCGCCGAGCGCTTGCCGCGATGGCGTCGTGCGGCCGGCGATGATGTCGGTACTGGCTCGATCGGTACGCCGGCGCCGGCAGCGCAAGCGCGCATGTCGCGTGTCGCGCAAGAGCCTCAGCTCGATCCGCTCCTTCTGCGGCAATGGATCTACGGACCCGGCCATGTCATTCCCGGCGACGAAGCTTTTTTCAAAGAGTTGATGAGTCCGGTCGGCCTTACGTCCGAGATGACGCTGCTCGATCTCAATGCCGGCCTGGGCGGTGCCGGAATCGCCATTGCGAAAGCATCGAAAAACTATATCGCCGGCTTCGATCGCAGGCCCGATCTGGTGAAGGCGGGCAATGCTTTCCTGCGCCAGCACAAAGCCGGGCGGCAGGTTCAGCTTGCTGCCTACGATCCCGAGAATTTCGAGCTGCGCGCCGGATTTTACGATTGCGTGATGGCGCGCGAGTTGATTTCGACGCTGGCCGATAAAGAGGCGTTCTTTCAGGCCGTGAGTGGCGGCCTCAAACAATTTGGCCAGATCGTGATCACCGATTTCGTGCGCGGCAATACACCGGAGGGCGATCCGAGCCTCGCGGGCTGGATCGCCATGCAAGAGCATAAGCCGGTACTCTGGCCGAGCGACAATTACGCGGCTCGCCTCTCTCGTCTCGGGTGCACGATCCTGGTCACGATGGACAAGACCGATCTCTATCGCAGCCTTTTGCTGCGCTCGTGGCGCAATTTCCTCGATCATCCGGAATTGCCGCGGTTGCGCGGCCGCCGTGCGCTGCCGTTATTGGGCGAGGTCGAGCGCTGTATCCGGACGCTCGCCGCGCTCGACAGCGGCGCGCTGCGCTATTTCTACATCTGTGCGCAAAGCACGCGCTCGACCACCCCGATCCGCTAAGCGGTCCCGATCTTCTAAGCGATCAGAGCGGCCGGCCGGTGATGGCGAAGCTGCGCGCGATCGCGTTCAACTCGGCCTCGACGCCAGGCCGGTCGAATTCCTTGACCGCGCCGGGTGAGAAATTCTCGATCGCGGCCCAATGCAGGTATTCAACGACCTCGTAACAATTGTCGTCCGAGACGCCGCGATAGATCGTCGAGGCATAGCGGTTGCCGGCACCAGCATCCTCGAACGTGAAGCGCGAGAATTTGATGCCGCCGAGCGTCGCTGTGCCGGCGGCTTTCTCGCCTTGCGCGGCTTGTCCCTTGCCGCAAGCCGCGACGATATCGGGAGCTTTGCTAACGCCCACGGAAAGGCTGGCGTCGCCGAGGTTGGTCTCTTTGAACTCGTTGGGATTGATCGACACGACGACTGCCGCTTCCGGGATCATGTCGAGCTGGCCGTTTTCCTGCGCGTCGGTCTCGACCGAGGCCGTCAGCGGGACGCGGAGGGCGAAGCCATGGCGGTCCTTGTAAGGTTTGGTGGTCGTCAAATCCATGGCAGCGAGAGCCGGGCTGAGGACGGCGATCAGGACGAGAGCGGCGAGGAGGGGGAAGATGGAGCGCATGAGACGCGATCCTACCATTGCGGGCGCGGGCTGCTATAGGCTGAAAACCGCTGCATGCCCGCGGCTTTGGGTTGACAGGGAAGCACTCCTTCCCTATGTTCCCGAGCCGTTTCGAGGTCACGTTATGAAAATCGCTAACTCTTTGAAAACGCTGAAGAAGCGCGACAAGAACTGCAAGGTTGTGCGGCGTCGGGGCCGCACCTACGTCATCAACAAGACGAACCCGCGGTTCAAGGCCCGTCAGGGCTAAGCGCGGCACCGCCGCGCTTCGGCGCGGCAGGAGGTGATCGATGCTGATGCCTCCGCCGGACCAAGCCATCATCGCCAAACGCGCCGCCATCGCCGCGGCGCTTCGGCGCATCATTGCGGCGCCGAACGGCGTCGTCATCCTCGAGGAAGAGCGCCGCGTCTACGAGACCGACGCGCTGACGGCCTATCGGCAAGTGCCGCTGCTGGTTGTGCTGCCATCGAACACGGCGGAAGTCGCCGCCGTCCTGAAATACTGCCAGGAAGAGAGCATCAAGGTGGTGCCACGCGGCGCCGGGACATCGCTGTCGGGGGGCGCGCTACCGCTGGCCGACGGCATCATCCTCGGCATGAGCAAGTTCAACCGCGTGCTCGAGATCGACTACGCCAATCGCTGCGCCGTGGTGCAGCCGGGCGTCACCAATCTCGGCATCACCAACGCGGTCCAGGGCGCAGGTTTCTATTACGCGCCCGACCCGTCGAGCCAGATCGCCTGCACCATCGGCGGCAACGTCGCCGAGAATTCGGGCGGCGTGCATTGCCTCAAATACGGCCTCACCACCAACAACGTGCTCGGCATCGAGATGGTGCTGATGAATGGCGAGGTGCTGCGTCTGGGCGGCAAGCATCTCGATGCGGAGGGCTACGATCTTCTCGGCCTCATGATCGGCTCGGAAGGCCTGCTCGGCGTCGTCACCGAAGTGACCGTTCGCATCCTGCGCAAGCCCGAAGTGGCGCGTGCGCTCCTCGTCGGCTTTCCGTCGAACGAAAGCGCCGGCGCTTGCGTTGCCGCGATCATCGCCGCGGGCATCATCCCTGGCGGCATGGAGATGATGGACAAGCCGGCGATCCACGCGGTCGAGGCGTTCGTTCATGCCGGCTATCCACTCGATGTCGAGGCGCTGCTCATTGTCGAGCTCGATGGTCCGCCGGCCGAAGTGAATCATCTGATCGAGCGCGTCGAGCGCATCGCAAAGGCCGAAGGCGCGGTATCGTGTCGTATCTCGAACAGCGAAGCCGAGCGTATGATCTTCTGGGCCGGGCGCAAGGCGGCGTTTCCGGCGGTCGGCCGCATCTCGCCTGATTACTACTGCGTCGATCCGACGATCCCGCGCAAGCGGTTGCCCGATGTGCTGACGCGCATGACCGAGATCGCGACGAAATATGGGCTGCGCGTCGCGAATGTTTTTCATGCCGGCGACGGCAATCTTCACCCGCTCATTCTCTACGACGCCACGCAGCCTGGCCAGATCGAAGCGGCCGAGAATTGCGGCAACGACATCATGCGCTATTGCGTCGAAGTTGGCGGCGTTCTCTCGGGCGAGCACGGCATCGGCGTCGAGAAGCGCGATCTCATGCCGACGATGTTCGGCGAGAGCGATCTTAACCAGCAGCTCCGCGTCAAATGCGCCTTCGATCCAAACGGCTTGCTCAATCCCGGGAAGGCCTTCCCGGAACTGCATCGCTGCGCCGAGCTTGGTCATCTCCATGTCCATCACGGCGCGCTGCCGCACCCGGACATCGAGCGGCTGTAGGGGATGCGCGCCGCTATCTGTCGTCGTCATTCGCGCGAAAGCGGGAATCCCGGCCGGCACCGCTGGACCCCCGCTTTCGCGGGGGTGACGTGTTTGGAATAGCGTCCCATGTCGATATTTCGTCCTGCGGATGAAAAAGAGCTCAGCGCTCTTGTCCAACAATCCCTCGCCAGTGAAGAGCCGTTCGAGCTGATCGCGGGCGGCAGCAAGCGCGGTCTCGGGCGGCCGCTGCAGATGCCGCATGTGCTCGATCTCGGCGCCTTCACCGGTATTCGCGATTACGAACCGGCGGAATTGGTGCTCACCGCGGGCGCGGCGACGCCGCTCAGCGATATCGAAACGGCGCTCGATAGTTCATGCCAGATGCTGGCTTTCGAGCCGGGCGATTTTCGCGTGCTGCTCGGCACCAGCGACAAAGCGCCGACCCTCGGCGGCGCGATCGCTTGCAATCTCGCGGGACCGCGCCGTATTCGCCAAGGAGCAGCGCGCGATCATTTCCTCGGCTTCCGTGGCGTCAGCGGCCGCGGCGAAATCTTCAAAGCCGGCGGCCGCGTGGTGAAGAACGTGACCGGCTACGATCTTTCCAAGCTGATGGCCGGCTCTTACGGCACCCTCGCGGCCTTGACCGAGATCAGCGTCAAAGTGCTGCCGCGACCCGAGGCAACGCGTACGGTGGTGCTGACGGGTCTCGATGTCGGCCAAGCGCTCGCCGCGATGACGCAGTCACTCAACTCGGCGCATGAGCTAACCGCGGCAGCCCATTTGCCGGCAGAGATCGCGCCCGATGGTAAAGCGCTGACTGTCGTGCGCGTCGAAGGCCCGGTGCCCTCCGTCGAAGCGCGCGCTACGGCGTTGCGCCGCGAGCTCGCGCGTTTCGGCGATGCCCAGATCATTGGCGACGACGCTTCGATCAAGCTCTGGGGTGAGATCCGCGACCTCGCGCCGTTCGCGTCGCTGAGCGATCGCGCGATCTGGCGGGTTTCGATCGCACCGAGCGCGGCACCGGCGTTGATCGCCGCGCTCGGGAAAAATCTCGATCTTCGCTACTTCCTCGATTGGGGCGGCGGCCTTGTCTGGCTCGCGGTGCCGCCGGCGCAGGACGCGGGGGCGGCACTTATTCGCGCCGCGATCGGCAGCGGCCACGCGACCCTGGTCCGCGCCAGCGATGCGCTGCGAGCGTCGATACCTGTCTTCCAGCCGCAGGCGCACGAAGTCGCGGCGCTGTCGGCGCGAGTCAAAGAGAGCTTCGATCCGCAGCGGCTCTTCAATCGCGGCCGCATGTACACTGAGCTTTGAGCGATGCAGACGAATTTTTCTCTCGCCCAGCTCGCCGATGCCGACACGCAAGAAGCAAATAAGATTCTCCGCACTTGCGTCCATTGCGGTTTCTGCAATGCGACCTGCCCGACCTATCTCGAACTCGGCGACGAGCTCGATGGGCCGCGCGGCCGCATCTATCTCATCAAGGACATGCTCGAGAACGATCGCGTGCCGAGCCCGCGCGTGGTGCAGCACATCGATCGGTGTCTTTCCTGTCATGCCTGCATGACGACTTGTCCGTCGGGCGTCCATTACGGCCATCTCGTCGATCAGGCGCGGCATCGCATCGAAGAGCGGTATTCCCGACCGCTCACGGATCGCGCGATACGCACCTTCATCGCGACCGTGTTGACGCGTCCCGCGCTGTTTCGTCTCGCCCTTGCCGGCGCCTCGCTTGCCAAGCCTTTCCAGAGCCTGCTGCCAGCGCGACTCCGCGCAATGTTGGCGCTCGCGCCCAGCCTGCCGCCGGCGCCGTCGTCGATGCTGCGTCCGCAGATTTTCCCGGCGGAAGGCGTGCGGAAGCATCGCGTTGCGCTCTTTAAAGTTTGCGCACAACAGGTGTTGGCACCGCGCATCGATGAAGCGACGATACGCCTCCTCACGCGGCAGGGCTGCGAGGTGGTGATCGTCGACGGCCAGGCCTGTTGCGGCTCCCTGACCCATCACATGGGAAAGGATTCGCGCGGGCTGATGCGTGCGGCGATCGATGCACTGATCAGCGAGATTGAAGCGCGTGGCATCGAGGCCATCATCAGCAACGTCTCGGGCTGCGGCGCGACGATCAAAGAATACGGTTACATCTTCCGCGACGAGCCGGCTTATGCAGCGAAAGCGGCGCATGTCTCGGCGCTCACGCGCGATGTATCGGAATTCGTCGCGGGGTTGGCTCTCAAGCCGGTGGCCATGCGGAAACTGCGCATCGCTTATCACGCTGCCTGCTCGTTGCAGCACGGGCAGCGCGTGCTGGCGGAACCGAAAACGCTGCTTGCCGCAGCCGGTTTTACCGTGCTGGAAATTCCCGAGG
This sequence comes from Allostellaceae bacterium, assembly GCA_035552195.1. GTDB lineage: Bacteria > Pseudomonadota > Alphaproteobacteria > ATCC43930 > CGMCC-115725 > CAIKMD01. Next base: position 73,246 of record DASZLU010000110.1, on the reverse strand, counting down.
GGCATATCTGCTGCGGCTCGGCCGGCACGTATAACATGCTGCAGCCGGAATTGTCGGCGGCGCTGCGCGCGCGCAAGCAGAAGAATATTGCGACAACGACGCCCGATGCGGTTGTCACCGGCAATATCGGCTGCATCACCCAGATTGCCCTGGGCAGCAATTATCCAGTGCTGCACTTGGCCGAGTTGCTCGATTGGGCGACGGGCGGACCCGCACCAGAAGTGCTCAGCGCGCTTTCTGCCAGCGCGGCAGCAGAATAGAAGCGCCGAGCGCGACCGCGCCGACGATCGCCGGCAAGAGCCAGTCCTGATTGCCGGCCGCCGCACGCCCGCCGGCGGCACCGAAGCTCACATAAGCGATGGTCATCGGCAATTGCCCCAAGAGCGAGCCGAGCGCGTAGCCGCCAAGCGACAGCCGCGTCAGGCCGAGCGCGTAATTCGAGAAGCTGTGCGGGATCACCGGGATGAGGCGCAGCATCGTCACGGCGCGCCAGCCGCCGGCTTCGGCGCGCTGCAGCACGGGGCCGAGCTTGGGCAGGCTTTCGAGATCGATCATGCCGGAATTGACGTAGCGCGCGATGAGGAAACCGGCGACCGCGCCGAGCACGCTGCCGGTCGCGGCCCAGAGAAGTCCCCACCAGAAATCGAACACGCCGCCCGCGACCAATCCCATCACAGTTCGTGGGATGAAGAGCAGGCTGGCGATGACGTGCAGGGCCAGGAACAGGACAGGCGCGAGATCGGGATGGGCTTCGATCGCGGCGCGGATCGTGTTGGGATCGAGTGCGCTACGGTTGAGCCACACCGCGACAATGCCCGCAACGAGCAACACGAGAACCATGACCCGGCCGGCGAGACGCAGACGCGAGAGCGGAGCGCGCTCCCGCTCGGCCGAGAAACTCACGCGCTCGTCCCCGTGCTGCGCAGCGGCGCGGCCTCGCTTGCCAGTGTCTCGGGGAGCAGTACCGGCACCTTCGCGCGGTGCTGCAGCCACATCACGCCGAAGAGATCGACGATGCCGACAAACAAGCGGTCGAGCGTGCCGTAATTCGATTTACCGCGCTGGCGCGGACGGTGATTGACCGGGACCGATCGCACGTTGCCGCCTTCGCGCAGGACCAGCGCCGGCAGGAAGCGATGGTTGTGATCGAAGAAGGGCAGAGCGAGATAGAGATCGCGGCGGAGAAGTTTCAAACCGCAGCCGGTATCGGGCGTCCGATCTTTCAGCATCGAGCCGCGCACCGCGTTGGCGATGCGCGAGGAAACGCGTTTGATCGCCGTGTCGCGACGCTTCTGGCGATAGCCGGCGAGCAGCAGCTTGTCGGCGTTCGTCGTGCCGCGCGCGATTTCCCACAGTTTCTTGATATCGGCCGGATCGTTCTGGCCGTCGGCATCGAGGGTCGCGATCCAAGGCGCATGCGCCGCGATCACGCCGCTGCGCACGGCCGCGCTTTGGCCGCAGCTTTTCGCGTGGCGGAGCAGTCGCACGCGACCCGCCGCGATGGCCGCCTGCACGACGGCGGCGGTGTCATCGCTGCTCCCGTCATCGATGTAGATGATCTCGTAATCGGCAGCCCCGTCGAGCGCGGCGCGGATCTCGGCGACCAGGGGCGCGACATTGGGCGCCTCGTTGCGCGCCGGGATGACGATCGAGAGTTCCATGAGTGAGGGGCGGTTTAGCACGATTCGCCTGCATCTTAAACACGTTAAGCCTTGCCATCCCGGTATCGGGCGGTGGCGAAAGCCGGTCCTTGCCCATATACTTTCGCCATGCGTTGCAAGGTTTTGACAGGCTTTATGGCGGCGATCGTGCTGACCGCCTGGCCGGTGCACGCCGGGCAAAACGATCCGCGGCTGGCGCGGCTCTTCGTCGCGCTCAAATCGACGCAGTCGGCGGGCTGGGCCCGGACGCTCGAGGACGAAATCACCCATATCTGGTCGCAAACCCCCGATGCCGAGAGCCAGCAGCTCATGGAAAGGGCCTGACCCTCATGGCCGAGGACGAGGACGCAGCGGCGCTGAAGTCCTTCGATGCGCTGGTCGCGCGTGCCCCCGATTTCGCCGAGGGCAGGAACAAACGCGCGACGGTCGAATTCCTGCTCGGCGATTATCAGGCGAGCATGGCCGATATCGCGCATACGCTAAAACTCGAGCCGCGGCATTTCGGCGCTCTCGCCGCCCTCGGCCAGGTCGAGCTCGCGCTCGGCAATAATAAGGAAGCGGCGCTCAACGCCTTCAATCAGGCGCTGGAAATCGATCCGCATCTTGGCGATGTCGCGGAGACGGCGGATAATCTGAAAAAAGAACTCGCGGGCAAAGCGATCTGAACGGCGGGAGGCGGGCCATGTTCTTGCGTCATTATTGGTATGTCGGCGCCTATTCCGCCGAGATCGGCGAGAAGCCATTGGCGCGCACGCTGCTCGGCGAGCCGGTGCTGCTCTATCGCACGTGCGATGGCCGCGCGATTGCGCTGGAGGATCGCTGTTGCCACCGCAACCTCCCGCTCTCGATGGGGGCACGCGAAGGCGATGCGATCCGTTGCGGCTATCACGGACTGAAATTCGACAGCGCCGGGCAATGCATCGAGATCCCGGGCCAGCCGCAGATACCGCCGGACGCGAAGGTCAAATCTTATCCGGTGATCGAACGCTGGAATTTCGTCTGGCTGTGGATGGGCGATCCCGCCAAGCGCGATGACAGCCTGTTGCCGCAATGGCAATGCATCGATGACCCGGCTCTCACCACCACCATGGGCAATGGCTGTGAAGCCTTGCCGATGAAGTGCAATTGGGAGCTCAACAACGACAATCTGCTTGATCTGATGCATGTCGTGTTCGTGCATCCCGGCACGCTGGGCGGGGCAGGGCTCGACAACAATCCGGTGACGACGCAGCGGCTCGAGAACAGCGTGCACATGATGCGCTGGAGCGCCAATGTCGAGCCGGTGCCGCTGCTCGCAAAGCTCGCCGGCTTCAACGGCACGATCAGCGATCGCTGGCAGTCGACGATTTGCGAGCTGCCGAGTCATTGTACCATCGACGCCGGCTTTGCCGAGGCGGGCAAGGTCGGGCGCGATGGCGATTGGGATCAAGGCGTGCGGCTGCGCGCGCTCATCACCGCGACGCCGGAGACCGAGACGACGTCGTTCATGTTCTACGCCCAATGCCGCAACTTCGCGCTCGGCAATGACGAGGTCAGCAAGCGCTTCATCCAGCAGATCCGCGCGATCTTCGACCAAGACATCGCGGTGATGGAAGGGCAGCAGCGCATCAATTCGATGCTGCCGAATGCGTCGACGGTCGAGATCCGCTGCGATGTCCCGGTGGTTGCGATGCATCGCCTGGTGCTCCAAGCGGCGGCGCGCGAGCGCGGCGAGTTGCGCGCCGTGACCCGGGTCCCGCCGGACGCATCGTCGTCGACACCGCCGGTGCCGCCAACCCAGCCGATCGAAATCCGGCCGATCGCGCGCTGATTGGCGGACCTGTCGCGGCTTAGGGATGCGCTGCAGCCGGCGCGCCTAAGACGTGTCATGTTCGTGACGTTTGGGGGCGGCGCATGGTTGCGGCCGGTTTAACCAACGCCGTGGTAGCGGCGACCCGCTTCGGCTATGCGCCGCGGCCGGGCGAGCTTGCGGCCATCGCGCAAGATCCGCGCGGCTGGGCGCTGCATCAGCTCGAGGCCAAGCCCACGTTGCTCGATCCCAGCCTGCCGGGATCGGCCGGTATGGTCGCGCAAATGCTGCAGGCGCGGCAAGACTTCCGCAAACAGAACGATCCGGATGCGAAGAAGGCCGAGAATCAGCGCCTGCGCGCGGTCTATCTCGCGGAGATCGATGCGCGGATGCACGCGGCGGTCGATGGCGATGCGCCGCTGCAAGAGCGGCTGGTGCGCTTCTGGAGCAACCATTTCACCGTCTCTTGCGTGCGGCCGATCATTCGCGGCTTCGCCGGCGCGTTCGAGCGCGAGGCGATCCGGCCACACATCAACGGGCGTTTCGTCGATATGCTGCTCGCCGCCGAGCGCCATCCGGCGATGCTCTTCTATCTCGATCAGGTCCTGTCGATCGGCCCGAATTCCCAAGCCGGGCAGCGCCGTCACGTTGGCCTCAACGAGAATCTCGCGCGCGAGATGATGGAACTGCACACGCTCGGCGTCGATGGCGGCTACACGCAAGACGACGTCGAAGCGCTGGCGCGCATCCTCACCGGCTGGTCGATCGCACGGTTGCTCGATCCGAATGTCGGCCAATTCCATTTTTATCCGCAACTACACGAGCCCGGCGCGCAGACTTTGCTTGGCAAAACCTATCCCGAGAGCGGCTACGATCAGGGCGAGCTGGCGCTGCGCGATCTCGCGGCGCATCCGGCGACGGCGACGCATATCGCGACCAAGCTCGCGTGCCATTTCATCGCCGACGATCCGCCGAAGGATGCGGTGCAGCGCATTGCCGCCGTTTTCCGTGAGACCGGGGGCGATCTGAAGCGGGTGACGCAAGCGGTCATTCGCGAAGATGCGGCGTGGAGGCCCTTCACGAAAGTGCGCACGCCCGAGGATCTGCTGATCTCAGCGTGCCGCGTCACCGGCTTCACGCCGCCGCCGCCTTTCCAGGCGCAGACGCTCCACGTGCTTGATCAGCAGCCCTTCTTCGCGCTGCAGCCGGAAGGCTGGCCCGATCGAGCGAAGGATTGGATCGGGCCCGAATCCGTATTGCATCGCGCCGATTGCTGCCAAAGCTTTGCCGCGCGTCTGCCCGATCCACCCGATCCGATCGTGCTGGCCGATGATGTGTTCGGCGAAGCGCTGCCCGACGAAGCCGCGCAGGCGATTAGACGGGCGGCCTCGCGCCGCGAAGGTCTGGCGCTGCTGATTGCCAGCCCCGAATTCCAGAGACGGTGAGAGCGATGAGCACGACACGGCGCAATTTCCTCGGCATGGCGGCGGGGGCTTTCGCCGTCGCCGGTCTGCCGCATGCGGTCTTTGCCGCCGCTCCCGGCGATCGGCGTTTCGTTGTCGTGCTGCTGCGCGGCGCGATGGACGGTCTCGCCGCGGTGCCGCCGGTTGGCGATCCTCATTATGCCGAGAAACGCGGCGCCATCGCGCTGGCGGCCGATGCCTGCATTCCGCTCGATCACGGTTTCGCACTCAACCCCGGCCTCAAAGCGCTCGAGCCTTATTACCGCAAGGGCGAGCTGCTGCTCGTGCCGGCGTCGGGCAACGGCTACGTCACGCGCTCGCATTTCGACGGCCAGGATCTGATGGAATGCGGCCTCACTTCGAAGACGCGCGAAACCGACGGCTGGCTCAATCGCGCGCTTGCGCTGATCCAGCCTCCCGCCGCACGCGCCAGTGACAAGCGGCTCGGTCTCGCGGTGGGCGGCGCGGTACCGCTTTTGCTGCGCGGCGCGGTGCCGGTCGCGAGTTGGGAGCCGGCCGGCGTCAAAGCCGGCGATGCCGATTTCATCACCGCGCTCGGGCCGCTTTATGCGCATGATCCACTCTTCGGCCCGGCGTTGCAGCTCGGTCTGAAAACGCAAAATTTCTCCAGCGCGGTTCTGGGCGATGACGCGCCGAAAGGGCCCGGCGGTTTCGGGCCGAAAGCCTTCGCGCCGCTTGCCGGTGCCGCCGGCAAGCTGCTGGCCGCGGAAGACGGGCCGCGCATCGCCGCGCTCGAAATGCTCGGCTGGGATACGCATGTCGCGCAAGGTACGACGCAAGGCCGGCTCTACGAGAATCTCGCCGGTCTCGCCGACGGTTTCGATGCGCTGGCGCAGAATCTCGGGGCCGCGTGGAAGAGCACGGTGGTAATAGCGACCACCGAATTCGGCCGCACCGTCGCGGTCAACGGCACCAACGGTACCGATCACGGGACCGGCACGGTGATGTTCGTGCTCGGCGGCGCCGTCAAAGGCGGCCGCATCTATGGTGACTGGCCGGGCCTCGCGCAACTCAACGAAAATCGCGATCTTCGCGTTGCCACGGACTCGCGCAGCATCGCCAAAGGCATTCTGCGCGATCACCTCGGCATCGATGCGGCAAGCCTTGGCGCGAAGGTCTTCCCCGATGCACCGGCGCTGAAGCCGGCAGAAGGCCTGCTGCGCGCTTAGCTCCCGACACGCCTAGTTTTCCACCCAGGCGATGCGCAAAATATTGGTCGCGCCGGGTGTGCCGAACGGCACGCCGGCGGTGACGACGACGCGCTGGGTTTTTTCGGCGAAGCCCTCACGCCTTGCCGCGCTCGTCGCGTGCTGAACCATCTCGTTGAAATTGCGCACGTCGTGCGTATGGACGCAATGCAGTCCCCAGGCGACGGCGAGGCGCCGCGCGGTGCGGAGGTTCGAGGTCAGCGCGAGGATCGGCACGTCCGGCCGCTCGCGCGCCATGCGCAATGCCGTTGCACCTGATGTCGTGTAGGAGAGGATGGCGGCGGCGCCGATCGTGTGTGCGATCTGCGCTGCCGCGGCGCTGATTGCATCGGATGCGCTTTGCTCGTCCGCAACCGTGGCGGCGGTATGCAGGCCGGGGAAATAGATCGGATCGACCTGCACGCGCCGGATGATGCGGTCCATGATCGCGACGGCCTCGACAGGGTATTGCCCGGCAGCGGTTTCGGCCGAGAGCATCACGGCATCGGCGCCTTCGTAGATCGCGGTCGCGACATCGGAGGCTTCGGCGCGCGTGGGCACCGGGTTGCGCACCATCGATTCCAGCATCTGCGTCGCGACGATCACCGGCTTTCCGGCGAGGCGGCAAGCATGGATGATCTGGCGCTGCACCGGCGGCACATCTTCCGGCGGCATTTCGACACCGAGATCGCCGCGCGCGACCATCGCCGCTTCCGATAATTCGATGATCTGATCGAGGCGCTGGATCGCCGCCGGCTTCTCGAGCTTCACCAGCACGCTGGCGCGGCCGGCGATCAGCTTGCGCGCTTCGGCGACGTCTTCGGGCCGCTGCACGAAAGACAGCGCGATCCAATCGACGCCAAGATCGAGCGCGAACGTGAGATCGGTGCGATCCTTTTGCGTCAGCGGGCTCAGCGGCAGCACCGCATTCGGGACATTGACGCCTTTATGATCCGACACATCGCCGCCGACAACGACGGTGGTTTCGGCGAAATCCTTACCGCAGGTTTCGACGTTGAGCCGCACGTTGCCGTCGTCGATGAGGAGCTGCGTGCCCGGTTCGATGGCGGCGAAAATCTCGGGATGCGGCAAGGTCGCGCGCGTGACGTCGCCGGGCTTGGGATCGAGATCGAGGCGGAAGCGCTTGCCTGTCTCGAGCCGCACCTTCTTGTCGGTAAACGTACCGAGGCGCAGCTTCGGCCCTTGCATGTCGGCCATGATGCCGATCGGCCGTCCGACCGCTTTCTCAAGTGCGCGGATGCGATCGTAGACGGCACGATGATCATCATGCGTGCCGTGGCTGAAATTGAGACGGAAGAGATCGACACCCGCGCGAAAAAGCGCTTCGAGCTTCTCTGGCGAGTTGCTCGCGGGGCCGACGGTGGCGACGATCTTGGCGCTGCGTTGACGACGCATTCTGCTCCTTAGTCTCCTCCGGTTATCACTATGGCACGAAAATCGTTCACATTGGTGAATGTGGGTCCGGTCACCAACAGATCGTCGAGCGCCGCGAAGGCGCTCCACGCGTCATTGTCGGCGAGCGATGCCGCGGGATCGAGTCCTTTGAACCGCGCACGGATCAACGTGTCGGGACCGATAAACGCGCCGGCATTGTCTTCGGTGCCGTCGGTGCCGTCGGTATCGGCGGCAAGCGCATAGATGTTGGGCGCGCCATTGAGCGCCAGCGCGAGGGCAAGCAGGAATTCGGTGTTGCGCCCGCCGCGGCCTTTACCGCGCACTGTCACCGTGGTCTCGCCGCCCGACAACAGCACCGTACCGGGTGCCGATTGCCGCGCCTGCGCTGCTTGTCGATTGGCGACCTCGCGCGCTTCGCCTTCGATCGCGTCTCCCAGCATCACCGGCGTCATGCCGGCATCGCGCGCCACTTTCGCGGCGGCGTCGAGCGCTTCGCGCGGCGTGGCAATGATGTGATAGCTCGCATGGGCGAGACGCGGATCGCCTGGCTTCGGTGTCTCGTCGTGCGAGCGATGGAGATGACTGGCGACCGCCGCGGGCGGGCTTATCGCGTAGCGCGTGAGAATGCGCCGCGCATCGGCGAAGGTCGTCGGATCGGCAACGGTCGGGCCCGAGCCGATCACCGCCGGATCGTCGCCCGGCACATCGGAGATCGCGAACGTCATCATCGGCGCCGGAAAAGCCGCGGCGGCGAGGCGGCCGCCTTTCACGGCGGAGAGATGCTTGCGCACGCAATTGATCTCGGAAATCGTCGCGCCCGAGCGCAGCAATTCGCGCGTCACGTATTGCTTGTCTTCAAGGGTGATGCCGCCGATCGGCAGCGCCAGCACGGCCGAGGCGCCGCCCGACAGCAGGCAGATCACAAGATCGTCGGCACCGAGGCCTTTCATCATCGCGAGGATGCGCTTGGCGGCGGCTTGGCCGGCGGCGTCCGGCACGGGATGCGCCGCCTCGACCACCTCGATCCGGCGGCAGGGCACGGCATGGCCATAACGGGTGACGATCAGCCCGCTCAGCGGGCCGGGCCAATGATCTTCGACGGCGCGCGCCATCTTGGCCGCGGCTTTGCCAGCGCCGATCACGATGGTCTTTCCTCTGGGCGCAGGCGGCAGGCGCGGCGGCAGAACCTTGGCCGGGTCGGCGGCATCGAGCGCGGCATCGAGAAGACGACGCAGGAAGGGCAGAGGATCGCGGGCAGAACCCAATTTCTTGCTTCGTGTTAGCGGGAGGCCCCAAGATAGGGCGACTGTTGGATGACAACAATTCCCCGAACGATGGCGCCTCAGACCCTCCTCACCGCGAGCGATCTCCTGGTTTTCGAGCTTTGCCGCCCAACCGGCGCCGCGCCGGTGCTGCTGACCTGCGATCATGCCAGCCGGATCGTGCCGGCCGCGCTCGACCGGCTCGGCCTGACCGATGTCGCGCTGGCGCAGCATATCGGCTGGGATATCGGCGCCGCGGCGGTGACGCGGCTGCTCGCGCCGATGCTCGATGCGCCGGCGGTGCTGGCGGGGTATTCGCGCCTGGTCATCGACTGCAACCGCTCGCCCGAGGATCCGAGCTCCATCCCCGGCGAAAGCGACGGCATCGCCATTCCGGGCAACGCCGCACTCGATACGCATGCGCGGCAGGCGCGGGTCGCGACGCTGTTCGAGCCCTATCACGCGGCGATCGACGAACAACTCGCGCGCATCGGCAGCGGCGGCCGCGCGCCGGCGGTGATCTCGATGCATTCTTTCACGCCGCGCATGAAAGGCTTCGCGCGGCCCTGGCATATCGGCGTGTTGTGGGACGGCGAAGGGCGGATCGCGACGCCTTTGCTGGCGGCACTGCGCGCCGAGCTTGGTCCCGAAGCGGTCGGCGACAACCAGCCTTATTCGGCGCGCGAGCCGGTCGGCTACACCCAGCGCCATCACGCCTTCGACCGCGGCTTCCCGCATGTCGCGATCGAGCTGCGCCAGGATCTGATCGCCGACGACAAGGGCGCTGCCGAATGGGCCGAGCGGTTGGCGCGGCTCTTGAAGCCGATCCTGGCGCGGCCCGGCCTCTATGTGGCAATCGACCGGCCGGGCACCCATACTTAGAGCGAGCTGCCAGCGCCGCCGGTGGAGCAGGCGCAGGCAACAGAATTCCGGCCAAAAGAATTTAGGAGGCACCATGAATCTCGACGACAAGACCCGCACCGAGCTCGAAGCCGGCGCGTTCCGCAAGCTGGTCGCGCATCTGCGCGAGCGCACGGATGTGCAGAATCTCGACCTGATGAATCTCGCCGGCTTCTGCCGCAACTGCCTGTCGCGCTGGTATCGCGAATCGGCGGAAGAGAAGGGGCTGAAACTGCCCGATCCGGAAGCGCGCGAAGCGGTCTACGGCATGCCGTACGACGAGTGGAAGAAGAAATACCAGAAAGAGGCCACGAAGCCGGTCGACCACAAGCACTGAGGCTCGACACATTCCGGCTTTGCGCCGGAGAGGCCTGTGGATAAAAGGATAACGTGGATAACGCCGGCGCACACATTGCGCCGGCGTTTGCGCTTCGATAGCGTCACGCCGTTGTAGTAGAGGCGAGGCACCATCATGTCGAAGGCAGGCGGCGTCGCCGGCGATCATCTCAAATCGTTCATTGAGCGGATCGAGCGGCTCGAGGAAGAAAAGAAGGCGCTGGCCGAGGATATTCGCGACGTCTATTCCGAGGCGAAGGCGAATGGCTTCGAGGTGAAGATCATGCGCCAGATCGTCAAGATCCGGAAAATGGACAAAGACGAACTCGACGAGCAGGAAGCGTTGCTCGACACCTATCTGCTCGCCCTCGGCATGCGCGGCGCGCGCGAGGCGGCGGAGTAAAGCCGGCGGTCCCCAGTGCCCGACGCGCGCATCGCCGCCATCCAAACCGACATCACCAGGCTCGCGGTCGATGCGATCGTGAACGCCGCCAACAGTTCGCTGCTCGGCGGCGGTGGGGTCGATGGCGCGATCCACCGCAAGGCGGGCCCTGATCTCCTCGCCGAATGCCGCATGCTCGGCGGCTGCCCGACGGGCGAAGCGCGTATCACCAAGGGCTATCGCCTGCCGGCCAAGCACGTGATCCATACCGTCGGCCCGGTGTGGCGTGGCGGTCGGGCGAAGGAGGACGAACTGCTGGCGCGCTGCTATCGCGCAAGCTTTGCGCTTGCGCTGGAGCATGGGCTGACATCGCTCGCTTTCCCCGCGATATCGACCGGCGTTTACGGCTTTCCGCGCGAGCGTGCCGCGATGATCGCGGTGGCGGAGACGCGGCAGGCGCTTGCCGCGTCACCTGCGATCGAGCGCGTCGTCTTTGCCTGTTTCGATCGAGAGACGCTGGCGCTTTACGAGCGGGAGTTGACCTAACTACTACTCGATCTTCTTGTCGTCGAGCGTCTTGTCGGCTTTTTGCGCGTTGGCCTCGGTGACCTCGCGCTCTTCCTTGCGCCGGCCGAATTTGACGCGGTTCTCTTCCGCGGTCTTCGTTTTTGCGGCTCGCTCGCGTTCTTTGCGGAAGCGGTTGAGGTTGACGATCTCGGCCATGATCTGTCGCCTATGAATGCCCGACCGGGTGCAACTCGCCCTTGCGATAGCACTCTAGGACGAAAACGCGCAAGGCGCTGGATAAATTCCCTGGGCGCGACGCGTCAATCGATGAAACCAACGCGTTGACGGAAAGGTTGCGCTGGTGCGCAACTCGCTGCAACTCCTGCCAGAATTCCTCTTCAAGCGAAAAGCTGGTGGAGTGGCCGGCGACGGTAACAGAGCGTTTGCGGAGCGAGGCGGTCATCGCTCAGTCGGGTCCGAGCATGGTTTTCGGGTCGACCCAATGGTCGAAATCCTCGGGCTTTACATAGCCGAGCGCGCCGGCGGCGCCTTTCAAGGTCTCGCCTTTGGCGAGCGCGCGCTTGGCGATCTCGGCCGCCTTGTCGTAGCCGATATGCGGCGTCAGAGCCGTCACCAGCATGAGCGAGCGGTGGAGCACCGCTTCGATCTGGCTGCGATTGGCCTCGATGCCGGCAACGCAATGCTCGGCGAAACTCTCGCTCGCATCGGCAAGGAGGCGGATCGATTGCAAGAGGTTGAAGACGATCACGGGCTTGTAGACGTTGAGCTCGAAATGCCCCTGGCTGCCGGCAACGGTGATCGTGACGTGATTGCCCATGGCCTGTGCCGCGACCATGGTGACGGCCTCGGCCTGGGTCGGGTTGACCTTGCCCGGCATGATCGACGAGCCGGGCTCGTTCTCGGGCAGGTGCAATTCGCCGAAGCCGCAACGCGGACCCGATCCCATGAGACGGATGTCGTTGGCGATCTTCATCAGTGAGGCGGCGAGCACGTTGAGGGCACCCGACACTTCGATCAGCGCGTCATGCGCGGCGAGCGCCTCGAATTTATCGGGCGCCGAAACGAAAGGCAGGCCCGTGATATCGGCAGCCGCCGCGGCAAACCGCTCAGCGAAGCCTTTTTGCGCATTGAGGCCGGTGCCGACCGCGGTTCCGCCTTGCGCGAGGGCATAGAGCCGCGGCAACGTCGCCTCGACGCGCGCGATGCCGTTATCGATCTGCCGCGCATAGGCGCCAAATTCGGATCCCAGCCGGAGCGGCGTGGCATCTTGCAGATGGGTGCGGCCGGTCTTGACGATATCGGCGAATTCCGCGGCCTTGTTCAGCAGCGCGTCGCGAAGCGTGCCGAGCGCGGGCAGCAAGCGGCAATCGATCTCGACTGCGGCGGCGATATGCATCGCGGTCGGGAAGCTGTCGTTCGACGATTGGCCGAGATTGACGTGATCGTTGGGATGCACCGATCGCTGCATGCCCCGCGTGCCGCCAAGGATCTCGCTCGCGCGGTTCGCCAGCACCTCGTTCATGTTCATGTTCGTCTGCGTGCCGGAGCCCGTCTGCCAGACGACGAGCGGAAATTCGCCATCATGCTTTCCGGCGGTGACTTCATCGGCGGCTTTGACAATGGCATCGCCGATGCGCTTGTCGAGCCCACCGAGTTCCATATTCGCGAGCGCCGCCGCTTTCTTCTGCAGCGCCAGCGCGCGGATCAGCGCCGGCGGCATGCGTTCGCCGCCGATGCGGAAGTTCTCGAGCGAGCGCTGCGTCTGCGCGCCCCACAAACGCTCGTCCGGCACTTCGATCGTGCCCATGCTGTCACGCTCGGTGCGGCTGCGCATGCTCTCGGTCATGGTTAACTCCTCGCCGTTCCGGGCCTAGGCACCATATGGGGTCGTCCGTGCAGCGCCAAAACCGCGCTGCGGCAGGAAATTATTAGGAAATCAGAGCGAAAACGACAGGGTGGGGTTCGTTCGTGAGGTATTGCCATGGATGTCTTCGAGATCCTCCGGGAAGCCATCGAAAAACACCGCTGCGTGACCATGATGGCCGACGGCAAGCGGCGCGACGTGGCGCCCCTCGCGATCGGCGTCAAAGGCGCGCAGAAAAAGGTCCTGACCTTTCAGTTCAAAGGCGATAGCAACTCAGGCCTCGCGGCCGGCGGCGCCTGGCGCTGCTTTTTCATCGATCATATCGACTGGGCGGCGCTCAGCGACGAGCCCTGGCAGTCGGGCCATTATCCGGTCGCCAAGCTGGAATCGAGCTTCGATTACGTCATCTGTGGTCAGGGCGCGAAGCTCCGCACCTTCAACCACCTGAAGCGTCCCGCCTAGCAGCTAAGCCCGCTCACTTCCAGCATTCGAGCCGCACGGTCATCTTCACCGCCTGCTCCGCAATTGCCGCGGTCGAGAGTTCCTTGCCGCCATCGGCGGTTGCGACCGTCACGCCATGCGTGGTGAGGAATTGCCGCGCCTCGTCGCTCTTGATCGCGAAATTGACGTTCTCCGGGACGACGCCGATAGCCCGCGCCAACTGCACGGTGTCGAGCGTTGCGACGACCACGCCGGCGATGCGGCCGCTGCTGTCGAATAGCGGTCCGCCGCTATTACCAGGTTGGATCGGCGCGGAGATCTGCATCTCGCGCTGATTGTCGCGCATACCGGCGAGGGCGCTGATGATGCCGCTGGTGACGATCGGCTGCGAACTGAGCAGGCCGCTCAACGGGAAGCCGACGACCACGATATTCTCGCCGAGCTTGCCTTTATCCGAACGGAAGACCGCGACGACATCGACCGGGGCGGGCGCTTGCAACAGCGCGAGATCGCGTTGCGGATCGACAGCGATCAGCTTGATGGGAATGCCGTCACGGCCATCGCTGATCCGCATCGTGCTGCATTCGGCAACGACATGATCGTTGGTGATGAGCGAGCCGTCGCGCGCGACGTAAAAGCCGGTTCCGGTGGCGACAAGCTTCGGCCCGCGCGAGCGCGATGACGCGGAACGGCGCGCCGATTTCTTCGATCCGACGGTTTCTTCTTCCGGTTTCCAATCCTTCGCGATTTGCGCCGCGTCGGCGGCATCGGCGGCGCTGAGCTTGGCGGCGACGCGCTTCAGGCTCTCCGCGGCCAGTTTCGCTAGAGGGTTACGCGGATCGCGCTGCGCGACCGCATACCAGAAATAGGATTCCTTGTAATCCTGGTCGACGCCATCGCCGCGCTCGTAAAGACTGGCGAGACGGGATTGTGCGAAGCCGTCGCCATGATCGGCGGCGGCGAGGTACCATTTTGCCGCTAGTTTCGTGTTCTTCTTCACGCCCTGGCCATCCTCATAGGCAAAACCCAGCGCGCCTTGCGCTTCGCTTATCCCTTGCGCCGCCGCTGGCCGCAGCCATTTGAGTCCGGTCTTCCAATCGTGATGGACCTCGACGGCAATGACGCCGAGGCGCCACTGAGCATAGGGCACGCCGGCTTCGGCGGCTTTGGCGTACCAGTTCTCGGCTTCGGCGATGTTCTTCGGCACGCCTTCGCCGACCTCGTAGACGCGGCCGAGATTGTATTCGGCGGTATGGTTGCCTTGCGCCGCCGCGAGCTGGAACCAGTGCAGCGCGGCTGCAAAATCGACGGGCACGCCGCGGCCATCGGCATAGATCGTGCCGAGCATGTCCTGACAGACGCTATCGCCGGCCTTTGCCGGCTCTTCGCAGAGATTTCGAACGTTCGCCCAATCGCCACGGCCAGCCGCCTCGAAGACGGCTTCAGGCACCGCTTCGGCAGCCGTGATCCCGAAAATCGTCGCGAGCGCGATCAAGGCGCAAAGCCATTTCCCCGACATGCATCCCCCCAGGAACAGTCCGGTCAAATGCTATCGAAAGTCGCGCGCCGCTGCCAAGAGGCGCGTTGCCGGAAACGCTTAGGGCGTCACCATCTGGAACAGGTGGCGCGCGGGCTCATTGGGCGGCGATTTCGCCTTGGCGGCAAGCTGGGCGCGTTGCTCCGGTGTCAGTGTCTTGATGAACGCATCGAGCGCCGTCGATACCTCGCGCTGCAAGCCCTCGCGGTTGCTGTTGATCTGATCGGCGAGCTTCGCGATCGCCGACGTATCGGGTGTCGGCTTGGCGATCTCGCTCCACAGATTCTCGATCAGCGGTTGATTGCTCTCGCGCACGAAGCGTCCGCGCAGGCGGAGTGTGCGCAGGAACTGCTCATAGGCCTGGCGCTGATCGCCGTTGAGGTTCAGCGAGTCGCCGAAATGCTGCATGCGCACGATCGGCGGCGGCGGCGCATGCGCATGCATCCAGGCAAGCCCGGCGAGGAAGCAGATGTTGAGCGTCAGCGAAAGGGCGAGTGCGATCCACAAGAGGCGACTGCCTCGCCCGGCCTTCTGGCCGGAATCGGCGAGGGTGGTCATGTGCCGGAATCGTCGCTGAAGTAATTATCGAGGCTGGAGGTGCCAAGACCGTCAGCGGTCGAACTGTCGACCGCCTGGGTGCCGGACAGATTGCTATAAGCGTCGCTGCCCATCGAAAAGCCGACGAGGCTGGCGCACAGGATGCTCGCAGCGATACTGCTCCAGGCAATGGCGGTACGCCATTGCCTGCGAAGATGAGGCGGCCGCCGCGGCTCGAAGGGCAGGATCTCGGCGTCGGCCGTAGCACCCTCGCCGGGTACCAAGGCGGTGGCTTTGGTGAGGACATGTTCGAATACCACCCGCGGTGGATGCTGATAGGTCGCCCGTGCCGCAACGACATCGTCCAGCGCCTCCGGCGTTGCCGCCAGCCAAGCCTCGACCGGCTCGGCCTCGGCCTCGCTCAGCCGGCCTTCCGCGTAGGCGGCCAATAGCAGCGCATCCGGTTCGGCCACTCGGGAATCCGCACCGAGCGCCCGCCAGCGCCGCCATAGCCGCCGATCCCTCGCTTCAGCCCCCTTATCGGTCATGCCACATCTCCTGAGTGTTTTTAGGCGATTCCACCGCGTCCCATCCCCATCGATAACACATTGGAATCACTTGATTTCTCTTGCGGTTTCGCCATCGGCGAAATGCTCCCGCAATTTCAGCATCGCCTTATGGTGGGTACTGCGAACGGTTTGCGGGTCGATTCCGAGCGATGTAGCGATCTCGGCCACGTCCATTTCGCGCTCGTAAAGCAGCGTCAAGACCAGCTTTTGCCGCGGCGACAGCAGCCCATCGGGCAGCCGGAGCTTCTCTTGCGGTTCGGCGGTGACCGAGAGCAACACTTCCGGCACCAAATCGATCGGCGTGATCTGCGGCTGCCGCCGGCGCTGCATGTCGCGAGCGGTGCTGCGGGCCACGATGGTAAGCCAGGTCGAGAGGCCGGCGCGGGTCGCGTCGTAGGTCCTCAGGAGACGGAAATTGTCCTTGCAGAGGCGGGTGAAGACCTCCTGGACGATGTCCTCGAGCTCGATACCGGGGCGAGCCGTCGAGCGCACGGCCGAAAGGATCAAGCCGGCATAGCGCCGGACGAACCCGTCCCAGGCGGCCTTCTCGCCGCGTGTCAGGGCCTGCAGATCGGTCGTGTCCGTCACCGCGTCCTGCGCTTTGCCGCCGAGACTGTCGCAGGCCGTTTCCGGGCGCCCGGTTTCTGCTTCACCCGGCCGGCTGCCCGCCGCTGCGCGGCCGCAAAGCCGAGGTCGGCCCATTGCCCGAGCACGTCGCTGTCCTCGACCGCCTCGGGCGGGGCCTGGTGATAGGCGAGGGCGACGAGCTTGCCGCGGCGGCGATAGCGGAACGGGCCCATGCCGGCGGCGGCGAAGGCGGCGCGGTTGGCGTCGTCGCTGCGCAGGAAGAGGGTCTCTTCATGGATCAGCGCGAACATCACCCCGCCGCGAAATATGCCATGGCCGCCGAACATGCGCCGAATATCGACCGGTCCCCAGCGCCGGAACTGGTCGCGCAGATAACGGATGAACTCTGGTTCGTTATCCAAAGGTCGCGCTCGCAGCCGCCATTACCAATCCTGCTCGCGCGACCTAGGTTGGCTAAGGCGGTGGTCGCGCGAGCAGAAAAAAACTAGAGCTTCGCGAAGAAGTCGTTGCCTTTGTCGTCGATGACGACGAAGGCCGGGAAATCGACGACCTCGATTCGCCAGATCGCTTCCATGCCAAGCTCGGGATATTCGACGACCTCGACCTTTTTGATGCAATCCTGCGCCAGCCGCGCCGCCGGTCCGCCGATCGAGCCGAGATAGAAGCCCTTATGCTTCTTGCACGCTTCGCGCACCTCGGCGCCTCGATTGCCTTTTGCCAGCATCACGAAGCTGCCGCCGGCGGCCATGAATTGATCGACATAGGAGTCCATGCGCCCCGCCGTCGTCGGCCCGAACGAGCCGGAAGCGAAACCTTCCGGCGTTTTGGCGGGACCCGCGTAATAGACCGGATGATCCTTCATATGCTGCGGCAGGCTTTCGCCGCGGTCGAGGCGCTCTTTCAGCTTCGCATGCGCGATGTCGCGCGCGACGATCAGCGGACCGGTGAGCGACAACCGCGTCTTGATCGGATAGCGCGACAGTGTTGCCCGAATCTCTCTCATCGGCTTGGTCAGATCGATCTGCACGACCTCGCCGGCGAGCTTCGATTCATCGATCTCGGGCAGGAAATGCGCGGGATTGCTCTCGAGCTGCTCGAGGAAGATGCCCTTGGCGTTGATCTTGCCGAGAATCTGACGATCGGCCGAACAAGACACGCCCAGCCCGATCGGCACGCTGGCGCCATGCCGCGGCAGGCGGATGACGCGCACATCGTGGCAGAAATATTTGCCGCCGAATTGCGCACCGATGCCCATCTGGCGCGTCAGGGCCAGCACTTCCTGCTCGAAGTCGCGATCACGGAACGCCCGGCCTGACGCGTTGCCTTCGCTCGGCAGCGTGTCGAGATAACGGCAGCTCGCGAGCTTCACGGTCTTCAGATTCATCTCGGCGGACGTGCCGCCGACAACGATGGCGAGGTGATAGGGCGGACAAGCCGCGGTGCCGAGGGTGCGAATTTTCTCGTCGAGGAATTTGAGCAGCGAATCGTGGTTCAGCACCGCGGGCGTCTGCTGGAAGAGGAAGCTCTTATTCGCCGAGCCGCCGCCTTTGGCCACGAAGAGGAACTTATACTCATCGCCCTCGGTGGCGTAGAGATCGATCTGCGCCGGCAGATTGTCGCCGGTGTTGACCTCTTTGAACATGCCGAGCGGCGCCTGCTGCGAATAGCGCAGATTGGTCTCGGTGTAGGTGCGGCGCACGCCGAGCGACAGCGCGGCCTCGTCGCCGCCGCCGGTCCAGACGCGCTGGCCTTTCTTGCCCATGATGATCGCGGTGCCGGTGTCCTGGCACATCGGCAACACTTTGCCGGCGGCGATATTCGCGTTTTTCAACAGATCGAACGCGACGAAGCGATCGTTGTCCGACGCTTCGGGGTCTTCGAGGATGTTGCGGAGCTGCTGCAGATGGCCCGGCCGCAGCAGATGCTGGCAGTCGACATAGGCCTCACGCGTCAGCAAGGTCAATGCTTCCGGCGCGATCGTTGTCACTGTCGTGCCGTTGAACGCCGCCGTGCCGACGTGATCCGAACTCAGCTTGCGATAGGGCGTCTGATCCTCGCCGAGCGGAAAGAGCTCGTGAAACGTGAAGTCGTTCATGGGTATCTGCGCCCGTCGTCGGAAATGGTGGCGCCCGAGATACTCCGCGCGCCTTGCTGGCGCAAGCGTGGGCGCAGGCGCGTTACGGCGCTTTAATTTTGCCGTTAAACGAGTGGCTATTTTTTGCGGAACGCGTCGAGCGCGACAACCTCGCCGGTCTTCGGCTGCCCCTTATCGGCGGCGGCCGGCTCTTTCTTGCCTTCGGCTTTCGCTGGCTTGGCCTGTGTCTCGGCAGCGGCGGCGCCCGCGGTACCGCCTTCATTCGCCTGGAATTGCAGGCCGAATTTGCACGACGGATCGGTGAAGGCGGTGATCGCCTCGAAGGGAACGACCAGCCGCTCCGGCCGGCTCTGGAAGGAGAGCGTCACCGCGAAATGATCTTCCTCGATCTCGAGGTCCCAGAATTGATGCTCGAGCACGATCGTCATGTCCTCGGGATATTGGCTCGAGAGACTGTCGGGAATCTTGGTGCCCGGATGTTTGGTCTGGAAGGTGATGTAGAAATGATGCGTGCCCGGAAGCCCGCTAGCCGCCGTGCGCGCCAACGCCTCGCGCACAACGCCGCGCAAGGCGCGCTCGACCATCTTGTCGTAGCGGAAGAGGTCTTTCACGCGCGTTCGCTCCCCTAATGGCGTATCGCCGCAACCATAAAGTGGGGGGCTTCTGTTGCCCGGCGCCCCCCGGGCCGCGAGTAACTTTAGGCTTTTATTCCCTTACGGGAATTAGGCCGCGAGTGCCTCAGGTGCGATGTTATCGTTCGCACTTAGAAAATGACCCGATAACGGCGGTATCATGCCGGGCGACAGCTAACACCTTTACTACGCGCGTCGATCCTAGTTCGCCCCCGTAATGCCAGCCGACCCTTTAAGAAATATCGGGGGCGGCCGGCGAATTGGTGGAGGCGCCGGGTACTGCCCCCGGGTCCGCTGCGCTTATTCCATGCGCCGTGTATCGCCATAGTCGGTTTCCCGACCCCCCAAATATAAGCGCTTTGCGTTAAGAGACAACCTAGAGCTTGGATTCGCTCAGCCGGCGTGCAACCCGGTCTTGCGCGCGACCAGCCAGTAGAGGCCGATGATCGGGATCATGCCGCAGAGCATGACCAGCGCGACCGCGGCGGCATCGCCCAGCCCGCCGCCGAGCCAGAGCGACCAGATCACCACAGGCAAGGTCATGTTGTCGCGCGTTGTCAGCAGCACGGCCAGAGTAAGTTCGCGGAAAGTCAGCAGCGCGATCCAGAGCCAGGCGTTCAGCAAGGTCGGCGCCAGCAGCGGCACGACGATTTTCATGATCACGCCTCCGGTCGTCGCGCCGCCGACCTCGCCGGATTCCTCCAGCTCCTTATGAATCTGGATGAGGCCGGTGTTGGTCATACGCGTCGCATAGGAAATGCGGCCGACGATGAAGGCGATGAGCAGCAGCCACAGCGTGCCGAACGCCGGCACGAAACGCTGGATGACGAATAAGGCAATAAGAAGCGCGCCGATACCGAAGATGATGTTCGGCATTGCGTGCGGCAGGAAGGCGACGAAATCGAACCAGCCTCGTCCGGGCAGGCGCGAGCGCAGCACGACCCACGAGAAGCATACTGCCAGCGCCAAGGTCACCGTCGGCGTCAGTACCATCAGGATCAGGGTGTTGGTGAGCCCGTCGGTGATCAGCTCCCAGGGCAATCCCGCGTAGCGTGCGAAAGACGCGGAGGCGAAAGCGGTCGCCGAAGGGAGCTGGAAGTACGGCAGCACCGACGCCCAGATCACGACGAGCAGCGGCAGCAGCGTCGCCAGAATGAGGTAGAGGCTGATGAGGCACCAGGCCGGCGCCGTGAACCAGCCGAGGGCGAGGAGCTGGGGCCGGTAGGCCTTGCCGCGCACCACCTGATAGCGATGCGCGCCTTTCTGCATCTTCGCATACCACCAGCTGAAGAAGCCCGCGAAGCCGAGAAGCATGACCGACAGCGTCGCGGCGTTGCCGTAGCGCGGCAGCGCGTCGGTCGGCGACAGCTGCAGCACGAGATAGGTCGAAAAAGTGAACACGCGGTTCGACCAGCCGATGATCGCCGGCACGTCGAAAGCCGCGAAGCCGATGGTGAAGATGTAAATGCCGGCGGCGAGCACGCCGGGCCACGCCAGGGGCAGAGTGACGCGCCGCATGCGCGTGAAAAATCGCGCGCCGGCCATCTGCGCCGCTTCCTCGAGCGCGGGATCGCTCGCGCGGAATACTGCCGCCGTCATGATGAAGGCGAGCGGCGCGAGGCTCAGCCCCTGCACCCAGCCCATGCCGACGACGCTGGCGATGTTGAACACCGGGCCAACATGAAAATGCTGCTGGATCCATACGTTTACGAGGCCGATACGCGGATGCATCAGGAAGAGCCAGCCCATCGCCGAGCCGAAGCCCGGCAAGAGCAGGCCGATCGCCATCAAGGTGAAGAGCAGCGGCTTTCCCGGCAGATCGCTGCGCTCGACCAGCCAGGCAATCGGGACACCGAAGACCAGCGCGACGAGCAAAGTCGTCAGCGCGAAGCCGATCGTGTTGCCGAGCACGCGATAGGTGAAGTTGTCGAGGAAGATCGTCGGGTAATTGGCGAGCGACCATGCCGCGTCGGATGCGCCGAGGCTGCCGGTGCGAAAGGAAAGTCCGATGACGATCGCGAGCAGCGCCAGAATGACGATGCTCGCCGCGATCACCGCGGCAAAGAACGCGCCTGGCCAGATATCGATCCGCGTACGCGGCGGGGCGGGCGGCGCAACAGCAGCGATTTCAGCGTGCGACGCCATTACGTCGGGGCCAACGCGTCCAGCACATCCATGCTCGCATCGAGGTCGATGATGTTGCGATCCTCGCGCAGCACGCCGAGCGGGTCCTTGCCGGCGGCGACCTTGTCCATGCCCTCGTGCAGCATCTTGCGGAAGATGGCGATGCCGCGATCGGTCCAGCCCAGCGTCTCGATCGAGCGGTCGGTGATAAGCCCCTGGCTTTCCTGCGTCGCCGTGTCCTGGTGGTGCGAAGGCAGGTCCCACCAGCCGTCCTCCACGCGATCGTAAACGCCGCGTTCGCGTTTTTTTAGACCCTCGGTGCGTAGCCGCCCCTGATCGGTGATCGAGGGGTAGGCGTTCAGCCAGAAGGTCGTCGTCTTCTCGTCATCGGTCGGCACGCGGATGCGCATGTCGTGACTCGGCGGATCGCCGATTCGCGCGCGGGTGAAGCGGTTGGTCGAGGGGAAGAGGAAGTGATCGACCTTCGGCGCGGTGAGCCCCGGGATGTGCATGATCGTCTTGAGCCCGTACCAGGTCGGATCCCAATCGACCTGGCAACGCTTGAACGCAAGCTGCGGATAGACCCCGGCATGCAGCACGCAGAGGTGATGCTGGTCGACCGTGTTCTCGGCGCGCTGCAGCCAGTTGCAATATTCCTCGTCGGCGCCGACGACGGTGAGTCCCGCCTCGCGAAAGAGCAGGTCCCAGCGTGGAAAGACCGGCGCCGGTTTGGGGCCGAGATAGGCGAAGACGAGACCGCCGGCTTCGGTGACCTCGTAGCCTTTCATCTTCACGCCGTCTTTGAGCCGGCTGCCTTCGGGCTCAAGCGGCGTGTCGACGCATCGCCCGCTGCGATCGTATTGCCAGCCGTGATAGCAGCAGCGAATGCCGTCCGCCTCGACACGGCCGAATTCCAAGGACACGCGGCGATGCGCGCAATAACGCTCGAGCAGGCCGAGTCGGCCGGCCGGATCGCGAAAGAGGACAAGGTCTTCGCCAAGCAGCCGCACCGGCACCGGCTTGTTGATCACCTGCTCGGTGAACCACACCGGCCACCAGTACCGCCTGAGCAGCGCACCCATCGGCGTGCCGGGCCCGACTCGCGTCAGCAGCTCGTTCTCGGCCTTATCCATTGTTTCCTCCCGTTCGGAGCGATCTTACAAGCAGCTTCGCGCGAAATCACCACGGAGGCACGGTGGGAACGGAGAGCAAGCGCGAAGTGCCTTAATTTCTTTCTCTGTGCTCTCCGAGTCTCTGTGGTGAAATTTCCTTCCCGAGTCGGTCTTGGATGGCCGGGCACGCGCCGGTAGAGTGCTCGCATGCCGATCAAAGACAGTGAAAAAGCCGAAATCGAAGCCGCGCGGACGGCTTCGTCGCAGACCCGCCGCGCCACCGTTCCGGCGCTCGAGGAAATTCTGTTCACGCCGCTGGAGGTGCTCGATCACGGCTTTGTCCGCGTGATCGATTACATGGGCGACGATGCCGCCGTGGTGCAGGCGGCGCGCGTCTCTTACGGCCGCGGCACCAAGCGCGTGAACGAGGATCGCGGTCTCATCCAATATCTGATGCGGCATCGCCACACGACGCCGTTCGAGATGTGCGAGATCAAATATCACGTGAAGCTGCCGATCTTCGTCGCGCGGCAATGGATCCGTCATCGCACCGCGAACGTGAACGAGTATTCGGCGCGCTATTCGATCCTCGACAACGAATTCTACCTGCCGGCGCCCGAGCATCTCGCCGTGCAGTCGACCAGCAACCGCCAGGGCCGTGGCGATTCATTACCGCCGGACGAGGCCGCGCGCGTGCTCGATCTGCTGCGCGAAGACGCGATGCGGTCCTATCGCGACTATGCCTACATGCTGAACGAGGACGAGAGCGGTAAGTCGGTCGATGAAAATCGCTCGGGCCTCGCGCGCGAGCTCGCCCGCATGAACCTCTCGCTCAATTTTTATACGCAGTGGTATTGGAAGACCGATCTGCACAATCTCTTGCACTTCCTGTCGCTGCGCGCCGACGCCCATGCGCAATACGAGATCCGCGTCTATGCCGACGCGATGATCGGCACGCTGGAGCGCTGGGTCCCACTCGTCGCCGAAGCCTTCCGCCAATACCGCATCGGCGGCGCGCTGCTTTCGGCCAACGCGCTGGCGGTGGTGAAGAAGATGCTCGCCGGCGAGGCCGTCGATCAGGCCGCGAGCGGCATGTCGAAACGCGAATGGTCGGAGCTGATGCAGGTGCTCGGCCGCGGATAGGTGTAAGTCTCGGGGGTGGCGATGCGTGGTTTGGTTGCTGCGCTGGCCGGTGTTATCGCCGGCCTGTTGTTAGCCGTGCCGGCCGGCGCGCAGGCGCCCGACAAGGCGACCGTCGCCGCGCTCAATGCGCCGCAGGTCCTGCCCGATATCTGGATGGGTCGCGACGACGCGCCGGTGACCCTCATTGACTATGCCTCGCTCAATTGCGGGCATTGCGCGACCTTCGAGCAGAAGGTCCTGCCCGAGCTCAAAGCGAAATACATCGACACCGGCAAGCTGCGCTTCGTCATGCGCGACATTCCCATCAACACGCCCTCGATCAACGCGGCCAAGCTCGCGCGCTGCGCGGGGCCGCGGCGCGCCGAGGCGATCGATCTCTTCGAAGCGCGGCTCAGCGATTGGGGCGATGAGGACACGCCGAAAAAGCTGATCGCGCTCGCCACCGGCGCCAAATTGCTGACGCAAGCGGCCGCCCAAGCCTGCCTCAAGGATCCGCAATTGGACGCGGCGATCGAGCGCCAGATCGCGATCGAGGCGCCGCTGAAATTCGGCGCCGTGCCGGTCTTCTTCGTCAACGGCACCCGCTACGAGACGGAGCTGCCCGCGGATGCGATCGCGAAGCTGCTGCCGGCGGCCGCAACGCAAGCGCCACCAACCCAGGTGCAGTCGCAGGCGCAGTCGCCGCGCAATCCCTTCCAACTCCTGCTGTCTTGCGATCTGCTCGCTGCGCACGACGCGGCAACGGCGCGGCACATCAAAGCGGCCGACGATCAGCTCGTCGCGCTGGCGCTCGCGAATATCCAGCTCGACAACGCCTATCGCGGCTTTCTTGCCGCATGTCCGGCGCTGAAAGGTCCCGATCCCAGCCCGGCGATGGACCGCTTTCGCGAGCGGTCTTACGAGGTCGGCATCCTTCGCGGTCGCGTCACCGACCAAGCGACCGCCCTGCGCAGCCTCATCAAAATCGAGCCGCTCGCCTCCCTCGCGCGCCGCGGCAGCGCCAACGAGGCCGATTACTGCGCCTTGTCCCTGGCGACGATCAGCAACCGCCTTCTGACCGAAGCGGACGCGCTCAACAAGCGCGCGCGGATCGATTGCACGCCGAGCAAGCCGTAGGCTGGATTACGAATCTCGGTTCGCGGCGGCTTCTTGAAGAACCGCGATCATGCGGTCGGTCAGATCATCGATCGTCGAACCCGCCGGCAATGTTTCGATGACGGTCTTGTCGGGCGAAAAGGCCCCTCTGCTGTCTCGCGTGTTCGGTTCGATACGAAGAGCGCCGTTCGTGTCATCCATTACCCAGAGCGATGCATTCCGCGCAAACGTGCTCCAGGATTTGACGCCGGCGTATTTGCAAAGGACAGGGGGCGCCTCGCGGTCGTATTCGACGACCGGATTTCCGCGCGCGATCGTCTCCCGCAACGCTGTTCGCAACGCGCCTGTGTTCGATACGGGAATAACGGCAACAGGCTCGACCAGAAAGTAGACGTTCTTGTCGACCTTCCCTGTTGTTGGAAGGAAGACCGCTCCCCTTCGTAAGTAGCAATGCCAACGCATGTTCTTTTCCTAGAACGGTACGATACGTACGTTTACGCGATTGTTTGCACGTAATATTGCGTTATCGATGACCTTTTGCTGCACGGTGCTTATGCTCCCCTTTGGCACAGCTATGATGAGCTGCCTCTGTGTATTTTCCGTCACGGTAACCTCGACGCCAGCCCACGTTTTGGTTCCGAACCCGGCAAGCTTGTCAACGTATTGATCGATTCTACGCGCGAGGATTTCAGGTTGCTGGTAGGTTGCTGCGTTAAGATCGATCGATTTGATGCTGGTAATTAGATCACCTACTGAATGATCGATCACCGGAAAGTTGTCCGCCAAAACGGTGCCTTTTGGCAATGTCGCCTTAATTTCCGTTTCGATTGCTTGTCCTCTAGCGCCCCAACCTAAACGCCATAATACTGATGCAGTTTCTGTCGCGGCGGTGCCGGCTGCTGTAGCGGCTTCCTCCGCTTCCGTTGCGGCCTCTGCGCCGGCCTTCGGGAAACTGGATGCGGGGCCAAGCAGGGCCTCGGTAACAAGATTGTCGCCGAACTGGCCGACTTCGGCCGGATCAGTGCGCGTGTAAATCTCATAATTGTCTAGAACCCATTGCCGCGTCTCTCT
Organism: Allostellaceae bacterium; assembly: GCA_035552195.1. Classification (GTDB taxonomy): domain Bacteria; phylum Pseudomonadota; class Alphaproteobacteria; order ATCC43930; family CGMCC-115725; genus CAIKMD01. Next base: position 47,493 of record DASZLU010000110.1, on the reverse strand, counting down.
ACTCGGATCTTCGAGGACGTCGCTGAGTGCCTGATTGAGTGCAGAGGCGCCCATTTTGTCTCCGACAGCAGAATAGAGGCGCTGGATCTCCGCCCGAATTGCACTCGTATCCTCGGGGTTTGAATTGGCGATCCACTCAAGGAGGTCGGCTACCTCATCGTCCCGCTCGCCCGGAGGCAGGTGAAGGCGGCCGTCATCCGCAGGTTTGTCCGAGACAAGCGTTGGGCTGATGTTGCTATCACCGCCGCTTGTTGGCGCGAACCAGCCGGGGTTCGGCCCGGTGCCGGCGCGCGGATGTTTATCGGGGTCCCAGCCGCTGCCCGCGGCGGGATTCCAATCGCCGGCCGCCGTTGTCTTTCCGATGCGGTCGAGTTTGAGCGCGACGTCCTCGAGCTGCATGTCGAGACGCGCGAATGCATTCGGCAAATCAGGAATACGCAAATGCACCGCGGCGATACGCGCGCGGCAGAGATCACCTGCGTTCAGCGCCGAAGCGACCGCGTCGAGGCCGCTCATCACATGATCGAGCGAGACTTTGAAGCCGAAACCCCGATCCAGAATCCTTTCGAGATCGGTCTGCGGTCGGGCCACGAAACCCGCCGCGTGCTGCTCCAGAAGGGGCGTTTCCGCGAGGAAGAGCCCGTCTTCGGCGCAGTGAAGCCCCGAACTGCTTTTCCGATCGCTCGACCTGCGAAATTCGTGTTATTTAAATTGACACCAATTCGAAATTGATGTTAGTCTATGTCACATGAAATCGCTGAACCGTTCGCGCGGCCGCTCCCGCGCTTCAAGCCCCGCCACCCGCGCTTACGACATGAGCCATCGCGCCGCGCAGGCCGAGGCGACGCGCGAGCGCATTCGCGAGGCGGCGGTCGCGCTTTATCAGGAGCGCGCGCTCGACGGCTTTACCTTGGACGAGGTTGCCCGCCGCGCCGAGGTCACGGTCCAGACGGTGCTGCGCGCCTTCAAGACCAAGGATCAGCTCATCATGGCGGCGCTCAACGCGCTGGCGGTGCATGGTCAGCCGATCAAGCAGCCGGCGCCCGGCGATATCGCGGCCGCCGTGTCGGTAATCTTCGATCTCTACGATGCGATCGGCGATCTCGTCATTCAGCAACTCTGCGACGAGCCGCGCCTGCCGGGCCTCAAGGCCGACATGGATATCGGCCGGCGCAAGCATGGCGATTGGGTCAAGACGAGTTTCGCGCCGGTTCTCGCGCGTCACGAAGGCGCGGCGCGCGAGCGCATCTTCGACGCGCTGATGGTCGCGACGGACGTCTATGTCTGGAAGCTTTTGCGGCGCGATCAATCACTCGACCGTCCGGCGGCGGAGGCGGTCGTTCGTCACATCATTGCCGGCATCGTCAGGGAGGCATAAATGGCAAAGTTCTTGTGGCTCAATTGGTCGGGTGGCGGCAATCTTCCGCCGAGCCTCGGCATCGCGCGAGTGCTGACCGAGCACGGCCACAGCGTCGTCTTTGCCGGCCGGCCCGAGATGGTGCCGCGCGTCCAAGCGGCGGGGTTCCGCGCCGTCGAGCTGACGCAGGCTTACGCGCAAGTGGATCGCTATCCCGCGAACAGCCCGATGCAGCGCGCCGCCTGCTATCTCACCTCGCCGGCGGTCGCGCAGCAGGTCCGCGATGTGGTCAAAGCCGAAGCGCCGGACATGCTTATTTTCGACGGCATGTTCCCGGCAGCGCTGGCCCAGGCCAGAGATTTCGGCAAGCCGACGGCCGCGGTCTCGCATACCTTTGTGTTCCGGATGATCGAGCGCTGGCGCGGGACCATCAATGCGCTCATCGGCATGCGCCAGCAATCGGGCTTCGGTCCGCTGCCCGATCTCGATGCGCTCTGGCATGGCTGCGACCGCGTTCTCGTGACGACGCTCGCCGAATTCGACGCCGCCGCGCCCACCGGCTGGGACGGTTTGCGCCATGTCGGTCCGGTGCTCGAGGACGAGAAGGTCGCCGTGCCGACGGCGCTACCCTGGGGCAACGACACCGCGCCGCTCGCGCTGATGAGCTTCTCGACCGGCTTCGAGCAGCGTTCGCTCGACAAGCTGCAACGCGGTCTCGATGCGATCGCCGATCTGCCGCTGTATCTCGTCGCGACTACCGGCGGCATCGTCGATCCGGCCGAGCTGAAAGCGCCGTGCAATGCTTTCGTCGTCAACTATGCCGCGCATGATCCGATCATCGCGCGCGCCGCGCTGGTCATCACCCATGGCGGGCATGGCACGGCGATGCGCTCGCTGCGACATGGCGTGCCGATGATCGTGATGCCGGGCCTCGCGCATGATCAGGCGGTGATCGCCAATCTGATGGAGGAATGGGGCTGCGGCATCGCCATGCCGGGCGATGTCCCTTTCGGCAGCGCCGTCAATACAGTGACCCTGTCGCGCGAGGAATCGGTCGAGGCGCTGCGCGACGCAGTGCACAAAATCCTCGCGACGCCGTCTTATCGCGAGAATGCCAAAAAGCGCGCGGCAATGCTTGCCGGAATCGACGGCGCGGCGAACGCGGCGCGAGAGATCGAAGTGCTTCTCACCTAAATGTTGCTTGCTATAGTGCGGCGACGCGATCAGCGTGGAAAATCGATCGCGACAGGGAGGGGATTCGATAATGGCTCGTACGTCGTTGCGCATCGCTGCGCTCGCTCTCACCACCGCGTTCGTGGCTGCGCCGGCGCTCGCCGCTGACGGCACCTATGATGTGCATGTCATCATCCCGCTGACCGGCGGCGGTGCGTTCCTCGGTAAGGCCGAGCAGCAGGCGCTCGATCTCGCGGCCGGCGTCATCAACAAGGATAGCGGCGTCCACGGCAAACAGCTCAAGCCGGTCTATCACGACGATCAATCGAGCCCGCAGGTCGCGGTGCAGCTGATGAACGATGTGATCGCCCTGCATCCGCCGGTGATCCTGGGCTCGACCGTGTCGCAGCTCTGTAACGCGCAGGCGCCGCTCGTCAAAGATGCCGGGCCCGTCTTGTGGTGTTTTTCGCCGTCGGTCCGCACCGAGCCGGGCGGCTACGAATTCACCTCGCAGATCGACAGCCACGATCAGCAGCGCGCCATCATGAATTACTTCAAGGGCAAGGGCTGGAAGCGCATCGCGCTCATCACCACGACCGACGCCTCGGGCCAGGACGCCGAGAAGAGCGTCACCGATCTGGTGAAGGAGCCTGGGTTTAAAGACGTTACGCTAGTCGCCGACGAGCATTTCGCGCCCGGCGATGTCAGCGTCTCGGCGCAGATCGAGAAAATCCGCGCCGGCAATCCCGATGCGATCATCTCCTGGGCGACGACGGCGGCCGGCGGTACCGTGTTCCGCGGGCTGAAACAGGCAGGCATCGATCTGCCGACGGCGGCCTCGGGCAGCAATATGACCGTGCAGCAGATGACCGACTACAACGCCTTCCTGCCGAGCAAGGTCTTTTTCGGCGTCGGCGAATGGGCGGCGAACGGCGATCCACGCCTCACCGTGCCGAAAGAGGTGAGCGACCAGCAAAAGCTGTTCTTCGCGACGATGAAGACGGTCGGCGTCTATCCCGATACCGGCAACGATCTCGGCTGGGAGCCGGTGCGTGTCGTCGCCGATGCGCTCAACAAGCTGCCGGACGGCGCCAATGCCAAGCAGCTACACGACTTCCTGATCAGCTGGCAGGGCCATATCGGCGCTGAAGGTGTCTACGATTTCAAGAAGACACCGCAACGCGGGCTCAACATCGACAACGCGATCGTCGTGCGCTGGGACCCGAGCAAGAAGGAATGGCACCTGGTCAGCAACCTGACGGGCACGCCGATTGAGTAGCTAGCAGCGATTAGCGATCAGCTTCGCTGAAAAATTCCTGCCTCCCCGGCGAAAGCCGGGGCCCATTCCTCGATCGCGAGATGGATGAATGGACCCCGGCTTTCGCCGGGGAGGCGGTGAATTTTTGGTGCCGCTTAGCTGAAAGGTGACGGCTGATCGCTGACGCGCCATTCCATCGAAAAGTTCTGTCGTCATTCCCGCGAAAGCGGGAATCCATAATCGGCGCCGTGTTGTTGCCCTGGGTCCCCGCTTTCGCGGGGAAGACGAACATTTTTAAGTCGCGAAGCTGACTGCTACTCCACCACGATCGTCGGCGCCTGCCGCTGTTGTCGGCCGCCGAGAATCTGCCAGAGCCGCGCAGCGATCGCGCGGTAGGTCGCGGCGTATTGGCTGTCGGGCTGCGCGACGACGATCGGGTTGCCGCCATCCGAGGTCTCGCGGATCGCGATGTCGAGCGGCAGCTCGCCGAGGAATTCGACGCCGAGCTTTTCCGCCTCGGCCTTCGCGCCGCCATGGCTGAAGATGTCGGTGCGCTCGTTGCAATGCGGACAGAGGAAGTAGCTCATATTCTCGATGAAGCCCAAGACCGGCACATCGACGCGGCGGAACATGTTAAGGCCCTTGCGCGCGTCTTGCAGCGCGATGTCCTGCGGGGTCGACACGATCACCGCGCCGGCGAGCGGCACTTGCTGCGCCATGGTGAGCTGCGCGTCGCCGGTGCCGGGCGGCATGTCGACGACCATCACGTCGAGCTCGCCCCAGTTCACCTGCCGCAGCATCTGCTGCAGCGCGCTCATCACCATCGGCCCGCGCCAGATCGTCGGTGTGTCCTCGGCGACGAGGAAGCCCATCGACATGCATTTGAGCCCGTGATTTTCCATCGGCTCGAGCGTCTTGCCGTCGTTGGAGCGCGGCTTGCCGCTGATGCCGAGCATGCGCGGCATCGACGGGCCATAGATATCGGCGTCGAGCACGCCAACCTTGAGGCCGAGCGTCTTTAAAGCGAGCGCGAGGTTGACGGCGGTGGTCGATTTGCCGACGCCGCCTTTGCCCGAGGCGACCGCGACGATGTGCTTGACGCCCTCGACCGCGGGTTTCTGCGCCGCCGCGCCTTCCGGGCCGTGGGCGTGACCATGCCCATGACCTGCGGGCGGCGCCATGCCGGCGCGCTGCTGCGGCTTCGCGTAAGGCGCGGTCGGACGCTGTGCCGGCTTCTCGGCCGTCAGCACCGCGGTGACGGAGAGCACGCCGGGAATCGCGTCGACGGCTTTCTCGGCATCCTTGCGCAGCGCTTCCAGCTTCGGCGCACGCGCGCGCTCCACTTCGATGGCGAACGTGATGTGGCCATCGCGCAGCTGGACGCCCGACACCATGCCGAGGCTGACGATATCCTGGCCTTTGTCGGGGTCGATGATCTTGCTGAGCGCGGCAAGCACCTCGTCGCGCGTCACCTCGGCCATGCCGCAATCCTCTCGTCTTGACTTTATCCGCCGCCGCCGATACCGGTTGCGTTCCCGCGCAATCCGCTGCGACCGACAAGCTGACATATAAGAGATGACGGGCGCCGTGCATAGCGAGCACTGACGAGCACTGAGAGGGACGGGGCTTCATCATGTCGTGGAATCAAGGCGGGGGTAGCGGTGGCGGTCCCTGGGGCTCGGGCGGCGGTCCGGGTGGACCCTGGGGTGGTCGCGGCGGCGGCGGTTTCCAGCCGCCCAATTTCGAGGACTCGCTGCGCAACCTCCAGAATTTCCTGAAGCGTTGGCTGCCCGGCGGCGGCTTGGGCGGCGGCCGCGGCTGGATCCTCGGTTTCATCGTCATTGTGTTTCTCTGGCTGCTCTCGGGGTTTTATCGCGTCGAGCCCGATCAGGAAGGCCTCGTGCTGCGCTGGGGGGCGTTCGATCGCAAGGCGACGCCGGGCCTCAACTATCATCTGCCGTCGCCAATCGAGGAAGCGTTGACCCCGACGGTCACGCGCATCAACCGCATCGAGATCGGCTATCGCACCAATTCCTCGGTCAGCCGCACCACCGAGGTGCCGGAAGAATCGCTGATGCTGACCGGCGACGAGAATATCGTCGACATCAACTTCACCGTCTTCTGGCTGGTCAAGGACGCGGGGAACTACGTCTTCAACATCCGCAATCCCGAGATCACGGTGAAGGCCGCTGCCGAGAGCGCGATGCGCGAGGTGATGGGTCATACCGAGATCGCGAGCGCTTTCGCCGAAGGCCGCGGCAAGATCGAAACCGACACGCAAGCGCTGGCGCAAGGCATCCTCGATTACTACGGCGCCGGCATCGAGATCACGCAGGTGCAGTTGCAAAAAGTCGATCCGCCGGGGCCGGTGATCGACGCCTTCCGCGACGTGCAAAGCGCGAAGATCGATCAGCAGCGCGCGACCAACGAGGCCGAGGCGTATCGCAACGACGTCGTGCCGCGCGCTCATGGCGATGCCTCGCGCATCGATCAGGAAGCGCAGGCGTATAAGGCGCAAGTCGTATTGCAGGCGCAGGGCGACGCCGCAAGGTTCCAGTCCGTCTATCAATCCTACGCCGCGTCGCAGGACGTGACCGCGCGCCGGCTCTACATCGAGACGATGGAGTCGATCCTCAGGAACACGAACAAGGTCGTGATCGATCGCGCCGCTTCGGGCTCGGGCGTGTTGCCTTACCTGCCGCTGCCGGCGATCCCGGCAAATCCAGCTTCTGTGCCCGCCGCGCCGGCAGCGCAGCCGAACAGCGTGCCGACACCGAGTGGCGGCGCGAACGCTCGGGGGGGTACGCGATGAACCGCACTCTCGCATTCCTCGGCGGCGTCGCCTTCGTGGTCGTCATCGGCATCTACATGACCTTCTTCACCGTTCAGCAGACCGAGATTGCGCTGGTGCTGCAGCTCGGCAAGCCCATCCGGGTCATCGATCACCCCGGCCTACAGGTGAAGTGGCCGTTGGTCCAAAATGTGGTGATTTACGACCGCCGCATCCTCGATTTCGAGCCGCCGGCGGAAGAGGTGATCGCCTCGGATCAGAAGCGGTTGATCATTGATACTTATGCGCGGTTCAAGATCATCGACCCGCTGCTCTTCTATCAAAGCGTCGGCACCGAGCTGGCGGCGGATCAACGGCTCAGCAGCATCATTAGCGCCTCGCTGCGCCGGATCATCGGCAATGTCGAGCTGCAAGCGGTGATCTCGACGCAGCGTGCCAACATCATGAAAGACATCCGCGAGGACGTGAATAAGGAGGCGAAGGGCTTCGGCATCGATGTCGTCGATGTACGGCTGCGCCGCGCCGATCTGCCGCAGGAAAACGAGGACGCGATCTACGCCCGCATGAAGACCGAGCGTCAGCGCGAAGCGGCGCAATACCGCGCCCAGGGTGCCCAGCAAGCGCAGCAAATCCGCGCCGATGCCGATCGCCAGCGTATCGAGATCACGGCCGACGCCCAGCGCCAGGCCCAGATTCTGCGCGGCGAAGGCGATGCGCAAAGCATCACGATCTATGCCGATGCTTATGGCAAAGACCCGGCTTTCTTCTCGTTCTATCGCTCGTTGCAAGCGTATAAGGAGGCCTTGAGCGGCCCGGGCACGACCTATCTCGTCTCGCCGGACAGCGAATTCTTCAAATATTTCGAGGCCGGTCCGAGCGGGGCGGCGACGCCGGGTGGTAGCGGTAGCCCGGCGGGAGCCAAGCATTGAAGGATTTCATGACGGCGCTGGCCCTCGCCGCCGCGATTGAAGGCATGCTCTATTCGGTCGTGCCCGCGGCGATGCAGCGCATGAACGCCCAGGTCGCGTTGCTGCCAGCGTCGGCGTTAAGGCTTGCGGGGCTTGCCGCGGCGATCCTCGGCGTCGGCGCGCTCTGGGCGATCCGAAGTTGAAAGCTTGCCGTTTTGTGCTTCCATCGGCCGCAACATCGCTACCCTAATTCGGCCATATTGATCCGATTTCAATACTCGGCTCTGGCCTGATGCTTACCTGTCCCGTAAAATCATCGCGTATACTCCGATCACGCCCGAGGGAGGTCGTCCCGTGAGCCGGGTCTTTGCCCGCCTTTCAGCCCGCTGCCTATCGCGCGGCCGCCTGCCGGCTTGCGTCATCGCGATCATTGCTTTCGTCGCTTTGCCGACCATCGGCGGTGCAAAACCGGCGCCCGACAGTTTCGCCGATCTCGCCGGGAAGCTCTTGCCGGCGGTCGTCAACATCTCCAGCACGCAGACAATCAAAGCCGGCCAAGACAGCGGTGACGATTCAGATACGCCGAGCCCGCCCGGCAATCGCGGCGGCGGCAATCGCGCGCCGCCCGATATTCCGCAATTCCCGCCCGGCTCGCCGTTCGAGCAGTTCTTCAAGGACTTCCTCAATCGCAATCGTCAGGGTCAGGGCCAGGGTCAGCAGGACGCGCTGCCGCGGCAGCAGACCTCGCTCGGCTCCGGCTTCATCGTCGATCCGTCCGGTCTCGTGGTGACCAATCACCACGTCATCGATAACGCCGACACCGTCACCGTCACTTTGCAGGACGGGACCAACTTCAAAGCCGAGATCGTCGGTCAGGACACCAAGACCGACCTCGCGCTGCTGCGTATCAAATCGGACAAGCCGCTGCCCGCGGTGAAATTCGGCGATAGCGACAAGACCCGCGTCGGCGATTGGGTGCTGGCGATCGGCAATCCCTTCGGCCTCGGCGGCAGCGTCACGGCGGGCATCCTCTCGGCGCGCGCCCGCGACATCAATTCCGGGCCCTATGACGACTTCTTGCAGACGGATGCCTCGATCAATCGCGGCAATTCCGGCGGCCCGATGTTCAACATGGATGGCGATGTCATCGGCATCAACACGGCGATCTATTCGCCGTCGGGCGGCTCGATCGGCATCGGTTTCGCCATCCCGGCCGACCTCGCCAAGCCGGTCATCGATCAGTTGCGCGATTACGGTCATCCGCGCCGCGGCTGGCTCGGCGTCAACATCCAGAACGTGAACGACGAGATCGCCGAGAGCCTTGGTCTCGACAAGCCCAAGGGCGCGCTCATCGCCAGCGTGCATGACGGCGGCCCCGCGCAGGTCGCGGGCATTCAGCCTGGCGACGTCGTGCTGATGTTCGACGGCAAACCGATCAACGATATGAAAGAATTGCCGCGCTCGGTCGCCGAGACGCCGATCGATAAGACCGTAAAAGTCATGGTCTGGCGCAAGCGCAACGAGGTCGATCTCGATGTGAAGGTCGGCGAGCTCAAGGAAGATACGCAGGTCGCCGCCGCGTCGCCGAAGCAGGAGAAGCCGCAGGCACCGCTCACGACGGTGAAGGCGCTCGGCCTGTCGCTCGCTAATCTGACGCCCGAGTTGCGCGAGCGCTTCGGTCTGGCCGACGACATCAGCGGCGTCGTCATCACCGACATCGACAATGGCGGGCCCTCGGCGGACAAGGGCATGAAGGCCGGCGATGTCGTCGTCGAAGTCGCGCAGGACGACGTGAAGACGACCGATCAGATTCTCGGCAAGGTCGACGAAGCGAAAAAAGCGGGCCGCAAATCAGTTCTGCTGCTCGTCGATCGACAGGGCGATTTGCGCTTCGTCGCCGTCAAGATCGACAGCTAGGGCTTTTCAGAGACGCGCTCAGGTCGTGGCGGTCGCAAGACCGTCACGCGCCGTGCCGCGGCCGATGCGCAGCACCAGCAGTGCGGCGACGATGCAGAGACCGCCCGACAGCAGCACAGGGATATAATAATCGCCGAGGACCGAGCGCACGGCGCCGGCCTCGAAGGCGATGGCGCCGGCGCCCAGCTGATGCCCGGCCAGCAACCAGCCGAAGACGATCGGAGCGTTTTCTTTGCCGAAAAGCTCCCGCGTCAGTCGCAACGTAGGCGGCACGGTCGCAATCCAATCCAGGCCGTAGAACACGGCGAAGAAAGACAGGCCGTAAAGGCTGAAGCCGGAATAGGGCAGGTAGATCAGCGACAGGCCGCGCAGCCCGTAGTACCAGAACAACAGCCAGCGGCTGTCATAGCGATCCGACAGCCAGCCCGAGATCGTCGTGCCGAAGAGATCGAACACGCCCATCGCCGCCAGCAGGCTCGCGCCTGTGACTTCGGGCAGGCCGTGGTCGATGCAGTATGAGATCAGATGCGTGCCGATCAGCCCGTTGGTCGAGGCGCCGCAGACAAAGAAGCTGGCGAAGAGCAGCCAAAAGCCGGCTGACTTGGAGGCGGTGCCGAGCACGTTGAGGGCGACTGTAATCGGATTGCCGCGCGCGGTTGTCGGCACGGGGCTGTCGATGCTCGCGCCATAGGCGTGCAGCCCGACCGAGGCCGGTGTTTCCGGCAGCAGCAGCGCCACGATCGGGATCATCACCGCGACCGCACCGGCCGTGATCCAGACGACCGGCTGCCAGCCGTGATGTTGCGCGATCGAGGCGAGGAACGGCAGGAAGACGAGATTGCCCGTCGCGGTACTGGCGGTGATAAAGCCCATTACCAGGCCTTGGCTCTTGCTGAACCAGCGATTGACGATGGTCGCGCCGAGGACCAGTGCGGTAACGCCGCTGCCCAGTCCTACGCCGAGACCCCAGGTCAGGATCAGTTGCCAGGTTTGCGTCATTTGACTGCTGAGGGCGACGCTGGTGGCGATCACAGTCAGGGCGAGAAGCACAGTCCGGCGAATGCCGATCTGCTGCATCAGTGCGGCCGCAAATGGCCCTATCAGCCCGTAAAGGATGATGTTGATCGAGATGGCAAAAGAGATGACACCCCGGCTCCAGCCGAGGGAATCTTCAAGCGGGACGATCAGCACGCTGGGCGTCGCGCGCACCGCCACCGCCATCAGCAAGACGATGAAGGTTAGGGCGGCGACGATCCAAGCATAGTGAAGGCGGGGGCTGAACGTTCGGGCAACGGCTTTCATGGCGAACTTTCTAATGAGACAGACCTGTCTACCTCTTGTAGAGATACCGATCTGTCTCTATGCTGTCAACATAGGAATCGGGCCATGCCGACACGAAAGACCGCCACCCCCAAAACCGCGCCGAAAACCGCCAAGCCGGCCGGGGAGGCCTCGGCGCGCGAGCGGTTGCTCGCGGCGGCGGGCGAGCTCTTCTATCGCGATGGTATCCGCTCGGTCGGCATCGACGAGGTCATCGCCGCCGCCGACGTGGCGAAGATGAGCCTCTATCGCAGCTTTGCCTCGAAGGACGAGCTGATCGCCGCTTATCTGCGCGAGCGCGATGTGAAATACTGGGAATGGTGGGACGGCGTCGTCGCGCGCCATCCGAATGCGCCGTGCGAGCAATTGCTGGCGCTTTTCCGCTACCTGGCGAAATTGCCGTCGCGCGAGGGCTGGCGCGGCTGCCCGTTCACGAACGCCGCGACCGAATTCCCTGAGCCCGATCATCCGGCGCGCCTTGTTGCCGAAGACAATAAGCGCAAGCTGCGGAGCCGGCTCAAGGATCTGGCGCGCGAGGCCGGCGCGCGCGATGCGGACTCGCTCGCCGACCAACTCGTGCTGTTGTTCGAAGGCGTTTATGCCAGCGCGCAGACCTTCGGCGGAGCGCATCCGGCGACACGGGTGGTCGTTGCGGCTGAGGCGTTGCTCGCCGCCCAGCTCGATTAGCCAAATTGATTAGGGCGTGACGATCTCGTCGTCGCGATAGCCTTGCGCGTAAAGCAGCGCGGTCAGATCATTGTGATCGACACGCAGCCGTGCAGCCGCGGCGACAATGGGCTTGGCGTGATAGGCGATGCCCATGCCGGCAGCCTCGATCATCGGCAGATCGTTAGCGCCGTCGCCGACCGCCACCGCCGCTTCGAGCGTGAGATGCCGCTCGACCGCCAGCAACGTTAGCGTCGTGAGCTTGGCCTCCTTGCCGAGGACCGGGTCTTTGACGCGGCCGGCGAGCTTTCCGTTCTCGACGATCAGCTCATTGGCGACGGCGATGTCGAAACCGAGCTCGCGCCGCACGCGATCGGCATAGATGCGAAAGCCGCCGGAGACGATCGCCGTATAGGCACCGTGTTTATGCATAGTCGCGACCAACGCCGCCGCGCCCGGATTGATGCGGATACGCGTGCCGGCTTCGGCGAGCGCCGATTCCGGCATGTCTTTGAGCAAGCCGACGCGCTCGCGCAGCGCACCGGCGAATTCGATCTCGCCGTTCATCGCGCGGCGCGTGATGTCGGCGATCTGAGCCTGGATGCCGCGGATCTCGGCGAGCTCGTCGAGCATCTCGTTGGCGATGACGGTCGCTTCCATATCGGCGACGAGCAGCTGCTTGCGCCGCCCGGCATTGTGCTGTGCCAGCACGTCGATCGCGGCGTCGCCGCCCAGCGCGGCGCGAATGCCGGCATCGGCCTGATCGGGCGCGACATCGTCGAAAGGAATGTCGCAGACACGGCCCGGCGACAGCCAATCGCTCGCCTCGAGCCGCGCCCCGAGCTTGGCGAGCGACAGGCGCGCGCTATCGACGGCGGCGCTGCAGGCGTCGCCGGCACGCGCAGCGATCAGAGTGACGACGCTTTCGGCCATGCCGCGTTTATTGGCGGAGTGGGATGGAAAGGCAAGCAGCGACATGTCGCGGGCGCTTGCTGATCGCGGAGCCTGGTGGCAGAACGGCTTTATGGCAGGGGCGACAAAGCGGCAAACGACGCGGTTGAACGATCTTTTCGATCGCACCGGCGCCGTTCGACGTCCTTCATTCGCGAGGTTGCCGAAGGAATTCTGGGCGCTTCTTGCCGGTCGCTCGCAGCCCCCTGATCCTGCTGAGCTGCCGCCGGGCGATGGTCACGCCGTGCTTGTAATCCCTGCATTCCTCATGGCTGAGTTCCTGACCAGACCGATGTGCCGCTACCTTACCGCTTGCGGCTACCGCGCGGTCGGTTGGGGACTCGGCACCAATTGGGGACCGACCGATCGCATCGCGCGCGGCGTGCGGGCACGTCTCGACGAACTCTATGCGCAAAGCGGTCCGGTCAGCGTTGTCGGCGTCAGCCTCGGCGGCGTGTTGGCGCGCGATCTCGCCTATGACCGGCCGCGCGAAGTTCGTCAGGTGGTCACGCTCGCAAGCCCTTTTCATTTGCCGACGGCGAGCACGATCGAAGGTCTCTTTCGATTGTCCGCGTTGTTCCATAGCCAGCAAATCGATCCGCAACGCTTGAACCAAAAGTTGCCGGTACCGTCGACGGCGATCTACACGAAAGACGATGGCATCGTTGGATGGCAAAGCTGCTTTTGCGCCGATAGCGATTGCTTCATCGTGGAAGTTGGCGGACCGCATATGTCGATCGGGCAAAATCCTGCGGCATTGCGTGTGCTGGCGGCGCGGCTGGCGGCGGTCCCATCGCGATGAGAGATACGCCGGAAATCGTCGTCGTTGCCGGGCCGACGGCCAGCGGCAAATCGGCGTTGGCTTTGGCGCTCGCCGAGGAATTCGGCGGCACGATCATCAATGCCGACAGCCAGCAGGTTTATCGTGATCTCGCCGTTCTGAGCGCGCGGCCAAGCGAAGCGGAGATGGCACGCGTGCCGCACCGCCTTTACGGCATCATCGATGCAGCGGAGAATTGCTCGGCCGGACGCTGGCTGGCGCTCGCGAAGGCGGAAATCGAGTCGGCGCGCGCGATCGGGCGCTTGCCGATCCTCGTTGGCGGCACCGGACTTTACCTCGAAGCCTTGCTCAACGGTCTTGCCGAGCTGCCGCCGATCCCGGCGAGCGCGCGCGCGCGAGCGAAGGCGTTGCATGCAGAGCTCGGCGGCGTCGTGTTCCGCGAGCGGCTGGCGGCGCTTGATCCGGGTAGCGCTGCAAAGCTCGGCGCCAACGACACGCAGCGGCTGACACGCGCTTATGAGGTTGCAGTCGCGACCGGGAAGTCGCTGTCGCAATGGCAGGCCGAGCAGGCGCCGGGCCCCGATCTGCGCGCTGCGGCGGTTGTGCTGCTGCCGGAACGCGGGGGGCTCTACCGGGCTTGCGATGCTCGGGTGACGGCAATGGTCTCGCACGGCGCCGAGGATGAGGTGCGCGCGTTGCTGGCGCGCGGCCTTGATGCGAATCTGCCGGCGATGAAGGCGGTCGGGCTGCGCGAACTCGGTGCCGCCCTCAAAGGCGGTTCTCGAGACGAGGCAATTGCTGCGATGCAACAAGCGACCCGCCAATATGCCAAGCGGCAATGCACCTGGTTCCGGAATCGGCTCCAAGATAGCGTAATATTGCGCAGATTGACGGTTAAAGAGAAATATTCGGTAAGTTTATTACATGATATTTTTTCATTTATTCGTCATTCGTTGTTGACGACTCGCGGCTAGGCCATTAGGTTGCCCGCTTTCCCGGCGGAAATCGTGTGGCCGCCGCGGCACTTCGGAGCAAATCATGACGGCGGAACAGATGAACGGGGCCGAAATGGTCATCAAAGCGCTGGGCGACCAGGGCGTTGATGTCGTATTCGGCTATCCGGGCGGCGCTGTCCTGCCGATCTACGACGCGCTTTTTATGCAGAACCGGCTGCGCCATGTGCTGGTGCGGCATGAGCAGGGCGCGGTCCATGCCGCCGAAGGCTATGCCCGCTCGACTGGCAAAGTCGGCGTCGTGCTCGTCACCAGCGGCCCCGGCGCGACGAACGCGGTTACCGGCCTGACCGACGCGCTGATGGATTCGGTGCCGATCGTCTGCCTGACCGGCCAGGTTCCGACCCATCTGATCGGCAACGACGCGTTCCAGGAGGCTGACACCACCGGGATCACCCGGCCGTGCACCAAGCATAATTACCTGGTGAAGGACGTCGCCGATCTGGCGAAGACCCTGCACGAAGCGTTCTATGTCGCGCGCAGCGGCCGGCCGGGCCCGGTCGTGGTTGATCTGCCCAAGGACGTGCTCTTCGCGACCGGCAACTACCGCGCCCCCGAGACGATTTCACAGCGCAAATCCTATCGCCCGCAGACCGATCCCGATCCGGCGAAGATCGCCGCCGCGGCCGAGTTAATTGCCAACGCCAAGCGCCCGCTTTTCTATGCCGGCGGCGGCATCATCAATTCAGGTCCGCACGCCGTGAAGCTCTTCGGCGAGTTGGTCGAGATGACCGGCTATCCCTGCACGCTGACCTTGATGGGTTTGGGCGCTTTCCCGGCGGCCGATAGACGCTATCTCGGCCTCGTCGGCATGCACGGCACCTACGAGGCCAATCTTGCGATGCATGATTGCGACGTGATGATCAATGTCGGCGCGCGCTTCGACGATCGCGTGACCGGCAATGTCGCGAAATTCTCGCCAGGCTCGAAGAAGATCCACATCGACATCGACCCGTCGAATATCAACAAGAACATCCGCGTCGATATCCCGGTGGTCGGCGATTGCGCCAAAGTGCTCGAAGCGCTGATCGCGGCGCTCAAGGCCAAGCGTTTCGCGCCCGATCACGCCGCGCTCGGTAAGTGGTGGAAGCAGATCGAGGCCTGGCGCAAGCGCGACTGCCTGCATTACGAGCAGGACGACAAGATCATCAAGCCGCAATATGCGATCGATCGGTTGCACGCGCTGACCGCCGATCGCGATACCTACATCACGACCGAAGTCGGCCAGCATCAGATGTGGGCGGCGCAGCTCTTCAAATTCGAGAAGCCGTTCCGCTGGATGACATCGGGCGGGCTTGGCACGATGGGTTATGGGCTGCCGGCCGCGGTCGGCGTGCAAATCGCGCATCCCGAGGCGCTCGTCGTCGATATCGCTGGCGAAGCCTCGATCATGATGAATATCCAGGAGATGTCGACCGCCGTGCAATACCGGCTGCCGGTCAAGGTGTTCATCATCAACAATCAATACATGGGCATGATCCGCCAGTGGCAGGAACTGCTTCATGGCGGGCGTTATTCCGAAAGCTACAGCTCGTCGCTTCCCGATTTCGTGAAGCTCGCCGAAGCTTTCGGAGCCAAGGGTCTGCGCGCGACGAAGCCGTCGGAGCTCGACAGCGTGATCAAGGAGATGATCGCCATCCCGGGGCCGGTGATCGTCGATGTCGAGACCGACCAGTCGGAGAATTGCTTCCCGATGATTCCCTCGGGCGCCGCGCATAACGAGATGATTCTCGGGCTCGACGACAAGAAGGGCGCGAGTCCGATCTCCGAAGAGGGCATGGTTCTCGTCTAAGCACGAGGGCCAACCCAAGATACGGAGACAGGATTGTGAGCGAGATCGAACGTCATACGATTGCGGTGCTGGTCGACAACGAGCCGGGTGTACTGGCGCGCGTCATCGGCCTGTTCTCGGGGCGCGGCTACAACATCGAGAGCCTCACCGTCGCCGAGGTCGATGCCGAAGAAGCGCTGTCGCGCATCACCGTCGTCACTACCGGCACGGATATGATCATCGAGCAGATCAAGGCGCAACTCTCGCGCCTCGTGCCGGTGCGCGTCGTCCACGATCTGACCGAAGATGGCCCCGCGGTCGAGCGCGAGCTCCTCCTGGTGAAGATGGCTGGTACCGGCGAAAAGCGGATTGAATCGCTGCGCCTAGCCGATATCTTCCGGGCCCGGGTGGTCGATTCGACGATCGAGAGCTTCGTTTTCGAGATCACCGGCTCGGCCGAAAAGCTCGATGCTTTCATCAAGCTAATGAAGCCGCTGGGCCTCGTGGACATTTCACGCACCGGCGTTGTCGCGATTTCGCGCGGCGCTGCTAAGTTTTAGTGGGCAAATTCTAACCGGCGCTTTTACGCCAAGAGGGAAATTCGATGCGCGTCTATTACGATCGTGATGCCGACGTCAATCTGATCAAGAGCAAGAAGGTGCTCGTGGTCGGCTATGGCAGCCAAGGCCATGCGCATGCGATGAACTTGCGCGACAGTGGCGTCAAAGACGTGCGCATTGCGCTGCGTCCGGGCTCGGCCACCGCGGCGAAGGCCGAAGGTGCGAAGTTCCAGGTGATGTCGCCGGCGGAAGGCGCCAAATGGGCGGACGTCGTCATGGTGCTGACGCCCGACGAGCTGCAGGCGAAGCTCTATATGGACGATCTGAAGCCGAACATGCGCCCGGATACGGCGCTCGCTTTTGCGCACGGCCTTAATATCCACTTCAAGCTGATCGAGCCGCGCGCCGACATGGATGTGTTCATGATCGCCCCGAAAGGTCCGGGCCACACCGTGCGCTCGGAATACCTGAAGGGCGGCGGCGTGCCGTGCCTGGTCGCCGTCGAGCAGAATCCGTCGGGCAATGCGCTCGAGATCGCGCTCTCCTACGCGTCGGCCATCGGCGGCGGCCGCGCGGGCGTCATCGAGACGACTTTCAAGGAGGAATGCGAAACCGATCTCTTCGGCGAGCAGGCGGTGTTGTGCGGCGGTCTCTCGGCCCTCATCATGGCTGGCTTCGAGACCCTGACCGAGGCCGGCTACGCCCCCGAGATGGCCTATTTCGAGTGCATGCACGAGGTGAAGCTGATCGTCGACCTCATGTATGAGGGCGGTATCGCCAACATGCGGTACTCGATCTCCAACACGGCCGAATACGGCGACTACACCCGCGGCCCTCGGGTCATCACCCCCGAGACCAAGGCCGAGATGAAGAAAATCCTCGACGACATCCAGTCCGGCCGTTTCGCCCGGGATTGGGTGCTTGAAAACGCTGCCGGCCAGGCCAGCTTCAAGGCCATGCGCCGCCGCGGTGCCGAGCATCCGATCGAGCAGATCGGCGCCAAGCTCCGAGCGATGATGCCCTGGATCGCCCAGAACCGGCTTGTGGATAAATCGAAGAACTGATCCTCCGGGCGGCCATCAAACCGGTCACCCAACGCGCGGAAACGCGAGAGAAATGTTGCGATAGGCGCCGTAAACGAGATAGACATAATTGGTATGGTAAATTTTC
This sequence comes from Allostellaceae bacterium, assembly GCA_035552195.1. GTDB lineage: Bacteria > Pseudomonadota > Alphaproteobacteria > ATCC43930 > CGMCC-115725 > CAIKMD01. Next base: position 29,857 of record DASZLU010000110.1, on the reverse strand, counting down.
TTCGTCCGGTAGGGTTGGTAAGGAATTGTAAACCAGTATGAATTTTCCTTACCGGACGTCGGCGCAGGTGACGAGGGTTTGATGGTCGCAATTTTGACATCGGGAAGCAGCAGCCTGGCGCAGATGCGCTCGGCCGCGCGCGCCCGTGTCAGGGCGAACCAGGGAACGGTGCGTAACCTGCTGTGGAACAGGGGCCGGTCGCTTCGACTTAGCCGCCCCTGAGCGCGAGGATTCTCGGCCTTATTCGCGCTTGGGGGTTACGGTTCGCGGCCTACCCTTGTTTTCCAGATCAGAGGAACCGCGCCTATGAGCGCCCATGAATCCAGCCCCGCCAAGACCGGCGGCGCCAATACCAAAGCCCAAGCCCTCGCGTCTTCGCGCGTCATCATTTTCGACACTACGTTGCGTGACGGCGAGCAATCGCCGGGCGCGTCGATGAACCTGCAGGAAAAGATCAAGATCGCGTTGCTCCTCGAGGAGATGGGCGTCGACGTGATCGAAGCGGGCTTCCCGATCGCCTCGAACGGCGATTTTGAGGCTGTCCGCGAGATCGCCAAGCAGGTCACCGACTCGAGCGTCTGCGGACTCTCGCGCGCCGGCCGCGCCGATATCGAGCGTTGCTGGGAAGCGGTGCAGCATGCGAAACACCCGCGCATCCACACCTTCATTTCGACCTCGCCGCTGCACATGAAATACAAGCTGCAGATGGCGCCGGAGCAGGTCTACCAGGCGGTAATCGACAGCGTCACCCTGGCGCGTAAGCTCTGCGACGACGTCGAGTGGTCTTGCGAGGATGGCTCGCGCACCGAGCACGATTTCCTCTGCCGCACGGTCGAGGCGGCGATCAAGGCCGGAGCCCGGACGATCAACATTCCGGATACGGTCGGCTACGCCGTGCCGGAAGAGTTCGCGGCGCTGATCGGCATGGTCGTCAACCGCGTGCCGAACATCGACAAGGCCGTGATCTCGGTGCATTGCCATAACGATCTTGGTCTGGCGGTTGCCAATTCGCTGGCGGCGGTCGGGGCAGGCGCGCGACAGATCGAATGCACCGTCAACGGGCTGGGCGAGCGTGCCGGCAACGCGGCGATGGAAGAAATCGTCATGGCGCTGAAGACGCGCCAAGACCGCATGCCGTTCACGACCAGCGTCAAATCGGAATACATCACCCGTGCCTCGCGACTGGTCTCGGCGATCACCGGCTTCGTCGTGCAGCCGAACAAGGCGATCGTCGGCGCCAACGCTTTCGCGCATGAGAGCGGTATCCACCAGGACGGCATGCTGAAACATGCCGGCACTTACGAGATCATGACGCCCGACTCGGTGGGTCTCGGAAAATCCACCTTGGTGATGGGTAAGCATTCCGGTCGCCACGCCTTCAAGGCCAAGCTCAAGGAGTTGGGCTTCGAGATTGGCGACAACGCGATGAACGAGGCGTTCAAGCGCTTCAAGGATCTCGCCGATCGCAAGAAGGACGTCTACGACGAGGATATCGTCGCTTTGATCGACGACGAGATCCAGCACGAGGCCGAGCTGATCAAGTTCGTTTCGTTGCAGGTGATCGCCGGCTCGCGCGGGCCGCAGACGGCCACGCTCGAGCTCGAGATCGACGGCAAGAAGGTCACGGCGATGACGCAGGGCAACGGCCCGGTCGACGCCACCTTCAACGCCATCAAGGCGCTGGTGCCGCACGAGGCGAAATTGCTGCTCTACCAGGTAAGTGCAGTTACGCATGGCACCGACGCGCAAGCAGAGGTTACCGTGCGCCTTGAGGAAGACGGCAAGACCGTGAACGGTCAGGGCGCAGAGCCGGATACGATGGTCGCTTCGGCGCGAGCGTACATCCACGCGCTCAATAAGCTCATGGTCAAACGGGCGAAGACGGCGCCCGCCGCAATGACGGCTTGATGCGGCAAGCACGCGCGTGGCGGTCCCGCCGGACCGCCGCCGGCGTTTTCCTAGCGGCGGGGGTAATTGGGAACTGATGTTCGGAAATCTACTGGGTATTCTCTCCGCCGACATGGCGATCGATCTGGGGACGGCGAATACCCTCGTCTATGTGAAGGGGCGCGGCATCGTCCTCAATGAGCCGTCGGTCGTCGCGATCGCGAGCGTCAAAGGGCGCAAGCAGGTTCTGGCGGTCGGCGACGAGGCCAAGATGATGCTGGGCCGCACCCCGGGCAACATCATGGCGATCCGTCCGCTGCGCGACGGAGTCATCGCCGATTTCGAGGTCGCGGAAGAGATGATCAAGCATTTCATCCGCAAAGTTCACAATCGTCGCAGCTTCGCCAATCCGCAAATCATCGTCTGTGTGCCGTCGGGCTCGACCGCCGTCGAGCGCCGCGCAATTCAGGAATCGGCCGAAAGCGCCGGCGCGCGCCGCGTGTTTCTCATCGAGGAGCCGATGGCGGCGGCGATCGGCGCCGGCCTGCCGGTGACCGAGCCGACCGGGTCGATGGTTGTCGATATCGGCGGTGGCACGACCGAGGTCGCGGTATTGTCGCTCGGCGGCATCGTCTATTCGCGCTCGGTGCGTGTCGGCGGCGACAAGATGGACGAGGCGATCATCGCCTATATCCGCCGCAACCATAACCTTCTGGTCGGCGAATCGTCGGCCGAGCGCATCAAGAAGGAAATCGGCTCGGCCTGCATGCCCGAAGAGGGCGAGGGCCGCGTCATGGAAATCAAGGGCCGAGACCTGATGAACGGCGTGCCCAAGGAAATCGTCATCAGCGAGCGCCAGATCGCCGAAAGCCTCGCCGAGCCGGTCGGCGCCATCGTCGAGGCGGTGAAGGTCGCGCTCGAGCACACGGCGCCCGAGCTCGCGGCCGATATCGTTGACAAGGGCATTGTGTTGACCGGCGGCGGCGCGCTGCTCGGTAATCTCGATTACGTCCTGCGCCATGCGACCGGTCTGCCGGTGTCGATCGCCGACGATCCACTGTCCTGCGTGGCGCTCGGCACCGGACGTGCGCTTGAGGAAATGAAAACGTTGAAGTCTGTTCTGATCAGCATGTACTGATTTGGGTGTGAACATTGGTTTCTGAGGATCGGGGCTTTTAGGAAGACGAGACGGATTTTCGGATGCGTATTTCAGCGCCCGTAAAAGTAGCTGCGCAGCGTCTCGCGCTCCCCTTCCTCGTGCTCATTTCCACGGTGATGGTTCTTTTCGGCAAGACCGATCTGGTGCTGTACGACGGTCTGCGTGCCTCGGTCGCCGATCGCGTCGCGCCGCTGCTCCAGGCGGTCGGACAGCCGGTCGCCGCCGTGACCAACGCGGTTCAAAGCGTGTCCAACGCGGTCGCGGTCGGGCGCGAAAACGCCCAGCTCCGCGAAGAGAACGCCCGTTTGCTGCAGTGGCAGGAGATCGCCCGCCGCCTCCAGACCGAGAACACAGAGCTGCGCGCGCTGACCAAGTTCGAGCCGCAGAACACCGTCCATTCGATGTCCGCCCAGGTGATCGCCGATTCGGGCGGCGCCTTTGCCCGTAACGTCTTGATCAATGCCGGCAGCCAGGAAGGCGTGGCGCGCGGTCAGGCAGCGCTCTCGGGCGAGGGGCTGGTCGGCCGCATCTCCGAGGTCGGGTCGCGCACCGCGCGGGTGCTGCTGCTGACCGATCTCAATTCGCATATTCCGGTCGAGCTCGAAGACAATCACCAGCATGCCGTTTTAGACGGCGATAATTCCGAGCAGCCGCGGCTGGTCTATCTGCCGACGACGGTCGAGCCGGTGGTCGGCGAGCGCATCGTCACCGTCGGCGCCGGCGGCGTGTTCCCGCCGGGCCTGCCGGTCGGCGTCGTGTCCTCGATCGCGAGCGGCGTCATTCGCGTCGAGCCCTATGCCGAGCTGTCGCGGCTCGAAGTTCTGCGCGTCGTCGATTTCGGTCTGTCCGGCGTGTTGCCGCAAAGCGCGGTGCCGCCGCCCCGAGTCTCAAGCAAATTATCGAAATCGGCCCCCGCCGAATCCCTTCGATGACGCGGTGAAGGGCAATGCCTATCGCCATCGAGCGTGATATCGGCTACCCGGGCCGGTTGGTGCCGTTTCTGACCACGGTGCTGTTCGCGTTTTTCTCGGTCGTACCGCTCAATTTGCCGGGCTTTGCCGTGGTGATGCCGGCCTTCGCGCTGATGGCGGTGTTTCACTGGTCGGTCTATCGCCCCGAGCTCTTGCCGCTGAGCGCCGTTTTTGTCGGCGGGTTGCTGCTCGACCTGCTGAACGGCACGCCGTATGTCGGCATTTCCGCGCTGGTCTTTTTGGTCAGCCGCTCGGCGGTGATGGGTCAGCGCAAGCTCTTCGTCAATCGCCCCTTCGCCATCGTCTGGCTCGGTTTCGTCGTCCTTGCGATCGCGGCGTTCTTGCTGCTCTGGGCGCTGGTCAGCGCGCTGCACGGCGCCTTCATCGATCTGCGGCCCTTCGCCTTTCAGGCGGTGCTGACCGTCGCCTGCTATCCGGCGGCAAGCTATGTGCTGGCGCGCGCGCAGCGCGCTTTCCTGGCGCAGAGCTGAGGGGCGGCAGATGTCGTTGGCCAACCGCAAGGAGAAAGACCGCAGCCGCCTTCTGACGCGCCGCGCCGCGCTGCTCGCCGGCGGCCAGCTCGCGCTGCTCGGGACGCTCGCCGGCCGGCTCTATTATCTGCAAGTCGTTCAGGCCGATCGCTATGCGATGCAGGCCGACGAGAACCGCATCAACATCCGCCTGCTGGCGCCGCCGCGCGGGCGCATCCTCGATCGCTTCGGCGTGCCGCTCGCCGCCAACAAGCCGACCTTCCGCGCCGTGCTGATCGCCGAACAGGCCGGCGACATCCAGGCGACGCTCGACGCCGTCGCCAGCCTCGTGCCGCTGACCGATGCGGACCGCCGCCGCGTGCTGCGCGACGTGCGCGCCAAGCTGAGCTTCGTGCCGGTGGTGCTGCGCGACGATCTGAGCTGGGACGAGATGACGCGTATTGAAGTGAATACGCTGGAATTGCCGGGCGTGTCGATCGAGCAGGCGCTGACCCGCTACTATCCTTTCGGCGACGAAATCTCGCACACCGTCGGTTACGTCGCGGCCGTCTCGGAAGACGATCTCCACAACGACGACCCGCTGCTCGAGCTGCCCGATTTCCGCGTCGGCAAGACCGGTTTCGAGAAATCCTACGATCTCGATCTGCGCGGCACCGCCGGCACCAGCGAGGTCGAGGTCAACGCCTTCGGCCGTGTCGTGCGCGAGCTGGCGCGCGAGGAAGGGCTGCCCGGCCAGGATCTCTCGCTGTCGATCGATATGGAGCTGCAGGATCTCGCGGTGAAGCGCTGCCGGGCGCAGGGCAGCGCGTCCTGCGTCGTGCTCGACGCTTGGACCGGCGAGGTGCTGGTGCTGGCCTCGACACCGAGTTTCGATCCGGGCGCGTTCTCCGCCGGCCTCACCTCGGCGATGTGGCAGCAGCTCATCACCGATCCGCTTAATCCGCTCAGCAACAAGTCGATCAGCGGCACCTACGCGCCGGGCTCGACCTTCAAGCTGCTGGTGGCGATGGCCGGCCTCGAGAACGGCGTGCTGACCGAGAACACGGAATTTCTCTGTCCCGGCACGTTCGCGCTCGGCGACTCGCTGTTCCATTGCTGGAAGAAGGGCGGACACGGGACGCTCAGCCTGAAGCGCGCGATCCCCGAATCCTGCGACGTGTTCTTCTATCACACGGCCGATCTGCTCGGCATCGACAAGATCGCGGCGATGGCCAATCGCTTCGGCCTGGGCGTGAAGCTCGATATCGATATCCCGGGCGAAAAGACGGGCGTCATCCCGACCCGCGCCTGGAAAATGGGGACGACGGGCGTGCCGTGGCAGCGCGGCGAGACGATCAGCTGCGGCATCGGCCAGAGCTTCGTCTCGGTGACGCCGCTCCAGCTCGCGACCTATACCGCGCGCCTCGTCACCGGCCGGGCGGTGGTGCCGCGGCTCTTGCGCAAGCAGGGCGTGATGACGCCGGCGAGCGCGTTGCCGACCGGCGTCGACAGCGATTTCGCCTCGCTCGGCGTGCAGGGCGCCCATCTCGAGCTGATCCGCGAAGGCATGTTCGCGGTGGTGAACACGCAGCACGGTACGGGCTATGCCGCGCGCATCCAGGATCCGAACATGCTGATGGCCGGCAAGACCGGCACGGCGCAGGTGCGCCATTACAGCGAGGCCGAACGCCTGCATGGGCATTTGACCGGTCAATCGGTGCCGTGGAAGAACCGCGACCACGCGCTCTTCGTCGGCTTCGCGCCGTATAACGCGCCGCGCTATGTCTGCGCCGTGGTCGTCGAGCATGGCGGCGCGAGCGGCGGCGAAGGCGGCGCGGTGGCGGCGCCGATCTGCCATGACGTGCTGCTCGAAGCGCAAAAGCGCGATCCGGTGAACCGCGTTCCCGATCAACCCTTCGGCGCGCCCACCACTCTGGCGTCGGGCTGAGCCGCGTGACGCAATCCCTCCTGGACCGCGATACGCCGCGCTCGAGCTTCGCGCTCAAGGTGCTGAGCATCAATTGGGGCTTGTTGCTGCTTCTGACCTGCATCGCCTGCATGGGCTTTGCGATGCTCTATTCCGCGGCCAACGGGCATTGGGAACCGTGGGCCGCCAAGCAGGTGGCGCGCTTTGCCGTCGCCGTCGTGATCATGATCGTCGTCGCGACGGTCGATCTGCGCTTCTGGCTGCGCTCCGCCTATCTCATCTATATCGCGGCGATGCTTTTGCTGATCGCGGTCGAAATCCGCGGCGCCATCGGCATGGGCGCGCAGCGCTGGATCGATCTCGGCGTCATCCAGCTCCAGCCGTCGGAATTGATGAAGATCTCGCTGGTGCTCGCTCTGGCGCGGTATTTCAGCATGCTGACGGTCGAGGAAATCGGCCGGCCGGTTCGGCTCATCCTGCCGGCGCTGCTGATCCTCTTGCCGGCGGGCCTCGTGATGAAGCAGCCCGATCTCGGCACGGCGATGATGCTGGTGCTGTCGGGCGGCGCGATGTTCTTCCTCGCCGGCGTGCGCTGGTGGAAATTCGCGCTGGTGCTGGCGGCGGGTGGCGGCGCGGCGCCGGTCGCCTGGCGGTTCCTGCGCGACTATCAGAAGAACCGCATCCTCAATTTCCTCGATCCCGAGAACGATCCGCTCGGCGCCGGCTATCACTCCCTGCAATCGAAGATCGCGATCGGCTCGGGCGGGCTGTTCGGCAAAGGCTTCATGGCCGGCAGCCAGGCGCATCTCAGCTTTCTGCCCGAGAAGCAGACCGATTTCATCTTCACGATGCTGGCCGAGGAATTCGGCCTCGTCGGCTGCATCGTGCTGATCGCGACCTATACGCTCGTCTTCGTCTACGGCTTCGCCATCGCTTTCCGCAGCCGCAGTCATTTCGGCCGGTTGTTGGCGCTTGGCCTGACCGTCAACGTGTTCCTCTATGTCTTCATCAACACCGGCATGGTGATGGGCCTCTTGCCCGTCGTCGGCGTGCCGCTGCCGCTCATCTCTTACGGCGGCACGGCGATGCTCACCGTGATGTTCGGCTTCGGCCTGATGATGAGCGTCTATGTCCACCGCGACCTGCGGCTGGGACGCGGCGGCGAGGAATAAAAGCGCGGATCTTCGCGCGCGCGAGGCAAGTGCCATGGCCGATGGCTGGATCGATTATCTCGATGACGGCACGCTCGACGATCTCGTCGCGCGCGCGAACGCATCGCCGCGCGGCCGCCTCAACCTCAATCTCCATCCCCGGCTCGACGATCCGATCCAGCGTCTGCTCAATGCCGGCGGTCCAGGCACCTATGTCCGCCCGCATCGCCACCGCCCGCATATCTGGGAATTGGTGATGACCCTGCGCGGCCATATCGATGCGATCGTCTTCGATGCGGACGGGCGGATCATCCGCCGAGCGCCGCTCAAACCGAACGGCGACGGCATCATCCAGAACCAAGGCGGGGTTTGGCACAGCTTCGTCTTCATGGCGCCGGACTCCGTCGCCTTCGAGATCAAGCCGGGCCCATACGATGCGAAGCTCGACAAGGAATTCGCGGCGTGGTCGCCGCGCGAGGATGCAGCCGAGGGTGCGGCGTTCGTGCGCTGGATGGAGACGGCGGCGGTCGGCGCGCGGTGGGGCGGCGTCTAAGGCAATTCCATTGTCTCGCGTGAAACCGCGAGCCGCGCGTTGCCTCCGGCCACGAAGAGGGCCGCCTCTTGGGAGTCACTTCCTGGGGCTTTTGCTTGGAACATACGGTGCGAGAGTGCCTCACCCCTAAATGTTGTGGTTTCGGTTGTGTCCAGGCATAAAGGGGCATGCCTACCGATCATCTGGTCCCGCCCGATCTACGAGAACTTTATCTAGTCCGCGAGTGGCGCAACGCCACTGGCGTTCTGGCGACCGCCTGTCCAAATGAGTGGCAAGAGATCATCGGTATCTTGCGAGCGTTTAGGCTGCTGCGGTCCGAGGTCCAAGCGGCCGGCGCCAACCGCTCTCCTATCTCTAAAGGTATCGACGGAGCTTTCTACGCGCTCGGGTGGGAAGAAAAACAGTTCACCACAGCGATCAAAGTTGACGACAACGAATACGCCAGCCCGACGCACAAGGTCGACTGTTTCAAGGGGCGCGTTGCCTTGGAATTGGAATGGAACAACAAAGACCCGTTTTTTGATCGCGACCTGAATAATTTCCGGCTGCTTTTCGATTTGCGGGCTATCGATGTTGGCGTGATCATCACGCGCTCGACAGAGCTGCAGAAGATTTTCAACGGGCTTGGTAAGGGAGCGTCTTACGGTGCGTCTACTACGCACCACACGAAGCTATGGCCAAAGGTCGAGGGCGGTGGGGGCGGAGGATGTCCAATCCTGGCGTTCGCTATCACGCCCGCGCTGTATGTCGATGATGGGCCACCATCGCCTAAGACCAGGAGCGAAATGCCAGTGGTGGACGAAGAACACGACGATATAGCCTAATCGCTACTCGGCTGCCTCTTGCTCCATGCGCGACGCTTGCGAGTGATGCGCGTAAGTTTTCCAAGTCGGACGATATTCATCATCGGCTTGGTTGCCCCAAGTCGTCCAGCCCTGCCGTACGCCGCGCGCGAATAACTCTAAGTACGGCCCCGGCGAACAAGATTCGATAACCTCATATTGTTCGTCCGGCTTGCGCGAATGTTCGCGCTTTCGCGTCTGGATCATATTGACCTGACTGCGGCCAGCGGCGAGCGTGCGCGCATTTTTGCCACGAACGCCGAACAGGATTACCTCGGTGACGTTACGGAAGTAGAAACCGACGCCGCGTCCGTCTGAGCCGCCGTCTTTCCTGATCTTGTGCCAAACGATGTTGGATTTGTAGGTGAAGCCCCAAGCCTGCATGACGGCTAGACCGTCCGGCAAAAGGGCATTCGGTACCCAAAGATACAGGTGCGCGGTATCGGCAGCGGTCTTTGGCACCGGCAAGGCCTGGATCTCGGCAAGTGTCATCGTGTCATAGCGGTTGAGCCGCTTATGTCCAGGCGCGACCTTTCCGGTCGAGTTTTGGAAGCGCCACGGCGGGTCGGCTAGAATCGTTTTGAACTGACTGCCATGCGTGAAGGCGAGAAGATCAGCGGCAGGATCGGGAAGCGTCATGGTTTTTGCTCGTGCTCGTTGCGGCGCATCGATTTTGGCAGCGCTTTTTCTGCGTGTTGGAGCGCTGTGAATGGCTTCAAGTCTTTTCTGTCCTTAGCGTCTTGCCGGCCTGCCCAGGGCGCAAGGATTCTTTGTCGCTGCCGATTCGGCAAGTTCGCCGCCTTTGAAGATATTCTGCAGGTGAAGAGACACGTTTTGCCTCGTCACGCCGAAGGCATCAGCCACCTGGGTTTGCGTTGTCCAGAATATGTCGATCCCAATCTGAAATTTGGCCCTGACGCAATCGCGCGCCGAGTGGGTGAGGAATCTGTCGCCAGTCGCACCATTCTCAATTGCTGGACCCAGACCGTGCTCTTCAGTCACGACCGCGGTGCCCCGCTTCGTGTCGGTCCCGACGAGTCGACCAAGGGCCTTATCAAACGGCATTTCAACGTGCAGGAGACGTTCGTTCGGCTCTCGCTTTGCGATTGTCATACAATCAGGACCTTAATAGGTGACCCGAACAGCGATGCGGTCTGGAAAATCGTTCATGCCCTCACGCTCGCCCGCTTTCCGACAATTGTACCGAAAAGTGAACTCGCCGAGAGAACGATCATGGTGCTTTTCGTTGACCAGTGGCGGGTGTTGTCGACTATCCCTTAGACAAGCGGCCATTTCCCATAACTATCCTTGCTGGCCGATTTCGCTTGACCAATCCGGATCAAAGTAGTACAAATCAGGAACACTGACAAGGCCGCCTTTTGAGGCGGTCTTTTTGTTTGGACCGCCTTTTGACGGCCCTCCGGCGGCGATTTCGCCGGAAATTGTCCCGGCTTTCCAGCCCCCACCAATCCCAAAATTCTGAGGTTTCCCATGCCCCGTAAGTTGACGGAGCGCCAGCAGCGCTTTGTCGAAGCCTATCTTGTTACCCGCAATGCCAGCCAAGCGGCGCGCGATGCCGGCTATTCGCATCACAGCGCAGGCAGTTGGGGGCCGACGCTGTTGCGGCGCGCCTATATCGCCGACGCCTTGCGCGAGCGCGGGCTCGACCCGCCGCGCGGTATTCATCACGCGACCCAGCTGCGCAAACAAATGGTGCGGCAACCGCGCAGCGCGATCAATCCGCTCGAGGAGCGTTTCGCGCTCGCTTATCTCGCGACCGGCAGCGCCACCGAGGCGGCACGGCGCGTCGGACTGAAAGGGGCGGAAGCGCACGCGCATAAAGCCGGGTACAAAATGCTCCAGCGTTCGCATGTCGCCGCCTTCATCGAGGCGGAGCGTGCCGCCTCGATCGAGCGCACGCGCGTCGATGTCGACCGCGTGAAGCGCGAATTCGCGCGCATCGCCTTTTCCGATATCGGCGACTTCATCGACTGGGACGGGAACGGCTTCGCGCTGAAGCCGAGCGCGGAAATCTCGGCCGACGATCGGGCCGCCATCGAGCTGTTGACGGTGAAGCCGGGCGAGAACGGCCTCAAGGCGACGATCAAGCTGCATTCGAAGCAACAGGCGCTCGACAGCCTGGCGCGGCTCTTGGGGCTCTACCGCAAGAACCGGTTCGTCACGATCGATCACGCGCCGAAACGCGACGCGAACGAGATCCTGCGCGAGCGGCTGATGAAGATCGCCCGCTCTGGTGAGAAAGGCGCCGGCGAGAAGAACGGCGGCGATAAGTAGGAATAGGGCGGTCGTTCGAAGAAGGGGGCGGGTCGAGATCGGGGACTATTATTTTCTCGATCGGAGGTCTTCGATAATCGCTGGCGCAGCTTTTTCGAAGCGCGGCCCATCCATGCCGGCCACGATCCGATCATCGCTAAGCGCGCCAACATACGAGCTACCCGGAGTAACAGGACCCTAAGCCTGTAAAAATTGTCTGCCCGTCGACATTATCTCGGAAAGTGATTGCTGCGTGGCCTACCAACGACCCACCTCCTCCCAGTGAGATGGCTAATCAAACTTGGAAACCCAATCGTGACCGAAATAGTGTAATCACTTGCCATACTGCTATCCCCTTTATGGCCCCAAAAGCCCCAAAATTCCGCGTATCGCGAGGCGCGTTCAGGTTGGGCGTTTCCCTCGCTGTAAAAGTTTTCTCGCTATCACGACTCCTGCAACAAGCAGCAGTATCACGAAGAAAATTCCGGTTGTGAGTTGATCAACTATTACGCGCCCCTTATAGATCGGAGCTCGAAGCGAACCTGGCTTAAACTCTCCCATGTAGAGCATCAGCCCAACTAGGCCGTAAGTCTGTAACGAATCCCACGCCAGTAAAACGCTCTTCAGCACGATACTTCTGCTGAGCACAAATATGGCGATAGGAACGGCGCATCGCGACGCGAAATCGTAGCCTAAAGCCGAGAGCGACCAAGCATGAAGCGAGCGAGTGATGAGACCGTCAAACGCAACAGGCGCCTGATTATCAAACGACGTAAATCCGGATAACAGAAAGAACAAAAGAAGATATTGTTCAATACAGATGACGACGCCGACGACCGTCAGCGTGTAACTTACTTTGGCTTTCGATATCATCGCAAAATTCTCCGCAGCCGCTTCGTCAGAAGCACCCCGGGCGTCCGCACTCCATCTGTTACCGATGCAAAACGGTGTGGACGACCACCACGACAACCACGAGAAGAGCGCCGAAGAACGGGCAGAGCACCTGAAACTGCCATGTTCTTATGATGGGGAATGAAGCACCAAAGTTTTGCGCGCAAACCTATCCCCCAAAAAGCAACAGCCCGGGATTTCTCCCGGGCTGTGCTCTTATCCAACTTGTTCTGTCGCGATTACATCGTGATTTCGACGCGACGATTCTGCGGCTCGCGAACGCCGTCCGCCGTCGGGACGCGCGGGTTCTCTTTGCCGTGCCAGCTCTCGTTGATCGCCGCGGCGGGAACACCGTCGCGAACCAGCGCCGACTTCACGACGTCGGCACGGCGCTTGGAGAGCGCGAGATTGTATTGCTGCGTGCCCGCGAGGTCGGTGTAGCCGGCGATCGCAACCCCCGACTTGCCCGACTTGAAGGCAGCGGCCGCCGCGTCGACGACCTTCCTGCCGTCAGCCGTGAGCGCCGATTTGTCGAACTCGAAGAACACGATGAACATCTGCTGCTGCGGCGCAACGGCGGCCGGCGGCGGCGCGGGCGGCGCAACGACCGGGGTCATGGCCGGCGGCGGCGGCGGGGCCCAGCCGAAGTGGTAGGTCAGGTCGACCAGCACCGTGTGGCTGCGAACGTGCTGGAGCGTCGACGAAATCCCGGCGCCCGGGAAATTGAAATGCTGGTCGCCGAATTGCGAATAGCGATATTCGGCGCCGATCACGAGATTGTTGATCCCGATGACGTTGCCCAGCGCGTAATCGACGCCGCCGCCGGCCGTCCAACCGATGGTCGTGTCGCTGTCGTTCGCGTGCGCGCCGCCGACCGTCACCGACGTCCGATTGTGCTCCCAAGCGAGGCCGCCGGTTGCATAGGGGAGAAAGCGGCCGACCGGATATCCGACGCGCAGACGGGCCGTGCCGGCGTAATTCGTTTTCGAGGTGGCGCCGCTCGTCGAGCCCGCGATATCGGTGAGGTAGGCGTCGATTGCCCCGCCGACGACGACGTTCCAGGGCAGCATGTAATCATAGCCGCCGATGAGGCCGACCATGGCACCGCCACCGGTTCGTCCATCCACATGAGCGACCGGCCTGCCTGTGGCATTGCTGAAAGCGGTGGCGTCGGCATGCGCCCAGCTGCCGCCGGCGCTTAATCCGACATAGGGACCCGTCCAATCGACGGAGCTCTGCGCATAGGCCGAGGTCGCCGCCAGCATCGACAAGCCGACGAGCGCGCTACCCAGAAGCGATTTGGTCATGTGTTGCCCCACGTAAAATTCGTACGAAGTTGCGTACAACGCTGGCTAGTAGAGTAGACGGTTTCCATCGGCGGGCTGGAGCAGATAATGGCGCCGGCAGCCCTTTCTTTGGCGGTTGTTGCAATTCGGCCACATCGATCGCACCCGTAACGGTTGGTTCACCACGATGGAGCCGACCCCGGTCGCGATCAGCGGCTGTACGCCTTCGATTTGCCATGATCTTGCGCGGCGTAGGTGCTCTATCGCCGCGCCTGCACCTGGAATCGCGATGCGCGCGTGACCCGCTCGCGCCAGGAATCGGGCAACAGGGCGCCGATGCGTGTCGCCATCGCGTACCAGAACGGAAAGGCGATCACCGCCTTGTCTCGCTCGAGGCCGCGCAGGATCCGGTCGGCCGCTCGCTCGGCGGAGAGCTCGAACGGCTTCTTGCCGATCTCCTGCTGCGTCATGGGCGTGGCGACATAGCCCGGGCAGATCACGTTGACCCGGATGCCGTGACCGCCGAGAAGATCGCGCAGCGACAGTCCATAGGCGAGGACGGCGGCTTTGCTCGCGGCGTAGCTCGGCGCGTCGCGCAGCGGGATGAGCCCGGCCAGCGAGCTCATGAGGGCGATTTGGCCGTGCCGGCGCTCCATCATGCGCGGCAGTACGGGGTGGACGGTGTTCAAAACCCCCAGCACATTGATTTGCATCAGCCGATAAGCCGGATCAGCGGGTTCGATCGCCGCGCCGGCGCGCGTGCCGTCCATCACGCCGGCATTGGCAATCACGAGGTCGATCGGAAAGCGGCTGTCGAAGTCTTCGATCCATGAAGCCATGTCGGGCCGCGCGCAGACATCGAGCGTCGCGGTCTCGATCACGGCGCCGCGCTGGCGGCATTCATCCGCGACGGCGTGCAGTCTGGCGCGGTCGCGTCCGACCAGGCCGAGACGCGCGCCCGCTACGGCGTAACGCAACGCCAGCGTCTTGCCGATACCGCTCGAAGCCCCGGTGATCACCACGTTGCGGGCCGTTGGTGCCGATGACTGTCGCGGCATGGCGGCGGGATCCCGAGCGGCTCAGCCCGGGATGCTCAGCTCCTTCACGCGGCGGCCGATTTCCTGCGCGGCGGCGGCGGTCTCGTCGACGGCGCGCGCGATATCCCGCTCGGAATGCATCGCGGTCAAAAAGAACCGCAACCGGGCTTGCTTCGCCGGAACCGCGGGATGCAGCACCGGCATCACGTTGATCCCGCGCGCGAAGAGTTCTTCCGAGAGCATGACCGCCGGCAAAGAATCGCCGACGACGACGGGCACGATGGCGGTGCCCGCGCCGGTGCCGAGGTTGAGGCCGCGCGCTTGCGCGAGGCGCGCGAACAACGCGGCGTTCCGTTGCAAGCCGGCGACGCGCTCGGGCTCGCGATGCATGATCTCGAGCGCCTTCTCGGCGGCGGCGGCGATGGTCGGCGGCATGGCGACGCTATAGGCGAAGGCCCCGGCGAAGTTCTTGAGGTAGTGGATCAGCTCGGCCGAGCCGGCGATATAGCCGCCGCACGCCGCGAGCGTCTTCGACAGCGTGCCCATCCAGATGTCGACGTCGTGCGGGTCGGTTGCGAAATGCTCGGCGATGCCGCCGCCGCGCGCACCCAGCACGCCGATCGCATGGGCCTCGTCGACCATCAGCCAGGCGCCGTGGCGCTTCTTGACCTCGATGAGCTTCGGCAGATCGGGATAATCGCCATCCATGCTGTAATGGCCTTCGACGACGATCAGCACGCGCTCGAACCGGCGCCGCGTCTCGCTCAGCAGCCGGTCCAAAGCATCGATGTCGTTGTGCGGAAAGCTGCGGCGATTGGCGCCCGAGAGAACGCTCCCCATGACGGCGCTGTTGTGGATGACGGAATCGAGCACGATCAGGTCGTTCGGCCCGACGAGCTGACCGATGACGCTCACATTCGTCGAATAGCCGCTGACGAGGACGAGGCTGTCGTCGACGCCGTAATGTTCGGCGAGCGCGCGCTCCAGCCGCAGATGGACGGGCCGCTCGCCGGCGACGCACCGGCTGGCCGAGCTCGAGATGCCGTAGAGGTCGATCGCCGCATGCGCTGCCGCCAGAATCTCGGGATGGCCGTTGAGGCCGAGATAATCGTAAGAGGCAAAATTGAGCAGCGTGCGGCCGTCGATCTGCGTTTCCGCGCCGGCGCGGCCTTCATGCATCCGGAAATAGGGATTGCCGATGCCGAGCCTGTCGCCGATTTTTTGATAGAGGCGAAGTTCGTCATAGCCGGGCAAAGTCGAGAAATCCGTGCTCGCCGCGGCCGGCTCGCGGCGCGTCGCCGATACCTTGGCGAGGCGCACGGTTTCGGCGCGGCGCAGCAAGCCTTCGCGAAGGCTGTCGGTGAGCGAGGCCTTGTGCTTCACGAGCCAATCCGTGTCGTGCGCGAAACCGGGCTTTCTTGCGCCAGCTCGGTCAGCGCCGCGATTTGCGCCGGCGGCACCGTTCCGGCGTGACGCTGCACGATCGGCGCGACGGCGGCTGCGCTCGGCTGCGTCTCGGCGATCGCTCGCGCGATGATGGCGTCGGCCAGCGCGGCGATCGTCAGCTCGCCGACGGAGCCGGGAAGGGCCATCTGCACATCGAGGGCGGCTTCGAGATTCATCCCGAGCTCGAGCCCCATCAGGGAATCGAGCCCGATCTCGCCCAAGGCCCTCGTGCGGCTGAGGTCTTCTTCGCGCGCGTGCAGCACGCGCGCCAGCTGCGCCGCGATCATGTCGCCGAGCTTGACGCGGGTGCTATCGGCCCCCTCGCTGCGCAGAAGCGCGCGGACGTCCAGCTTGGCGCTGTCGGCGGCGAGCGATGCGTCGCTCTTGCGCAACAAGGCGGCATAGGTCGGCGAGCGCAGCACGGCCAGACGGTCGCCCGCGGCGATGCCGTCGTTCGGCGCAATGGTGATCGCCGAGAGGTCCGATCGATCCCGCGTCTGGGTAAGGGCTTGCGCCATCAGATCGAGCGCTTCGCGCGCCGCCATCGCGCGCGCGCCCGTCAGCTTTTCGAGGTCGCTCTGAAGCTTTTGCGAGCGCGCCACGACTCCGACATCGGCGATCGGTCCCCAGCCGATGGCGAGCGCGGGAAGTCCTTGCGCGCGGCGCTGCCGCGCCAAGCCCTCGAGATAACCGTTCGCCGCGACGTAATTGCCCTGGCCGGGGTTGCCGATGAGCGTCGTCACGGACGAGAACAAGAGGAAATAGTCGAGGGCGCTGTCGCGCGAGAGTCGGTCGAGATGATCGGCGCCGCGTATCTTCGGTTCGAGAACGCGGCGCAGCCGTTCTTCGTCGAGATTGGCGATGATGGCGTCGTCCAGCACCATCGCCGCATGGATGACGCCGACGAGCGGCGGCATCGTCTCGCGCGCTTTTGCCATCAGCCGCGCGAGAGCGGCCTCGTCCGCGACGTCGCAGGGATCGCAGAGAATCTGCACGCCGCGCGTCCGGAGATCGTCGACGACCGCGCGTGCCTCGGCACGCGCCGCGCCGCGCCGGCCAATCAGGATGAGATGACGCGCGCCTTTTTCGGCAAGCCATTTGACCGTCTCGAACCCGAAACCGCCGAACGCACCCGTGACGAGGTGGGTGCCGGTGGCGCTGACCGCGAAAGGCGCCGGCGGCTTGCGCACGGTATCGGCGGAAGGCGGCCGGATCACCAGCTTGCCGATATGCGCCGAATGCTGCATGAGATGGAAGGCCTCGGCGGCGCGCTCGGCTTCGAACACCGCGTAAGGCAGCGGCGCGAAAGTGCCGTCGTGAAAGCGCCGCATCACGTCCGCGAAAACCTTGGCTCCGATGTCGCGGTGGCCGACGAGTTGATCGACATCGACGCCGAAATAGCTGAGATTCTTGCGGAACGGCCTCAATCCGAGATGCGTGTTGCTGACATAGTCGCGTTTGCCGAGCTCGACGAAGCGGCCGAAGCTGCGCAAGCAAGCGATGCTTTGCTCCATGGCTTCGCCAGCGAGGCTGTTGAGGACGACGTCGACGCCGTCCCCCGTGATCTGGCGAACGCCATCGACGAAGCTCGTCGAGCGTGAGTCGAGAACATGTTGAACGCCGAGGGCTTTGAGGAGGGCGCGCTTGGCCGGCGATCCCGCCGTTGCGATGATTTTTGCGCCGCGCGAGCGCGCCACCTGGATCGCGGCCATGCCGACACCGCCGGCGCCGCCATGGATCAACACCCATTCGCCGCGACGCAGCCGGGCTTGGTGGATCAGCGCGTAATAGGCCGTGATGAATGCCACGGGGATCGTCGCGGCGGCGGTGATGCTGATCCCGTCGGGCAGCTTGGCGACTTGACTTGCCGCGACCGTCGCGTGGCTTGCGAAGGCGGCAGCGGCGAGCGCCACGACCCGGTCGCCGACCTGCAAGCCTTGAACCAGCTTGCCGACGCGTGCGACGCGGCCGGCACATTCGAGGCCGAGCGTCGGGCCGGTGAATCCATCTTCGAGAATGTCGTCCGGCAACAGCGACAGCATCCACATGAGGTCACGGAAGTTCAGACCGGTCGCCGCGATTTCGATCTCGACTTCGCCGGCCTGCGGCGTCGATCTATCCACCGCCTGCCACTGCAGCCGCTGCGGGCCGCTCAGCCGACGCTCGAGACGGACCGCCTCGGCGGTTGGCCGGAGACCCGTGTCGATCGCGCGGCCGGCAGCCTTTACCCGCGCGGCATAAACCGCGTCGGCGGCGATGTGAATTTCGGTCTCCAGGGTGCCCGACAGAATTAGGTCGCGAATCCGTGCGGCCGCGTCTTCGCTGGAAAGAGCGGCGGCGACGTTGATGCGGCGCATGTCGAGATGCGGGAACTCGTTTGCCAGCGTGCGCGAGAACGTCCAGAGACTGCGCGCAACGGGGTCGGCATCTTGCTCGCCGGCACCCTGGAAAATCAGCCACATCGCGGCCTTGTTACCGCCGATCTCCTCGACGGTCGTCTTCATCGCCAAGCACTGCGCGGCGATCGCCGCGACGACATCGCCGCCATCCACGTTTGGCGATAAGAATTTGATGGCGATGGGTTGGCTTGATGTCGAAGCGTGTGCGTCGGAACCGGTTCTGACGCATGTTCCCGTAGCGATAAAAGCCTGGGTGACATCCTCGGCGAGGGCTGCCGTCCGCGCATCGGTTGCGGCGGGCGCGAAAATCGCGACCTCGCCGATCGCGGCCGGCGACATCGCAGTACCCACAGAGGCGTTCGATGCCGATGTTTCGCCGGCCAGGAATGTTCCGATATGGGCGCCGCAGCGGATCGTGCGTGCCTGGCAGCGCTGCAATCCGGCACCGGCGAGCGCTGTCTCCCATTCGCTCGCTGTTCGCAGCAAGCCCACGGGATAGTCCGGTGTGCTGGCGGCGAACCACGCGGCGTCGAGACCGAAGATCAGATCGTGGAAAAGCGACGGGCGGCTCTCGATGCCGAGCAGCAAGCCGTTCGGACGGAGCAATCTGCCGAGTTCAACCCCGGTCGGCAGACGATGGAGGCTGACCGTCGAGATCAGCAAATCGTATCGATCTAACTCTCCCATCCGCTCGGCACCGAGGATCGAAACACCGCTATGGCGCGACAAATCCATACGGAGACGATCGGCGCGCCGTGCATCCGGCTCGAACACCGTCACCTGTCGTCCGGCGGGCGCATGTCTTGCGACCGCCGCTACCAAAGATGCCGATCCGCCCAGCAGCAGAATCTGAAAATCGCGTCCCTTCTCGCCGAGAAGCGACGCGCGCTGCTCGAACAGCTGCCCGAGAAACGCGCTGGCCGCGGCCGCCATCGGGTCGCTCACCGCGAGGAAATCGACGGCGGCTTCGGTGAGGAGCGACGTTAAATTGCCGTGGATCGCCTTGACGCGCGCAACGTGGCTGGCCAAGCGCGTGACGTCGCCGGCCAGCAATGTCTCGGCAGCGAGTTCCGGATGCTCGCGGGCGAGCGCTTTGACGATCGCTTCCGAGCGTGGCAGTCCGGGTTCCGCCGCGAGCGACCAGACGCCGTCATTGGGCGCGGCAAGCCCTGCCGCTTCCAAACCGCGCAGCAGGCTGACGAGCCAGGGCTCCAAGGCTTCATCGAGGCGCCCCGTCGCGACGAGTTCCGCCGGATCGACAACGCGCCGGCGCGACAAGCCGCGCGCGATTTCATAAGCGGCCGCCGTGGCCCAGCCCTCGACGAGCTGCGGTCCGGTTTCGGGCGCGGTCTCTTCCGGCACGAATGTCCCGAGCACTGCGAGACCGCCGAGGATTTCCGATGCTGCGGCACGGCGCGCGCCGGCGGCCGATGCGGTGAGGGGCGTGAGTGCTTCGACCAGCGCAACCGACTCAAGCGCTTCGCGGCGGCGCACCGGCACCGCCTGGCAGCGGACATTCCGGAAGGCCGCGATCAAGCAGCCGTCTGCGTCGAACACATCGCAGTCGCCGACAATCGCGCGCTCGTTCTTGCGCAGCACCCGAAGTGTGGCCGAATGGGGAACCGCGTAAGCGCGAAGCAAATGCGTTTCGTCGAGGCGGGTTGGCACATAGGCAACGCCGCGCTCGGCGGCGTGCAATGCCGGAAACGCGGTGATCAGACCTTGGACGCAGCAATCGATCCGCATCGGGTCGAGCAGGAAGGGCGTCGTCTCGCGCGATGGCACTAGGTCGACATGGACGCGATCCTCGCCGCTGCCGGTAACGCGTGCGACCTGCTGAAAAGCGGGTCCGTAGCAGAGGCCGCTCGCCGCCGCGATGCGGTAGAGCTCGTCTTTATCGGCGAGATGATGGGTCTCCGCGTCCCGTACGATATCGTCCGCTCTCGGGTTGCCGCCGTTGCCGTGGAGGATTTTGCCGCGGCAATTCACGATCCAGCCCACATTGGCAAGCCGTTGCCGGCTCATGATCTCGAAGGTGGCCGAGCCAGGCGATATCCGCGTCACGACCTCACGCGTTTGGTCGCCGGTCAGATCGAGTGGCTTCAAAATCTCGATATTCGTGAGCGTGACGTTCTCGGTGCCGAGCCATTGCGATGCCGCATGCAGGGCGATCTCGATGAACCCCGTTCCGGGAAGAATGACCTTGTCGCCGACTTTGTGATCGGCGAGCGCGGGTAGCAGTGCAGTATCGAGATGGCAGCGCCATTCGAGATCGTCTTTGCTGAACCGTGCACCGGCCAACGGATGACGGTCGGATTCGACGACGCCCACGGCCTCGGGCGTCGGCGTATAGCGGAAGTGTTCCTGCTGCCAAGGATAACGGGGCAGGGACACACCGGCGCCCGGGTCCGATCCGAAAACGGCCGCGTCGTCGTGGCGCGCGCCGCAGACGAGCGCCTTGGCGACCGCCACGGCAATCGGATCGCCGTTGGTCTCGTCCCGATCGAGGACCGCGAGACTCGCATGGCCCGTAACCTCGCCGCTGAGGCTATCGCCGATATGCTTGATGATGGTCGGCGAAGGTCCGATCTCGACGAAGAAGCGCGCGCCGAGCTTGGCCGCCTCGCGCACGGCAGCGAGAAATTGGACCGGTTGGCGGACGTTTTGCCACCAATAGCGCGCGTTGAGTTGCGATCCCGCCAAGCATGCGCCCGTCACCGTCGAGACGAAAGGTGTCTCGGCATCGTGCGGCGTCAGTCCACTCAGCTCGGCGATGAGGCCGGTGCGCACCGGTTCCATCCGCGACGAGTGGAACGGATAATTGAGCGCGAGATCGACGAACGGAATGCCGCGTGCACGCGCCACCGACGCGAGAGTCGCAATCGCTTCGTTGCTGCCAGCCATGGTTATGGTGCGCGGACTATTCACCGCGGCGACTTCGAGATCGGGAATCTCCTCTGCCATCGATTGAGCGATGGACGGCGCGGCCATGATGACCGCCATCTGACCGGTACCGCCGACGAGCTCCTGGTGCTTGCTGCGCGAGAAGATCACGCGAACCGCGGAATGGACATCGAGTATGCCCGCAGCCTCGGCTGCGGCGATCTCGCCGACGCTGTGGCCGAGGACGGCTGCCGGCGACAATCCCGACGCGCGCAAAGCGGCCGTCGTCGCGCTTTGAATGGCGAAGATCAAAGGCTGCGCGACCGTGGTCAGTTCGATTTTCTCGTGCAGCGCGTCGCTGACCATCATCTCGCGGAGCGACCAGCCGGCGAGCTTTGCGAAGCTTTCGTCGATCAGATCGAAGCGCGCGCGGAAAGCCGCATTGCGGCGATAAGCGGCGACGCCCATCCCGACCCATTGGCTGCCATTGCCCGAATAGACGAACGCGACCGGAAGGTCCTCGCCGACCGCCATGCCTTTCGTCAGCGCCGGGTGCTCCGCGTCGCCGGCATAAGCGTGCAGCGCCTCGAGAATTGTGGCGCGATCGCCGGTCGGCGCGACAAGCCGTGTCGGCAGCCTCTCGCGGCGATAGGCGGCAGCGCTCGCAATCGGCTCGAGATCGTCGGGCGAAGCGGCATCGATACGTGCCGCGTAGTTCGCGGCCATCTCGCGCAGCGCCGCTTTGGTGGCTCCCGACAGCATCAGGTAGCGCGCAGGGCGAGCGGGGCGCGGCGGTGCCGCGGCGGCCGGCGGTCGCCCCGGCGCGACGATGACATGGGCGTTGGTGCCGCCGAAGCCGAACGAATTCACGCCGGCACATTGCTGCGCGACATTCGGCAGCAAGCGCGCCTGATGCGCGACGGCGATGTTGAGTTCGTCGAATTCGATATGCGGATTGGGCGCGTCGAAATGCAGAGAAGGCGGCAAGACGCCGTGGTTGAGCGCGAGCAGCGTCTTTAACAGGCCGGCCATCCCCGAGGCCGGTTCGAGATGGCCGATATTGGTCTTGACCGAGCCGATCGGCAGCGGGGTCGCGCGCTCGAGTCCAAGGCTGCGGCCGATCGCCGTGGCTTCGATGGGATCGCCGACCGCCGTGCCGGTGCCGTGCGCCTCGACGAAAGCAAGCCGCGAGGTTGCGATGGCGGCGCGCGAATAAACGCGCTTCAAGAGATTTTCCTGCGCTTCGAGCGAGGGCAGGGCGATGCCGTTGGTGCGGCCGGCGGAATTGACGTCGGACGCCAGGATCATGCCGTGGATCGGGTTGTTGCTGGCGTTCGCGAGCGCTGCCTTGCGCAGCACGAGGACGGCGCCGCCCTCGGCGCGCACGAATCCGTCGGCCTTCGCATCGAAGGCGCGGCAGAGACCGGTCGGCGAAAGCATCGAGGCTTGCGAGAACAGGACGAAGGAGGTGTGGCTGCCGATGATGTTGATGCCGCCGACGATCGCCGTGTCGATGCGGCCGGAGCGGATCGCCTCGACCGCGTTATGGAGCGCGACGAGCGACGACGAACAGGCGGTGTCGATGGTCAGGCTCGGGCCATGCAGATCGAAGATGTGCGAGATGCGGTTGGCCAGCACGGCGAGCGAATTGCCGGTGCCGAAATGCGCATCGACCAGTGCCGGATCGCCGAACGCGCTGTTCGCATATTCGACGAGCGACGCGCCGACGAACACGCCCGTATCGGACCCCGCGAGAGAGGACGGACGAATGCCCGCGTCTTCCAGCGCCTCCCAGGCGAGCTGCAGGAGAATCCGTTGCTGGGGGTCCATCTGTTCCGCCTCGCGCGGCGAGATGCCGAAGACGGCGGGATCGAAACCCCAGATGTCGTCGATGACGCCCGCGGACCAGGTGTAACTTTTGCCGCGTTCGTTGCGGCGCGGATGTCCGTAGCGCTGGAGCAGGAAGCGGTTCTCAGGGACGCGCGATACCGCGCAGCGGCCATCGAGCAGCAGTGACCAGAATTCGGAAATCGAACCGGCACCGGGCAGGCGACAGGACCAACCGACAACCGCTACGTCACTATGCAACTGGTAGACGACACTCACCCCACTACCCCCTTACTCCTGATTCGCGGGTCGATTATTAAAAATGGTACACTTTTGCGATGCCAAAGGGGTCGCCGTTTCCTAAATTTTCTGAGAGCTTGCGCTGGTCTGGTCCCGGCCTCGGCCGAGATAGTACCGGGGGCGTCGCAGCGGGAAAAGCGGATGGGCAATCAGGCATTTCCGGTCTCCGGACGGTCCAGGGAGAGGACGCGATGCTCTGCACGCGCAGCGGGCAATGGCCATTCAATCGAGCGGGGTGACGCGCGGGATCGGCGGATTCGACGAGCCTTACGCTCGTGCTATGAGCGGACGAGCGCCTGGCCGGGAGCAAGCGATTTCCGTCCGGCCGTCCGAAGCCGAAACTGTCTGAGGGGGCACGGGGAATGGGGCCGGCTGGCGAAGTGCAGCAGATGGGCGTGGAGCGGCGCAACGCCGCCTATCTCGATCCGCTCGAGCGGCGCGTTCTCGTCTGGTTTGCCGCCCGCCTTCCGGCAGCGGTGACCCCCGATCGATTGACGGCGCTCGGCTTCGTTGGTGCGCTGGCCGCGACGGCGGCTTACGCGCTTGCGTCGCGAATGCCGGCGATGCTGTGGGTCGCGTCGGCGGGACTCGTCGTGAATTGGTTTGGCGATTCGCTCGACGGCACGCTCGCCCGGTGGCGCCGCAGCGAGCGGCCGCGCTACGGATTCTTCCTCGATAATTCGGTCGACCTCATCGAGCAAGCGCTCCTCGGTCTCGGTCTCGCGCTTTCGGGCTACGTGCAATGGCCTCTCGTCGCCGCGGTCCTCGTGACGTTCTTCATGGTATCGATGTTGAGCCTGCTGCAGGCACAGGTGTCGCGTGTTTTCCCGATCGCTTATGGCGGCATCGGGCTCACCGAAATACGCTGCGGTCTCATCCTCTGGAACGTCGCTCTCTTCTTTGCGCCGCCGCGACCCTTCGCCATGCTCGATCTGGGTTTGACCTATTCCGATTGCCTGGCGATCGCATGGCTCGTCGGAAATGTCGCGATCTTCCTGACAACCATGGTGCGAGAACTGCGCCGGCTCGGGATCGAAGATCCGCCGGACCCGTCGCGCGCCGGGCGGCAGCACCGCTAGACGAGATGTCGACACAAATCGCCTTGGACCTGTCGCGCCTTGTCTACGCCGGATTCTGCACCGCGCCGACCGGTATTCCGCGCGTCGAGATGGCCTATGCCGAACATTTCATTGCCACGGCGCCCGAGCGCACGATCTTCGTGGTCGCGAACGGTCTCGGCCGGCTGGTCGAACTCGATCGCGCGCAAGCGCTGCGCTTCATCGTGCGACTGAAGCGCTTCTGGCAGCGCGAGCTCGGTACGCGCGGCGCGCGACCGCGGCTTTTTCTGATGACCGTCGGGCTGCACGCCAAGCTGCTCGCAAAGCGAAGCGGCGCGCTGCGCCGTAAGCTTGCCGGTCACGCCGGTCCCAGCGTCTATGCGCTTGTCTCGCAGCTCCATCTCGATCGGCAGGGGGTGGTCGAGGGGCTCCTGCAAGCCGGCGATGTTCGCCTGCTTTGCTTTATTCACGACACGCTGCCGAGCGAGTTTCCCGAATGGTTTCCGCGCGGCGTCCCGGCGCGTAAGCATCGCCTGATGCAGAAAGTCGCCATGCTGGCTGACACGGTCCTCGTCAATTCGAACAGCACGCGGCGCGCGTTTCTCCATCATTTTGTCGACGGTCCATCGCGCTTGCCCGTGATTGCCGCGCCGCTCGGTGCCGGCGGCGAGGCGCCGGCTCGATGCGGGCGCGAAGGCCCGACAGAGCTGCGGCCCTATTTCGTCATCCTCGGCACGATCGAGCCGCGCAAGAATCACAAGCTGCTTTTAAACATCTGGCGCGAGCTCGCCGCTCAACATTCGCCGGCCCCGCCGCGGCTTATCGTGATCGGCGCGCGGGGTTGGAAGAATGCCGAAATCATCGCGATGCTCGAGGAGGCCGGCCGCGGCGGCTTCGTCGAAGAGCGTGCGGCGGTGCCCGATGAAAGCGTGATCGAACTCCTATGCGGCGCCCGCGCGCTGCTGCTGCCCTCCTTCGCAGAGGGTTACGGTCTGCCGCTGGCGGAGGCGCTGGCGCTCGGTGTCCCGGTCATCTGCAGCGATATTCCGGTCTTTCGCGAAGTTGGCGGCGCGGCGCCGCTCTTCGTCGATCGGCAAGACGCCGCCGCGTGGCGCGCCGCTATCCTCGCCTATGCGAGCGAGCCGAGCGAGGCCCGAGAGGCGCAAATCGCGCGGATCGCGCAGTGGCATGCGCCGAGCTGGGCGGCGCATTTCGCGATCCTCGATGCAGTCATCGACGACCTGGTCGCTGCGCCGCAGGCTTGCTCAAACGCGGCGCCTGCGATCGCGGCGCCTAACGCTCGTGCAGGCTTTCCTGGCGGTAGCGCAACAGCGGCGACAATAGATAGGTGATGATGCGCCGCGAGCCGGTCTTGATCTCGACCGTCACCGCCATGCCGGGCGAGAGGCTGACGTTTTTGTCGCCGACCTGCACGCGCCTCTCGTCGAGCGATATCCGGCCGATATAGACCGGCTCGCTGTTGCTGGGCTGGCTGTTGACGCGCGCCGCGTCGGGCGAATTCGCATTGGCGCGTTGCTGGTTCATATCCGGCTGGACAGCATCGGCCGAGACGCTTTCCACCGTGCCGTGAAGCAGCCCGTATTTGGTGAAGTCGAACGTCTGGACCTTGATCGCGGCGGGCTGGCCGATCTCGACGAAGCCGATATCCTGATTGGAGATTTGCGCTTCGATCTCGAGATGGCTCGAGACGGGAACCAGGACGAGCAGCGGCTGTGCCGGAGTTACGACGCCGCCGATCGTATGCACCGAGAGCTGCTGCACGACGCCGTCGATGGGCGCCTTCAGGGTTTGCTGTTTCGTCTTCTGCAGCGCTTTGATGCGTCCTTGCGTCAGATCGGCGACGCGCTGTTCCGCTTTCGTGAGATCGTCCGAAACACCGTGCCGGAATTCGGCCTGGATCTTGGCGCCCGTGGCGGTGATCGCCGCCAGCGCGGCTTCGGCCTCCGCATAATGGCCTTTTTGGACGAGGAGTTCTTTTTGGCTCGAGACCAACTGCTCCTGGTCCTGCAGCAACAGGATGCGCGATGCTTCGCCGCGATCGGCGAGATATTTCCGGATTTCGTACCGGCCTTGCTGCATCGGTATCGTCGCTTGAACCTTGTCGATCGCCGCAACGATGCTGGCGACCTCGCGCTCCTTCTGTAGGCGCTGGCTCTCGGCTTCGGCGATTTTGGCGCGGGCTTCGCTGACCTGGCTGACGAGAAGCTGTGATTCGGCGGTAACGAGACGCTGGTCGGCCTCGGCGGGCGGATGGAATTCCGTCAACGGATCGGCGGCATCGGACAGCGCGGCGCGCAGCCGGGCAACGTCGGTCTCGGCTGCGATCAGATCGGCGTTGCCCTGCGCCAGCTCGGCCTGGCTGACGGTCGGATCGAGCTCGACCAGCACATCGCCGGCCTTCACTGTCTGGCCGTCCTCGACGTGAATGGCGTGGACGATGCCGATCTCCACCGGCTGAATGATTTTGGTGTCGCCGTTCGGGATGATCTTCCCGGGCGCCGAGGCGATGATGTCGATCTTGCTCATCGATGCCCAGGCGAGGGCGACACAGAACAGGACGATGATCGTGATGCCGATTGCCCGGCCGATGGGCGAGGGCGGCGTCTCGATGATTTCGAGCGCGGCAGGAAGGAAAGCGAGCTCGTGGTCCAGGCGCTTCCGGGACGGCCGCGCCGGCGCAACGAGCGCTTTCGACGTGCTCATAGATCCCTCCCCGCCGGGATGCTGGAAATGCCCGATTGGATGCGGTGGAGCTGCGAATAGCGGCCGCCGCTGCGGATCAGCTCGTCATGCGTGCCGTCTTCGACCAGGCGGCCGTGGTCGATGGTGACGATGCGATCGGCCATGCGGACGGTCGAAAGGCGGTGCGCGACGATGAGAACGGTGCGCCCCTTCGTGATCTCGGCCATGTTGGTCTGGATGATACGCTCGCTTTCGTAATCGAGCGCACTGGTTGCCTCGTCGAAAATCAGGATGCGCGGATCGGTCACCAAGGCGCGTGCGATCGCGATGCGCTGCCGCTGACCGCCCGAAAGCGTACTGCCGCGCTCGCCGATGATCGTATCGTAGCCTTCGGCCAGCTCGAGGATGAATTCATGCGCGCCGGCCAGCTTGGCGGCTTCGATGATCCGCTCCATCGGCATCGCCGGATCCGTCAGGGCGATGTTCTCGTGAATCGTGCGGTTGAAGAGCACGTTCTCCTGCAGGACGACGCCGATCTGGCGCCGCAGCCAGGCGGTATCGACGAGCGCGAGATCGACGCCGTCGACCAGAACGCGGCCGCTCTCGGGCACGTAAAGGCGCTGCACCAATTTGACGAGGGTGCTTTTACCCGAGCCGGACGCGCCGACGATGCCCAGGACCTGCCCGGCCGGAACCTTGAAATCGATGTCGCGCAGAATCTCCGATCCGTCGATGCGATAGCGGAAATCGACATGCTCGAACGTGATGTCGCCGCGGATCGGCGGCAGCGCGGCGCGCGTCGGGTTGTAGGTGGTCTCGGCCGGCGCGTTGAGGATATCGCCGAGCCGCGCGACCGAGATCCGCGCCTGATGGAAATCCTGCCAGATTTGCGCCAGCCGCAGCACGGGCTGGCTGACGCGTCCCGCCATGATGTTGAAGGCGACGAGCTCGCCGATCGTCAGCCCGCCGCCGATCACGAGCTTGGCGCCGAAATAAAGCGTCGCGGCGATGACCAGCTTGTTGACGAGCTGTACCGCCTGGGTCGCGTAGTTGGCGAGGCTGGTCACGCGGAAGCTGGAGGCGACGTAGCGGGCCAGCTGCTCTTCCCAAAGCCGCTGCATCTGCGGCTCGACCGCCATCGATTTCACGGTCTCGACGCCGGTGGTCGCTTCGATCAGGAACGCCTGGTTCTCGGCCCCGCGCCGGAACTTTTCGTCGAGGTGGCGACGGAAGAGCGGCGTCGCGCCCACCGAGATCGCGACATAGATCGGCAGCGAAGCGATCACGATGAAGGTGAGGAACGGCGAGTAGATGAACATCACGCCGAGAAAGACGAAGGTGAAAAACAGATCGATGACGAGAGTCAGCGCCGAGCTGGTGAGGAAGTTGCGGATATTCTCGAGCTCGCGAACCCGCGCGACCGAATCGCCCGCTCGCCGCGCCTGGAAATAGGCGATCGGCAGCGCCAGCAGGTGACGGAAAACGCGGGCGCCGAGCTCGACATCGATGCGGTTCGTCGTGTGGGCGAAAAGATAGGTGCGAAGCGTCGCGAGGACGGTCTCGAACAAGGAAATCGCGACCAGCCCGACGACCAGGACATCGAGGGTGCTCGTGACCCGCTGCGACAGCACCTTGTCGATGACCACTTGGAAGAACAGCGGCGAGACCAGCGCGAAGAGCTGAAGGAAGAACGACGCGACGAGGACTTCGCTGAGCAAGTGGCGATACTTGCCGATCGCGTCGACGAACCAGGTGATGTCGAAGCGTTGCGATAGCGCGCCGAGCGACCCGCGGCGCGCGATGAGGACGATCGAGCCATCCCAAATCTGGTTCAGCTCGGCGTGGGACATCACATGCGGACGCGGCGCCAGCGGTGCTTGGACCAGCACGCGATCGCCGGCTACGTCGACCTGGCCGATGATGAGGAAACCGCCGTCGCGCAGAACCCCAACCACCGGCATGGGCGTATAAATCAGCCGGTCCCAGTTGGTCGTCGTCTGGCGCGCCTTGAGCCCCAATTCCTTGGCACAGCGCAGCATTTCGGGCACGCCGACGGGGATGCCGCCGAGACGATGGCGCAGCTGCGCCGCGTCGGCGCCGACGCCGTAATAGCGCAACA
Source organism: Allostellaceae bacterium (assembly GCA_035552195.1). Classification (GTDB taxonomy): domain Bacteria; phylum Pseudomonadota; class Alphaproteobacteria; order ATCC43930; family CGMCC-115725; genus CAIKMD01. Next base: position 674 of record DASZLU010000110.1, on the reverse strand, counting down.
GCATGACCAGGGCGACGAGCCCTGGATCAGTGGAGTTCTGGGTTTCCGTATCCGCCACGGTGCTGGGTAACGGTGAAGTGACGCCAAGATCAGACTAAAATATTGAGATCACTATAACGGAAGGCGCTAGCGAGAGGAATCTCGTGCCTGCCACGTCAGTTTTCACCTTAACGATACTTCTGATCGTTGGTCCTTTGGCCGATTCGCCTCGAAATAACAAGGATGGCTTCCTCGAACCCGCCTGGGCCTAACCATGCGTTGGGTTGGCGAGGTCCTGGTTTGAGGCGATGACGGGCGGATCGGTGACGAGGGTACCGGTCGCGCCGTCGGTCTGAACGTGGAAGTTGGCGGTGACGTAATTGCCGAGGAGGGTGAGATTGGCGGTGGAGGCACCGTTGGTGACGGTGAGGGTACCGCTGCCGGTGCCCTGGCTCCAGGTGGCGGTGGTCGATGAACCGAAGGCGATGGTCGAGAGATCGATGCCGCCGGGGATGCCGAAGCCGGAGATGACGCCGCCGAAGGTGCCGGCGCTATCGATGCGCAGCGTGCCGCCGGCGGCGGTGAAGTCGATCTGGCCGCCGGCGATGGAGCCGCTCTGATAATCGAACTCGCCGCCCGAGAGGGTGCCGCCGCTCATGGTGCCGCCGGAATAGACGACGGCGACGCCGCCGGCG
>DASZLU010000109.1:0-5689 GCA_035552195.1 Allostellaceae bacterium | reverse complement strand
CGCATGTCGACCTGATAGAGCACGCCGTAATTGGTCTGCACCGTGAGCGCACTGATCAGGCGCTGGGTGAAACGGGCAAAATATTGCGCGCCGTAGAGCGGCCGTTTGCCGTCCGAGTTCGGATGTTCCTGATCGAAATCGTAGATGACGATGAGATCGAGATCGGAACTCGCCGTCATCTCGCGCGCGCCGAGACGGCCGAGCGCGACGATAGCGCTTCGCCCACCGCGGATGCGGCCGTGCGTCAGCGCGAAGTCGTCTTCTACCAGTTTGTGCACGGCGCGCAGGAGCGCGTCGGCAAGGGTGGCGAATATTTCGCCGGCTTGTTCCGCCGATACCGAACCGGACAGGATGCGCGCGCCGATCAGGAACATGTGCTCCTGGCCGAATTGCCGGATCGCATCGAGCACGGCTTCGTAGCCTTGAGTATCTTCAAGCGCCCGTGCGAGCGCCGTTTCGAGCTCCGCCTCGTCGGGCAAGGTGCCGAAGAAGCTCGGATCGACCAGCGGATCGACGATGTGCGGGTTTTGCGCCAGAATACCGGCAAGACGCGGCGCGACGCCGAGGATCAGCGCAACAAAGCGGATCAGTTCCGGATTTTGCCGCAAGAGTGAAAGAAAGCGCCCGCCGGCGCGCAGACCGCTCAGGAAGCGGTCGAACGCCGCAAAAGCCGCGTCCGGGTTCTCGGCGCGGGCGAATTGATCGATGATGGACGGTATCAGCTCGGTCAGGTTGCTCCGCGCCTGCTCGCCGCGCAGCGCCCGGTAAAGGCCAGCCCGCCATTTGCGTACCGCGCCCGCGACTTCGGCCGGCTGACGGAAACCCATCAGCGCCAGCCGGTCGAGCGTTTCGGCATTATCTTCGGCGCCGTCGAACGATAAATTCTGCTGCTCGGCCAGATATTCCGGTGCCCGCTCGAACAGCCGGACATAATGGGCTTCGACCTTGCGCAAATGCGTGAGCAGCACTGCTGCAAATGCGTCGCGGCTGCGGAAGCCGAGAAAGCGGGCGAAGATGTCCAGAGCGCCGGCATCGGCCGGCAGCGTATGGGTCTGCTCGTCGGCCATCATTTGCAGCCGATGCTCGACGCGGCGCAGGAAATCGTAAGCCGCGCCGAGTTCATCGCGCGCCGCGGCGTCGATCCAGCCGTCCGCGGCGAGCACGGACAGCATGGCGACCGTGCTTCGGCCGCGCAATTCGCCGTGCCGGCCGCCGGCGATGAGCTGCTGCGTCTGCACGAAAAACTCGATCTCGCGGATGCCGCCGCGGCCGAGCTTTATATTGTGACCCTCGACCGCGATCTCGCCATGGCCGCGATAGGCATGAATCTGCCGCTTCATTTCGTGCACGTCGGCGATGGTCGCGTAGTCGAGATATTTGCGCCAAATGAAAGGCGACAAGTCGTGCAAAAGCTTCTCGCCGGCCGCGCGGTCGCCGGCACAGGCGCGCGCTTTGATCAGTGCGGCGCGTTCCCAGTTCTGGCCACGGCCTTCATAGTAATGGAGCGCGGCCTCGGTCGAAATCGCGATCTGGGTCGAGGACGGATCGGGACGGAGCCGCAGATCGACGCGAAACACGTAACCGTCCGCCGTGCGTTCCTGCAAAAGCTTGACGACATCGCGCGTCAGCCGGACGTAAAACGGCATCGGCTCAACGCCCGGCGCAAGCTTTGCCGCAGCGGCGTCGAAGAACACCATCAGATCGATGTCGCTGGAAAAATTAAGCTCGCGGCCGCCCATCTTGCCCATGGCGAGGACGATATAGCCGGACGCCGCCTCGACTTTGCGGACGTCGGGCGCGATCAACTTCTTGGCCTTCACGGCTTCGCGCAAAAGATAATGCACGGCGGCGTCGAGCGCGGTCTCCGCGACGTCGGTGAGGGCCGCGGTGACGCGCTCCACCGGCCACACGCCGCCGATATCGCACAGCGCGATCGACAGCGCGGCCTCCGTTTTCATGCGGCGCAGGAGACGCATGACCTCGTCGGACGAGTGCGCCGCCGCGACAGCGCTTTGCGTCGTCGCAAGCAGCCCAGCGAGCGCGACATCAGGATCGCTTTCAAGCAGGCGTACAAAACGGAACGGATCGCCTTGCACAAGATCCCAGAGATAGGGCGCTGCTTCGGCGATGCCGCCCAATACCCGCGCCAACGCTGGAGAGTCGTCGATAAGCTTCCTGAGCGACTTGGCGGCCGCATTTGCCTTCAGACTCACAAGCCATGCTGAGACTCGCGCGGCGGACGACTTCGAACCAGATGGAAGCGTGCCGGCAAGCCGATGGATCAATGCCGCATCATTACGCGCGCGCTTCGGCCGTTTCTTGACCGGAGCCCGCGTCATCCGCCGTTCATCCCTGCCCGACCGGCCCGGCGCGCGGCAGCTCGATGATGCTGCGCAGGCCGGGATGATTGTCCTCGAGCTTCAATTCGCCGCCGTGCAGCCGCGCGACGGCGGAGGCGAGGCTCAAGCCAAGGCCCGAGCCCGGCGCCGACCGGCTCTGCTCCAGTCGCACGAACCGCTCGACGACGCGGCCGCGATCGGCCTCCGGAATGCCCGGGCCGCGATCGGCGACGCTGAGGGCGATACGCGCGCCGTCGTCGCCTGCCCTGACCACGATTTCCGCCGGTACTCCGTTCATCTGTCCGTTCGGCCCGCCATATTTGATGGCATTGTCGATCAGGTTCGACAGCGCCTGGCTGACCAATTCGCGGTTGCCCCGCACCGGCGCTGCGGCGCCGGCGTCGACCGTGAGCGCGATCCCCTTCTCTTCGGCCAGCGGCTCGTACAGTTCTCCGATGTCGCGGGCGATTTTGGCGGCATCGAATTCGCCCATATTGTCGCGCGCCTGTCCGGATTCGGCGCGCGCGATCATCAACAGCGCGTCGAAAGTGCGAATAAGGTCGTCGGATTCGGCGATGGTCGTTTCCAATGCGTTGCGGTAGTCGCTGTCACCGGTCGGATGGCGCAAGGCCTGTTCACAGCGATTGCGCAGCCGCGTCAGCGGCGTCTTGAGATCGTGGGCGATGTTATCGGAAACCTCTTTCAGTCCCCGCATCAGCGCCTCGATGCGCTCGAGCATGGCATTGAGATGCTCGGCGAGCCGGTCCAGTTCGTCGCCGCTGCCGGCCACCGGCAAACGGCCGGCGAGGTCGCCGCGCATGATGGTCTGCGCGGTATCGGTCATGGCGTCGATGCGGCGCAGCACGCGCTGGCTGACGAAGAAACCGCCGAGCAGACCGAGCACGACGACGAGCGCCAGCGACCACTGCCCGGCATTGGCGACGATGCCGAACAGCCGTTCGCGCTCTTCGAGATCGCGCCCGACCAGAAGGCGAAAGCCGCCCGGCAACTGCACCACCTCGGCCAAGGCCCGATGGTCGCTGCCCTCGGGCGCGTCGAGCCTTCGATAATTTGTTTCAAGCCAGCCGGGATGATCGAGCACGCCCGGTTCCAACGAGCCGACATTGCCGGCGAGCCCCTCCCCGGTCGGCGTCGTCACCAGATAAAGGCTTGAACCGGGCCGCCGCGACCGCAGGTCGACGACGATCACCAGACGCCGGATACCGCCTTGCGCATATTGCTCGGTCAGCACGTTGATCTCGCCGGTGACGGTCGCGGTGATCTGCTCGGTGATCAGGCGCCGCGTATTGAGCGCGAAATAGCCGAGCAGCGACGCCGCGAACAGCACGAAGATCGCCAGATAAACCAGCGTCAGCTTGAACGCGGTGGTGCGGATGAGTTTGCCGAGCGCGGTCACGTATCAGACTTTCTCCGCCCGCGCGCCCAATTCGCCACCTGACAATTCGGCCTCGGAAAAATCATCCTCCCAGAATTCCAGCGTCGCGCGCCGGCCTTCTTGCCGATTGGCCGCCTCGGCGCGGCGCAATTCGACGCGCCGGATTTTTCCCGAAATCGTCTTCGGCAGTTCGGCGAATTCGAGACGGCGCACCCGTTTGAACGGCGCCAGCGCGGTGCGGCAATGTTGGAAGATCGAAAGCGCGGTGGCACGATCCGGCGCGTGTCCCGACGTGAGCGCAAGATAGGCCTTCGGCACCGCGAGCCGCATCGGATCGGGCGACGGCACTACCGCCGCCTCGGCCACCGCTGAATGCTCGATCAGTGCGCTTTCAAGCTCGAACGGCGAGATGCGGTAGTCGGACGCTTTGAACACATCGTCGGCGCGGCCGACATAGGTCAGGTAGCCGTCGTCGTCGATCGAAGCGACGTCGCCGGTGCGATAGAATGCATCGCGGTAAGTTGCCACACTGCCATCATCACCCTGATAGCCCTGCATCAGGCCGACCGGACGCGGGTCGAGGACCAAGCAAACTTCGCCTTCCTTTGGCGCCTCGTCGTTCGGTCCGAGTAACGCGACGCGGTAGCCCGGCAGCGGCCGGCCCATCGATCCGGCTTTGAGCTTTTGGCCGGGCGAATTACCGGCCAGCGCCGTGGTCTCGGTCTGGCCATAGCCGTCGCGGATGGTGATGCCCCAGGCCGCTTTGACGCGTTCGATGACCTCGGGATTAAGCGGCTCGCCGGCGCTGATCAACTCCTTGATACGGACCTTCCAGGCCGACAGATCTTCCTGGATCAGCATGCGCCACACCGTCGGCGGCGCGCAAAACGTGGTGACGCCGCAGCGCGCGACGGTGTCGAGAAGACCGCGCGCATTGAAGCGGCGCTGGTTGACGATGAAGATCGTCGCCTGCGCGATCCACGGTGAAAAAAAACAGCTCCACGCATGCTTGGCCCAGCCAGGCGAGGAAATGTTCAGATGCACATCGCCGGGACGAAGGCCGAGCCAGTACATGGTCGAGAGATGGCCAACCGGATAGCTTTGATGGCTGTGCAACACGAGCTTCGGCGTCGCCGTGGTGCCGGAGGTGAAATAGAGCAGCAGCGGATCGTCGGCGCCAGTCTCGCCGTCCGGGGTGAATTCGGCCGAAGCCTCGTAGCCTTTCTCATATGAAATCCAGCCCGGCGCCTCCTTGCCGACGACGATACGGGTGTAATCGCCGGGCAGATCGGCAAACTTGGCGGCGGCGGCGGCGCTGACAACGATATGACGCACGCGGCCGCGGGCGAAACGGTCGGCCAGATCGTTGCGCGTGAGCAAAGTCGTCGCCGGCACCACCACCGCGCCGAGCTTCATCGCCGCCAGCATGCATTCCCACAGCGGCACGACATTGCCGAGCATGACCAGAATTCGATCGCCGCGGCGCACGCCGAGAGCACGCAGCGCATTGGCGATCCGGTCCGAACGCTCGCTCAATTCCGCGAACGAGAGCTTGGTCTCGCCGGCATCTTCATCGACCAGCCAAAGCGCCGGCTGCGCATTGCCGCGCGCCATCACGTCGAAATAATCGAGCGCCCAGTTGAAGCGATCGAGCTTGGGCCATTGGAAATCGCGATAGGCCGTCGCGTAGTCCTCGCGATAGCGCAGCAAAAAATCACGCGCCGCGACGAACGGCGCCGCATTGTTTGGATATGAAATTCTTGAGCTCATCTCTGCCACGGCGATCCCCCCGGTTCGAATCCCAACCGCGGCGTCGCCCTTGCCCGGTTATGATCCGGAATTATCGGGCGCCGTCACGGATCATGTAACCCGCACCGCGCACTGTATGCAGGAGCGGCTGCGCGAAGCCTTTATCGATCTTAGATCGCAAGCGGGAGATGTGCACGTCGATGAC
>DASZLU010000108.1:0-119068 GCA_035552195.1 Allostellaceae bacterium | reverse complement strand
GGCCGCGGCGACCGCGACCGGCTGCGCCGCATCGAACCACACGAGCTCGGAATCGAGCCCTTCGTCTTTGTAGAAGCCCATATCCTGCGCGACATAAAGCGGCGCGCCGCCCATCGAGCGCACGACGCCGATCTTCACGTGATCGGCCGCCCAACTTGGAGAGATACTCGGCGCGATGCCGGCCAAGACGATTCCCGCCGCAAGCGCCAGCGCGCCACCGAGCATCGATTTCATCACCTTGTTCTCCTTATTTCTTCGGATAGGGAATCGCATCGCGGCGATCGATCATCGCCGGGACATCGACATCGCCTTTGATCATGCCCTGCGACTTGTACCAGGCGGCGAGCTTGACGAAATCCTGTTCGACCAGCCGGCCCTGCCGGTCGAAGAAGGGCACGCCGAGCTTTATCTGCGCGAGCGGCTGATCGAGGCTTTTTGCGGCGATCTCCTCGGCCTCGTTCGCGTTGGGCCCATCGCGGCGCTTGTCGTTCTCGTCGGCGAAAGCGTCGTGCAGATAGGTCATCGCCTGGCGATAGGCGACGAGATAGCGCTTCAGCACGTCGGGACGCTCGTTCATCATCTTGACCGAGGTAAAGAACGCCTCGTTCTGCTCGTTCGGCACCTGATCGCCTTCCCAGCCCAAAAGCTTGGCGCCGCCTTTGTTGATCACCGAATAGGCGGGGACGACCGTCTGTACCGCGAAATCGGTCTGGCCGCCGGTCAGCGCGGTTCCGACATTGGGATTGGATTGCAGCAACAGGATTTGGATCTTGCTGTAATCGATATGGTATTTATCGGCGGCGAGGGCGATCGCGTATTGCAGCGGCGTGCCCGATTGGGTGATCGCCGCTTTCTTGCCGGCGATGTCTTTCAGCGAGTGCAGCCCGGCATCATAGGCCTGGTTCGAGACGAGATAGCCGATGCTCTGGAAGCCGGGATGCTCCCAGGTGCCCGAGCCGATGATGCGCAGCGCGCCTTGCGCCGCGAGATTGAAGAACGCGGCAGTGACGCCGGTCGTGCCGACATCGCAATCGCCCGATGCGACGGCGACCGAGATCGGCTGTGCCGAATCGAAGAAGACGATGTCGACATCGATGCCTTGCGCGGCAAAGAAGCCCTTTTCCTTGCCGACGTAATTCGGGCTGCCGCCCATCGAGCGGACGACGCCGGCTTTCACCTTGTCGTTGGCGAGGCTTGGCGCCGCGCTCGCGGCGAGCGCGAGAGCCGATCCCATCACGAGCGCCGTCAGCGCGCACATCGTCTTCATTGTCACCTCCTCGTTCAACATTTCGCTTTTATTTGTTCAGCGGCACGGCGTAGCGCTTGTCGATGATGCTGGCGGCATCGAAATCGTCTTTCACCATGCCCTGCGCGCGATACCACGTAACCTGCTTCAGCACATCGGCCTCATCGAGCCGCGCCTCCGCATCCATATAGCCGAGGCCTTGATCGATCACCTCGGGCTTCTGGCCGGTGTATTTGGCGAGGATCGCGAGCAGTTCGGGCGCGCTCGCTTGATCGGCGCGCTTGCCGTCGGAGCCGGTGAAGGCGTCGTGATAATCACGCGTCGCGCGGCGCAGCGCGGCGACGAAATGCTTCACCTTCTCGGGCTGGTCGTTCGCCGTCTTGGTACCGGTGAAAGCGACGGCGAGCTGCCACGGCGATTCATCGCCGATATAGGCGAGCAGCTTGGCATCGCCCTTGTTGATCGCGGGCGCCACCCAGGGCGCGATCGTCACCACCGCGTCGGCGGAATTGCCGACCACGGCGGCGACCGCATTGGGATTGGTCTGCAACGGCATCAGCCGGATCGTCTGCAGATCGAATTCGTATTTCGCGGCGAGCAGGCCGAGATCGTAATGAAAAGCCGAGCCGATCTGGGTGATGGCGACGGAATGGCCGGGCAGGTCTTTCACCGACTTCAACCCGCCCTCGAAAGCTTTGTTCGACGCGGCGACGGTATTGGCGGGAAAGCCCGGCATTTCATGCGTCTGGCCGGCGATGATCTTGAGCGCGCCCTTGCCGGCGAGGCTGTAGAACCCGCCGGTCAAACCCGCGACACCGAAATCGACCGCGCCCGAGGCAACCGCCACCGCGATCGGCTCGCCGGCTTCGAAGAAGACGTAATCGGGGGTCAAGCCTTCGGCGGCGTAATAGCCCTTGGCGTCGGCAATGTAGAGCGGTCCGCCGACCGGCTTCTGCATGCCGATCTTGATGGTTTCGGCCGCATCGGCGCTTGGTGCCGACAGGCCGGCCAATCCAAGCAGCGTCCCCAATCCCAACGCCCCCACGGCCCGGCGCATGTTCCTCTCCCGATATCGTTCTTGTGGGCGATCTTCGCCGCGGCGCGGTTTTAGGTCAATGCGTTGCGAGACTCATCGGCGTAACAAAACGGCGGTCGACGATCTTCTCGGCGCCGGCCGCGTCCTTGAGGAAGCCGTGATCGCGATACCACGCGATCTGATGCATGACATCGTCGACATCGACGCGCCCCTCGACATAAGCGAGGGCGGGCCGGATCTGGTCGACGGTCTGGCCAAGATACTCCGCGATGATCGCATAGACCGCCGGTGCGTCGGCTTGGTCCGCGCGCTTGCCGTCCGCTCCGGTGAAGGCGTCGTGATAGTCGCGGTCCGCCTTGTGCATCGCGTTGAGGAAGCGCTTCACCCGATCGGGATGCTCGTCGGTCATTTTCGCCGAGGTGATCAGCGCGCCGAATTGCCAGGGTGCGATGTCGCCGGCCCAGGCGAGCAGCTTCACCGCGCCGCGCTCGATCGCCGGCGAAGCGAAATTGCCCAAGGTCGCGGCGGCATCGATCTGCCCGCCGCTCACTGCCGAGGCGACATTGCCATTCGACTGCAGCGGCACGATGCGCAAGGCGTCGAGCGCGACGCCCGATTTCGCGGCGACCAGCGCGACGCTGTAATGCAGCGACGAGCCGATCTGCGTCACCCCGACGGCATGGCCGGCGAGATCCTTCACGGTCTTCAGGCCCGCATCGTAAGCCTTGTTCGAGGCGACGATCGCGTTGGCATGAAAACCGGGATGCTCTTGCAGATGGCCCGAGATGATGCGGACCTGGCTGGCGAGCGCGTAGAGCCCGGCGGTCAGGCCGGTGATGCCGAAATCGATATCGCCTGAGGCCGCCGCGACCGCGACCGGCTCAGCCGCGTCAAAGGGAACGAGCTGCGCATCCAGTCCCTCGGCGGTGAAATAGCCGCGCTTGATGGCGATGACGGTGACCGCGCTCGATGACGTCTTCAGCAGACCGATCTTGATCGTCTCGGCCCGGGCCGGAACGACAGCGCCCGCGAGCAGCGTCAGCGCGATCAAGCAAAGGATGATGCGGCGCAAGCCTTCCTCCCCCAATTTATCCCCAATGTTTTGGGGCTTCTCGTCGGTCTTTGTTGGTAGGCACTCTAAAGGCGCGGCGGATTTTCTGCTAGCTTCTCGGCATGCCGGAATCCGCGCGCGAACCGACGCCACAACCGCCCTCTCAAGTGCAAGGGGCTGTCGCTTCGCCGGAGGCGACACCGGCGCTCGCGCAGTATCTCGATCTGAAGCGCACGCATCCCGACTGCCTGCTCTTCTATCGCATGGGCGATTTCTACGAGCTGTTCTTCGAGGACGCCGGCAAAGCCGCGGCGGCGCTCGACATCCAGCTCACCAAGCGCGGCAAATACGATGGCGACGATATTCCGATGTGCGGCGTGCCGGTGCATGCCGCCGAGGCTTATCTCTCGCGCCTCATCCGCCAGGGCTTTCGCGTCGCCGTCTGCGAACAGATGGAAGACCCGGCCGAAGCGAAGAAACGCGGCAGCAAGTCGCCGGTGCGCCGCGCCGTCGTGCGCATCGTCACGCCGGGCACGCTGACCGAAGACGCGCTCCTCGATGCGCGGCGGCACAATTACCTCGCCGCGCTCGCCGATGCGTCGGGCGAACTCGCCATCGCGTGGCTCGACCTCTCGACCGGCGAATTCGCGACGCAAGCCGTGCCGTCGACATCGCTCGGCGCGGTATTGGCGCGGATCGCACCCGGCGAGCTGTTGTTGCCCGAGCGGCTTTTGGCGAAGCCCGAACTCGTCGAGCTGTTCCAGCTTCACAAAGACAACCTGACACCGCAGCCGAGCGCGCGTTTCGACAGCGAGAACGGCCGCAAGCGGCTGGAGGCGCTCTACGGCGTGCGCGAGCTGGCCGGCTTCGGCGCCTTCACCCGCGCCGAGATCGCGGCGGCCGGCGCGCTCGTCGATTATGTCGAGCTGACACAGCAAGGAAAATTGCCGGCCTTCACGGCACCGCGCCGCTTCGGCAGCGGCGATGTGATGGAGATCGACGCGGCCACGCGGCGCAATCTCGAATTGACCGAAAGCCTGACCGGCGATCGCAATGGCAGTCTCCTCGCCGCGATCGATCGCACCGAGACCGGCGCCGGTGCGCGGCTGCTCGCGGATTATCTCGGGGCACCGCTTACCGATCCGGCGCAAATCGAGGCGCGGCTCGATGCGGTCGGGTTCTTCGCTGGCGCCGAGCGGCTGCGCGAGGGGATGCGCGACGAGCTGCGGCTCTGCGCCGACATGGCGCGGGCGATGGCACGGCTCGGCGTCGGCCGCGGCGGTCCGCGCGATCTCGCCGCGCTGCGCGATACGCTGCGGGTTTCGGCGGGCTTGCGCGCGCTCCTTCGCCAAGCTGATTTCACCACGCCGCCGCCGCTCATCGCCGGGTTGGAGCGCGATCTCGGCGAGCATTCCGCGCTGGTCGATCGGCTGACGCGGGCCCTCGCGGCAGAATTGCCGCTCTTGGCGCGCGATGGCGGCTTCATCGCGCCGGGCTACGCGAGCGAGCTCGACGAGTTCGTGAAGCTGCGCGACGACAGCCGCCGCCTCGTTGCCGGTCTGCAAGCGCGTTACGCCAGCGAGACCGGCATCGCCAGTCTCAAGATCCGACACAACAACGTGCTGGGCTATCACATCGATATCGGGCCGAACCACGCGCCGAAAATGGGCGACGGCTTCATCCATCGCCAGACGCTGGTGTCCTCGATGCGCTATTCGACGGTCGAGCTCGGCGAGCTCGAATCGAAGATCGCCTCCGCCGCCGATAGAGCGTTGGCGCTCGAGGTGAAGCTCTTCGACGACCTCGTCGCCGAGGCGCTCGGTCAGGCGAGCGAGATCGCGCGCGCCGCGGCCGCCCTCGCCGCGCTCGATGTCGCGAGCGCGCTCGCCGAACTCGCGGTGACCGAGCGCTATACGCGGCCGAAGATCGACGACAGCACCGGCTTCGCGATCCGCCAAGGCCGCCATCCGGTGGTCGAGCAAGCGCTGTTGCGCGCCGCGGGCCCAAGCTTCGTCGCCAATGATTGCGACCTTGAGGACAAGCAGCGGCTGTGGCTGCTGACCGGTCCCAACATGGCGGGCAAAAGCACATTCTTGCGCCAGAACGCGCTCATTGCGGTCCTTGCCCAGATGGGCTCGTTCGTTCCCGCCGCATCGGCACAGATCGGCATCGTCGATCGCCTCTTCAGCCGCGTCGGCGCAGCCGACGATCTGGCGCGCGGCCGCTCCACCTTCATGGTCGAGATGGTCGAGACCGCGGCGATCCTCAACCAGGCCGGCCCGCGCGCGCTCGTCATCCTCGACGAGATCGGCCGTGGCACCGCAACCTATGACGGGCTCTCGATCGCTTGGGCCTCGGTCGAGCATTTGCACGATCGCAATCGCTGTCGCGCGCTGTTCGCGACGCATTATCACGAGCTGACGGCGCTCGCCGCGAAGCTCGATCATCTCGCCTGCTACACGATGCGGGTAAAGGAATGGCAGGGCGATGTCGTCTTCCTGCACGAGATCGCCCCCGGCGCCGCCGACCGCTCCTACGGCATCCACGTCGCCAAGCTCGCCGGCCTCCCCGCCGCCGTGATCGCGCGGGCGGAGCAGGTGCTCGGCACCTTGGAGAAAGGCGAGCAAGGCGGCGCCCTCGCCCGCCTCGCCGAGGATTTGCCGCTATTCGCAGCGTCGAAACCGGCGCCGCTGGAACTGGCCGAGCCCTCGGAGCTCGAATTGCTTTTGGGCGCACTGAAGCCCGACGAACTCTCGCCGCGCGAGGCGTTGGAGCTGGTCTACAAGATCAAGGGGTTGAGCGACGAGGCGAAATAACCAGACCAGACTTACTTTTCGCCCTTCTTCTCTTTCGTCTTTGCCGGGCTCGTCCCGGCAATTCATGTGTTCGATCGATCACATGGGACGACCCGTTCACGCGCTCCTCGCGCGTGAACCCGAAGGGCACGGCCGCGAAGAGCGCCCGCGCGGGTCGTCCGGAACAAGTCCGCGGGTGACATATAAAATTGGGTGCGGGCGCGGGAGCTTGATCTTTGAAGCGGCAGGGCCATCTCTTCAAAGCCAGCCCGTCTTTCTAAGCTCTTGAAAGCCTTCCGAAAACTTTAATTTTGCGAAACGAACCCAATTCCCCGCCGCGGTGCAACAAGGCCGCGACAGTTGAACCGCTTCTCGGATAAGATCGACGCGATGTCCGACATCCCGCGCCAGCGCGAAATCATCGATCGACGGGCCCTCGCTGCGCAGCTCGAGACGATTGCCGAGCGCAGCGCCGAGCCTGATCGCAAGAAGATCGCCGAAGCGCTGAAAGCCGCGCTCAATGCCGGTCGCGGCGAGGTGCAGAAGCGTTTCGAGGCCCATGCGAGCGGCACCGAGGCCGTCCATTCGCTGTGCTTCCTCGTCGATCAGATCATTCGTGTGCTCTACGACTTCATCGTGACGAGCATCTATCCGATCGCGAACCCGACGGAAGGCGAGCGTCTCGCGCTGATCGCGGTCGGCGGCTACGGCCGCGGCGAGCTCGCGCCGTTCTCCGATATCGATCTGCTTTTCCTCACGCCCTACAAGCGCACGCCGCATACCGAGCAGGTCGTCGAGTATGTGCTCTACACGCTGTGGGATTTGGGACTCAAGGTCGGGCAATCGACGCGCTCGGTCGAAGAGACGATCCGTCATGCCGAAGGCGATTTGACGATCCGCACGGCGGTGCTCGAAGCGCGCTACCTCTGGGGCGATCAGGCACTCTTCACCGAGCTGAAGCGCCGTTTCGATGCCGAGATCGTCAAGAAGAGTGCGACGCAATTCATCGAGGCCAAGCTCGCCGAGCGCGATCAACGCCACGAGAAACTCGGCGACTCACGCTATCTCGTCGAGCCCAACGTCAAGGAAAGCAAAGGCGGCCTGCGCGATCTCCACACGCTGTTCTGGATCGCGAAATACGTCTATCGCGCCGACACGATCGATCAGCTCGTCGAGCTTAAAGTGCTGTCGCCGAAAGAGGCGCAACGTTTCGCGCGGGCGCAGAATTTCCTCTGGACGGTGCGCTGCCATCTGCACTTCCTCGCCGGCCGCGCCGAAGATCGCCTGACCTTCGATCGGCAAAGTGAAGTCGGCACCCGCATGGGCTACCGCGGTCACGCGGGCACCAAGGGCGTCGAGCGCTTCATGAAGCATTACTTCCTGATCGCGAAGGACGTCGGCGATCTGACGCGCATCTTCTGCGCTGTCCTCGAATCGGAGCATCGCCATCAGCCGAAATTCTCGTTGAAGCGTTGGGGCTTCGGCAAGAAATCGGTCGAAGGCTTCACCGTCGATGCCGGAAGGCTCGACGTCGCGAGCGAGGATCAATTCGCCAAAGAACCGGTCGCGCTGCTGCGGCTCTTCCATGTCGCGCAGAAGGAAGGGCTCGACATCCATCCGCATGCGCTGCGTCTCATCACGCAATCGCTGAAGCTGGTCGATGCCGAGCTGCGCGCCAATCCCGAAGCCAACCGGCTGTTCGTCGAAATCCTGACCGCGAGCAACGTCAATCCCGAGATCGCGCTGCGCTGGATGAATGAATCGGGCCTGTTCGGCCGCTTCATCCCGGATTTCGGCCGCGTCGTCGCGCAGATGCAATACGACATGTATCACACCTACACGGTGGATGAGCACACGCTGTTCGCAATCGGCATCCTATCGGATACCGAGCACGGCAATCTGAAAGAAGAGCTGCCGCTGGCGACCAGCTTGTTCCCGACCATCGATTCGCGGCGCGCGCTCTATCTCGCGGTGCTGTTGCACGACATAGCCAAAGGCCGCGGCGGCGATCATTCGATCTTGGGCGCGCAGGTCGCGGAAAAGATGGGGCCGCGCCTCGGCTTCACGGCCGAAGAGACCGAGACCATTGCCTGGCTCATTCGCTGGCATCTCCTGATGAGCAACACGGCGTTCAAATTCGACATCGACGATCCGAAGACGATCCAGGATTTCGTCGCGCGCGTGCAATCGCCCGAGCGGTTGAAGCTTCTGCTGCTGCTGACCGTTGCCGATATCCGTGCGGTTGGGCCGAAGGTCTGGAACGGCTGGAAAGCGGCGCTGCTGCGCGAACTCTATCATCGCGCTTTCGAGCTGATGTCGGGCGGCATCGATGCAACGGCGCGCGAGGAACGCGTACGGCTGGCGCAAGAAGCCGTACGCAAGAAGCTGCCCGATTTCGCGCCGGCCGACATCGATTCCTTCATCGCCAAGGGCTATCCCTTCTACTGGCTGTCGTTCGATGCCGAGACGCAGTCGCGCCATGCGCGGCTGGTGCGCGAGGCGGAGCGAAGCGGTGCGCCGCTGACCGTCGATACGCGTGTCGATGCGCAACGCTCGGTCACCGAAGTCACGCTCTACACCGCCGATCACGCCGGGCTTTTCTCGCGCATCACCGGTGCACTGGCGCTGGCCGGTGCCAACATCGTCGACGCGAAGATCCACACCATGTCGAACGGCATGGCGCTTGATACGTTCTGGGTCCAGGACCGCGAAGGCGGCGCCTTCGATCAGGCGCAGAAGCTCGCGAAGCTCTCGGTGATGTTCGAGAATGTGCTGATCGGCAAGCTCAAGCCGCATATCGATCTCGCGGCGCCGGCCAGTGTGCCGAGCCGCACACGCGTCTTCACCGTGCCGCCGCGCGTTCTCATCGACAACAAGGCCTCGAGCACGCATACCGTGGTCGAGGTGAATGGCCGTGATCGCGCCGGCCTGCTTTACGAAGTGACGCGCGCGCTGACGCAGCTCAATCTGCAAATCTCAAGCGCGAAGATCTCGACCTACGGCGAGAAGGTGGTCGACGTCTTCTATGTGAAGGATCTGTTCGGCCACAAAGTCGATCACGAGAAGCGCCTCGCCGATATCCGCGAGCGTTTGGCCGAAGCGCTGGCCGATCCTTACGCCGCGAAAGCTTCCGAAAAGAGCGATACCGTCGCCGCCGAGTAATCCCTCGGGACGGTCATCACCACCGACGCGACGGCCAAACAGCCGGTCGTCCATGCGTGCAAAACAGCTTCGTGTATGAAGAAGCATCCGACCGGCGATTACTACAACGCGCGCTAACGATCGCCGCTACTCGGCGCCGGGCGCTCCGAGTTCCTTGGGTGCGCCGGGCTTTGTTGCTTGCGGCCCGGCGTCGGCGTTCGGCACCGGCGGCCCCCAGCGGCGCAGCGGTAGTTCCTTGAGGAACACCGCAAGGACCACGCCGAGGATGCAAATTCCCGCGCCGACCAGATAGACGTAGCGGAAAGATTGGCTGAAGCTCGCGATGATCACTGCGCGCACGTTCTCGGGCAGCGCATTGATCATCGCCGGTCCCCCATGCAGCAAGCCGCCGGCGTTGAGGCCCGGCGTGCGCGCGCTCTGATCCGCCAGCCCGGCAAAGAGGATCGCGCCCATGACGGCCACGCCGAACGAGCCGCCCATCGAGCGAAAGAACGAGGTGAGCGAGGTGGCGCTGCCGAGATCGCGGAACTCGACCGAATTCTGCACCGAGATCGAGATCATCGGGCCGGCGGGACCGAGGCCGATGCCCATCGCGGTCATCAGGACGATGTAATAGACCGGCGACGTCGCGCGGGTCACTTCCATCATCCCGAGGAAAGACAGCGCGGCGATGGTCAGGCTCACCAGCGGGATGATCTTGTAGCGGCCGGTCCACCGGATGAATCGACCCGTCGCCAGCGCGCCGACGGTGATGCCGACCATCAGCGGCGTGATCAGCAGGCCGGAATTGCTCGCCGTCGCGCCGAGCACGACCTGCAGGAACAACGGCAGGAAGATGGTTGCGCCGACCGTCGCTCCGCCCATCAGGAAGCCCATGCCGTTCCCGAGAACGAAGACGTTGTTGTTGAAAAAGCGGAGCGGCAAGATCGGATCGGGCGCCTGCATTTCGCGCGCGATCAGCAATGCGATGAGCGCCAGCGCGGCGACGACGAGGCCAAGGATCGGCGGCGATAGCCAGGCGAACTCATTGCCGCCCCACGTCGTCACCAGCAATAGCGCCACGATCGCCGGCACCATCAGCGAGGCGCCGAGATAATCGATCTGCTTCTGGCCGCCGCGGATCGGCAGCCGTTTGAGCTGTGCGTTGCAGATCCAGAGGCCCGCGACGGCGATCGGCAGATTGAACCAGAAGACCCAGCGCCAGGAGGCGATATCGACCAGCAGGCCGCCGAGGATCGGGCCGCCCAAGGTCGAGACCGTATAGACGCCTGAGAAATAGGCCTGATAGCGGCCGCGTTCGCGCGGCGGCACCATGTCGGCCATGATCGTCTGCGCGAGGGTGATGAGGCCGCCGCCGCCCAAGCCTTGCACGGCGCGGCCGCCGATCAGCATGCTCATCGTGAATGCCGCGCCGCAAATGACCGAACCGAGCAGGAAGATGCCGATCGCGGTGACGAACAGCAGCCGCCGGCCGTAGAGATCGCTGAGCTTGCCGTAGATCGGCGTCGATGCGGTCGAGGTCAGCAGATAAGCGGCGACCGCCCAGGACATGTATTGGATGCCGTGCAGCTCGCCGGCCATCGCCGGCAGCGCGGTCGCGACGATTGTCTGATCGATCGCGCCCAAAAACATGCCGCACATCGTGCCGCTCAGCATCAGCAAGATTTCGCGATGCGTGAAACGGATCGGGGCGGGGCCGGTTACGGTGTCAGGCATTACAGCTTATTTAGAAGGCTTCGCAAAAATTGACGAGGGTTTGCGCAATGGCCGCGAAGCTAAATCGCAAGCCTTTGTATTTCCTATAAAAGATTTTGTTGCAAGTGATCCTCACTCGCAGTTAATGTCGGTCTGTGCGAATGCGAATTATTCTTAGTTGGATACCGTAGTGACCGACCTGCTCCGAACCGATCCCATCTTGCCGCCCGTCGATGACAACGCGACGGAGCCGCGCATCGTCAGCAGCGAGTCGCTGCTCGCGGGTCAGCGCGAATTGCTGATCCAGCACGGCACCGAGCGATATCGCTTGCGGCTCACGGCGAACAACAAGCTGATCCTCGTGAAGTAATTACCTTTCGTCATGTCGACCCTTTCCGCAATCACAGCGACCAAGCCAGCCACGCCGCTCGTTTCCGGACAGCCAGCCAGGAATGCTTTTGCGCCCCTGCGCTTTGGAGCTGTCACCTTATGTCTTGGCAACGCCGTCTCTTTGCGTCGAGTTCTGCCGCTGCCCTCCTGACCGCTTGGTCTGGTGTCGCCACCGCCCAATCCTATGGCGACGGTCCGGTTCAAACCCCGACCGTCTCGGTCGATAGCGCCGCGCGCAACGGAGATTACGCGACGCCGCAGCCGACACTTAACAAGCTGACGCAGCCGATGCGCGACACGCCGCAATCGATTGATACGGTGCCGCGTCAATTGCTCGACGATCAGGGCGTCAGCACGCTGCGCGACGCGCTGCGCAACGTCTCGGGCATCAGCCTCGGTGCCGGCGAAAACACGTCGCAAGGCGACAACCTCACGCTGCGGGGCTTTTCCGCGCGCAGCGACATCTATCTCGACGGGATGCGCGATTTCGGCAGCTATTACCGCGATCCGTTCTATCTTGAAGACATCCAAGTGCTGAAAGGCCCGTCCTCGATCCTTTTCGGCCGCGGCTCGACCGGCGGCGTGATCGAGCAGGACAGCAAGCCGGCGGGACTCACGCCCTTCATACGCGGTTCGGTTGCGTTCGGCACCGATTTCACCAAGCGCGTCACCGCCGACGTGAACCAGCCGCTCGGCGCGCTCGGTTCCGGTGCGGCGTTCCGGATCAATCTGATGGCGCATGATTCGAATGTCGCCGAGCGCGACGTGACGGAGAATTCGCGCATCGGTATCGCACCGACCCTCTCGCTCGGCCTTGGCACCGACACGCGTGCCTATTTCAGCTTCTTCCATCAGAGCGAATACGATACCCCGGATTACGGCATGCCCGTGCTGTTCCAGGGCACGGCCGGACAGTCGCGCCAAATCGCGGCTCCCGTGCCGGAAAGCGTCCGCCGCAGCAATTTCTACGGCTTCGCCGAGAACGACTTCTTGCGGACCAATGTCGATGTTGCCACCGCGAAAATCGAGCACGACGTCAACGATTGGCTGACGATTCGCAACCAGCTGCGCTACGCGCATTACACGCGCCAATTCCGCATCACCGAGCCGCAGCTTTACTATGCGCCGGTCGCACCGGGCGGCACAGGCACCGTGCAGCTGGTCGCGCCCGGCACGCCACTCGGTTCGCTCAGCGTTTCGCGCAATCAGCTCTACGGCACCAGCCTCGAGACCTTCATCGAGAACCAGTCCGACGCGACATCGAAATTCGACACCGGCTTCGTCAAGCACACGTTGGTGACCGGCGTCGAGATCGGCGAGGAGACATCGGACCCGCGGCGCTTTTCGACCATCGGCCCCTACAGCACGACGCCGCTGACCGATCCCAATTCAGGACAGCCCTACAACGCCTCGGCCTTCTACGCGTCGAATACCAAGACCGACGCGGCGACCAAGGCGTTTTATGCGCTCGATACGGCAGAGCTCAGCGATCAGTGGCAGCTCATGGGGGGCGGCCGCCTCGACCGGTTCGACGTGAATTTCTATCAGCAGGCGTTCAACAATCCGGTCACCGGCACCGGTGCCGGCTATACCGCCCTTCAGCACAAAGACGACATGGCGAGCTGGCGCGGCGGCATCGTCTACAAGCCGTTGCCGACTGCCAGCGTCTATTTCGACGCCGGCACGTCTTTCGACCCATCGGCGGAAGCGCTGTCGCTCCAGGCATCGACCGCCAATCTCGCGCCGGTCAAGAACAAGACATACGAGCTCGGCGCGAAGTGGGACGTGATCCATGAGGGGCTCAGCCTGCGCGCCTCGATCTATCGCACGCAGCAGACCAACGTGCGCGAGACCGATCCCAATAACTCGGCGCAGATGATCCTCGCCGGCGATGCGCGCGTCGACGGTTTCGAGTTCGAGGCGGCCGGCCACCTCACAGAGAAGTGGCAGGTCTATGGCGGCTATTCCTATATGTACGGCGTCATCGACAAATCGCCGGTGCAGGGGATTGCGAGCGATCTCGGCAATCGCCTCAGCAACGTGCCGGCGCATACCTTCAATTTCTGGACGACGTATCAATTGCCGTGGCCGGTCGAAATCGGTGGCGGCGTCAATGTCGTCTCGAGCCGCTACGCCAGCTCCACGCCGCGCCTCGTCTGCCCGACTGCCGGTACCTGCACGGCGACGACGCCCGGTGTGGTCGCGTTCCTCACCAGGGTGCCGGCCTACGCCACGTTTAGCGCGATGGCGAAATACTACGTGAACGAGAAGATCGATCTCCAGCTCAACGTCACGAACATCTTCAACACCTTCTATTACGACCAAGTCCATCCCTCGCACGTGGTCCCCGGCGCGGGTCGAACGGCGTTGCTGACGGTCGATTTCAAATACTGACGGGTGAAAGGCTAAAGCGCGATGCTGTTGCAGATCCCGAAAGTTCTCGACGCGGACCAGGTGGCGCAGTGCCGCCAGGCGCTCGAGCACGCGGAATGGGTCGACGGCCGCGCCACCGCCGGTCATCAGTCGGAACGT
This sequence comes from Allostellaceae bacterium, assembly GCA_035552195.1. GTDB lineage: Bacteria > Pseudomonadota > Alphaproteobacteria > ATCC43930 > CGMCC-115725 > CAIKMD01. The sequence continues at coordinate 105,161 of DASZLU010000108.1, read as the reverse complement.
GTCAAAAACAATATGCAGGTGCCCGAGAACCATCCGGTGGCACGCGAGCTCGGCGACATGATCCTCGCCGCGCTCGAACGCAACGCGCTCTTCATCACCGCGGCGTTGCCGCTCAAAGTCTATCCGCCGCTCTTCAATCGCTATCAGGGCGGCGAGACCTATGGCACGCATATCGATGGCGCGATCCGCGAGGTGATGCGCTCGCGCTATCGCGTCCGTACCGATCTCTCGGCGACGCTCTTCCTGACCCCACCCGAAGATTATGACGGCGGCGAGCTGCTCATCGAGGGCACCGATGGCCTCAGGCGCGTGAAGTTGCGGGCCGGCGATATGGTGATCTATCCCGCGACCAGCCTGCATCAGGTGACGCCGGTGACGCGCGGCGCGCGGATTTCGTCGTTCTTCTGGCTGCAAAGCATGGTGCGCAGCAACGAGCAGCGGATGATGCTGCTCGATCTCGATACCGCGATCCAACGGCTCAATCGCGTGGCGCCCGACGAGCGAGCGCTCGTTCAGTTGACGGGGCTTTATCACAATCTCCTACGCCTATGGTCCGACACATGAGCATCGCCTGGCGCAGCACGGTTCTGCGCCGTCTTCATCTTTTGCTCGGCGGCCTGCTGTCGGTCCCGCTCGCCGTCATCGGCCTGACGGGCAGCGTGCTGATCTTCGAACCGCAATTGCAGCCCGGGCACGATTTCGTGCCGGCGAGTGCCGGGCCGGCGCAACGCCATGCCGCGATCGTCGAGGCCGCGCGCGCGATGGCGCCAAAGGATTTCGTAGCAAACACGATCTTCGCACCGACCGCGCCGGGCGATCTCGCCGTCGTGCGCTTTTCCGATCCGCGCCATCCGGGGCCCGGCGGCGTCGAGGTTTATCTCGATCCGTCGAGCTTGGCCGTACGCGGTGTGGTGAAACCCGGCGAAGGCTGGCTGCGCGCGATCTTTTTCTTCCACGCCAATGCCGCAATGCGGGATCGCACCGGCCGCGCGATCGGCGGCTGGTTCGGCGTCGTGATGTGCGTACTCGCGGTCACCGGCGTCATCATGCAATTCCCGACCCGCGGCCGCTGGCGCCAGGCAATCATCATGCAGCGCGGCGCGCGCGGCTATCGCTTCCTACGCCAGCTCCACGGCGTCATCGGCTTCTGGTTCTGGCTGGTGCTGCTGGTGGTGAGCTTCTCGGGCGTATGGCTTTCATTCCCGCAGAATTTCAACGCTCTCGCCGCCAAATGGGGTATCCGCGATCTGCGGCCCGGCGTTGCCGCGCCGAAGGTCGCGCCGATCGAGGGGGCGGCGGCGCTCGATGTCGACGGTGCCGCCGCGCTCGCGCGGGCAGCCCGACCCGATCTCGCGCTGCGCACTATCGGCCTGCCGCAACGTGCCGATCAGCCCTATCGCGTGTCTCTCGGCGGTGAACATGCGTTGCCGGCGATCGTCTCGGTCGATCCGTGGCGCCGCATCGTCATCGATCTCCGCGACCCACGCGACTATTCCGTTGCCGAGCGCGTCGTCGCGTCGATGCATGCGATCCATGACGGTAGCGGCTTTGGCCGGCCCTGGCGCGTGCTGGTCTTTATCTCCGGCGTGTTGCCGGCGCTTTTCGCGGTGAGCGGTATCGCGATGTGGCTGGCGAAGCGCAAGCTCGATCGCGCCGTGCGCTTGTCGCGGCTCGCGCCGCTCGGCGCGCCGGGTGAATAAGGAGGGGATGCGATGAGTGTCGCCGCGACCTTCAGCCATTCGCATTCCGCTTCGACCCGCTTATCGCTGCGCGGCGACAACAAGCGGTGGGTCATAAGCTTTGCTTTCGTGCTGGCGCTGCACGGCGTCGCGGCCGTGTTCATTATGCGCTGGTATCAGAGCTTGCCCGTGCCGTCGCCCTTGCCGCCATCGCTGACGATGCTCGAGCTTGCGCCGTTGTCCGCGCCCCCGGCGCCTCCCGTCGCTGCAGCGCCGCCGCCGCCCGAGCCAGAGATCCAGCCGCGCGACGAGCCGGTGCCGGTGGCGAAGCCGTTGCCGCAACCGAAACCGCGTCCCGTCACGCGGCACGCGGAACAACCGCATCCTCAGCCGCAGCCGGAGCAAACGACGACAACGTCGAACACACCGGTCGCGGCATCGCCAACGACCAGCGTGCCGGCCGCGCCGAGCGTCAGCGATCACACGCTCACGCGTTTCACGGATCTGATCGCGGCGCAGCTCGAGCGCTACAAGCGTTATCCGGCGCCGGCGCAGCGCCGCGGCGAACAAGGCGTCGCGTTGCTGCGCTTCACGCTCAGGCGCGCGGGCGACGTCTCCAATGCGCGGATCGAGCGCAGCTCGGGTCACCCGGATCTCGATGCTGAAGTATTGGCGCTCGTTCAGCGCGCCGCGCCGTTGTCGCCCATCCCCGGCGACATCACGGCGAACACGCTCGATATCGAAGTGCCGGTGAGTTTCGCGCTGCGTTAGGCGCGCCTGGCAGTGTGGCAGCACCTATTCCTGCGCCGCAAAATTGCAATTCTCTATAGATTAACGGATCGAGCGGCACCGCTAGCTTGATCTATATCATTGACGCATCCTTAAGATGGCGAGATTATGGCGTTATCTGTTACTAAATAGATAACGGGGGACGCTAACATGCTGAAATTGCTTGGAGAAGATCGCCAGGTCGAACTGGTGAGACGCGATGACGTGCCCTCAATGAGGACAATTATGGTTAACGGGGTCGAGCATTGGCTCGGCCATGTGAAAGACTTCACAAAAAACACGAGCCTCGCTGACTTTCTTCCTAAAGATAATAGGATTTCGATGGCCTGGGTCCGGCTTGAGGCGGGCGAAGAACTCACGCCGCACGTCCATCCTGTGCCGTCCATGATCCTCATCGTCGAAGGCAGCGCCAAGACAACCGGGGATAAGCATGAGGTGATGAACGCGGGCGACGCGCTGCTTGTGCCGCAACGCCGCCCGCATGGCTTCATCGGCCTGGCGCCGAACGGTTTCTGGGGCCTGTCGATCCAATTCGACTCGCGCGGTCTTTATGAAGACATCGAAGACCCGTGGGCGACCTTCCTCGCGCAAGAAAAATCAGCCGAGATGGCCGGGAGCCAGATCGAGCAGCTCTTTAAGAAGAACGACGAATATATGGAACGCTTCGACAAGCATCGGCTGTTCGTGCTTGTCCGCAACGGCATGCTCAAGGATCCGGTGGCGCGCCGCAAATTCCTCGACTGCTTCCAGGTGTGGTCGAATTATTTCCAAAAGATGGTTCTGAACCGCGTCGTGACGCTGCAGAACCCGGCATTCGATGAGCTGGCTTGGGGCCATCTCTTGGAAGAGATCGGTCACAATCGCGATCTCGCCAAGAGCCGGCCCGACCTTCAGCCCGTGTTCGATCCGATCCTCGAAGGTGTCTGCTCCTGGTTCGCCTCGAAGGTCGGGATGATCAGCGATATCGAGAAGGTCGTACTCGTCCACCTCGTCGTCGAGGCGTCGGCTGTGTACTTTTACAAGCACGTGCAGCCGGCCATGGGGACGAACCACGCGAAGGGGCATTTTGACAAGCATAAGAGCGACGACGAAGCCCACGTCGCGATGGGTTACGACTTCCTTCGCAACGTGACCGCAGCCGATTGGCCACGCCTGTTCGAAATTCAGCGCCAAGGTTGGGCGATGCTGATGTCGGTGATGGGCCGCGTCGCCGATCTCGTGGTGCATAGCTCGGGCCAGTTCGATACCAGCGACGACCAACCGGAGAAGGACGTGCAACATGTGGTCGAGCCGCTTGCCGCGCGTACCAGGAACAACGACCCCTATCGGGTCGAGCCGGTCATGACGTCTGCCAAGAACGGTGTTGTGCGCCGGCCGAGCGAGGAGCGGCCACTCGTCCACGCTGTCGAAGAACAGGGCACCGCGGCAGAATAAGGTTCTCGGTCATGCAATCGACACTGACTTGGCCGGTTGAAGGCTCGCGTCGCGCACCGGGTTGGATCTACACCGATCCCTCGATCTACGCGCGCGAGCAGGAGCGCATCTTTGGCGGACGTTCGTGGAATTATGTCGGCCTGATGGCGGAAGTGCCGCGGCGGGGCGATTTCCTCCAGACCTATGTCGGTGAAACCCCCGTCGTGGTGGCGCGCGACAATGACAATCAGATCCGCGTTCTCGTCAATCGCTGCACCCATCGCGGCTCGCAATTCTGCATCGAGCCGCGCGGCAACGCCGAAGCCTTTACTTGTCCCTATCATCAGTGGAGTTTTGATCTCGACGGCACGCTGAAGAGCGTCCCGTTCCGCCGCGGTATCCGCGGCAAGGGCGGTATGTCGGAATGCTTCGATCCCGCCAATCACGGGCTGGAGCAGCTCAACGTCACCGTGCGGAACGGCGTCATTTTCGCGAGCTATGCGAGCGATGTCGCGCCGCTCGAAGACTATCTCGGCCCGACCATCCTCTCCTATCTCGACCGGGTTTGCGACGGCCGGCCTCTCCAAGTTCTCGGCCGGATGCGCCACCGTGTGCACGCGAATTGGAAGCTCCAGGTCGAAAACCTCAAGGACACGACCCACGCGGCACTGCTGCATGCCTTCTACGTGAAATTCGGCATTTGGCGCAGTGATCAAAACACCGAGGTCAAAGTCGGCCCGGGTGGCGGCAGCAGCGTTCTCGTTTCGACGGCCAGCTTCAAGCAAGTCGTCGAGGACGAGGCGATCACACCGGATTTCGATCTCGCGGATAAGCGCCTCATCGCGTTCCAGCGCGAATTCGAGCACGGCACCGGCGCCATTCTCACCATCTGGCCCAATCTGATCATTCTGCAGCAGCTGAATCTCCTCGCGATGCGGCATGTTCGGCCCGACGGCCCGAACGCTTGCATCAAATCATGGACGTTCTTCGGCTATCAGGACGAGCCGGTGGAGCTGCGCAAGAAGCGATTGATGCAGGCCAATCTGTTGGGCCCGGCGGGCCTCGTCACCATCGACGACAACGAGGTGCTGGCGATGGCGCAAGACGGTGCCGCCGCGTCGCCGTTCGCCAATTCGGTTCTCGAAGCAGGGAAGGGATCGGGCGATGCCGATCATCTGATGACGGAATCGGCGGTGCGCGCGTTCTATGATTGTTACCGGAACGACATGGATCTTTGATCCGCTTCTTTATCTGCCGCTCGCTGTTAACTTCGAAAGAGATGCGTACCGATGGATCGTAAGATCGAGCACCGCGAGTTCCTTGCCGACGTCGAGTTGCTCTACACGCTCTACGCCGAAGCGCTGGATGACGGCGAGATTGGACGCTGGCCGAGCTTCTTCGCTGACGACAACCCGCTCTATCGCATTACATCGCGCGATAATTTCGAGCAAGGCCTCGAGCTGTGCCTCGCTTTGTGCGAGGGCCAGGCGATGCTGCGCGACCGCGCCGTGGCGCTGCAAAAAACCGTGATGTACCGGCGCCGGTTTCAGCGCCGGATGATGAGCGGCGTGCGGCTGCTCACCTCCGACGGCGTGGACGGCGGAGGGATTGAAGTGCGCGCAAGCTTCGCCTTGTTCGAAGCCATGGGCGACGATCCGAGCCAGTTGATCGCTTGCGGCCGCTCGGCCGATATCATCGTTCGCCAGGGCGATGCGCTCAAATTCAAAGACCGGCTGTGCATCGTCGATGCGCGCGTCATGCCGGACTCGATCGTCTTCCCGCTTTGACGGCGATCGCCGCCGCGCACTTGACCTGATCCCATGGCCGGGTTGCCGTTCACCGATCTTCTGCTGCTCGATCTCACGCGGCATCGCGCCGGGCCGGTCGCGTCGCGTTTCTTCGCCGATTGGGGCGCCCGGGTCGTCAAGGTCGAAGCGCCGACCGACACCAGCGACAGCATGGGCGGCAAACGCGAAGGCTTCGACTACCAGAATCTCCATCGCAACAAGCAAAGCCTGTCGCTGAATTTGAAGACGCCGGAAGGAAAGGCGATCTTCGGAAAACTCGCTTCGCGCGCCGATATCGTTCTCGAAAGCTTCCGGCCCGAAGTCAAATATCGGCTGGGTGTCGATTACGAATCGCTGCGGCAGATCAATCCGCGCATCATTTGCGGCAGCATCTCGGGCTTTGGCCAAGCGGGTCCCTATGCGTCGCGTCCTGCGGTCGATCAGATCGTGCAGGGCATGTCGGGACTGATGTCGGTCACCGGTCTTGCCGGTCAAGGACCGGTGCGTGCCGGCGCGGCGATTGCCGATATCAGCGCGGGGATGGTTTTGATCCAAGGTATCCAGGCGGCGCTGTATCAGCGCGAGCGGACCGGCGAGGGACAATGGGTTCACACCTCGTTGATCGAATCGCTGGTGTCGGTTCTCGATTTCCAAGTAGCGCGTTGGCTGCGCACCGGCGATGTACCGGGCCAAGCCGGTAACGACCATCCGACATTGATGCCGACGGGGCTTTTTCCGACGGCCGATGGCGACGTCAATCTCGCGGCTGCCGAGGATCCGAAATTCGCTGCGTTATGCGGGGTGTTGCAGCTCCCTCATCTTCTCAACGATCCGGATTACCGCAGCGTCGAGGCGCGTTCGGCTCATCGCCAGAAACTCTGTGCGCTTCTCTCCGAGAAGACGCGCGCCATCCCGAGCGTTGAATTGATAGAGCGACTCAACCAAGCGGGCGTGCCCTGCGGCCCCGTCTATTCGATCGATGAAGCGATGCAAGATAAACAGATGGAAACGCTCGGGATGCGGATCCCGATCGATCATCCGCAGCTCGGTTACTTCGATGTATTGGGCCAGCCCTTGTCGCTCGAGGGCAGCGGCGGGCGCCCGGCGGCGCGTTCGCACGCACCGGATCTCGGCGAGAACACCGATGAAATTTTGTCGAATGTCCTTGGCTATGAAAAAGCCGAGATTGCCGCGCTGCGGACACGCGGCGTGATCTAAGACGCGCGCTAAGAGATACCGCTGTCGCGCGCATTCGCCGGCAGGCCGCGGGCAAGCGCGATGATCACCGCACCGCCGAGTGCGACCGGCGCCAGCGCCAGCGCCGGAATGCCGGTCACATCCCAGGCATAGCCGCCGAGGATGGGCAGCAACACCGAGCACGGAAAGCTGACCGTGAACATCGCCGCTGACAGCCGATGCACATCCTCCGGCGCGCCCAACAGCGCCGGCAATGCCAGCGCAAGAACCAGGATCACGGCGTTGGCGCAGCCGAGAATGCCGGCGCTCCATACGATCGCGCTGTCGTTGCCGAGCAGCACGCCGGCGAGTGTTGCCAGGACCACGAGGCCGAGCACGGCATAGATCGACTTTCGCCGCAGCAGCGCGCCGGCGCCGACCAGCATGAAAAGCGAGCCGGGAATCTGTCCGCCATTGAAGGCGGTCAGCACCGGCGCGACCAGCTCGGGTCGGCCGAGCCCGACGAGGTAGTCGGGCAGGAAGGTGTTTGCGGTCCAGTAGACTGTGTTGGCGCCGCCGGCGAGGAGGCCGAGCCGCCAAACAAGCGGGTCGCGCCAGTCCGGCCACCAGCGTTGAACGCCGGGCGCGGTTGTTACGGCGCGCGGCGCGAAGAGCAGCACCAACACACCTGTCACGGCGACCGGTATGGCCCAGAGCACGAGCGAAAAGCGCCAGCTGCCATGTGCGAGCGTTTCCATCACCGACATCGACAGCGCGACGCCGAGAAGTCCCGCCATTACCATGCCGTTCGAATAGACGGCTGTGGCGAAGCCGACCCGATCTGGCATCCACGTGCGTGCCAGGGGCGGAAGCGCCGGCTGCATCACGGCGATCCCGGCGGCCATGACGATGGTGGCGAGGTCGAGTGCGACGATATCCGAAGCCGCGCCGCGCAACGCGCATCCCAAGGCGGTTACGAAAAGTCCAGCCACAAGCGTACGCCGCGCACCGACCCGCGCGATGAGCAGCGCGCCCGGTATTGCGGCGCATGCGAAGAGCAGCGAAGGCAGGCTGCCCAGCGTCCCGATTGCGGTTTCGCTGAGATGCAGATCGCGATGGATAAGCGGCAAGAGCGGCGGCAGCACCAGGATCGTGAGCCGCAGCGCCGCTCCCGAGAGCCAGAGCAAAGTGAGCGTCGTGCCTTGCCTTAGCATCGAATGGCCAAATTCGTTCCGGGGAAGGAGGACGCGAAACGGAAACAGCTTCTCACCAGAGCAATCCTCGGCATCGGGATGCTAACGACAGAATTCGGAGCCTAGCGAGGGAGTTTCAACCGACCCATGGCATGTTTGCCGGCAAAAGATCGCCGTGACGAAATCTCGAGAAAGCGGCTACGACAGGCCTGCATCCGAGAAATTCATCCATTTGATCCCCCCATCCAGATTATGCATACATCACTCGGGCTTACAATCCCGTGATGGTTTCCGATGAGCCGCGCGGCTCATGCGGCCGCGATGTGCGGCTTGGTGCGCAGGTCGATGCCGAGCGGCAGAATAGCAAGCACCGCTGCAGCAAAACCGATCGGCACGAAAGCAATCCACGAAATCTGCGTCATATCCCAAAGATAGCCGCCGAGCACTGAGGTTAGTGCAGCACAGGGGTAGGAGATAGTGAACATCGCCGAGGCGAGGCGGTGCACGTCTTCGGGTGCGCTCAACAGTGGCGGCAGTGCCAGCACCAGAATGAGCCCGGCGGCGGTGGCGAAGCCGAGCAGCCCCGCCCAGACGATCACCGGCCAGCCCGGCATCGTCGCCATGCCGATAACGCCGATCAAATTAAGCACGCCGGCGGCGACATAGGCGGCGGGCATGCGCACAAGCCGGGGCGCCAGGGCCAGCATCAGGAAGGATGCCGGTAACTGGCAGAAATTCAGCGAGGTCAGTGCCGCGCTGATCAAGTCGCCATGGCCGACCGCCGTCAGATAATCGGGCAGGAACGTGTTTGTCGCGAAATAGCAGGTGTTGATGCAGCCGAGGCAGAAGGCGAGGCGCCAGAGCTGCTTATCACGCCAGTTCGGCCACCAGCGCATCGCCGCCGCGCCGGTCCGGCGCGGCTCGCCGCGCGGGGCGAAGAAAATGACCAGCAGCGCGGTGAGGATGGCTGGCACGCCCCAATAGACGAAGGCGAGGCGCCACGAGCCATCGGCCAGCGGCAATACCACGGGCAGCGTGATGGCGACGCCCAGCGTTTCGCCGACGAGCAGCCCGTTGGTGTAGACCGCCGTCGCGAACGGCACGCGGCGCGGCAGCCACGAGCGCACCAGCGGCGGCATCGAAGGCTGCATGATCGCCACGCCGGCGGCGGTGATGATCGTGGTGAGATAAAGCGTGCCGATATCGATCGCGGCGCCGCGCGCCGCTGAGCCGAAACCGACGAGCAGCAATCCAACGACCAGCGCCGCCCGCGCGCCGAAACGCGCGATCAGTGCCGAGCCCGGGATCGCCGCCGCCGCGAAGAGCAGCGACGGCAGGGTGCCAAGCGTGCCGATCTCCGTCTCGGTGAGATGGAGCTCGCTATGGATCAGCGGAATCAGCGGCGGTACGGCAAGAAGCGTAAACCGCAAACCCGATCCCGCGAGCCACAGCAGGACAAGCGCGCCGAAGTCGCGCTGGGCGGTCGAGGCCGGATCCGTGTCGATCACGATCGGCTATTCGCGCAGATCCTCGAAGAACTCCTTCACCTTGGCGAAGAAGCCCTCGCTTTCGGGATTGGTTTTCTGCGCATCCCCCTCTTTCTCGAATTCACGCAAGAGCTCTTGCTGGCGCTTGCTGAGATGCACCGGGGTCTCGACGCTGACCTGGGCGTACATATCGCCGCGCGCCGCGCTGCGCAGCACCGACATGCCTTTGCCGCGCAGCCGGAATTGGTGCCCGGTTTGCGTGCCGGCGGGGATCGTCACCTTGGCGCGCGAGCCGTCGATGGTCGGCACTTCGATCGTGCCGCCGAGCGCCGCCGTCGGCATCGAGATCGGCACGCGGCAATGGATGTTCGCGCCCTCGCGCTGGAACAGCGGATGCGCCTTCACCGCGAGGAAGATGTAGAGATCGCCGTTGCCGCCACCTCGCAGGCCGGCCTCGCCTTCGCTGGCGAGACGGATGCGCGTGCCATCCTCGACGCCGGGCGGGATGGTGACGTTCAGCGTCTTTTCTTTGCGCGTACGACCTTGGCCACCGCAAGAACGGCATGGCTTGTCGATCACCTTGCCGGCGCCGTGACAGGCGGGGCAGGTGCGCTCCATCGTAAAGAAGCCCTGCTGCGTGCGGACACGACCGGCGCCGCGGCAGGTCGGGCAATTGACCGGCTTCGATCCCGGCTCGGTGCCGCTGCCCTGGCAGCCATCGCACGGCGTAAGCGTCGGCACGCGGATCTGAGTCTCGCGGCCTTTGAAAGCTTCCTCGAGCGTGATCTCGAGATTGTAACGCAGATCGCTGCCGCGATTATTCGCGCCACGACCGCCGCCGCCCATCATCGAGCCGAACATTTCCTCGAAGATATCGGCAAAGCCGCCACCGCCGGCCCCGAAGCCGAAATCGCCGCGGCCGCCGCCTTGCTCGAACGCGGCATGACCGAAGCGGTCGTACGCGGCGCGCTTCTGCTCGTCCTTCAGGACGTCATAGGCTTCGTTGATATCCTTGAAGCGTTGCTCGGCTTGCTTATCGCCCGGGTGACGATCCGGGTGACACTGCATGGCGAGCTTGCGGAACGCCTTCTTGATGTCGTCGTTCGAGGCCTCGCGCCCCACGCCCAACATCTCATAGAAGTCCTGTTTCGCCATTCTAATTACCCAAAGTCCCCCGACCCCTTTACCGAACGACAAACCGCCCCGGCAATGCCGGGGCGGTGTCGCTTTCCTACGCGATCGATCAACCCGAGCCGCGCTTCTTGCTGTCGTCGACCTCTTCGAAATCGGCATCGACCACTTTCTCGTCGCCGGCCCCGGAGGAGCCGCCCTGGCTGGCTCCGGCATCGGCCTGCGGCCCGGCATCGCCCCCCGGCGCGCCTTGCTGCTTGTACATGGCCTCGCCGATCTTCATCGAGGCTTGCGCCAAGGCTTCGGTCTTCGCGCGGATCGCATCGAGATCCTCGCTCCCCGTCACCTCTTTCAGCGCGGCGATCGCGGTTTCGACGGCTTGCTTGTCGCCGGCCGGAATCTTGTCGCCCGACTCCTTGATCGTGCGCTCCGTGGTGTGAATCAGACCTTCGGCCTGATTCTTTGCCTCGACCAGCTCACGCCGCTTCTTGTCGTCCTCGGCGTGCGATTCGGCGTCCTTCACCATCTTGTCGATGTCGGCTTGGCTGAGACCGCCCGAAGCCTGGATGCGGATCTGTTGTTCCTTGCCGGTCGCCTTGTCCTTGGCTTGGACCGAGACGATGCCGTTGGCGTCGATGTCGAAATTGACCTCGATTTGCGGCATGCCGCGCGGCGCCGGTGGAATGCCGACAAGATCGAACTGCCCCAAGAGCTTGTTATCGGCGGCCATCTCGCGCTCGCCTTGGAAGACGCGAATGGTGACCGCGGTCTGATTGTCCTCGGCGGTCGAGAAGGTCTGGCCCTTCTTGGTCGGGATCGTCGTGTTGCGATCGATGAGGCGCGTGAATACACCGCCCAGCGTCTCGATGCCAAGCGACAGTGGCGTCACGTCGAGCAACAGGACATCTTTCACTTCGCCCTTCAGCACGCCGGCCTGAATGGCGGCGCCGACGGCGACGACTTCGTCAGGATTGACCGAGCGGTTCGGCTCCTTGCCGAAGAACTGCTTCACCGCCTCGATCACTTTCGGCATGCGCGTCATGCCGCCGACGAGGATAACCTCGTTGATCTCCGACGCTTTGAGCCCGGCATCCTTCAGCGCATTGCGGCACGGCTCGATGGTTTTTTGGATCAGATCGTCCACCAGCGCTTCCAGCTTGGCGCGCGTCAGCTTGATGTTGAGATGCTTCGGTCCGTTCTGATCCGCCGTAATGAAGGGCAGGTTGACCTCGGTCTGCATCGCCGAGCTCAGCTCGACCTTCGCCTTTTCGGCGGCCTCTTTCAGACGCTGAAGCGCGAGACGATCGTTGCGCAGGTCGATGCCCTGCTCTTTCTTGAACTCGTCGGCGAGATAATCGATGATTCGCTTGTCGAAGTCTTCGCCGCCGAGGAATGTGTCGCCGTTGGTCGACTTGACCTCGAACACGCCGTCGCCGATCTCGAGCACCGAGATATCGAACGTGCCGCCGCCCAGGTCATAGACCGCAATGGTGCCGTTCTTCTTCTGCTCGAGGCCGTAAGCGAGCGCCGCCGCCGTCGGCTCGTTTATGATACGCAGGACTTCGAGCCCCGCGATCTTGCCGGCGTCTTTGGTCGCTTGGCGTTGGCTGTCGTTGAAATAAGCCGGAACGGTGATCACGGCTTCAGTGACGGTCTCGCCGAGATAGGCCTCGGCGGTCTCTTTCATCTTTTGCAGGACGAAAGCGCTGACTTGGGACGGCGCGAATTTCTTGCCGCGGCTCTCGACCCAGGCGTCGCCATTATCGCCGGGAACGATCTTGAACGGGACGAGATCCTTTTCTTTCGCGACCATCGGATCGGTCATGCGCCGGCCGATCAGGCGCTTGACCCCGTAAAATGTATTGTCCGGATTGGTGACGCCCTGGCGCTTGGCCGCTTGGCCGACGAGGCGCTCACCGCTTTCCGTAAAGGCGACCATCGAAGGCGTTGTCCGGCCGCCCTCGCTGTTCTCGATCACCTTGGCATTCTTGCCTTCCATCACGGCGACGCAGGAATTGGTCGTGCCGAGATCGATGCCGATGACTTTTGCCATTCTCTAACCCCTTATTGCAGCTGGGTCCCGTAGCCCCGAAGGCACTGCGGCATCCCCCTGCGGATTGGTCTAGGCCGGGAAGAGCCCCGGCCTGTGCCGCTCATATATGTGTGCGCGGCTCCCGGGCTGCAACCGGTTGGGGCCGGAAAAGAGGCCCAGCCCAAGGCTTTTAGGGGCTGCGGAGGCGGGATTTTGCAGCGCGAGCCCGGGGCCGAAGGAGCGGCGGCGGCTAGTTCGGTCAGAATGCCTTTTCGTATTCGAAGCGCCAGCGGATCGTGCCCCGTTCGGTCGCCTGGTTGAGGCCGAACAGGTAGCCGACCTCGTATTTGATCTTGCCGTACTGGAACATGTTGTACTGGCCGACGAGGACGGGCCCAAGCCGATGCTGCGCCGGGCTGTCCGTCGAGACCCCCGAGACGCTGCTGAGGTTGCCGTAATACTCGAAGCCTGGTTCGAAATATTGATTGAGACGGAGACGCGATTGCCAGGCGATGCCAAGCGGCGTCGCGTCGCTCCGATGCAGCCCGATTTCCTTCGTGAAGAGGACATTGAGCGTATGAAGCGTGTCGTGGCCGAGATCGAGGCCGAGAATGTCGCTCATCTGTTTCTGAACGAGCGGACCGAAGGTGAAGCTGTCCGGCTCGTTGCGCCCGGAGGCATGGGAATATTCCGCGAAAAACCCGAGATCGGCCCAGTATTTCCCTTGTTCCGTCAGCTGAAAAAGGTTCTCGAAGGTGGTGGCGCTGAACCGCTGGTTCGAGCCCGGATCGGTTTCCGTCTCGGCCTCGATCCCCGGTTGCCACCAGGGCAAGGCACCGACCTCCAGCTCATACGTGAAGCTTTGTGCGTTGTTGAGACCGCTACCGGGACGATCGAAAGTGATATCGCCGTTATGCTCGAATTCGAGCTCGCGATAATCAACGATCGGCGAGCGGACCTTGAACTCAGCGCGTGCCGGCGCGCTCATCGCTAGCCCGATCACCGCTGCTGCCAGCGCCACCGCCCAGCACTTCTCTTTTCCCCCTGTCATGTCTCGTTTCCTTATTTCGCGACGATGTGGCCGTGCGGCGTGTCGGCGCTGAAATCGTCGAAGAATTCATAGCTGCCCGGGCGCAGCGGACCGATGAAGACCGTGATGTCGCTACCGCCGGTCACGACCTTCTCGCGGTTGAGATCGCTGCTCTCGAATTCCGAAGGCGTCGGATTGAGGTTCTTGACCGTGAGCGTGATCTTCTGTCCTGCCGGCACGGTCAGCTGGTTAGGCTCGAAGCTCTTGCCCTTGATCGATAGCGTGAAACCGTCCTCCGCGGCGACCGGGAGCGCAAACGCCAAGCCGCCGCCGACAACCGCCAAGCTGGCCAAAATTCGTAGTTGAAACATAGTGCTAGAGGCCCTGTCGGCAATGAAACTCATTCGCAATAAGAGTGCGAATGATTATCATTCCTGCTCGAGAGTCAAGCGGGCGCTTCGACACAGGGGTGTGATCGGCGGAATCAGGGCGCGGTGATCAGGTGGCCGCGCGCAGACCGAGTTGCCCCAGCACCTGGCGGGCGAGCGGGCTTTGCGGCTCGATCATCGAGCGGATGCCCTCGAAATGATTGAGCTTGTCGAGGATCAACTCCTGAGCCACGGCGCCGCGGGCGCGCAAGGCGGTGGCGAAGGTCCGGCCTTGGCGTTGAAATTCGGGGCTTTCCTTGCTGCCATAGGCGATGGTGACCGGACAACGCAGCCGATCCATGTGCCGGATGGCGCTGAACTCGTCCTCTTCCTCGGGGGTGAGCTTCACATACGCGCTCCGCGCGGACAGCAGTACCGGCCGCAGCTCATACATGCCCGAGACACAAGTGCCGCTTTTGAAGACGTCGGCGGGCAAGCCGAAGCGCGTCCAATCCGTGGTCAGCAGCACGCTCGCCAGATGCCCGCCCGAGGAATGGCCGATCACGTGGATGCGGTTGGGATCGCCGCCGAAGCTCGTCGCATTGGCATGAAGCCATACGACGGCGCGGCGCAGTTCGGCGATCATGTCGGGCATGCGCGTCGGTACTTTCGGGGGATCGAGCGTCGAGAAACGCGCCGCCGCCAGATGCGCACCGGCCGTTGCGACCGTGTCGGCGAAATAGACGAAGGCGTTATCAGGCTGCGGCCGCCAGCGGCCGCCATGGACGAAGAGCAGCACCGGCGCACCGCCTGAATCCTCGGAGGCTTGCTTCGTCGGCACGATCTCCAGGGTTTCGTGCTCGCCCTGGCCATAGCGGCGCTCGAAATGCTCGAAGTGCGATCGAACCTCGGCGCAGCGCTCTTTGTTCTTGTCGCGCAGCTCTTCGAAATTCGGCGCCCAGACGGTTTGCTCGAACGCATCGTCGAGTTCGCGCTGCGTGTAATCGAGATAGACCTTCGGTTCATCCGCCACGGACGCTTCCCCCTCTTCACGCATCGCCGCGCCTTAGGGCGCGGTGTGCATCAAACCGTTTGGTCGACGGTCGATCCCGAAGCCGCGGCGCCTTTGGCGACGCCGACCATCGCCGGGCGCAGCAGCCGGTCATGCATGCGATAGCCCGGCTGTACCACCTGCACGATGCTGCCGCCGGGCTTGCCGGTATCGGGCACCTCGAACATCGCCTCGTGAGAATGCGGATCGAACTTCTCGCCGATCTCCGGGTCGACGCGTTTGATGCCGTGCCGCTCCAACGCGGCGAGCAGCGCACGCTCGGTCGCGGCCACGCCTTCGACCAGGGCTTTGGCGCGATCTTCCTGCAGTGACGACGGATCGAGGCTGCCGATGGCGCGGCGCAGATTGTCGGCGACGTCGAGCATGTCCTTGGCGAAATTCGTCGCCGCGTATTTGCGCGCGTCCTCGCTGTCGCGCTGGGCGCGGCGGCGTTGATTCTCGGTCTCGGCTAGAGCGCGCAGCAGCTTGTCCTTGGTATCGGCCAGCTCGGCTTCGCTCTTGTTGAGCCGCTCCGCCAACTCTGCGGCAGCGGCTTCGGCCGGGGTTTGCGGGCCGTCCACGGCGTTGCGGTCCGGCGTGAGATCGTCAGTCATGTCTTGGGTCATTGTCGCTTTGCTGTTTAGCCCAACATGCGGCCGATCACCTTCGCGGTGTAATCGACCATCGGAATGATGCGGGCATAGTTGATACGCGTCGGACCGACCACACCGATCGCTCCAACCACCTGTTCGCGGCTATTCGTATAGGGCGCCACCACGATCGAGCAGCCGGCCATACCGAATAGCGGATTATCGGCGCCGATATAGATCTGCACGCCTTCACCTTCGCGCGTCGCATCGAGCAGCCGGACCATCGTCTCCTTGGTCTCGAGTGCATCGAACAACGTGCGCAGCCGCTCGAGATCGGTCAAAGCCGATATGTCCTCGAGCAGATTCGCCTGGCCTTTAACGATGAGCGACGACCGGCCGTCGCCGCCCCAGGAAGCGAGGCCCGCCTCGACGAGCTTCGTCGTCAGCTCGTCGAGCTGCGTGCGGCGCTGCTCGATCTCGTTAACGATCGCGAGCTTGGCTTCGTCGACCGTGCGGCCGCGCAGCCGGCTGTTGAGGTAGTTGCCGGCGGCCTGCAGCGAGGAAGGCGGCGTGCCGAGCGAGACCTCGATCAGCCGGTTCTCGACCAGCCCGTCCTCGGTCACCATCACGACCAGCGCGCGGCCCGGGGCCAGCGGCACGAATTCGATATGCTTCAGCGGCCGCTCGGTCTTTGGCGCGATGACCAGGCTGGCGCAGCGCGACAGGCCGGAGAGCGTGGCGCTTGCCTCTTCCAGAGCCTGCGACAGGCTTTTGCCGGCGGCGGTGCAACGGCCATCGATGCTCTGGCGCTCGGAATCACTTAATCCGCCCAGCTCCAACAACCCGCTGACGAAAAGCCGCAGCCCAGCTTCCGTGGGGAGGCGGCCGGCCGACGGATGCGGCGCGAAAAGCAGCCCGGCTTCCTCAAGATCGGCCATGACATTGCGGATCGAGGCCGGTGACAGGTCCAGTCGTCCTCGCCGGGCCAGGGTGCGCGACCCGACCGGCTCGCCTGTATCGACGTAAGCATCGACGATCATCCGGAAAATCTCCCGGCTGCGATCGTTCAGCTCAGTCATCATGGGCTTCGAAACGGGCGGCGACATGCTGGCCATAAAAGCTTATAGGGCCGAGAAAATGTAGGAACGGTGTGGAGTAGCGTCAACCGACTCGCCCTTTCACGCCCCAACCCTTTACCTGCCATACGCACCGCCTTAAGGTTCCGGCCTTCATCTTAGAGGACAAAAACATGCCGCGCCCTTCCGGCCGCGTCCCCGATCAAATGCGCGTCGTCACCCTCGAGCCGGGCTTTGCCAAATATGCCGAGGGTTCCTGCCTTGTCCGCTTCGGCGACACGCATGTGCTGTGCACGGCCAGCGTCGAGGAAAAGGTGCCGCCCTTTCTGCGCAATACCGGCCGCGGCTGGGTGACGGCGGAATACGGAATGCTGCCACGCTCGACCCATACCCGCACCGACCGCGAAGCCGCGCGCGGCAAGCAGTCGGGCCGGACACAGGAAATCCAGCGCCTCATCGGCCGCTCGCTGCGCGCGGTGACCGATCTGACGGCGCTTGGCGAGCGCCAGGTCCGGATCGATTGCGATGTGCTGCAGGCCGATGGCGGCACCCGCACCGCCTCGATCACCGGTTCCTACGTCGCGCTCTATCAGGCGTTCCAGAAGCTGATGGAGCAGAAGTTGCTCATGTCGATCCCGCTGACCGATGCCGTCGCCGCGGTTTCTTGCGGCATTCACGAAGCCACGCCGGTGCTCGATCTTGATTATGCAGAAGATTCGATGGCCGAGACCGATGCGAATTTCGTGCTGACGGGTAAAGGCGGCATCGTCGAAATTCAGGCGACAGCCGAGCATGAGCCTTTCGTCGACGCGGAATTCTCGGCACTGCTTGGTCTTGCACGCAGCGGCGTCTCGCAGCTGTTCGCGCTGCAGCGCAAGGCGCTGAGGCTCGACTGATCCATGGCGCGCCGCCTCGTCGCCGGCAGCAAGCTGGTCATCGCGACGCACAACAACGGCAAACTCGTCGAGATGGCGGATTTGCTGCGGCCGTACGGCCTCGAAGCGGTCAGCGCCGGGGCACTCGGCCTGCCCGAACCGGATGAGAGCGGCGGCACTTTCGAGGAAAATGCCGCGATCAAGGCGCATACCGCGGCTTCGGCGAGCGGGTTGCCATCGCTCGCCGATGATTCGGGGCTCGTCGTATCGGGCATCGACGGCGCGCCCGGGGTCTATTCGGCGCGCTGGGCGGTGAACAAGGATTTTGGGCCGGCAATGGCGCGGGTCGAGCGTGAACTCGGCGCCAATCCCGATCGCCGCGCTTATTTCGTCGCGGTGCTCGCGCTTGCCTGGCCCGATGGGCATTTAGAGAATTTCCGCGGCGAGGTGCATGGCAGCGTCACGTTCCCGCCGCGTGGCCTGCTCGGCTTCGGCTACGATCCGATCTTTCAGCCGGAAGGCATGTGCGAAAGCTTCGGCGAGCTCGATAGCGTGCGGCGCATGCGCATCAGCCATCGCACCGTCGCGTTCCGGCAACTCGCCGAAGCGTGCCTGCCCGTGCTGCAACGGCCGTGAAGCTCGCCTTCATCAATCACGCCTGCTGCAAGCTGATTGCCGGCGATATTGGGCTCCTTTTCGATCCCTGGATCGACGGCTCGGCGTTCAATGACGGCTGGGATCTGCTGATCCCGACGCCTTTGTCGCTCGATGCAATCATGGCCGGGATTACCCATATCTGGCTTTCGCATGAGCATCCGGACCATTTCTCGCCGTCTTTCCTCGCGCGCATCGCGCCAGCGCATAAAGAACGCGTCACGGTCCTCTTTCAGCCGACGCGCGACCATCGCGTTGCCGAATTCTGTCGCGGCCTCGGCTTTCGCGTGATCGAGATGCAAGACAGGGTGCCGCTCGCGCTGGGTGGTGGCGTCGCCGCGACCTGCGGTCCCCATGACTTTTACGATTCCTGGCTGCATGTGACCGACGGCAAGCAATCGGTGATCAATCTCAACGATTGCCAGATTGCCGCGCCCGCCGCGCTAACGCGCGTCGCGAAGCTCTTCGGGTCGCCGACGCTGATGCTGAGCCAATTCAGCTATGCGGCGTGGAAGGGCGGCAAGGACGATCGCAGCTTCCGCGAAGAAGCGGCGAAGAAGAAGCGCGACACGCTGACGACGCAGACGCAAATCCTCAAGCCGCAATACGCGCTGCCCTTCGCCAGCTTCATCTATTTCTCGAATGTCGAGAATGCCTATCTCAACGATGCAATGAATACGCCGCGCACGGCAGCGGCGGCGTTGGCGGCGGCGGGTACCAAGCCGATCGTGCTCTACCCCGGCGAAGAATGGACGATCGGCGCACCGCACGACAACGAGCCGGCGCTGGCGCGTTATGACGCGCGGCTCGCCGAATTGCCGCAACTGCCGCTGCGGGGTCCGGGCGAGTCGGCGAGTCTCGATAGGTTGCACGCAGCCTTTGCCGGCTATCGCGCGCGCATGATGGCGCAGAATTCGCGGCTGCTGATCCGGCTGCTGCGCCAGATGCCGTTTCTCGGCACGTTACAGCCGATCACGATTCGCCTCACCGATCTCGACACGCGGCTTTCCTTTTCGCTGTTCGACGGCATGAACGCGCTGCCAAGCGGCGCGTCTGATGTTGCGATGCATTCTTCATCGCTGCTCTTCCTGTTGAAGAACGATTTCGGCTACGACACGCTGACGGTGAACGGCCGCTTTACCTGCACGACCGAGGGCTTTGCGAAGATGACGCGGGCTTTCGGCATCGGCTCGCTCAACGCGATGGGCATCCGCCTCGCGCCTAGCCTTGTCTTCAATCTCCGCGTGCTGATGATCCTTTTGGGCAAGCTGCGCCAGGTGATGACGCGGATGAAGCGTCACGACGCAGCCCAGCAAGGCGCGTGACCTATGGCGACACCCTTCGCGCTCTACATCCATTGGCCATTCTGCAAGTCGAAATGCCCTTATTGTGACTTCAATTCGCATGTCCGCGACAGCATCGATCAGGGCCGCTGGCAGCGGACACTGCTCGCCGAGCTCGACCATTGGGCGCCGGCGCTCAAGGGGCGCGAGCTGGTTTCGATCTTCTTCGGCGGCGGCACACCATCGCTGATGGCGCCAGCCACCGCGGCGGCGCTGATCGAGCGCGCGACACAGCATTGGTCAGCGGCGCGGGATCTCGAAATCACCCTCGAAGCCAATCCAACCTCGGTGGAAGCCGCGCGCTTTGCCGAGCTGCGGGCGGCCGGCGTCAATCGCGTTTCGCTCGGTGTGCAGGCGCTCGATGATGCGTCGCTGAAATTCCTTGGCCGCGGCCACAATGTTGTCGAGGCGCGCGATGCGGTGAAGCTTGCCGCACGACTCTTCGATCGTTTCTCCTTCGATCTCATCTACGCGCGGCCGGGGCAGACGCTCGCGGCGTGGCGCGACGAGCTCAGGGCCGCGCTGACGATGGCGGGCGATCATCTTTCGCTTTATCAGCTCACCATCGAGCCGGGGACCGCCTTTGCGACCGCTTTCGCGCGTGGCGATTTCCGCTTGCCCGATGACGAGACGCAGGGCGCGCTCTACGAGACGACACAAGAAACCCTCGCCGCCGCTGGGCTGCCGGCCTACGAGATATCCAACCACGCGCGGCCGGGACAGGAGTGCCGGCACAACCTCGTCTATTGGCGCTACCAGGATTATCTCGGCATCGGTCCCGGTGCGCATGGCCGATTGACGCTGAGCGACGAAAAGCGCGCGCTGAAGAATTTCCGCGCGCCCGAGACGTGGCTGAAAGCCGTCGAACGCGATGGACATGGCGTCGAGGAAACGCTGCTGCTCTCGGCAGGGGAACGGCGTGATGAGATGCTGATGATGGGACTGCGCCTTGGCGAGGGCGTGACGCGCGATGCGTTCCGCGCCGAGGCCGGGATCGATTTCGAGCAAATGCTCGACGCCGCGCGGCTCGCCAAGCTCACCGTCGCCGGCTTTCTTGCGCTCGATGAAACGGGCATCCGCGCGACGAACGCGGGCCGCCAGCGGCTTAACGCGGTGCTCGGCGCGCTGCTCGCCTAGAAGCCGGTATTCTCGAAAGTCTGCGGCGGCTGATCGATGATGGTATTGCCGCCGCGCTGCACTTGCAGAACGGCAAGGCCGCGCTGCACCAGCCCGTTCTGACGGAAGCGGAAGATGCCGTCGAGGCCCGAGAAACCGTTCGGGTTGGTCAACGCCTGGTCCGAGAAATCCACGCCTTGCGGCGAGCGCGCCAGCACGGAGGCGAGCGCGGTTGCGTCATAGCCCAACGTCGCGAGGCGCGGCGGCGGGTGGTGATAGAGCTGCGCGAAGCGTTGCTCGAACGGCGCGCGGGCGGAAGGCGCGGGCGCGGCATACCAGCCGCCGTCGAGCGACGGTTCGGTCCCGATACTCGAATCATCCCACAGCCCGGTGCCGAGGAACTTCACCTGATCGGGATCGATCTTGAAGTAGGGCAGTTGCGGCGCCAGCACTTTGAGGCGCGATCCGCCTTCGGGCAGGAACAGCGCGTCGTAATCGACGCCTTCGCTGGCGAAGCGCTTTACCGCCGCGGCCATGCCGTTGAGCGCCGGATCGTAGAATTCGCTGCGCGCAAGGGTCGCGCCGTTCGCTGCGACGGCGTTCTTCACCGCATCGGCAATGACCTGGCCGTAAGGCGTGCTCGGCGCGAGGACGGCAAAGCGGCTATGACCCTGCGCATGAGCATAGGAAGTAACGCGCGCGACTTCTTCGCTCGGCAGGAAACCCATGAGATAGACGCCCTGGCCGGCGAGCGTCGTATCGGTCGAGAACGCGACCACCGGCACATGCGCCGCCTCGGCGATAGGCTTCACCGCGCCGACTTCGGGCGCGAGCAACGGGCCGAGGATGATCTGCGCCCCCTGG
The DNA here is from genome assembly GCA_035552195.1 of Allostellaceae bacterium. Classification (GTDB taxonomy): domain Bacteria; phylum Pseudomonadota; class Alphaproteobacteria; order ATCC43930; family CGMCC-115725; genus CAIKMD01. The sequence continues at coordinate 83,507 of DASZLU010000108.1, read as the reverse complement.
CTCAGCACTTGCCGGGCGGCGGTGCCGGCGCCGTCAGGTGTGCCTTTGGTGTCGCGGGTGAGCAATTCGAGCTGATCGTCGGCGAGATCGTAAAGCGCCATTTGCGCCGCATCGAGCATCGCCTGGCCAATCGCGGCGCTCGGTCCGCTCAACGGCAGCAGGAGCGCGACCGTTACCTTGCCGGCGGCATAGCCGCCGGCCGGTGGCGGCTCGGGCGTGGCTTCGGGGATCGCCATCGGTGGCACGATGCTTGGCGGCGGCGCGGTCGGGGGGATTATCGGCGGCCTCTGCACGACTTGCGGGGTCGGACCGATGCCCGGTAGTTTGACGTACGAGCAAGAAGCCAGCGTCAGCGCGGAGACCAGGAGCCATGCCGCGGCGGCAATTCGCGCATAAGGCCGGCGGAGACAAAACGACACGCGCGATCTCCGAACGAGGCGAGCAGGGCGCGGAGCCTATCGAGAGCGAGTTCGGAAGTAAACACGCCTCGAGTGGTGACGCGTGGATGGCGAGCGAGAAGCCACGCTTGGCGTCTGGTCTCTATATCGTCGCGACGCCGATCGGCAATCTTCGCGATATTTCGTTACGTGCGCTCGATGTCTTGGCCGCAGCCGATGTTGTCGCTTGCGAGGATACGCGTGTCACCGAGAAGCTGATGAGCCGCTATGGTCTCTCTGGCCAGCGGCTGCCCTATCATGAGCACAATGCCGAGCGCATGCGGCCGGTGCTGCTCGAGAGACTGAAAGCCGGCGCGGTTGTCGCACTCGTCTCCGATGCTGGCACGCCGCTTATTTCCGATCCCGGGTTCAAGCTGGTGCGCGCAGCGATCGCCGAAGGCATTGCGGTCACGACTTTGCCCGGCCCCTCGGCGGCGCTCGCGGCGTTGGTGCTTTCAGGCCTGCCTTCGGATCGCTTCTTCTTTCAGGGGTTCTTGCCGCCCAAGGAGACGGCGCGCCGGCGCGTGTTGAGTGAGATCGCCAACCTTCAGGCGACGCTGATCGTTTACGAAACCGGACCGCGGCTCGCGGCAACGCTTGGCGACATGGCGGATGTGCTGGGCGAACGTCCGGCGGCGGTCGCGCGCGAGCTGACCAAGCTTTACGAGGAGCTGCGCCGCGGCAGCCTCGCCGAGTTGGCGGCGCATTATGCGGCAGCCGGCGGGCCCAAGGGCGAGATTGTGGTCATTGTCGGCGGCGGCGATGAAGCGGCTTCGCGTGCCGCGATGAGTGACGACGACATCGATACCGCACTGAAAACGGCGCTCGCGACGATGAGCGTCAAGGATGCAAGCACCGCCGTTGCCGAAGCGACCGGCCGGCCGCGGCGCGATGTCTACCAACGCGCACTTGCCCTAGCGGGGCGCGACGAATGAAAGGCCCGTCGAACATCAAACTCGGGCGCACCCGGGGGCGTACAGCTAAGCGCCGCGCGGCAGAACGGCGCGGCAAAAGCGCCGAACTGCTCTGTCTCTGGCATTTGCGTTTGAGGGGCTATCGTATCCTGGCGCGGCGCTATAAGACGCCGATGGGCGAGATCGATCTCATTGTGCGGCGCGGCGACACGCTGGCGGCGATTGAGGTCAAGGCGCGCGCCGATTTCGACTCGGCTGGCGCCGCTATCACACGGCGCCAGCAGCAACGGATCATGCGGGCGATCGCGCATTTTCTTGGCGGCCGCCCCGACCTTGCCATGCTCGCGGCGCGATTCGATGTGATGCTCGTCGCGCCGCGCCGCTGGCCGCGTCATCTCGTTGACGCTTGGAGAGAAGAATAAGGCGAGAAGATCGGCGTGGGGGACTCGGCCGTGCGGAATGGCTTTGCTTGTCCTTTGCCGCGCGATTAGATTCTCCGATCTTCACGTAAGGGGCCGACTCAAGGGGGCTTTCACTCGAGAGGATGGTGCTTGTGACCGAACGCTCTTATCCGCGCGCGACTGTCTGCCTTGCCGTGTTGCTCATGGCGGCGCCGCTCGCCGGCTGCGTGTTGCCGCTCGTCGCGGGCACGGCCGTCGGCGGCTATACCCTGGTGACCGAGCAACGCTCGCCCGAGCAACTGGCGCGCGACGCCGCGCTTGGTGCGGCGGCGCATAAATACTGGGCCGATGCGTCGAGCGATCTCGCCCGCGACGTGTCCGCGACCACCTACAACAACGATCTGCTGATTACCGGCACCGTGCCCAATCAGCAGATGAAGGACGCGGCCGAGCGACTGGCGCGGCAGGTCCAGGGCGTCGGCAAGATCTATAACGAGGTTCAGGTCGGGCAGCCGACGAATTTCGGTCAGGACGCGCGCGACAATTACGTCTCGAACGCGTTGCGTGCGCAATTGATCGGCGATGCGCAAGTGCGCTCGTCGAACTACACCGTTCATACGCTGAACGGCATCGTCTATATCATGGGCTATGCGCGCAATGCCGCGGAGCGCGATCTCGTGCTGTCTTACGCGCGAAATCTCTCGAACGTGAATCAAGTGAAATCCTACATCCAAGTCGGCAACGAGGCGGGTTCGGCGCCGGCCGCGTCATCGCCGCCATCGCCTTCGGGCAACGCGTCGAGCAACGCGCCGCCGCCGTACCGACCGCTGACCGACGACACACCGCCGCCGGCCCCCGCGCCGCGGGGTGGGCCGATCGAGGTGCAGCCGATCCAATGAGACTCGACGTCGCCATCCAGATGGACCCGATCGAGTCCATCAATGTCCTTGCCGATTCGACGTTCGTCCTCGCGCTCGAGGCGCAAGCGCGCGGCCATCGTCTTTATCATTATCTGCCGCGGCAATTGAGCCTCACCGACGGCCGCGTCACCGCGCAAGCACGGCGCCTGCGCGTCTGGCGCGATCGCAAGAAACATGCAGCGCTGGGGCCAGTCGAGACGCTCGATCTCGCGAAGATGGACGTGATCCTGATGCGCCAGGATCCGCCGTTCGACATGGCTTATATCACCGCGACGCACATGCTGGAGCATGTCAGCAGCAAGGTGCTGGTGGTGAACGATCCGGCCGCGGTGCGCAACGCGCCGGAAAAGCTTTTCGCGACGCATTTCCCCGGCATCATGCCGCCGACCTTGGTGTCGTCGGATCGGGGCGCCATTCTGGCTTTTCGCCAGAAGCACGGCGACATCATCCTGAAGCCGCTCTTCGGCAATGGCGGCGCCGGCGTCTTTCGCGTCACGCCGAAGGACGAGAATTTCAATGCGCTGCTCGAAAGCTTTGCCGTGCAATATCGCGAGCCGATCGTGGTGCAGCGCTATCTGCCGGCGGTGCGCAAGGGCGACAAGCGCATCATCCTGATCGACGGCGAGCCGATGGGCGCGGTGCTGCGCGTGCCGGCGAAGGGCGAGGCGCGCGCCAATCTCCATGTCGGCGGCAAGGCGGTGAAGACCAAGCTGACGCGGCGCGAGCGCGAGATCTGCGCCGCGATCGGTCCGACCTTGAAGAAGCAGGGGCTGATCTTCGTCGGCATCGATGTGATCGGCGATTACCTCACCGAGATCAACGTCACCTCACCGACCGGCATTCAGGAAATCAACCGCCTCGACGGCACCACCCTCGAGAAGAATGTGTGGGACGCAATCGAGAAACGTCTCGGCTGAGGAAATAGACCGCATGCTGGGTCGACACGTCTCAGCGCTGGATTTCAGCGCCGGGACATGTGATAGACCGTAACATGAGCTGGTCCGGCAAAGGCGGCTACGAGCGGCGTGGCTATCATCACGGTAATCTGCGCGAGGCGCTGATCGACGCCGCGCAGATGCTGCTCGCCGAAAAAGGTCCGGGCGGATTCACCATCGCCGAAGCGGCGCGTCTGGCGGGGGTCAGCTCGGCCGCACCCTATCGTCACTTCCGCGATGCCGAGGCATTGCTCGCGGCGGTGGCCGAACGCGGCTACGAGCGCTTCGCCGAAGTGCTGGCTGAAGCATGGAACGACGGTCGGCCGGATCCGCTTCGTGCTCTCGAAGCGCTCGGGCGGGCGTATCTCGCCTTCGCGCGTCGGGAGCCCGCGCTCTATGCGGCAATGTTCGAGGCGCATGTCGCCTTCGATGGCTCGCCCGCGTTGCAAGCAGCGGCCGATCGCGCCTTTGCGATCTTGCGCGAGGCCGCCGCGCGCCTGACCGCGACCCTGCCCGAGACTCAGCGGCCGCCATCGCTGATGATGGCCCTGCACATCTGGTCGATGGCGCACGGCATCGCGTCGCTGTTCTGTCGCGCCGATGGCACGCGGCGCAAGCTGCCGATGTCGCCGGAAGAACTGCTGGAGGCAGGGGTGCTCATCTATCTGCAGAGCCTCGGCCTCGCCGGCGGCAGCCCCGCTAAGAAAGCGAAATAAGCGTCCGATTGAACCCTTGACTCTGGGGCACCATAAGCGCATGTAAATGTCTCTTACATTTACATGAGGTCGACCATGACCAGTGCGGCACATGACGAGTCCTACGATGATCCCCGCTGGCGCGATCGCGCCCGTGGTTACGGGGGAGACGGCCCCGGAGGCTTTTCGGGCGGCGGTTGCGGTTGGCGGCAGGCGCGCTGGAGCCGCCGCAACGGTGAGGGTGCCAGGAGCGCCGAATCCTGGAGCTCGGGCTGGCACCCCGGCCATCATTGGGGGCCTCATTTCTTCTCCCGGCCGCTGCTCATCGCCGCGATGGTCCTTGGCTTCATCTGGTGGTGGCCGATCGGCCTTGTCTTGCTCGCCGTGACGATCGCGCGGCGGCGGATGTTCTGCGGCCACCATCGCTGGGCCGCATGGCACGGCGGTGAGCACGGCGCAGGCCCTGGTCCGGCGTGGAAAAGCTGGTTCAGTGGTTCATCGACCGGCGGTCCATCCAGCGGCAATCGCGCCTTCGACGAATATCGTGCCGAGACACTCCGCCGGCTCGAGGAAGAGCAAAAGGAATTCACGGAATTCTTGGAGCGGCTGCGCTTCGCCAAGGACAAAGCGGAATTCGATCAGTTCATGAACGACCGTCGCAACCGTCCCTCCGGGCCTCCGCCGGAACCGCCGCCCGCCCCCGCAGGCTGAACCGCACGGATGCTGGAGCAAAAATCCCTCGCCTTCCCGGGCGAGGGATTTTCTTATTCGCGAGCTATTCCGGTTCGAGAATCAGAGACGCGACTGGCTGACGAGATGCGCTTTGATCGGCGCGTCTTCGTCGTGACAGTGCGCCGGCACGCTGCCGCCGGAAGCAAGCGTGCGTTGCCAGGCTTCGACGTGGCTCAGGCGATAGCCGCCGGCCTCGTCGTAGAAAAAAAGATTCAACACGCAATCGGCGGCGCGATATTGCCAGAGCTCGGCCGGCGGCTCGGTGCGTTTCAAATCGGGTTTGCCGAGGATCGACAGCACGTCGGCGGGCCTCAACCCGGCGAGGTCTTTGATGTCGGGCGTGGCGCCTTCGCTCGCGGTTGAAGACGGCGTGATGCTGTTGGTCGTCGCTGTCATCGAGCTGCCCGGCGCGGCGCAAGCAGAGAGCGCACCGGCAATCGCCAATGCTGCCGCAACGGCGGCAGCCCTTCCCCTCGAAACCATCCCATTCCCCCGAGCGATCGCGCCGACCGTCTTTCCCCCAGGCCCGCTTTCCTCGGGGCTCGTGGCGCGCTTCGCACTTGCCCACATTAACCACGCAACGTGCCGTAGATAAAGCGATTTCGCGCGAAATCGCCCCACTGAATCACGGCGCAAGATTACTTGCCTGGGGGCAGTCGGCCCCTATACTCGCCGCGCCTCATTCATCAATCCGGAAAATCCTTTATGGCGACCCCAACTCTCGATGTCGTCGGCATCGGCAATGCCATCGTCGACGTTCTTGCTCAAGCCAACGACGCGTTCATCCAACAAGAAAAGCTTGCCAAGGGCACGATGGCGCTGATCGATCAGCCGCGCGCCGAATCGCTCTACGGCAAAATGGGGTCGGCGATCGAGGCCTCGGGCGGCTCGGCGGCGAACACGATCGCCGGCATCGCCTCGCTCGGCGGCAAGGCCGCCTATATCGGCAAGGTTGCGGACGATCTCCTCGGCAAAGTCTTCGCCCACGATCTGCGCGCGACCGGCGTCAAATACGAGACGACTCCGCTCGCGGGCGGTCCGTCGACGGCGCGTTGCCTGATCCTCGTGACCCCCGATGCACAGCGCACAATGAATACTTTCCTCGGCGCTTCGGCCGAGTTCCAACCGATCGACATCGATGCTTCTCTGGTCGAATCGGGGCAGGTCACGTATCTCGAAGGCTACCTCTTCGATCGCCCGACCGCGAAAGAGGCGTTTCGCCAAGCCGCGTCCGTGGCGCATAAGGCCGGCCGCAAGGTCAGCCTCACCCTCTCCGATCCGTTCTGCGTCGGCCGTCATCGCGCCGATTTCCGCGACCTGGTGAAAAATCACGTCGACATCCTCTTCGCCAACGAGGCGGAGATCTGCTCGCTCTACGAGACCGAGGATTTCGAGAAGGCTGCCGCCGCCGTGCGCGGCGAAGCCGAGATCGCGGTGCTGACGCGCAGCGAGAAGGGCGCAGAAGTCATCACCGCCAAGGATCGCGTCAAAGTCCCGGCGGCTCCGGTCGCCAAGGTCGTCGACACGACCGGCGCCGGCGATCTCTTCGCCGCAGGCTTCCTCTACGGCTTCACGCGCGGCAAGGACATGGCGCATTGCGCCAAGCTCGGCGCGCTTTGCGCCGCCGAGATCATCTCGCATTTTGGCGCCCGGCCGGAGACGAAGCTCGCCGATCTCGCCGCCAAGGCGGGTCTTGCCTAGCACATCGAGTGTCGCGGACCTGTAACAGGCCCGCGAACGCGCTCGATTGATGACGATGGCAGGCGTTAACGCGCCAATCTGTCATCGATGAGCGCCCAAAACCGGGGTTTTGCGGCAAAAACGCCGCATCCGATTGCCGCGCCGCGCGCGCGCCGCTATAAACCGCGGCATTGCGCGGCATTGCAACATTCCGTCGCTCTCTCTATCTGAAACCGACGCTCGCAGCCGCGCTCCGCGCCTAAACGGACAATTTGCTCGCCCCCATGGATATTCGGAATATCGCCATCATCGCGCATGTCGATCATGGCAAAACCACGCTCGTCGACCAGCTTTTGCGCCAGAGCGGCGCCTTCCGCGCCAATCAGCAGGTGATGGAGCGCGCCATGGACTCCAACGATCTGGAGCGTGAGCGCGGCATTACCATTTTGGCCAAGTGCACCTCGGTACAGTGGCACGACACCCGCATCAACATCGTCGACACCCCAGGCCACGCCGATTTCGGCGGCGAAGTCGAGCGTATCCTGACCATGGTCGATGGCGTGGTCGTGCTGGTCGATGCCGCCGAAGGGCCGATGCCGCAGACCAAATTCGTGGTCGGTAAGGCCCTGCGCCAGGGCCTCAGGCCCATCGTCGTCATCAACAAGATCGACCGCAGCGATGCGCGGCCGACCGAAGTCCATAACGAGATTTTCGATCTCTTCGCCGCGCTCGACGCAAACGACGATCAGCTCGATTTCCCAACGGTCTATGCCTCGGGCCGTTCGGGCTGGGCGGTCAAGGAGCTCGAGGACGAGCGCAAGGACCTCGTGCCGCTGTTCGATCTGATCGTGAAGCATGTCCATCCGCCCGAGGCCGACCTCGATGCGCCCTTCGCCATGCTGGCGACGACCTTGGAGAACGATCCCTATCTCGGCCGCGTGCTGACCGGCCGCATCCATAGCGGCGTCGCCAAGATGAACATGCCGGTCAAATCGCTGTCGCGCGACGGCAAGTTGATCGAGACTTCGCGCCTGACGAAGTTGCTCGCCTTCCGCGGCCTCGAGCGCCGGCCGATCGAAGAGGCCGAGGCGGGCGACATCATCGCCATCGCCGGTCTCGCCGAGACGACCGTCGCCGACACGATCTGCACGCCCGAAGTCGAAACCCCGCTGCCAGCGACGCCGGTCGATCCGCCGACCCTGGCGATGACCTTCGCGGTGAATGATTCGCCGCTCGCCGGCCGCGAAGGCAGCAAAGTCACGTCGCGCATGATCGTCGAGCGCCTGAAGCGCGAAGCCGAAGGCAATGTCGCGATCCGGGTTCAGGAAAGCGAAGAGCGCGACGCCGTTGAAGTGGCCGGCCGCGGCGAATTGCAACTCGGCGTGCTGATCGAGACGATGCGTCGTGAAGGCTTCGAGCTTGCGATCTCGCGGCCGCGCGTCCTTTTCAAGACAGATTCCGACACCGGCGAGCGGCTCGAGCCGATCGAGGAAGTGGTGATCGATCTCGACGAGCCGTTCTCCGGCGTTGTCGTCGAGGAAATGTCGCTGCGCAAGGGCGAGATGAAAGAGATGCGCCCGACCGGCGGTGGCAAGCTGCGGCTGGTCTTCCACGCGCCGACGCGCGGCCTCATCGGCTATCTCGGCAAATTTCTCACTGACACGCGCGGCACCGGCGTGATGAGCCGCATCTATCACGGCTATGCGCCGTGGCGCGGTACGGTCGAAGGCCGCCGCAATGGCGTGCTGGTCTCGACGGCGCGCGGCGAGGCGGTTGCCTATGCGTTGTGGAATCTCGAAGAGCGCGGGCCGATGTTCATCGTGCCCGGCACGCCGGTCTATGAAGGCATGGTCATTGGCGCGCATACGCGTGGCAACGATCTCGAGGTCAATCCGTGCAAGACCAAGCAGCTCACCAATATCCGCACCAAGGCCGCGGACGAGGCGATCCGCCTGACGCCGCCGATCATCATGAGCCTCGAGCAGGCGATCGCCTATATCGCCGATGACGAACTCTGCGAGGTGACGCCGAAATCGATCCGGCTGCGCAAGCGCTTCCTCGATCCCAACGAGCGCAAGCGCGAAAGCCGCAAGGCCGAGACGGCGTAGAGGCTCCAGCGCGGCGTGCTAAAGTGCGGCCCAAAGGGAGAGCCGCATGGCCGAGCCGATCTGGAATAAGTACCTCACCGAGCGCGACAAAGTGTTTCACGAGGCGCGCAATCATGCGGCGCGCCAGGGCTTCGGCAAGCGGCCGGCGCTGCTCATCATTGACGTCAATTACGCCTTCTGTGGCGACAAGCGCGAGCCGATCATGGAATCGGTGAAGCGCTGGCCGACCTCTTGCGGCGAGGACGCTTGGGATGCGCTACCGGTGCTCGCACGGGTCATCGAGACGGCGCGGGAGCAAGGCGTTCCGGTGATCTACACCACCGGCATCAGCCGCGAAGACAAATGGGATATGGGCAGTTGGCGTTTCAAAAACGCGCGCCCAGGAGCCGCACAAGCCGAGGCGCCAGCGGCGCGGCAAAGCAATCATGACGGCAATGAGATCATGCCGCAGATCGCGCCCGGCCCGCGGGATATCGTCGTGCCGAAGCAGAAGCCATCGGGCTTTCACGGCACCAATCTCTTGAGCTACCTGACGATGCTGGGCTGCGACAGTGTCATTGTCGGCGGCACGACGACCAGCGGCTGCGTGCGCGCCACTGTCCTCGACGGGTTCAGCTTCAATTTCCGCGCCGCGGTCATCGAAGACGGTTGCTTCGACCGAGCGCAGGCGAGCCACGCGCTCAATCTCTTCGATATGCAGGCGAAATACGCCGATGTCGTAAGCAGCGAGGAGGTCGTCACGTACCTCAGATCGCTGCCGGTGCAGCAGTACGATCTGCCGCTCGGCCCGCGGTAAAAGGGGCCCACGGTAAAGCGGCCCGCGAAAAGGCAGAGCCGGCGCTTCTTTTGCCTAAAATTGGTGGCGGCGCGCGGTGTCGCGCGCCGCCGGGCCCATCCCCCCGAGCGTCGCTGCTTGTGGCAACGAGCGCCGGCATGGGCCAATCCCTGGTCAACTCCGGCGCGCAATTAAGCCGGTTCGCGCGGACTCTGCTTTGATCTGGGTCAAATCATCGCCAGAATTTCCCGCCTTGCGTGCCTTCTCGCGGCGAAGTTGCTCGGCTATGGTTCCCACGTCCTTGTGCCTGGTCATCGATAGGGTCGCGTCATGCTCAAATCCGTCCGGTTTCTCGCCCTCGCGGCCGGTCTCCTTGTCGGCCTGGTCGCTCCGGCGATGGCGGCCGATCTCGAGAACACCCTTTATCTCGATGTGCCCAAAGGCCGGGTCGTCATCGCGCTCCTTCCCAACGTGGCGCCGGCGACCGTGGCGCGCGTCAAGGAACTTGCCCGCCAGCATTTTTATGACGGGCTGAAATTCCACCGGGTGATCGAGGGCTTCATGGCGCAGACCGGCGATCCGCGCGGTGACGGCACCGGCGGCTCGGGCAAGAATCTGAAGGCGGAATTCAACGATACGCGGTTCGTGCGCGGCACGGTTGGGATGGCGCGAGCGCAGGATCCCAACAGCGCCGACAGCCAGTTCTTCATCTGCTTCGCGCCGGCCCCGTTCCTCAACGGCAAATACACCGCCTTCGGTCAGGTCGTCTCCGGTATGGAGTTCGTTGACGCGATCAAGAAGGGCGATCCCGACGACAACGGCACCGTGTCGAACCCGGAGAAGATCATCCGCATGCAAGTCGCCGCCGACGCCGAAAAGGCGGGGCACTGAACACCAACAATCGATAGGAGGCTGCGATGGCCGATCTCGAAAACACGCTCTATCTCGATGCGCCCAAAGGCCGCGTCACCATTGACCTGCGCCCGGATCTCGCGCCCAATCATGTCGCGCGTATCAAAGAGCTGGTGCGTTCCGGCTTCTACGATGGGCTGAAATTCCACCGCGTGATCGAGGGCTTCATGGCCCAGACCGGCGATCCGCGCGGCGACGGCACCGGCGGCTCGGGCAAGAAGCTCAAGGCCGAATTCAACGATGCGAACTTCCTGCGCGGCACGGTCGGCATGGCGCGTGCCAACGATCCGGACAGCGGCGACAGCCAGTTCTTCATCTGCTTCGAGCCGGCGCCCTTCCTCGACGGTAAATACACGATCTGGGGCCAGGTGACCGACGGCATGGAAGCGATCGACGCGATCAAGCGCGGCTCGGGCCAAAGCGGTTCGGTCTCCAATCCCGATCAGATCGTAAAGATGCAGATCGCCGCCGACGCCGACAAGGGGTGACGCTGAGCGGCTTTGGTAAAAGGCACCCTCACCCCCTCCCTCTCCCGCTAGCGGGAGAGGGAGGGGCCCGCGTTAGCGGGAGGGTGAGGGTACGTTTCCGCGTATGAGTCGCTGGTTTCAAGCGCTGCGCGTTTACCGCGATCCGCGGATGATCGCGATCGTGCTGATGGGTTTCGCCAGCGGATTACCGCTGGCCTTGACCGGCGCGACGCTGGCGATCTGGCTGAAAGAATCGGCCATCACCCTGACCGCGATCGGTCTCTTTGCGCCGGTCGGGATTTCCTACAATCTGAAATTCCTCTGGGCGCCGGCGATGGATCGCGTGCGCCTGCCTTTCCTCACCACGCGTTTCGGCCGCCGACGCGGTTGGGCGCTGCTGATCCAATTCCTGTTGGCACTGGCGATCCTGGCGCTGGGAGCTTCGGATCCGTCGACCGATCTGACGCGCGTCGCGATCTGCGCGCTCATCGTCGCCTTTCTCTCGGCCAGCCAGGACATCGTCATCGATGCCTATCGCGTCGAGCTCCTGGCCAAGGATGAGCAAGGCGCGGGCGCTGCCGCGACCCAGATCGGCTATCGCCTCGGCATGCTTGCCTCGGGCGCGGGGGCCCTCTATCTCGCGCAGTATTTCAGTTGGAGCGCGGCCTACGGCGTGATGGCGGTGCTGATGCTCGCCAGCATGATCGTGATCGTCGCGACGCGCGAACCGCAAGCGCCGCCGGTCGTGCGCGGCCCGTGGCTCAAGAACACGGTCATCGCGCCTTTCGCCGATTTCGCCAAGCGCCGCTTCTGGCTGCTGATCCTCATCTTTGTCGTGCTTTATAAATTCGGCGATGCGCTGGCCGGCGTGATGTCGGGCCCGTTTTATATCGAGCTCGGCTTCGAGAAGAGCGAGATCGCCAGCATCACCAAAGTCTTCGGCGTCATCGCCAGCATCGTCGGCGTATCGCTCGGCGGCATTGCGGTCTATCGCTGGGGGCTGATGCGCGCGCTGCTGATCTGCGGCGCGCTGCAGATGATCTCGAATCTCATGTATCTGGTGCAACTCTGGGCCGGACACGATGGCGGCATGCTGGCGGTGACCATCGCGGCCGAGAACATCACCGGCAGCATGGCCTCGGCGGCCTTCGTCGCCTATCTCTCGAGCCTCTGCAGTCCGGCGTTCACGGCCACACAATACGCGCTGCTGTCGGCTCTCGCCGCCACCGCGCGCACGATGCTTGCTTCGTCCGGCGGTTTCTTCGCCGATCATCTCGGCTGGGGCGAGTTCTTCGTGCTGGCGACGGCGTGCTGCCTGCCGGGTCTCGCGCTGCTGCTCTTCTTGATGCGATCAGCCGATACGCATCAGCCGCAAGCGGTTGTGGTTGAGCCATAGCCGCTCGGTCTTCGCCTCGGGGTGAAGCTGCTCGACGATGCGCCAGAAGCGCGGGCTGTGATTCATTTCGATGAGGTGCGCCACTTCGTGCGCCACGACGTAATCGATCACCGCTTCCGGCGCGAAGATCAGCCGCCACGAAAACGATAGATTGCCGCCGCGTGCGCAGCTGCCCCAGCGGCTGACCGTGTCGCGCACGGTAACGCGCGTGACCTTGCGCTCGATCCGTGCCGCCATCACGTCAGCCCGCGCCCTCAGTTCCCGCTGGGCCAGAACGCGCAGGAAATCGCGTACCCGCCGCGCTAGGAAAGCCAGCTCGCCCGTCACATGGATCGCGCCGCCTTCGATCCAGGCGGGGCCTTTCCCGCGCACCGGTCCCATGGCGCGGATCGGATGCGGCACGTCCATCACCGGCACAAGCGCGCCGTCGACGAACGGAAGGCGCGGCGGCAAAGTCGCCAAACGGGCATCGATCCAGCCGCGGCTGGCTTCGAGAAAGCGCAGCGCTTCGCGATAGGAACAGCGCCGCGGCAGCACCATTTCGACCGCGTCGCCGGCGTGATCGATCTTCAGCGCGATGCGGCGCGCCCGGGGATGCGCCCGGACTTTGAGCGGCACATGGCCGCCGTCATACGGCAGAAAGGTCGGGAAAAACGGCGGTCCGGCATCGGGCACGAGCCGATTCTACCGGAAGGCCGGGCTCAGAGATAGCGTTGCAGGGTTGCCGCCATCACCTTAGGCGGCAGGCCCGCCGGAATTGCGGCAAGATAGCGGCCGTTGGTCCCCATCACATAAATGATCGAGCTATGATCGATCAGGTAATCGTCGGTGCCGCCTTGTGGCACTTTCGCGACATAGATGCGGTACTCGCTCTCGACCTGCTTCAGCGTGTCGGGCGCGCCGGTCAGGTAAAGAATGCCGGGGTGGAAATTCGCGGCATAGGATTTGAGCTGGTCGACCGTGTCGCGCTGTGGGTCCACCGAGATGAAGATCGGCTGCACCTTGTTCGCCTGATTGCCGATGATGTCAAGCGTCTGGCTGATCGCGTTCAACGTCGTCGGGCAGGCGTCGGGGCAATAGGTGTAGCCGAAATAGATCAGCATCACCTTGCCGCGGAAGTCGCCGTCGCTGCGCGTCGTGCCGTTCTGATCGGTCAAGGAGAAAGGCCCGCCGACCGCCGGGCTGGTATTCTCGGCGCCACCCAGCCAGACCTGCTCGTAGACGACGCCGCCGACGATGACGGCAAGTGCAGCGATGAAGATATAAAGCCCGCGACGGACGGCTTCGGACATGGGATCGATATAGGCCTGGTCCGGTGGGACCGCCAGCGACGAATCAGCGCGCTCGCGGGAGCGTGTTCGCGGCCACTTGGCCGAGCCAATCGAGTTCGCGCCGCAGTTTGACGACGGGACCGATGGCGATCAGAGCCGGTGGCTCCAATGCCGCGGCGGCGGCGTCCTCGGCGGCGGCGGCGAGGGTTGTTTCGATGACGCGCTGCTCGTCGGTCGTTGCCTTGCTGATGATCGCAACCGGCTCGTCGGCGGGGCGGCCGGCGGCGATCAGGCGGCGCGCGATCGCATCGAGATTGCGCAGCGCCATATAGATCACCAGCACGGCCGTGCCGCGCGCCATCGCTTCCCAATCGACTGCGTTGGGCAACGTGCCGCCGCTGGTTTGCCCGGTGATGAAGGTGATCGCCGAATTCGCGTCGCGATGGGTCGCGGGAATGCCGGCATAGGCAAGGCCGCCGATCGCGGCGGTGATGCCGGGCACGACACGGAACGGGATATGCGCGCGCGCCAGCGCCAGCCCTTCCTCGCCGCCGCGGCCGAAGACGAAAGGATCGCCGCCTTTCAGGCGCAATACGCGCTTGCCCTCGCGCGCCAGCGCGACGAGGCGCAGCGAGATGTCCGGTTGCTGCGTCGACGGCTTGCCGCCGCGCTTACCGGCATGTTCGAGCACCGCGCCTTGCCGCACCAATTTCAGAATCGCCGGTGCGACCAGCGCGTCATAGACGACGACATCGGCGTGTTCGAGCGCATGCAGCGCCAGCAAGGTCAGCAGGCCGGGATCGCCCGGCCCAGCACCGACGAGCCAGACGCTGCCCGGCACGAATTCCGGAAGATTGAGAGCGGCATTTGCCATGGCGCGCGAGATTACATCGCGTCGCGCGATGCCGCCAACACAACGGCCGCGTGCCGGAGCGTTGCGTCCACCGTCATGCGTTCACCTTCGCCGGCGCGCGCTGTATCATCTCGCGCGGAGGATGGTCTCGAGGATGCAGGTGCGATAGTGGGAAGAGCTTTTGATTATCCGGCCGGCGCCGCGCTGGCACGACGGGCCTTCCTTGGCGCGGCAACGGTGTTGCTCCTTTGCCCGCGGAGCTTTGCGCAAGGCGCGGATTTCTCCGGCTTCAATGATGTTGCCACGGTCGCCGCGCACGGCAGAACCGACGACCTCATCCGCATCCTGCAGGGCGGCCGGACACCCAATGTTCCCGACGACAAGGGCGAGACCGCGCTTCACTACGCGGCGCAGCTCGGCAATCCGCAAATGGTCCAGGCCCTGCTCTATTACAAAGCGGACGTCGACCCGCGCGACCAGTTCGGCAACACGCCGCTGCATTGGGCGGCGCAGCGCGGCAACGTCACGGTGATGCAGATGCTGATCGACGCGAAGGCCGCGATCGATCCGCAAAACCGGCAAGGCATCACCCCATTGATGATGGCCGCGCAAGGCGGTCAGGCGCAGGCGGTGCGGTTGTTGCTGAAAGACGGTGCCGATCCGCGTCGCGCCGATTTTACCGGCCGCGATGTCGCCAGCTGGGCGCAAGGCAAGCCGGCGATCGTGCAGATGCTGCGCAGCGCGAAATAGCGTCTATTTCGGCGCGGCGCCGTAAAGCGTCAGCCGCATGCCGTGGCCGTTGGAATAATCGAGGCCCGCGACCGAGCCGAGTGCTTGCGCCTTGAGATTATGCGCGGCGAGAGCGGCCATGAATTCGGTTTCAGATCGCGTCTCGACCAAGGCCCGCGCATTGGGTGTGCCGGCGAGGTAATCGGCAGCGCCGCCCGCCGACGCCAGCTTGGTCTTGGTGCCGAACAGAAAGACGAGGCTCGGTTCGGCATCGCCGGCGATCGCGATCGGCACATCGCGCGGCACACCGGCGCTGGTGATCAGCGCCGCCGCACTGCGCGAGAGCCACAGTGCATCGAGTGCCGGCGCCGCGAACTCGAAAGCCACGGCCAGCACCAGCAACGCCATCACGATGGCGCGGGTCGCGAGGGCTGGCGCGAAGCCACGCCATGCCTGACGCAACAAGCGCTGCCCGAAATAGAGCGCGACGAGCGCTGCGACCGCGCCGCCGCCCAGCGCACCGGGTCCGTAGCGCAGCGGCGCGATTGCCAAGGCAAGAGCGAGACCGATGGTCGCTAACGTCCACAGCGCGATGATGCCGCGATCGAGCTTGCGCCAGGGGACGAAACGCTGCTCGCTCGCGGCGACGAGGGCGCCGCCAATCATCAGCGCCAGCGCCGGGTAAACCGGCAGCAGATAATTCGGCAACTTCGTCGGCACGAGCTCGAGCACGATCCAGAACGGCACGCCCCAGGCGATGAGGAAGCGCTCGGCATCGGCGCGGCGTTGCTGCCAGCCCCAAGCGATCGCCGGCCCCAGAAACAATGTCCCCGGCCAGAAACTGATCATCAGCAGGGCCAAGTAATAAAGCGGCGGCGCGCCATGGCTTTCCTGCGCGCCGATCAGCTTGCCAAGAAAATCCCGACCCAACGAGTCGCTGAGGAATTGTCCCTGCGTCGCTGTCGAGATCGCGATCAGCCAGGGCAGCACGATCACCAACAGCAGAACGATGCCCGCGATCGGCCGTAGATCGCGAAGCCAGCGTCCGCGCCGCTCGCTCAGGGCGAGCGCGATCACGGTCAGTGCCGCGGCCAGAGGCGCAACCGGTCCTTTGATGAGGATACCTGCGGCGAGCGCCGCCCAGAACAGCAGCGCGATGCCGAGCGGCGCGCGCAAGCCGGCTTTCGCGTCGAGATAGATGCGCGCCAGCGCAAGCTGCGCGGCGGTGATGAAAGCCAGCAGCACGGCGTCGGTCTTGGCGAGATGCGCCTCGATGCCGAGGCCGAGCGATGCGGCGAGTAATCCGGCGCCGATGAAGGCAGCTTTGCGACCAACCAGCCGTGCGCCCATGCCGAACGTCATCAGCGCCGATGCGATGGCGGCGAGCAACGACGGCACGCGATAGGGCCAGACCGCGTTGCTCTCGGCATCGCTGAACAGAGCAACCGATGCGGCTTGCAGCCAATAGATGCCGGCGGGTTTCTTGTTGCGTGCCTCGTCCTGGAAGCGGATGGCGATCAGGTCATGCGTCTCGAGCATTTGCCGGCTCGCTTGCACGAAACGCGCTTCGTCGCGATCCGTGACCGGCAGACGGACGAGGCCGGGCAGATAAAGCCCGAGGCACAGCAAAGTGAGCAGCGCATAAGGCCGCCAGCCGAGAAGCGCGCGCTCGATCATTGCGGCCCGATCATCGAGAATCGTGCAGGCCGGGTGGCATGGGGGTCATCGGCGAGGCCGTAGCACACCGAACCCACGCGGGCCAGCATCGCATCATCAAATCATCTCGCGGACACGATCGACCAGGCAATCGAGCACCAGCGGATGGTCGCTGAGATAGGGCGCCTTGACGATCTCAATCGCGCGATGGTCGACGGCGACAGTGTCGCACGCGGCATAGACGCGCTTCACCAGTACGCCGGTGAAGAGGAAATAGGGGAAGACGACAATGCGCCTGAAGCCGAGCGCCGCCGCATGGCGCAACGCCGCCTCGGCCAGCGGCGCGGCAGTGCCGGCATAGCCGATCTCCGCCCAGCCGTATCCCATTCCCTCGCGCAACAATTGTGCGAGCTTGCCGATCTGGGCATTGGCCTCGGGATCCCTGGTGCCGCGCCCGATCACCAGCAACAGGCTCTCGCCACGCGGAATATCCTGCCGACTACGCCGCTCGCCTTCCCCGATCCGCGCAGTGGCGGCGTCGAGCAATTTCGGCTCGAGCGACAACTCCCGGCCAAAGCACATCTCGATCTGTGGGAAATCGGCCGAGAAGCGCGCGATCTCGGCCGGCACGTCGCTTTTCACGTGGCGCGCCGCGAACAGCATGATCGGCAGTACCAGAATGCGCTCGGCGCCCCGCGCGGCGAGTCTTACGAAGCCATCGCGGATGGTCGGCTGCGCAAATTCGAGATAGCCGTATTCAACCTCGCTCTCGGGCAGCCGTGCTTTCAGCCCCGAAGCGGCTTGCGCGAATTCGGCGGTGGTTTCGGGATCACGGCTGCCGTGGCCGCAGATCATCACCCCACTCGTCACGATCTGCTCGCTTTCCACTTGTGTTTCATGTTGCGCGAGGCCGATCTTGCCTCATGTTTTCGCCGTCCGCATCCGACCCGTTCGCGATCTTGCTCCTGGCGCTCGTCATCGATCTGGCTTTCGGGGATATGGCGGTCGTCTTCCGCTTTCTGCCGCGTTCGACAGCCTTGGTGCGGGGTGCCGCCGGCTTCTTCGATCGTCGCCTCAATCGCGAAGACCGCGGCGATACCGCCCGCCGGGTGCGCGGCGCGATCACGGTGATCGCGGTGGTCGGCGCGGGGGCCGTGATCGGTTGGGCAATCGGCGAATATCTGCGTGTCGTGCATTACGCTTGGGCGATCGAGGCGTTTCTGATCGCGTTGCAGCTGACAGAGCGCAGCCCTTTCGAAAACGTCGCCGTCGTCGGCAAGGCGCTGCAACGCGACGGGTTGCAAGGCGGCCGCGCGGCAGCGGCGACGCTCGCCGGCCGTGATATCGAAAGCCTCGATGAGCACGGCATCGCGCGTGTCGCCATCGAAACGCTGTTCGCGAAATTCAGCACCGGCGTTGTCGCGCCGGCCTTCTGGTATTTGCTGTTCGGTCTGTCCGGGCTCTTGGCGTACACGACCGCGAAAGCGCTCGCCGAGGCGATCGGTCACCGCTCGCCGAAACATCTCGCGTTCGGCCGGGCGGCGGTGCGCTTCGACGAATGGCTCGAATGGGCCCCGGCGCGACTCACCGCATTGTTGGTCTGGCTTGCGGCGCTGATGTTGCCCGGCGCGCAGGCGGGTAAAGCAATTCGCGTCACGCTCGCCGATGCAGGCAAACATCGCTCGCTTAACGCAGGTTGGCCGCGAGCCGCGGCGGCGGGGGCGCTCGGCCTTGCTCTTGGCGGGCCGCGCCGCGTTCTTGGCACGGTGCTCGACGAGCCGTGGCTTGGCGATGGTCGCGCCCGCGCCACCATCGCCGATATCGGCAATGCGTTGCGGCTCTATCTCGCGACCGCCGCATGTGCCGCGGGGGTGCTGACGGTTGTTCTTGGCGTACGGCATCTTCTTTAAGCGAGAGGCGGCACCGCGCAGATCGTCCCATCGGGCAAGGTGTCGGTTGCGAGATTCACGATCGCCTGCGCGCGCAGCCCGTCGGAGATCCAGGCATAAAAGGCGAGCGCGCCGTGCGAGGGCGGCTGACCGCGCGGCGGCGCCACCGCGACGATGACGTTGCCGCACCGCGCCGCCCGCATCGTGAAGGCACCGCAATCGAGCCGGCTTTCGCGGAAGGCGGGATCGCGCTCGGGCGCGCCCCAGCGTTGCGTGACGCTGTCTTGCAGCGCGCGCGGCAGGGTCGCGAAATAAGTGCCGTAATCGCCCCGCTGAAATGTTTCCTCATCGTTATCTGCGAGCAATGCGCCTATTAAGGCGGCGGCATCGGCGGGAATGTTCTCAACCCGATAGCCCTCGGCTTTCAATGCATGCAGCTTCTCGATCACGGCTTGAGGCTTGTCGGGATCGACGATCAGCACGATCCGGCGCTCGTTCTTCTCCATCGCTTCAGCCTTTCAGCGCGAGCGGCAACCCTGCCGCCATGAAGACAACGCGCTGCGCCAGCCGCGCGATGCCTTGGTTCAATCGCCCCGCCTGGTCGCGGAATTCGCGCGCCATGGGGTTATCGGGCACGATGCCGAGCCCGACCTCGTTCGCCACCATCACCACCGGCGTCTTGGCTTTGGGCAGGACGGCGAACAGCCGCTCGATCTCGAAACCGATGTCGCGCTCGGCGCCCATCAGATTGGAGAGCCACAGGGTCAGGCAATCGATCAGCATCGGCCGGGTTTCTTCGGCCAGCAGCACATTCACCAGCTCCAGCGGTTCTTCGATCGTGGTCCAACGAGCGTCGCGCTGCGCGCGATGCGCCGCGATCCGGGCGCGCATCTCGTCGTCGCCCGGCTCGGCGGTGGCGAGATAAAGCGCCGGCCGGGCCGCGCTTTCGATCATCTCTTCGGCGAAACGGC
Source organism: Allostellaceae bacterium (assembly GCA_035552195.1). GTDB lineage: Bacteria > Pseudomonadota > Alphaproteobacteria > ATCC43930 > CGMCC-115725 > CAIKMD01. Next base: position 63,766 of record DASZLU010000108.1, on the reverse strand, counting down.
TCTTGCCCGAGCGCGCACCACCGAGGACCAGGGTGATCGGCGGCAAAACGGCTGTCGACATAATGGGTGCCTAGCACGCGCCTCGCACCGGCGCTATCGTCGCGCCATGGCACAATACGATGTTACCCTTGCTGCAACGCGGCTTGTGACGCCGGCGATCCGCGAACTCGTGCTGAAATCGAAAGACGGCGCGGCGCTGCCGTCCTATGCGCCCGGCGCGCATATCGATATCGCGGTCACGCTGGCCGATGGGTTGTCGACACAACATTCCTATTCGCTGCTCGGCGGCACGGCCACGGGCGACGATCCGGCCGATACCTATCGCATTGCGGTCGAGCGGCGCGAGGACGGCGCCGGCGGCTCGAAATTCCTGTGCGATCTTGACGAAGGCGCGACGCTCAGCATCTCCTCGCCGCGCAACGATTTCCCGCTCGAGACGCATCCCGCCAACCGGCTGCTGGTTGCGGGCGGCATCGGCATCGTGCCGATTTTCGCGATGGCGCGGCGGCTGAAGCGCGAAGGCCGCGCCTTTACCCTCGCTTACGTCGCGCGCGATCTCGATAAGATGGCGTATCGCGACGAGGTGTCGGCGCTGGCCGGCGGTCATGTGATCCTGCACGAGGAATCGAGCGAGGCGAAGCCGCTCGATGTGAAGCCGCTGGCGAAGAAGCTCGCCTACCCGTCCGAGGTTTATGTCTGCGGCTCCTACGCGCTGAACAAAGCCGTGACCGCGGCCGCCGGCGCGGCGGGTTTGTCGAAGCTGCAGATCCACGAGCAATGCTTCGCGCCGCCGCCGGTCTTCCGGCCCGAGAACAACGCATTCCATGTGACCTTGAAGCGCTCGGGCCTCGAATTCGACGTGCCGGCGGAAGCGAGCATCCTCGAGACGATGATGGTGTCGGGGCACACGCCGAAATTCTATTGCGGTCGCGGCGAGTGCGGCATTTGCCCGATGACGGTGGTGTCGGCCGATACGCCGATCGAGCATCGCGACCACACGCTGAAGCCCGACGAGCGCAAGGATCGCATCTGCATCTGCGTCTCGCGCATCAAGGGCGGCAAGCTGGTGCTCGACGCGTAAAGCGCCGAGCACACCCCCTTCTCATCAATACGCGGTCTTGTTCACCTGGCCGGCGCCGGTCACGTACCAGCGCTCGCTCGGGAAAGGCTTGCCGGCGAGCCGCGCCATCATCCAATCGGCGGCCAGCACCGGCGGGCTCGGGCCCAGCGCCACGGAGGGCACGCCACTCAAACCGTGGCGCGCATCCTGATAAACCACGAGACGCTTCGGCGCTTTCAGTTGCGCGAAGAGCTTCTCGGTGTATTTGAGCGGCGATAGTTCTTCGGCCTCGCCGGCCATGCAGAGATAGGCGCATTTGATGCGCTCGACATGGCCTTCCCACGTCAGCGTCTTCACGAATTCGTCGAACTTGGTCTCGTCGGTATAGCCGGCCATCCACATGAAACGCTTCTTGAAGGTTGGCGAGGCCTCTTCGAAGATCGTGTGACAGCCGGGCTCGAGACACGTCGCCGAGACGGCGGCGGCACGGAAACGCGGCTCGTTGGCGGCGACGATGGTGCCGAAGAACGAGCCGAAGCTCGCGCCGACGACGCCGATCTTGTCGGCGTCGATCTCGGGCCGCGCCCCGAGCCAGTTGTAGAGCGCCGGCGCGGCGGCGACCCAGTTCTCCATGCTGACGCGAATGCCGAGCAGCGGCGACTCATATTGTCCCGGCCCGTCGACCGCGAGCACCGCGATGCCGCGATTGAGCCAACGATCGCCGTAGAGCGAGACGGCGCATTCCTTGAAGCTGTCCATGCCCGGGATCGAGACGACCGCCGGCGCTTTCTGGCCGTCGACGTAGTCGGGCGGCAGGTGGTACCAGGCCGGCAACGCCCTGTCCTTGAACGGAATCCACACCGGCTCGACGCGGTGATCGGCAAGCCGCGCGTAATTGGCGTAGCAGGCGCGTTTCTTCTGGTTGAGGAAGATGTTCTGCTCGTTGTTCTCGTCGAAGGTCCATTGCGAGGCGCCCCAATGCACCGCCGCCATGAAGTAATTGTCGCGCGCGGTGATCATCTCGTCGGCTTCCTCGGCGAGGCGCGCGCGCTGCTCGCGGCGGCGCGCGGTCGCTTCGAAAGCCGGGCCGATATCGGCCATCTTCTTCACGCGCTGGCGGATGGCGGCGAAATCAGCGAGCGATTCGATGCCGCAGGGCGCTTGCAGATAGAACGAGCGCGCCTGATCCCAATCGATGCCGTTCGCCTGGATGATGTTGTCGATGCTCCAGCGCTGCTCGCTGAAGCGGCGGCAATGCGGCTCGCCGACATGCTCGATAATCGGCTGCGGATGCGGTGTGGTCATCTTCTTGTCTCCTCCTCCGTTCCACGCACTCTCGCTTTAAAGCGGCGGCTGATTGACCGTACCGACCCGCCAAAGCCGGCTGCCGCCCGGTCCCAGGATATGATCTATCCGCGTCAGCGACAGATTGTCGATGCTGAAAGACAATGATATCTCCGGCGCAAGGTTGAGCGCCAGCGCCAGCGCGGCGCGGATCGTGCCGCCATGCGTCACGGCCAGGATATCGCGGCCGCGATAAGCATCGCTCAGCCGCAAGATCGCGGTATGAACCCGTTGCGACAGGGCAGCGAAGCTTTCGCCGCCGGGCGGGATCTCATGCGCCGGCGCCAGCCAGAAGCGATGCCATTCATCGCCCCGCCGCGCCATCAGCTCGTCGTAGCGCATACCCTGCCAATCGCCGAAATGCTGCTCGATGAGATCGGGCTCGATCACGATGTTGGGGCCGGGAATGTCGCGCGGCCCGATCAGCCCAGCCGCGACCAGCGCCGCTGCCGTCATATGCGTGCGCTTCAACGGCGTTGCCACCCACACCGCCTCTTTCGGCAGCCGATTGGCGAGGCGGGTGAAGCGTGCCGTGTCGGCGACATCGCAGGGGAAGTCGGTCTGGCCGTAACAGCAGCCATTGTTGACCGTGACCGGCGCGTGCCGCACCCACCACCAGCGTGTGGTGTCCTTCTTGCTCATGTGGGCTTGCTCACGCGGGCTTGCTCATATCCACACTGATGCCGCGAGCAGCGCCGCGGTCTCGGCGCCCTGCTCGATCGCGCCCAGCACATCGCCGGTCTGGCCGCCGATCTGATGCTGCGCCAGCCAGCCGATCGCCGTCGCAACAAGCGCCGCAACGGTGGCCGCGCTGAGACCGCCGCGAAAGCCGAGCGCGATAACGCCTATGACCAGTGCGAGCGCGAGGGCGATGAGCGTCTGATTCTGTTCCGGCCGCCCGGCTCCGGCGCCGAGTCCGTCGGCGCGCGCTGGGTCGAGTTTGTGCAGCGCCGCCGGAAGGACGCCGCGCGCCAGCGCGTGCGCCGCGATTAGTGCGAGGAACGCATGCCACCCCGTGCCGGTATTGGCGATGGCAACGGTCCGTAGCCCGATGCTGACGACGAGCGCGATGACGCCAAACGTGCCGATGCGGCTGTCGCGCATGATCTCGAGCTTACCCTCGCGGGTCGCGCCCCCGCCGAACCCGTCGACGGTATCGGCCAGGCCGTCTTCGTGCAGGGCGCCGCTGACGAGCGCCGTTGCTGCCACAGCGATCAGCGCCGCGGCCAGCGGGGGCAGGCCGATGGCGAAAGCGATGGCATAAGCGACGCCGCCGATCGCGCCGATCACCAAGCCGACGAGCGGAAAGGCCCAGGCCGTATCCGCCAAGCTCGGCAGCGGTGCATTCGCGCGCGTGCCGCCGAGCGGCAGACGCGTCAGGAAAGTGAGCGCGGCAAGAAACTCGTCGCGCCAAGAGTCGCGGAAGGCGCCCATGGAAAGAGTCTTATCCCAGGCGCCCAATTCCCGCTAGCTTGGCGGTCAATTGTACGAGGAGACATCAAACCATGGCGGAAAGAGGCGTGCCGGCCACGCTCGACGAAATGCGCGCGATCGTCGCGCAATTCCCCGGCCCGGATCGGGATGCGGCGCAGGAAACGGTCGCGCGCGAGGCGCAACTCACCAAACCGGCGGGCGCGCTCGGCCGACTGGAGGAGATCACGCAATGGATGGCGACCTGGCAAGGCAAGCACCCGCCGAGCTGCGTTCATCCCCGCACGGCGGTTTTCGCCGGCAATCACGGCGTTGCCGGGCGCGGCGTCTCGGCCTATCCGGCGGCGGTGACGGCGCAGATGGTGAAAAATTTCGTTGATGGCGGCGCGGCGGTGAATCAGCTGTGCCGCGCAGTCGATGCCGATCTCCGCGTTTATGAGATGGCGCTCGAAGAGCCGACGGCCGATTTCACGCAAGAGCCCGCGATGAGTGAGGAAGAATGCGCCATGGCGCTGGCCTACGGCATGATGGCAGTCGAGCCCGGCATCGATCTGCTGGCGGTCGGCGAGATGGGCATCGCCAACACGACATCGGCGGCAGCGCTGGCGGCGGCGCTTTATGGCGGCGGTGCAGCACAATGGGTCGGCCCCGGGACAGGCGTTGCCGGCGCGGTGCTCGAACGCAAAATCGCGATCGTCGAGGAAGGCGTGGCGCGCCACAAAGCGGCGGCGAAAGATGGGTTTGATCTGCTGCGCCGTCTCGGCGGTCGCGAACTCGCGGCGACGGGCGGCGCGATCATGGCGGCGCGCATGGCCCGTGTGCCGGTGTTGATCGACGGCTACGCGTGCTCGGCGGCGGCTGCCTGTCTCGCCTCGATCAGTGCCAATGCGCTCGATCATTGCCTCGTCGCGCATTGCTCGGCCGAGCCGGGGCATCGGCTCTTGCTTGAGAAGCTCGATAAGAAGCCGCTGCTCGATCTCGGCATGCGGCTCGGCGAGGGGTCAGGCGCGACTTTGGCCATCGCGATCGTCAAAGCGGCTTTGGATTGTCACACCGGCATGGCGACCTTCGCCGAGGCTGGGGTGAGCGGAAAGGAATGAAGGTGAGGTCGTTTTGTCTCGCCGGCTGCCTTCTCGTCGCGGCGACGCTGTCGGCTAGCACGCAGGAAAAGATCGTCGCGACGACCATTCTCAAGACGACTGCCACGGCCGGCGGGCAGAAGATCGTCTTTCCGACCGGCGACACCGAGGTGGCGGCGTTCATCGTCGATCTGCCGGCCGGGATCGATACCGGTTGGCACGAGCATCCTTATCCCCGTTACGGCTACGTCATGAGCGGCGCGGTGACGGTCGAGAGCGACGCCGGGGCCCGGCAAACCTATCGCGCCGGCGAATTTATCGTCGAGCAGATCGGCGTCTTTCATCACGGCACCACGACCGAGCCGACGCGGCTCCTCGTCATCGATCAGAACGAGGCCGGAAAGGGTAATCAGATCAATCGCTAGCCACGTTGACTCGGCTGGATCACGCCCGCATCATCGCGTTCTGGAAGGAGACACAGGATGACGATTGCCACGCAAGAGCGCGAAAGAACCGTGAGCGGCCCGCCCAAGGCGCTGACCTTCGCGCATGTCAGTATGCCGTGCCGCGATCTCGAAGAAGGCAAGCTGTTCTACGGCAAGGTGCTCGGCGGCGAGATCCATGTCGACACGCCCACTTTCGCCTCCTTCCGGCTTGGCGGCGTCGATGTCGGTATCGGCACAGAGGGCTGCACCTTTATCGAGCCGTCCAACGAATATCCGCATTTCGCATTCTTCTGCGGACCGGACGAGCTGATGCAAATGCGCGAATGGCTGGCGCGCTGCGGCATCCCGGTCTCCAATCTCTGGACGCGCAGCGGCGTCGAGGCGCTGATGTTCTTCCGCGATCCGTCCGGCAACATGATCGAACTCTATTGCGAGCGCGGCGTTGCCGGGGCCGATAAATTCCCGAAAGGCCCGCCGCGCGGCCATGGCACGGCGGTCGATATCGACAAGCTGCGCTATTCGAGTTGGAAGCTGCCGTAAGCGGCGCTGTCCGCACGGCACCGCAAATACGCTATCATCGTGACTGACGCCCGGCCCCGCGCCGGGCGGGATACATCCATGAGTCTCGCGAACGATACGACGCATACGCCGCCGCCGACCGACGTTTCGGTCAGCCTGCGCCGGCTGGTTCTGATCCGCTGGATCGCCGTTCTCGGCCAGGCGGCGACGGTACTCGTCGTCCATTTCGGCTTCGACTTCAAGCTGCCGCTGACCAGCACGCTGGTGGTGATTGCCGCCTCGGCGGTGCTCAACATCCTCGCCTCGCGCCGCCGCCTGCCGAGCGCGCGCTTGGGCGATCGCGAGGCGGCGGCCTATCTCGCCTATGACACGCTGCAGCTCGGCATCCTGCTTTTTCTCACCGGCGGACTCGAAAATCCCTTCGCGATCTTGATGCTGGCGCCGGTGATCGTCTCGGCAACCATCCTGTCGCGGTCGTCGGTGATCGGCCTTTCGGCGCTGACCGTTGTCGCCATCAGCGCGCTCGCGGTCTGGCATCTGCCGCTGCCGCAACGGGCGCTGCTGCCGTTCGAGCCGGCGCCGATCTATGTCCTCGGCTTTTGGACGGCGTTGGTGTGCTCGACGCTGTTCATCTCGGGCTATGCGTGGTCGGTCGCGCTCGAGGCGCGCAAGATGCGCGATGCCTATGCCGCGACCCAACTTGCCCTGTCGCGCGAGCAGCGTGTTTCGGCCGTCGGCGGCATCGCGGCGGCGGCGGCGCACCAGCTCGGTTCGCCGCTCGCGACCATCGCCGTCATCGCCAAGGAATTGGTGCACGATCTACCGGCAGGCTCACCGCATGCCGCCGATGCAGAACTGTTGCTGAGCCAAAGCGAGCGCTGTCGCACCATCCTTGCCGATCTCGCCCATCATCGCGATGCGGAGACTGCCTCGCCTTACGAGCGCTTGCCCGTGTCGGCGCTGGTCGAGGCCGCGGGGGAACCCCATCTTAGCCCCGAGATTGTCGTGCAGTACGCGGTCGAGGCGAGCCGCGGTTCCGATGGCAAGCCGATCGCGGAGCCGCAGGTACGGCGCAGTCCCGAGATCATTCACGGCATCGGCAATCTCATCCAGAACGCGATCCACTTCGCCCAGCAAGAGGTCGAAGTGACGACGAGCTGGAACGCCGATAAAGTCTCGGTCGACATCGCCGACGATGGGCCGGGCTTTTCGCAAAGCGTGCTCGCCCGCATTGGCGAGCCTTATATTTCGGCGCGCCAGATCGGCACGCCTTATCCCGCCCAGGTTGGAGCACAACACATGGGTCTCGGCATCTTCATCGCGCAAACGCTGCTAGAGCGGACCGGCGCACAACTGACCTTCGACAATCTGTCGGATGGCGGCGCGCATATCGGTATCGAATGGCGGCGCCATCGGCTCGATGCGAACGATCCGGCCCTCTTTTTGCGCGAGGCAGGCGAATGAGTGACGAGCAAGATCGATCGAGTTCCGATATCGACGCGGCCGGCGCGCTTGCGGGGCAGCCCGAGAGCGAGCGCACCCTGCTGATCGTCGATGACGACGAGCCGCTCTGCCAGCGGCTGGCGCGGGCGATGGAACGGCGAGGCTTCGTGGTGCAGACGGCTGAGAGCGTGGCTGCGGGAACGCGGCTGGCGAGCGAGCGGGCGCCGGCTTTCGCCGTGGTCGATTTGCGCTTGGGCGACGGCAGCGGGCTCGATGTCGTTAAGGTGATCCGGGATTCGCGGCCGGCGGCGCGGATCGTCATGCTGACGGGCTACGGCAATATCGCGACGGCGGTCGCGGCGGTGAAGGCCGGGGCGATCGATTACCTGCCGAAGCCGGTCGATGCCGACGCGGTGGAGCGGGCATTGCTCGCGACCGATGCCGCTTTGCCGCCGCCGCCCGAAGATCCGATGTCGGCCGATCGCGTGCGCTGGGAACATATTCAGCGCGTCTTCGAGCAATGCGACCGGAACGTTTCGGAAACCGCGCGACGGCTCAAAATGCATCGTCGGACTTTGCAACGAATACTAGGTAAACACGCACCGCGCAGTTAACGCATATTAACGTTAACGCCTTTTCTTGCGGTCTCCGCGCATATCCGCGGTTGCCGGGTAATTGTCATTTACCTTTCGCAAAAGCTCATCGGTTAGCCTCTGCCTGAAGAAATCAGCCGCGCGGCGGCACGCGACCAGGTAGAATGGCACAGGCAGCGACCGATAAAACTGCGAATGTGGAGCATCTTCTCCACGATTTCACCGAACGCCTCCAGAAGCATCCCTTCGGGTGGCGCGCGGTGGTGCTCAATCTTTCGCGTCTGCGTCCCGACAACCGCCGTGTGCAACAGATCCGCATTGCCGCGAATACTTTCGAAAGCCTCGTCCGCCATTTCGAAGGTCAGATATTTCAGCTCGCGCAGGGCGACATCGTCTTCATCTGCAAGGATGCGGATGTCGGGTCGGTCGACAACGCCGTCAACAAGGTGCGCTACCTGTTCGGCGACGATCCGCTCGCGGCGGCAATCGACGATATCCAATCCGACGGCTTCTCGACCTGGTACGATCTCGCGCGCGAATATGTGAAATTCGCCGGATTCGTCCAGAATCTCTATCTCGAAGAACAGCGCCGCCAGAAGCGGCTCGCAGCGATCGCCGGCGACCCGTCGCAGAGCGCGCGCCAGCCGATGGATCCTTCCTCGCTCGCCGAGCTCGTCAAGATCCTCGAGCGCGCCGACCTTTCCAATGTGATTCGCCGCCAATCGGTATGCGCGATCATTCCGAACGAGGCGCCGAAAGCGATCTATCGCGAAGTCTATGTCTCGATTCCCGATCTGCGCGATGCGGTCATGCCGAAGCGCGACATCGCGTCCGACCGCTGGCTGTTCCAGTATCTGACGGAGACGCTCGACCGCCGCGTGCTGACGATGCTTCGCCGCGGCGACGACAGCGCGCTCGCGCATTCCTACAGTCTCAACCTCAATATCTCGACCTTGCTGTCGCCGGAGTTCCAGGCCTTCGATCAAGGCCTACGGTCGGGCACGCGCGGCAGCATCGTGATCGAGGTCGAGAAGGTCGACATCTTCAACGACATCGGCGCCTACATCTTCGCGCGCGATTACGTGCGCGAGCGCGGCTATCGCATCTGCCTCGACGGCGTAACGGCGTTGACGCTGCCTTATATCGATCGCGAGCGTCTCGGCATCGACCTCGTCAAAGTGTTCTGGTCGTCCGACCTCGGCGATCCGGCGCGACCCGAGCGCGCGGCCGAAGTGAAGGCGGCGATCGAACGTGTCGGCCGGTCGCGCGTTATCATCGCGCGGTGCGACCATGCCGATGCCGTGCGTTTCGGCCACGAAAGCGGCGTCCATCTGTTCCAGGGCCGGCATATCGACCGGCTGCTCGCGGCGACCAACCCTGCGCCCCCACCGATCCGCATGAAGGGCGCGGTCGTCGGCCAAGCGGCAGCGGGCGGCGCCCGCTCATAATCGGCCCGCGCCGCCCATCAACACTTCGGCTTTTCAGGTTCTACTTGCCAGGGACCGATCGTCGACTTAAAGACGCCCGGTGAACCCTGCCGACCTCATCCCGCTGGTCGAGCATCTCAAACAGACGCAGATTCTCTGTGTCGGCGATTTGATGCTCGATCACTATATTTATGGTCGCGTCGAGCGCATTTCGCCCGAGGCGCCGGTCCCGGTTCTCCATATCGAGCGCGAAGAGCGCACTCTGGGCGGCGCCGGCAACGTGCTGCGCAATCTCCATTCGCTGGGCGTCGCGACGTGTTTCGTTTCGGTGACGGGCACCGATCCGGCTGGCCGCGAAGTCGCGCGCATGGTGGCGGGCCTGGGCAATGCCGAAGCGCACGTGCTGGCCGAGCGCGGCCGAGTCACAACGCTCAAGACGCGCTATGTCGCCGGCACGCAGCAATTGCTGCGCGCCGATCAGGAAAATGTCTCGCCGCTGCCGGAAGAGCTGCGCACCGATCTCGTGAAGATTGTCGCCGATGCGCTGCCGCACTACAAAGTCATCATCCTCTCCGACTATGCCAAAGGCGTGCTCAGCGGCGGGACCGCGGCCGAGATCGTTGCCGTGGCGAAGGCTCTGGGCAGCATCGTCATCGTCGATCCCAAGGGTCATGACTACAGCATCTATCGCGGCGCCGATGTGTTGAAGCCGAACCGGCCCGAGCTCGCCGCGGCGACGAAGATGCCGGTCGGCACCGACGAGGAAGTCGTGCTCGCGGCGCGCTCGCTGATTGCCGCGCACGGCTTCGGCGCGCTGCTCGTCTCTTGCGGCAAGGACGGCATGCTCGTCGTCGAGCCCGAAGGCGAGCCACTGAAGCTCGCCGCCGAAGCGCGCGAAGTGTTCGATGTCTCGGGCGCCGGCGATACGGTTGTCTCGGTAATGGCGGCGGCGCTCGGTGCCGGGGCGAGCCTCGCCGATGCGGCGCGGCTGGCGAATGCGGCGGCCGGAATCGTCGTCGGCAAAGTCGGCACCGCGGTGGTGGAGGCGACCGAGCTCGAAGCGGGTTTGCTCAATAGCGACACGATCGAGCATCGCAAAACGCTGCCGCTCTCTCTGGCGCTCGATCAGATCGCGCGCTGGCGGCGCAACGGGTTGAAGATCGGCTTCACCAATGGCTGTTTCGATCTGCTGCATCCCGGCCACGTCACTTTGCTGGGCCAGGCGCGGGCGGCGTGCGATCGCCTCGTCGTCGGCATCAACAGCGATGAGTCGGTGAAACGGCTGAAAGGTCCCGACCGGCCGGTGCAGAATCAGGATGCGCGCGCCGCGGTGCTCGCCTCGCTCGCCGCCGTCGATGCGGTCGTGATCTTCGACGAAGACACGCCGGAAGAGCTGATCGCGCAGCTCAAGCCCGATCTGTTGGTTAAGGGCGCGGATTACCGGCTCGATCAGGTCGTCGGCGCCGATATCGTCAAAAGCTATGGCGGGCGCATCATGCTGGCCCCGATCGTGCCGGGCTTCTCGACCACCGCGACGATCGCGCGCGCGGTTCGCTAGACTTTCGTCTTAGATAAAAGTTTCGGGATCGCCGGCGCCAGGATCGGTCAGCCGCAGCAGCCGCGTGCCGGCGGTGCGTGCAAAGCGCAGATGCAAGGCGCGCCGTCGTGCCGCGTCGAGCTTTTGCGAGGGGGCCTCGCGTAAAACCGCAGCACCGAAACCATCCGCCACCATCAAGCCGCATTCCTCGGGAATCAGCTCCTGCGGAAAGCCTTCGGCGACGGCGAAATAAAGCTGGTCGCACCATTGGCGGTATTCCGGCCATTTGCGGTCGGAGCGGAAATCAGCTACCGACGATTTGACCTCGACGATCACCAGCGCGCCGTCGCGCCCCAGCGCCAGGACATCCGCGCGGCGTCCATCGGCGAAGGACAGTTCGGTCAGCGTCGCGAAGCCGCGCTGCGTCAGCGCGCGGGTCACGCCGCGGCAGATCGTTTGGGCGGTGTCGCGAATTTCCAGCATGGCGTGACTTTCCAGCAATCGGCTATCAGGAGCAAGGATGGCGAGCGATCAAAAAGGACACCGGCTCGATTTTGTGCGCGATGCCTGGCGCCTCGCCAAGCCGTACTTCGTGTCCGACGACAAGAAATGGGCCTGGGGCCTGCTGGCTGCCGTGGTCGCGCTCAACCTGCTGCTCGTTTTCATCAATGTGCGGATCAATTTCTGGAATAACGATTTTTACAACACGCTCCAGAATCTCGATGAGCACGGTTTCTTCGTCGAGCTTTGGGTCTTCACCTATCTCGCGGTGGCGTACATCATTACCGGGGTTTACGCGACCTATCTGCAGCAGATGCTGCAGATCCGCTGGCGGCGGTGGCTGACGCGGCAATATCTGCACGATTGGCTGGAGGGCAAAGCCTATTACCGCCTGCAACTCACGGGCGGCGACACCGACAACCCCGACCAGCGCATCGCCGAAGATCTCAACCGCTTCACCGATATGAGCCTCAGCCTGACGCTCGGTCTCATGAATTCCGCCGTCACGCTATTCTCTTTTCTCGGCATTCTCTGGAAGCTATCGGGGCCGCTCACCGTGCCGCTCGGTAGCTTTACGCTTACGATTCCTGGCTACATGGTGTGGTTCGCGCTGATCTATGCGATCGTGGGAACCTTCGGAACGATGAAGATCGGCCGCCCTTTGATCGCCCTGAATTTTGCCCAGCAACGCTATGAAGCCGATTTCCGCTTCAGCCTCGTGCGCCTGCGCGAGAATGCTGAAAGCGTTGCCTTGTACGGCGGCGAGCCGCGCGAACACGCGATCTTCATTGGTCGTTTCAACCATGTGGTCGACAATTTTTGGGCGATCATGCGCCGTATCAAGGCGCTTGGCTGGTGGACGAATTTTTACATTCAGTTCGCGACCATCTTCCCCTTCATAGTCGCGGCGCCGCGCTACTTCGCCAAGACGATTCAACTCGGCGGATTAATGCAGACGGCAAGCGCGTTCAATTCTGTCCAGACTGCTCTGTCGTTCATCATCAATTCCTACACCGCCGGCACTGGCGCGAACGACACCGGCATTGCCGCGTGGCGCGCGGTGGTGCAGCGCCTCGTCGGCTTCGACGATCGCGTGCGCGCCATTGCGGCAGAGGTGAAGGGCAAGCAGCCGATCGATGTCGAGCATCAAGGCCAGGGCGTCGCCGTGTCCGATCTCGATCTCACGTTGCCCGACGGATCGCCGCTGCTCAACCATGTCGCGCTCGCGGCGAAGCCGGGCGAGGCGGTGCTGGTTACCGGCCCGACCGGCGCCGGCAAAAGCACGCTGCTCCGCGCCATCGCCGGCATCTGGCCTTACGGCAAAGGCGCGATCCGCCTCGCCGCCGGCAAGTCGCTCTTCCTGCCGCAAAAGCCCTATCTGCCGCTCGGCACGCTGCGCGAGGCGCTGATCTACCCGCAAGCAACGACCGATCTGCCGGACAGTCGCCTCGCCGAGGTGCTGGGTGCCGTCGGCCTTGGCGCGTTTGCGTCCCGGCTCGACGAGGACGATTACTGGGCGCATCGCCTGTCGCTGGGCGAGCAGCAGCGTCTCGCTTTCGCCCGCGTGCTGCTGACCCAGCCCGATCTGCTGTTCCTCGACGAGGCGACCTCGGCTCTCGACGAGGCCAGCGAGGCGAAATTTTACCAAATGCTGCGCGACGCCGCCTGGCATCCGACCATGGTCAGCGTCGGCCATCGCAGCACTTTGGCGGCGTTCCATGACCAACAGCGCGACGTCGGCGCCTTCCGTGCCGCGCCGTAGCCTGTTAAAAGCGCGCCATGGCTGACGAACGCGACGAAGAAAACCCGTTCCGCCTCGCGCGGATCGAGAAGCTCAAAGCGCTGCGCGCGATGGGCATCGACCCCTACCCTTATGGCTTCACCGTCACCGCGACGGCGAAAGAGCTCGAGCAGCGCTATGCCGAGCTGGCGACCGGGGCCGAGACCCAGGACAGTGTCGCGGTCGCCGGGCGCATCCGCGCCATCCGCAACAGCGGCATGTTCATCGATCTGCACGACACCAGCGGCAAGATCCAGGTCTTCAGCCACAAGGATCATCTCTCGCCCGAGCAGATCGCGGCCGTGAAGTTGCTCGACATCGGCGATCTCATCGGCGTCGATGGCCTCGTTCGGCGCACGCCGCGCGGCGAGCTCACGATCAACAGCACCAAGGTCACGGTATTGGCCAAGGCGCTGTTGCCGCTACCCGAGAAATTCCACGGGCTCTCCGATATCGAGCTGCGCTATCGCCAGCGCTACCTCGACCTCATCATGAGCGAGGAAAGCCGCGAGACGCTGCGCCGCCGCAGCCGCATCGTCGCCTCCATCCGGCGGATCCTGATCGAGCGAGGTTTTCTTGAAGTCGAGACGCCCATGCTGCATTCGATCCCGGGCGGCGCCTCGGCCAAGCCGTTCAACACGCATCACAACGCGCTCGATCTCGAGCTCTATTTGCGCATCGCGCCCGAGCTGCATCTGAAGCGGCTCCTCGTCGGGGGGCTCTCCGATAAGCTCTTCGAGATCAACAGGAACTTCCGCAACGAAGGCATCTCGCCGCGGCACAATCCCGAATTCACCTCGCTCGAGCTCTATCAGGCTTTCGTCGATTATCACGAGATGATGAACGTCGCCGAGCTGTTGGTCAGCGAGGCGGCGAAGGAAGTGCTCGGTGGCATGCGGGCGCAATTCGGCGACAAGGTGATCGACCTCACGCCGCCTTGGCCGCGCAAGACCATGGCAGAGCTGGTGCAGCAGGCGACCGGCGTCGACTTCATGGCGATTAGCGACGATGCGGCGGCGCGCGATGCGGCGCGGCGCCTCGGCGCCGATTGCCCGTCGAGCGCCGGCTGGGGCCGCGCCCTCGAAGCAGCCTTCGCCGCGAAGGTCGAAGACACGCTGATCCAGCCGACGCATGTCACCGGCTTCCCGCGCGAAATCTCGCCGCTCGCCAAGGCCGATCGCAACGATCCGCGCTTGACCGAGCGGTTCGAGACCTATGTGAACGGCTGGGAAATCGCAAACGCCTTCTCCGAGCTCAGCGACCCGCTCGATCAGCTCGACCGCTTCAAGCAGCAGATGCTCGAGCGCGAGAAGGGCGACGACGAGGCACAGCATCTCGACGCCGATTTCGTGCTCTCGCTGGAATACGGCATGCCGCCGGCGGGTGGTCTCGGCATCGGCATCGATCGCTTGGTGATGCTGCTGACGAATAGCCCGTCGATCCGCGACGTCATCGCTTTCCCGACAATGCGGCCGCGCGCTTAGTCTCGGTGCCGTTAACGCCAGAGATGCGGCAGAAACTCGTTCAATAAGAATAGAACGACGCCGATCAGCGCGCCGACGACGGTACCGTTCACGCGGACGTATTGCAGATCCTTGCCGACGTGCAGCTCGATGATGTCGGCGACTTGGCGGCCATCCCAGCTCGCCACAAGATCGGCGATGAACTTACCGATGCCCAGGCGCCAGGGCGTAATGTAGTCGATCAGCACGGTTTCGATGGCCCCGTTCAGATGCTTCTGCATGGCGGGCGAATTCTCGAGCAGCCGCCCTGTGGTCTGGACCAGCTCGGTGGCGATCATGCGTCCCTTGGGCGATGCCGAACTCAGATCGGCCAATATTTCCGCTTTGACCTCGCTCCAGAGCGTTTCCAACGCGCCGAGCAGGGCGGGCTGGTTGGAGAGCGCCTGCTTCAGGTCTTCGATTGCACGGGCAAAGCTCGGCTTCGCGCGCAGCTGCGTCAGCTCGTCCCTCATCCAGCGGTCAAGACGCAAGCGCTCGGGATCGCCCGGTGTACCCACGGCGTCGATCGATTTCTCGATTGCCTCGGTCAGTCGGATAGCGAGTCGCCGATCGACGAATTCCGGCACCCAGCGGCCTGTGAATTCGCCGACCTTCGCGGCGACCGTGTCGCGGTTGCGATAGAGGGCCGGCTTGATCTGCTCAAGCAACGCGTCGAGCAGCACCAGATGCTTACCAGTATCGACGAGATGTTTGAGGACCGCGTCGGCAGCACCCATAAAATTTATGTGGTGCAGCCTCTCGCGTGCGATCTTGCCGAGAAAAATCCTGACCGGCTGATCGTCGAGCGTTTCGATCATCATCGGCGCTGCGGCGACAATGCGCTCGGCGATGAAATCGGCGTTGCTCGGCGTTGTGAGCCAGCCGGCCAATTGCCGGGCCCGGTTCCCGCGCCTCAGCCGCTCGAGCAGCAGGTCGGGATCGAGGAAATTGTCGCGCACGAACCCGCCCAGCGATTTACCGATGTCGCTTTTCTTCGCCGGGATGAGGGCGGTGTGCGGAATGGGAAGGCCGAGAGGCCGGCGGAACAGCGCCGTGATCGCGAACCAATCCGCCAGTCCGCCGACCATAGCGGCTTCGGCGGCGGCGCCGAGCAGCCTCGCGGCAAAGGGCGCGCCCGGCCATTCGCGTGCGGCGACGAAGATCGCCACCGCCAGCAACAGCAGTCCGGTCGCGAAGGCCCGATGCCGCCGCAGCGACCGCCGCTTTTCCGTCCGATCGGATTTCGCCGTGACGAAGGATGAACTCATTCCGGCTCCGTACGTGGAGCGGCTTTTCGCCGTTTCAAGCGGCAGACGATAGCGCGAACCGCGCGGGATTGAGCGCTTCGCTAGATGCTTCGCCGATTGAGCCGCGCGATCAGCCAATAGAACGCGGTCGCGGCGAGCGCTGCGCTGGCCATGCCGACGCCCATCGGCGTGCCGGTGCCGTCGAAGAACAGATCGACGACAAAGCCGCCGACCGCCGCGCTCGCCATCTGGATCGCCCCCATCAGCGACGCGCCCGTGCCCGCCATATGCGGCACCGGCTCCATTGCTGCGGCGACGGCGTTCGACTGCACGAGGCTGATCGCAAAGCAATAGACGACATAAGGCCCCATGATGCCGGCAACGCCGCCGAGCATCTTTGCGGCAAAGAACATCATCGCGCCTGCCGCTACGATCAGCACGGCCAGTCCCCAGCGCAGCACCGTCTCGCTTTGCACCGTGCCGCGCAGAAGCCGGCGATTACCGAACGAACCGACCATATAGCCCAGCACCGAGGCGCCAAAGAAGAAGCCGTAGGCCTGGCTCGAGAGGCCATAGACATCGATCAGCACGAAGGGCGACGCCGAGAGGACGATGAAAAGCCCGGTGAAGACGGAAGCGCTGACAAGGGCGAAGCCGATGCAGCGCGGATTGGTGAAGAAGGTCCAGTAATTCGCCAGCAGCCGCGCCGGCCTGATGGCGTGGATGTCGCGTTGCTTGATCGATTCCGCGAAGCCGGCCCAGGTGCTGATCAGCATCGCCGCCGCGAAACAGCCTTGCACCAGGAAGATGATGTGCCAGTCGAAATGCGTGGCGAGAATGCCGCCCAGCACCGGGGCGATCAGCGGACCGAAAGCCTGCACGGCGGTGATCGACGACATCATCTGCGCCAATTCGCGGCCGCCGAAATGATCGCGCGCCGCCGCCCGGGTCACGACGACGCCGACGGCGCCGCCAAAACCTTGCAGCAAGCGCACCGCAATCATGAGATCGATGGTCGGAGCGAAGGCGCAGAGGAAGCCGCAGAGCGTATAGATCGCGAGGCCGATGAGGAGCATCGGCCGGCGGCCGAACCGGTCGGAGAGCGGGCCATAGAAAAGCTGGCCCGACGCGTAGCCCAGCAGATAAAAGCCGATCGTGAGCTGGGCGCGGGCCGGGTCGGTGTGAAGGCTGGCGGCGATCGCGGGCAGCGCCGGCAAACTCATATCGACGGCGAGCGACGACACCATCGATTGCGCACCGAGCAGAACCCGGAACGCACGCCCCTGCGGATTGAGCATTGTTACGTTATTGCGGATTTTCGAGGCTTAATACGCCGCGATCGTAATCGTAAGCGAACAGCTCCGCATAGCGGCCCCAATTGATCACGGTCTCCAGCACGCGCTGGGCTTCCTCCTCGCTCAAATGATCTTCGAGCTCGCCGAGGAATCGCGCTTCGGGCGCGGCGTGGCCGGGGCGCTCATCAAGCACGCGGCGGATATGCGCGATGAAGCCGATATTGCGTATCAGCGAATCGGCGAATATTTGCTTGCGGCCTTGCAAATCGGCTTCGGCGAAAGCGCGGCCGACGGGCGTCACATCGATATCGCCGCCGCCGACCTGGGCGAAGCCCATGAGTTGCAGGGCTTCGAGCATGACGACGAGATCGTCGGTGGTGATGTGCTCGCTTTCGGCGAGATGCGGCAGGTCGGCACGGCCGTTGAACGGCTCGGCGACCAACAGGTCGAGAAGACCGACGAGCTGCTGAATCGATGCGTCGGGCAGGCGGTATTGCATGCTCAGCGTGTCGGCGCGGCCGCCGCGGCGGCCGCCTTCGCGGCCTGGCACGGTGGTGAGCAGCGTATAGACCTCGTCGACGATGCGGCGGAAGGCGGGCGCTGCCCAATCGCGCGGCCGCGTGATCGGTACCGGGATCTCGGCGCGGATACAGCCGGGGTCGCTGCCGAAAATGATGATGCGATCGGCGATGTCGACGGCTTCCTCGATGTTATGCGAGACGAAGAGGATGCCCTTGGTCGGGACGCGCCGGTCGGTCCACAGATCCATGATGTCGCCGCGCAGCGTCTCGGCCGTCAACACGTCGAGCGCCGAGAACGGTTCGTCGAGCAGCAATATGTCGGGATTGACGACGAGCGCGCGGGCGAAGCCGACACGCTGGCGCATGCCGCCTGACAATTCTTTCGGATAAGCGGATTCGAAGCCGTCGAGGCCGATCAGATCGATGGCGGCGATGGCGCGTTGGCGGCGCTCGTCGCGCGGCACGCCCTGCGCCTCGAGGCCGAGTTCGACGTTGCCGAGCACGGTGAGCCAGGGGAAGAGCGCGAAGCTCTGGAACACCATCGCGATGCCTTGCGCCGGCCCATAGAGCGGCTGGCCACGATAGCTGACGGCGCCGGCACTCGGTTGGGTCAGGCCGGCAACGACGCGCAGGAAGGTCGATTTGCCCGACCCCGATTTGCCAAGGATCGCGACGATCTCGCCTTCCTTCAGCGTGAAGTCGATGTGATCGAGCACCAATCGCCCGGCATGATCCGGCTGCTGATAAGTCTTACAGATGCCGTTGGCCGAGATGAGGTTGGTGTCGACGGTCGTCGCGAGTGTGTCCATGGGTCAGTCCCAACGTGTCAGTCCAGCGGTTCAGTCCAGCTTGTCGGTTCGGCTTGGTCAGTCGAGGCCTCTCAATCGAGACGCAGGCGCTCTTCGGCGAGGTGGTAGAGCCGCCGCCAGAGCAAACGATTGATCAGCAAAACATAAAGGCTCAGTACCGTAATGCCGAGGGCGATGCGAGGGAAGTCGCCTTTCGCCGTCATCTCGGCGATATAGGCGCCGATGCCCGTGGCTTGCAGCGTCGTGTCGCCCCATTGCGCGATCTCGGCGACGATCGATGCGTTCCACGAGCCGCCCGAGGCGGTGACCGCGCCGGTGACGTAGGCCGGGAAGATCGCCGGCAGGATCAAGCGGCGCCACCACAGCCAATTCCGCACGCCGAAATTGCCGGCGACGTATTGGTAATCGGTGGGCAGCGCCAAGGTGCCGCCGATGACGTTGAAGAGAATGTACCACTGCGTGCCGAGGATCATTAGGGGCGAGAGCCAAATCTCGGGATTGAGCTTCAGCACCACGATCGCCGACACGACGATCGGGAAGAACAGATTGGCCGGGAAGGCGGCGAGGAATTGGATGATCGGTTGTACGCGATGGGCCACGCGCGGGCGCAGGCCAATCCACACGCCGATCGGCACCCAGATGATCGAAGCAAGGAGGATCAGCACCATCACCCGGATCAGGGTGAGAAAGCCGAGGAAGACGACATGGAGGACCTCGCCCAGCGTCACTTCGGCATGGACAAAGAGCGCGATCTCATAGAGCGCAAAGAGCGCAATCAGCAGCAGCAGCCCGTTCCACGCGACATCAAGGAACGGCAAATGACGCGGCGCGGATTGCCGGCGGAAGGTCGGCCGCGGCAAATGGCGGGTGACGCGGCCGAAGAGTGAAGCGCCGGCATCGACGCTCCCGCTCAGCAGGCGCACGACCTGGGCCCGCTGCATCATGATGAGGAACCAGGGCGGATCGACCTCGTCTTCGCCCAGCTCTTCGAGCTTGAAACGCTGGGCCCAGGCGAGCAGCGGCCGGAACAAGAGCTGATCGTAGAGCAGGATCAGCACGAGCATCACGAGGATGGCGTACCCCACCGCGCCAAGGTCGCGTTGATCGATCGCCACCTTGATGTAGGAGCCGATACCCGGGAGCGTGACGGTGTTGCCGTTTGCGGTCAGCGCTTCGGAAGCGACCACGAAGAACCAGCCGCCCGACACCGACATCATCATGTTCCAGATGAGCTGTGGCATCGCGAAAGGCACTTCGAGTTGCCAGAAGCTCTGCCACGGCGAGAGGTGATACATGCGCGCGGCCTCGCGCAGATCGTACGGCACGGCAATGAAGGACTGATACAGGCTGAACGTCATGTTCCAAGCCTGCGAGGTGAAGATCGCGAAGATCGCTGCGCATTCGTAGCCGAGCAGCTGGCCGGGGAAGAGGCTGATGAACGGCGCGATCGCAATCGCTTCGAAGCCGAGGATCGGCACCGATTGCAGAATATCGAGGATCGGAATAAGCAACTTCTCGGCGCGCTTGCTCTTGGCGGCCACCGCGGCATAGGCGAGGCTGAAGACGAGCGAGGCGATCAATGCCGCGACCATGCGCAAAACCGTGCGCGATGCGTATTGTGGCAGCTCGCGCGGATCGAGCGAGATCGGCAGCGTTTCGCCGGGATGATAGGGCACGCTCATCTGACGGCTGGCCCAGGCGATCAGAACGATCGCGCCCAGCACCAGCGGCAACGCGATGCCATCCCAATAGCTCGGCCGCAGACGCGACGGCCATGCGACGATCGGCAAGCCCCAGCGTTGTTGCATCGTCGCACGCTACCCCGAGATTAAGACCGCTGATTGAGAGCCGTGACGCATCCCGATGTGGCAGCGTCGCAGAGCAGCCGGTTTAGCCAAAGATTGTGACAAGTAAAAGACACGGAAGGCGGAGCCGAGACCGGTTGGCCGGAGCAACGATTGCGGGCGTCGGCGCCTGGGCCTAGGCTTTTGCCCAATCGGCGGGCGAACGCTCTTCTTCGTTTGCTGGGGGCGCACGATCGGCGCCGGCTGCCGGTATGGCAGTACCCGGTCCTCACCGGTATGGCGCCCGCGGCTGATGAAGGTCGAGCCGCTCGATTGAGCGGGCGCTTGATCGTGGTGTGAGGCCGATTAGGCTTGCTTGCGCACCGGCTCTTCGAAGGCCGGCGGCGGCAGGTCGATCGGCAACGCCGCCGGAACGATGTCGGCGATGCCGACGATGCGCGCGGCTGGGAAGCAGGCGCGTGCGGTCGTGCCCTTCCCGACTTCGCTTTCGATCTCCAGCTTGCCGCCGTGGAGCTCGGTCATCACCGAGACCAGCGGCAGGCCGAGGCCCGTGCCGTTATGCGCCCGGCTCAGCGCGCTATCGACTTGCACGAAGGGCTGCAACACGCGTGGCAGATCGGCTTCGGCGATGCCGATGCCGCTGTCTTTGACCTCGATGACGAAGCCGCGCTCGGCGTCGATCTCGACCGATGCCGAGATCGTGCCGCCGGCCGGCGTGAACTTCACCGCGTTCGACAGCAGGTTGAGCAGGATCTGCTTGAGCTTCAGCCGGTCGCAGAACAGCAGCGGCGGCACATCGGGCATATGGGTTTCGAGCGACAGGCCCGCATCGTCGGCCTTGGGGCTGACGAGGCGGACGACCGTACGCACGACGCTCGCGACATCGACGGTCTCTTCGAGCAGATCGAGACGGCCCGCTTCCGCTTTCGAGAGATCGAGGATCTCGTTGATGATCTTCAAGAGATCGGTGCCGGCATCGAAGATGTCGTGAACATAGGCGTCGTAGGTCGGATTGTTCATCGCGCCATGGGCGCCGCTGATCATCAACTCGGAGAAGCCGATGATGGCGTTGAGCGGCGTGCGCAGCTCATGACTGATATTGGCGAGGAATTCCGATTTGGCGCGGTTCGCCGCTTCGGCGCTTTCCTTGGCGACGCGCAGCGTCTCGTAAGCGGCGCGCCGCTCGACTTCGAGATTGTGGCGCTCGAAAGCGCGATCGAGCACGGCGCGCAGCTCGTCGGGATCGCAACTCTTGTCGAAATAATCATAGGCGCCGCGGCGCAGCGCGGTGATCGCGGTCTGCGTGTCCGCATGCGCGGTCATCATGATGCCGATCAGGTCGGGCCGTTCGCTTTTGAGCTTCGCCAGAAGCTCGACGCCGGATAGGCCGCCGAGGCGCACATCGATGATGGCGAGCGCCGGGTTGTAGCGCTTCAGCGCGATCGAGGCCGTCTCCGGCCGGTCGGCAATGATCGGTTCGTAGCCGGCCGGGATCAAAATGTCGGCGATCGACTCGGCGAACTCCTGATCGTCGTCGACGATCAAGAGCGGCCGTATCGCAGCGTCTTGTTCCTGCTCGGCCATGATGCCCTTAGGCCGCGTTCTTTCCGGGCGCCGTGGCGCTGGCAATCGCCCGCAGCAAATCGCTCGGATCGAACGGCTTCATCAACAAGCCGCCGTCGGAATGCAGCTCCGACATGGCGTTGACACGGTCGCCCGGCAAACCGGTGACGAAGATGGTTGGAACCTCTTTGCCGGCGGCTCTGAGCTTGCGATAGACGTCGATGCCGGTCAGGAGCGGCATCGACAGGTCGAGCACCAGGCAATTGACGCCCTCGGCCGACGCTTTCGCCAGCGCTTCCTCGCCGGTCGCCGCGGTCACGACGGTATAGCCGTGCTGGACCAGGATAGGCTCGAGGCTGGCCGAGAAATCCGGATCGTCATCCGCGACCAGTACCATGCCGCGCGGCTTGACCTGGTCGAGCACATGCAACAGGTCCTGGATCGCGAAAGGCTTGCGCAGCACGCCGAGCGCGCCGTTCTCGAGCGCTTGTTTGATCAATTGTTCGAGGCTGAAGCCGGTCATCATCATGACACGGGCATCGGGACGGATTTTCTTGAACTCGAAGAACGTCTCGACGCCGTTCATGCCCGGCAGCTTCACATCCATGAAAACGATATCGAAATCCTGCTCGCGAAAGATTTCGACGCCCTGCTCGCCGGAAAACGCGGCTTCGACGCGGTGTCCGCGCATCGACAGGATGTCGGCAATGCTTTCTGCGTGATCACGGTCATCGTCGATGACCAGAACCCGTGCCGTCATGCTGCAATCCCCTTCTCACTCTGCGCGAGCTGTTTCAGCCGCACAGTGACTTTCGTACCCTTGCCGACCTCGCTCGTGATCGTGATCGTGCCGCCGTGCTGTTCGACGATCTGTTTCACCATCGGTAGGCCGAGGCCGGTGCCGAAGCTTTTGGTGCTGAACAGCGGCTCGAACACCTTCGGCAGGACGTCCGCCGCGATACCGGCGCCGGTATCGGCAATGGCGATTTCGATGTCGTCGTCATCGACCAGCGCGGTCGTGACCGTGATCTTGCGTTCGCGCCCGTCTTCCGGCATCGCCTGGGCGGCGTTGTCGATGAGATTGATCAGCACGCGCCGCACGCGCTCGGGATCGATCGCGATCAAGCAATCGGCGTCGAGATGACGGACGAGCTCGATGCCGGCGGGCAGACGCTGCTCGCTCAGCACTTCCTCGACCCACGCATCGGGCGCGATTTCGGCGAGATGCAACTCTTTGACGCGCGTGTAGTCGAGCAGATCGTTGATGATCCGGTCGCAGCGCATGACGCTGCGCTCGACACGCGTGAGCGGCCGCTCGAGATCGATGCCTTTGCTTGCGGCGGTCTCTTTCACGGCAAAAAGCGTGTTGCGGATCGCGCTCAGCGGATTGCGCAGCTCATGCGCCATGGTCGCGGTGAGCTGGCCGAGTGCCGAGAGACGTTCCTTACGAACCAGTTCGCTCTGCGCCGCGCGGAGCTCAGCGGTGCGCTCGTCCACGCGGTGCGCCAGCTCGAGCTCGACGGCAACTTCCTTCGTGACGTCGCGGCCCGAGCCGCGGTAGCCGCGGAATTGGCCCTTGGTGTCGAACACCGGCTTGCCGCTGATGCTGACATGGATGACCCGCCCGTTATCCAACGTGCGCTGGAAGCGGAAGTTCTGGAACGGCCGGCGCGCCGCGAGATCGGCGTCGTGCTGCGCCCATTGTTCGGGCGTGACGCCGGTTTTGACGGTTTCGTGCCGCGTCTTGCCGATATCGGAGGTGCTGGTGATCTCGTTGGTGCGGCCATCGCCCGAGAAGCGCACGAAACGCAGGGAATCGTCCTGCTCCCAGAACCAGTCCGACGTTGCTTCGGCGAAGTCGCGGAAACGCGCCTCACTGTCGGCTAGCGACAGCTGGGCGGCTTCGGTTTCGGCGCTCGTGCGATGATGATAGAGCGCGAAGATCGCACCGGCCGCCGCCATGATCAGGAAGATCGCGGTGCCGAGGCCTGTCGCCTCGATGATATTGCTGTGCAGGAACGCGCCCATCGGCACGTCGATGGCAAAAGCGCCCATGACCTCGTTGAGGTGCCAGGTCTGGCGGCCGGCTTGCAGCTGATTATGGCAATCGACGCAGCTTTGCTGGCTGGCAAGCGACGGATAAACCGTGCGGAAGACCGGCTCGCCCTTGATCGTCAGGACTTCCGAGATCGGCTTCGGCGCAGGTGTGTCGGCAAAAGAGCGGATTGCGTCCGCCATCGCCGGATCGAGAGGCGGCGTCTTGATCTCGCGGCCGGGGAAGCCGACCATCTGCAAATTGAAGATGCCGTCGTCGCCATGCGCCTTGTCGAAGGCGGCGATGGCATCGGCGCGGAACGTTGCCGGCACCGACGCCTTATCCGCCGACAATTGCGTGCGGAGCGAGGCATAGGTGTTGACGAAGGCGTCGACGAGCTGAAGAGCGGTGACTTTCTCTTCGCTCTTATGCTCTTTGAACCAGCTTAGATTCGAAGCGTAGAATCCGTAGCCTATGCCGGCCGCAAGCAGCTGGCATAGGCACAGATAGAGGATGAACCCCTGCCCCGAACGCGAGCCCAGAAATCGGGCGCACCGCGCCAATGGCCCCATTTTTTGCCGCCCCAATGCTCTTCGATACTGGGGCGGATAATGGGGAGCCCATCCTTAAGGCCGCATTAATTGAAATGACGAAGGTAAGGCGGAAAGTAGTTAAATCCGTGATGTAGGGCCGATTTAGCGCCAGAACGCGCGGCTGGCGAGCTGCGCGCCTTCCGCCATCGCCGCGAGCTTGGCCCAGACGACATCGGGATCGACGGCGGCCTGGCCGACCCAGGTGCCGTAGCCGCAATCGGTCCCGGCGATCACGTTCTCGCGGCCGACAAGCCGCGCGTAATTGGCGATGCGTTGCGCGACCAGCTCGGGATGCTCGATAAAATTCGATTTGGATTCGAGGACGCCGGGAATCAGCAGCTTGCCCTCGGGCAGCTTCACGCGCTCGAACACCTGCCATTCATGGGCATGACGCGGATTGGCGGCCTCGAAGGAGATGCCGTTCGGCCGCGCGAGGAAGACCACATCGATGATCTGCTCGATCGGCACGTCGCAGTGATGAGGACCTTCGTAATTGCCCCAGCAAAGATGCACGCGCATGCGATCGGCCGGGATGCGTGCGACGGCGTGGTTCAGCGCCTCGATATGGAGCTGAGCTGCCTTGCGGAATTCATCCAAGGCGAGATCAGCGTGCTGGATGTGCCGGCCCATGGCGAGATCGGGGCAATCGAGCTGCAAGATCATGCCAGCACCGACGATTGCCTCGTATTCCGGCCGCATCGCCTCGGCGATCGCCTCGAGATAGGCCTCGGTGCTCGGGTAGTGGTCATTGCGGAAGAAGAGGGAGATAAGACCGGGCGAGGCGGCGCTCAGAAAGGCTTCTGTCGCCGGGGCTTTCTCTATCGCCGCTTTCAGATTGGCGATGTCGGCGGCGACCGCGCCGCGGTCGGCGACGCTGATCGGCCCGTTGCAGGCCGGTGTTTTGCGTCGCGCGCGACCGGGGTCGCCGAAAACGCGGCGCGCCAGCTCGGGAAATTCGACGAGATCCTGGTAGACGAAGCTGTT
Organism: Allostellaceae bacterium; assembly: GCA_035552195.1. GTDB lineage: Bacteria > Pseudomonadota > Alphaproteobacteria > ATCC43930 > CGMCC-115725 > CAIKMD01. Next base: position 38,252 of record DASZLU010000108.1, on the reverse strand, counting down.
GCTGGTGCCGCCAAAGCCGGCCAGCCGGTCTTTGATATAGGTGGCGTAGGACGGCTTGCTCATCTCGCCGTCATTGACGACGTCAACACCGGCGGCGACCTGCTTGCCGACGATCTCCGCGACCGCGGCGGCGATGCGCGATTGCAGCGCGCCGGTTTCGACCGCCACGCCCTCCTCCTTGGCGAACATCGTCCGCACAAGGTCGGCGGGGCGCGGTAGGCTGCCGGTATGGGTGGTGAGGAAGCGCTCGCTGCTGCGTTTCATGATTGACTCGCCCTCCCCGGCCGCTGGAAATGCAGTGTCGTTGTCATTGACAGGATGATCGCATGAATCGGCTTTCGCTCGCACCCGTGACGATCAACGAGCTCGATCCTCCGGCGCTGATCGAAGCCGCGCATGAGGGCGGCTTTGCCGCGACCGATCTCCGGGTATTAGGCGCGCCGGGTGCGGAGCCGGTGGCGCCGGTGATCGGCAACCGGCCGATGATTGCGGCGATCGCGGCCGCCCTCGCCGACACCGGGGTGACGCTCTTCAGCGCGACCGGGATCTGGCTCGTGCCCGAATTCGGCTTGGACGAAGCGTTGCCGGCGCTGGAAGTGGCCGCGCGGCTGGGGGCGACCTATTTCCTCGCGGTTGGAAACGATCCGGACGAGGGGCGCATGACTGCCAACCTGGCTCGGTTGGCTGAGGCGGCCCAAGCGCATCGCCTCCACCTCGCGCTGGAACTGATGCCCTACACGGCGGTCAACAGCCTCGCCAAAGCCCACCGCATGGTCACCGCCTGCCATACGCCTAATCTAGGGTTGTTGATCGACGCGCTCCATCTCGCGCGCGCCGGAGGCACACCAGAAGAAGTAGCCGCGCTCCCTCATGACCACATTGCCTATCTCCAGCTCTGTGATGCTCCGGCGCAGCTTCCGCCTGGCCTGACGCTACGCCAGGAATCGCTTGGTGCGCGGTTATATCCGGGCGACGGCGACTTGCCCCTGGAGGCGCTTATGGATTCCCTTCCTGAGGGAATTTCAATCGATATCGAAACGCCTGTTGTAGCAGACAAAGGCCGGTTTCCCGCCGAACGCGCCTGCCTTGCACTTTCCGCAACCCAGCATTTCCTGACTGCGTGGCGAGCGGCTAAATCGGGTGTAAACAACTGATTTAAAAGCGCTTTAATTTGTCTGTCACATGACCACTTAAAACGCGTGCGATTGGCCCCAATATTGTGCCAAGATGCGCGCGGCCAGCCAGTCAGGCCGGTCCACACCATCACGTCGCTAATTGTGAGTTAAATGACCATGCGGGCCAATTTCGCCGGCGCTGAAGCCGTGGAACAGCCGACTCAAACGGCTGAAACGGCAGAGGGAAATCCGGAGGAATCCAACACGACTGTTGAGGAGTTGCCGCGCGCCGGCAACGTCGCGACCGACGCGACGTCTGGCGATGCGATGCAACATTATCTGCGCGAGATTTCCGTTGCGGAGCTTCTGACGCGCGAGCAGGAAGTCGAGCTTGCCCAACGGATCGAGGCTGGCCGCGAAGCCATGCTGGCCGCCCTGTGCCGCAGCGAATTGCTGCGCCGGTCGATCAAGGAATGGCGCGCCGGTTTGGATAAAAACACCGTTTTGTTGCGCGACGTGGTCGATCTGGCCTCGACGCGGCGCCGCCTGCGCGGCGATGTCGAGACGCCGATCGACGAGAGCGGCTCGTCCTCGGTGATCGCGCAGATCGAAGCCGAACTGATGCCCGATGTGAAGGCCGCTTTCACCCGTGCGTACAACGCCGGGAAGGGTCGTCCGCAGGCGCTCTCCAAGGCGCTCGCCAACATCGTGCTGCAGCCGGCCGAAATCGACAAGTTGGCGCACAAAGTCAAAGAGATGAGCCGCAAGCTGCTTGAGCTTGAGGGCACGCTCGCGCGTCTCGCCGATCAGTCGGGCATTGCTCGTGCCGACTTCATCAATACCTACCGTGAAGCCAAGGGCGCCAAGCTCTGGATCGAGGCAGCGCGCCGTCGCCGCGTGACCGCGTGGCGCGCCTTCTGCACGCGTTATGGCGAGCAGGCGGATGCGCTGGCCGAAGATATCGAGGCGATCGCCCATGACGCGGGTCAGAAGCTCGAGCATTTCCGCGCCGGCGCCAACGATCTGCAGCGCGGCGCGCGTGATGCGGAGCGTGCGAAAGAGCAGATGATCGCCGCGAATCTACGGCTGGTCACCTGGATCGCGCGCCGCCACGTCAATCGCGGCCTGCCGCTGATGGATCTGGTGCAGGAAGGCAATATCGGCCTGATGCGTGCGGTCGAGAAATTCGACTGGCGCCGCGGCTACAAGTTCTCGACCTATGCGACGTGGTGGATTCGTCAGGCGTGCTCGCGCGCGCTGGTCGATCAGGGTCATCTGATCCGCATCCCGGCGCATCTGGCCGACGAAGTTCGTCGCGTGTTGCGCGCACAGCGCCGCCTTGCCGGCGAGCTGCGCCGCGAGCCGACCGAGCCCGAGCTCGCCGAACGTCTCGGCACGCCGGTCGCGAAGCTGCGCACGGTGCTTGAACTCGTGCGCGATCCGGTTTCTATGGACCAGCCGGTCGGCGAAGACGGCGATGCCACTATCGGCGACTTCCTCGAGGACCAGCAGGCGGTAATACCGCTCGAAGCTGCGGCCGCCGCCGAGCTGCGCGAAGCGACCGAAGAGGCGCTCGCTCGTCTCACGCCGCGCGAAGCCGACGTGCTGCGTTTGCGCTTCGGCGTGGGTCAGGCGGCGGAGCACACGCTCGAGGAAGTGGGCAAGAAGTATCAGGTGACGCGCGAGCGTATTCGCCAGATCGAAGCGAAGGCGCTGAAGAAGCTCAGCCAGCGCGGCCCGGATCGCCGCTTGGCCGGGTTCCTCGACCGCTAATCCCAATCTACGGCCAGTCGTGATGACGCCCGGACCTCTGGTTCGGGCGTTTTCATTTGCGCGTGAACCGAAGAGCGCGCCCGTTGCCTCGCGCCAACAAGCGCCGCACAATGCCGCCAGCAATAAGGGATAGGGAGGCACCATGGCCGAGCAACGGATCAGCTACGTCGATCCGGCGACGATCATCGATCAGAAGATGCTGGCGGAGCTGGATCGCTGCCGGCGCGAGGGCACGCCGCGGCCCGAGAGCCAGGCCATCCGCGCGCATGTGCCGGCGACATTCTGGTCCTTCGCCAATACTTGGGAGGCCGTGTTCCGCAACGGCGTGATGGATCACGCGATCAAAGAGTTGTGCCGCGTCTATGTCTCGCGCTCGGTCAAATGCGAATATTGCGGCAATCAGCGCTCGATCAAATCGGCCAAGCAGGGGCTGATCGAGGCCGATTACAAAGACCTTCTCGATTTCGAAAAATCCAAACGCTACGACGAACGACAAAAGGCGGCGCTCGCCTATACCGAGGCGATCACCTGGGATCTCGAAGCGGGTGATGCGCTTTGGGCGCGGCTGAAGCAGCACTTCACTGAGGCGCAGATTGTTGAGCTCGGCTATTTCGTCGCCATCACCATGGGGCAACAGCGCTGGCTGCGGACGCTCAATATCGAGCACCACCAGATTCTCGCCGGCACCGACGCTTCAATGGCGCCGGGCTTCGAAACGGCCGAGGCTTTGGCCGAGAGCAAAGCCTTGCCCGATTACTGGGTCCACCGCTCGCGCGAGGCGTCGCCCGCCAAATAGGCTCACATGGGCCGTTGCGGCGCGCGGCTTGCGTGCCGCGAAATGCTGTTGTCTCGCTGTGGCTTATCGCAATATACCTATTGCCGATAAACGTTGGGGAAACGCACCGAAATGTCGTCAGCGGATCGAGGCTCAATCCGCGTTCGGGGTCTGAGCAAGCGTTACGGTGAGTTGACCGTCTTTGCCAATGTCGATCTCGAGTTGCGCTCACGCGAGATCGTCGCTTTGGTTGGGCCGTCGGGTTGCGGCAAAACGACCTTGCTTCGCTGCATCGACGGGCTTCTCCCGTGCGAAGGCGAGATCACCATCGACGACCAGCGCGTGACCGAGCCACCGGCCGGCGTCGCCATGGTCTTCCAGCATTTCGGTCTCTTCCCGTGGAAGACGGTCTATGACAACGTCGCCTATGGGCTGCGCATGGCCGGGGCGAACGCCAGCGAGATCGCGTCGCGCGTGCCGGCCTTTATCTCGCTTGTCGGGCTTGCCGGCTTCGAGCACGCTTATCCCTATCAAATCTCGGGCGGCATGCAGCAGCGTTGCGGCTTGGCGCGCGCGCTGGCGATCGAGCCGAACGTGCTGCTGATGGACGAGCCTTTCGCCGCGGTCGATGCACAGACGCGCGAAATCCTGCAATTCGAGTTGCTGCGCATCTGGCAAAAGCAGCCGACGACGATGCTCTTCGTCACCCATTCGATCGAAGAGGCCGTGCTGATGGGCGATCGCGTCGTCGTGCTGAAAGGCCGGCCGAGTCATGTCGATGAGGACATCGCGATCGATCTGCCGCGGCCGCGCAGCCGCGACACGCTCAGCCTGCCGCGCTATTCGGAACTGCGCGAGCAGGTATGGGCCAATCTCATGAACGAGGCGCGCCGCGCTGAATTCGAGCTCGAGCGCTGACAACAACAGCAACAAAGCCAAATAGGGAGGTTCATCGATGTTTCGCAAGACGATTGCCGCTGCCGCGTTACTGACCGTTTCACTCGTTCTGCCTTACGCGCCGCCGGTGCGCGCCGCCGATGCGCCGAAAGTCGTGATCGCGCTGCCGGGCGTGCCGCCGATCTATCTCAACGTCTTCGCGTATGTTGCCGACAAGCAGGGCTTCTTCAAGAAATACGGCGCCAATGTCGAGCTGCGGCAATTCGATAGCGGCGCGGCGGGATCGCGGGCGGTGATAGCGGGCGACGCCGATCTCGCGCTGGTGCCGACGGCGCTGACCATCGGCCAGATCGCCAATGCCAATGCCGATGTCGTCGGCATTTACGGTCTGCCCAACCCCGACTGGTCGATCGGCACGACCAATGCCGACAAGGCGCAGTGCAGCGATTTGAAAGGCGCACAGGTCGGCGTCGACACGCCTGGCGGAGCTCGCTCGCTGGCTCTTAAGGATATGCTTGTCGCCGGCTGCCATCTCACTATGAACGACGTGCAGCAAGTGCCGCTCGGCTCCAACACGGCGCCGGCGATCGTGGCGGGGCAGATCGCTTACGGCGTCCTGCATCTCGACGATGTGCCGGTCATCGAGAGCCAGGGCAAGAAGATCACCTTGGTGATGACCCTCGCCAAAGCAGTGCCGGTCAGCCATTACGACGTGCTCGAAGCCCGCCGCGACCGGCTGGCCGAAAAGCGCGATGCGATCGTGCGGACGCTCGCCGCGCTGGTCGATGCGGCGCGCTACATGGCCGATCCCAAGAATGCCGACGCGGTCGCGCAGATCGGCACGGTCACTGGGCACGATGTCGCCATCTCGAAGCAGTCGCTGCAGCTCTTCAACGGCATCGGTTTCTGGGAACTCAAGGATGATGGGCTCGACAAGGACAAGATCGAGGCAGTGGCCGAAGACCAGGTCAAAGTCGGCAACGTCAAGGATGCGAGCAAGCTGCCGAACTACGATCGGCTGGTCGACCGCAGCGTGTGGAAAGATGCCAACGCCATGACCGGCGCTCACTGAGCGGGGGCCGGACGATGGGGGCGCGCGATGTCGCTACACGCTATGCGCCGCCGATCCTGAGTTTCGTCGCCGGCGTGGTGGCTTGGGAAGCGGTCGGCCGCCACACCAACGCGGCGTTCCTCGTTCCATTGTCCGAGACGCTCGACCGGCTCTGGGATCTCGCGCTCTCGGGCGAGCTCTGGAGCCAGTTGGCGAGTTCGTTATCGATCTTCTTCGTCGGCTTCGTCCTGGCGCTGATCATCGGTGCCCCGGTCGGCATGTTGCTCGCACGCGTCGCGGTGCTGCGCCGCGCCCTTGATGTCTACATCACGATCGCTTATGCGACACCGCTGGTCGCGCTCATTCCGTTCATTCTGTCGCTGATGGGCTTTGGCTTTGCGCCGAAAGTGCTGGTGGTGTTCCTTTTCGCGGTGTTCCCGGTGCTCTACAACACCGTCGAAGGCGCACGCAGCCTGAAGCCGGAATTGATCGAAGTGGCGCGCTCGTTCCGCTCGAGCGAATGGGCGCTGTGGCGCGAAGTCATGGTGCCCTACACCCTGCCATTCACGATGACCGGCGTGCGTCAAGCGATTGGCCGCGCCCTCGTCGGCATGATCGCCGCCGAATTCTTCCTGAGCTCGACGGGTCTCGGCCAGCTCATCATGAGCGCGTCGCAGAATTTCGACACGGCCGGCGTGCTGGCGGCGATCCTGGTGATCATGGTGCTCGGCCTCGTGCTGATGCGCATCGGCCGCGCCATCGAACTGCACTTCGCGCGCTGGCGGGTCTGATGAGCGCCGCGGCGATCGATCAAGCGCGAGCGAGCGCATTCCTGCCGCGTTTCTACGCCGGCATCGCGATCCTCGCTTTCTGGCAAATCGTGGTGCGCGCGTTTGCGCCGGCCTATGTCGCGACGCCGATCGGCATCGTCTTGGCGGTGCCCCATGTCATCGTCGATCCGACTTTCCTGCTCGGCGGCCTAATCACTCTTGCAGCGGTGGCGGAGGGGCTGGTCGTTGCGCTCGCCGTCGGCACGGTGCTCGGTCTTGTCATCGGCCAAAGCAAGATCGCCGATCGCGCGCTGCGCCAGTACATCAATGCCTGCTACACGCTGCCGATGGTGGTGGTGTTGCCGCTGGTGTCGCTGTGGTTCGGCTATACCAGCGCGGCGCGGTTGGCGACGATCGTCTTCGCGGCGCTGTTCTCGATCGCCGTCAATGTCGCCGATGGCGCGCGCTCGGTGCCGCAGGAATATCTCGAAGTCGCGCGCTCGTTCCGCTCGCGCTCGTGGCGGACGCTGTTCGAGATCGTGTTGCCCGCCGCGACGCCCTATTTCCTCGCCGGATTGCGCCTGGCGGCGGGGAGGGCGCTCATCGGTGCCGTGGTCGCGGAATTCTTCACCGCAATTCCCGGTCTCGGCTATTTCATCCTCTACAATTCGCGCACCTTCCATCACAACGAAGCCTTCGTCGCGGTTCTGCTGCTCGCGGCGTTCGGCGTCGGTTTCGACGTGCTGGTGAATTGGATCACGCGCCGGTACCTGCCTTGGTACCGGCGCGATGAACCTGCGAACTAGTCGTTACTTCGATGCGGCTGCCGGCGCCATCGGCGAGGCTTTCGGTTCCTTGCCGGTATAGCGCAGAACGAACGTGCCCCATTTATCGTCGTTGAGATAGATGTTGCCGCGCGTGTCGATGGAGACTTCTTCGCTCCAATTGATCGGCGAAGCGTGCGCGCCCGACTGTTCTTTCAGGCCCTGCCGCTCGGGCGGGATATAGTAGCCCACTTCGCGCACCAGACGCGGGTCGCTGATGTCGAACACGCGGACGCCGGCGTTGAACCACGCGACGACCATCAGATTGCCGACCTTCTGCACCGCCGGATTATGCAATTCCTGATTGGTGTTGTGCGGGCCGAAGCGACCGCCCTTGTCGCAGAAATCCTTATACGGCAGGCCTTTCGGTGGTACCGGCGTCGGGAAAATCGAGATCAGGCGCGGCTTTGCCATATTGCTATTGTCGATGAAGCCGGCGAAATTCATGCCGTTGTCGCGGCAGCGCTCGTCCATCGCTTCCGAGCTGACATAGACCAGCTTGCGATCCCACAGCGGCAAGGTCGTGTGCAGCGACTGGCTGCCGACGCTGGCGAAAGGCGGCGTCATGGTCAGCTTGCCGATCAGCTTCGGCTGGGTCGGATCGCTGATGTCGAGATTGATCACGTCCGGCATATAGCCCGTGGTCAGCGTTTTGCCGTCCGGGCTGATATTGGCAGGACCATGGAAGCCGTCGACGGGTCCGGTGACCGGCTCGCCGTCCTTCTGGCCGGGCTGCCACCATTTGCCGACCTCTTTCGGATGCACCGGATCGCTCACGTCGAGGATGACGAGGATCTTGTTCTTGAAGCCGGGGTACGAGGTCGACAGATAGGCGTATTTACCGCCGGGATAGGAATTGCGATGCGCGCCCAGCGTACCGCTGCCCCAGCGCGACAGCTCCTTCGGGTTCACCGGATCGGTGATGTCCCAAAGGATGACGTCGGGCCCATCGGCCGGCTTGCGGCGATCGAGCGATGTGATCATCAGATTGTCGTTCACCGTCACCTGCGCGGTGATCCAATCCTTGGGCCCGTCGAAGGGAATGAACTTCGCCAATTTCGGATTGGCGGGATCGGTGACGTCGAGAATGCTCCAGCCCAGATCGAAGGAATGGCCCATATAGAGATACCAGCGGCCATTGCTTGGATGATTGAGCGCCATCTTGAACGCGCCATAGCGGCCGTCGAGACCCGAGAAACCGATCACCTTCATGTTCTCGGATGCGCCGCCCTTCGGAATCGCGTCGGCCTTTGCGGGGCCGTTCGCGAAGGCGAGGGCGATTGCCGCGGCTCCCCATAGCGCGTGATGTAATTTCTTGCCGATGCCCATTCGCGTTCTCTCCCCGATAAGCCGCGCCGAACGCGCGGACAACATTGCCCACCAAGTTGACAGGTTCATGCCCGGCATGCAACGTCCTGCACAGCAAGGGAGAAACATGCATGGCCACGAAGAAACCGCCCGAGCCGAAAATCGTCAGCGAGTCCGATGTCGATCCGCGTCACGATTGGACGCGGCCGATCATGGCGCTCGGACCCAGCGCCGTTGATTTCGAAGAGCGCATCGATTTCCGCCGTCTCCATCGCTATCGCCTCGGCCGCACGCGCCAGGCGCTGGCGAAATCGGGACTCGGTTCGCTGCTGGTCTTCGATCAATACAACATCCGCTACATGACCTCGACGGTCATCGGCAATTGGGCGCGCGATAAGTTCACGCGCTATGCGCTGCTGGCCGGCGACAGCGAGCCGCATCTCTGGGATTTCGGCTCGGCGGCGAAGCACCATCGCCTCTACGCGCCTTGGCTGCCGCAGCATAATTGCCATGCGGGCATGCTGGGCTTGCGCGGCGCCATCCATCCGAAGATCGGGCTGATGCGTTCGGCGGCCGAGGAGATCAAATCGATCCTCATGGAGCATGGCGTCGCCGATCAGCCGGTCGGCGTCGACGTCGTCGAGCCGGCAATGCTCTTTGAGTTGCAGGCCGTTGGCCTGCAAGTCAGAGACTGTCAGCAGGCGATGCTCGATGCGCGCGAGCTCAAGAGCGCCGACGAAATATCGTTGCTCAACATGTCGGCAGGCCTGGTCGATGGCTGCTATCAGACGATCGCCGAGCATCTGAAGCCGGGCATCCGCGAGAACGAGATCGTGGCGCTCGCCAACAAGCGGCTCTACGAACTCGGCTCCGACGATGTCGAGGCGATCAACGCCATCTCGGGCGAGCGCTGCAATCCGCATCCGCACAACTTCACCGATCGCCTGATCCGCCCCGGCGATCAGGCCTTCTTCGACATCATCCAAAGCTATAACGGCTATCGCACCTGTTATTACCGCACCTTCAATGTCGGCCGCGCGACGGATTCGCAGAAGGACGCGTATAAGAAGGCGCGCGAATGGATCGATGCGGCGATCGCGCTGGTGAAGCCTGGCGTCTCGACCGACAAGATCGCCGCGTGCTGGCCGAAAGCCGAAGAGATCGGCTTCACCAGCGAGATGGAAGCCTTCGGCCTGCTCTTCGGCCACGGGCTCGGCCTCGGCCTGCACGAGCGGCCGATCATCTCGCGGCTCAATTCCTTCAGCGATCCGATGGAGATCAAGGCCGGCATGGTCTTCGCCCTCGAGACCTATTGCCCGGCCTCCGACGGTTATTCCGCCGCGCGCATCGAGGAAGAAGTCGTCTGCACGCCCAATGGAGCGAAGGTGATCACGCTCTACCCGGCGGAGGAGTTGCCGATCGCCAATCGGTATTAGTGCGCGACTCAGCCGCGCGTCTGCTCGTCGTCTGGACTTTGGCGCGCGGTGCTAGCCTATGCGTCGGAAGCCCCGTGGCGCGTTGTGCAGTCGCTCGAAGCCGGTCTTGGTGATCAGCACGCATTCGCCGGTTTGCACGCCGGCTTTGCCGTCCTTGCTGATGACGTTGGGCTGCACCACCATCATCATGCCGGCTTTGAAGACCATGTCGGGCAGCTTGCCGGCAGGCCGGCTTTTCGAGCCGATGATCGGCGGCAGGTAGCCGCCGCCATAGCCGTGCACCAGATCGTCATCGGTGGTGAAGCCGGCCTCCTCGATCACGGAAGACGCGGCGACGACATCGGCCGGCGTCGCACCCTCGCGCAGGATGCTGGTGACGGCATCGAACGCGGCGTCCGCCGCTTTATGCAGGTCGCGGTAAAGTGGCGTCGGTTCGGCATCGACCGTGAAGGTGCGCAGCACCTGTCCTGAGTAATCCCAGAACGCGGCGCTGATCTCGGTGAAGACCGCATCGCCTCTCTCGATGCGGCGCGTCGAGGGGAATTGCCGCGGCACATGGCAATTGGGGTTTTTCATCGACGTGGCGCCGATGAAATGAATGACGTTGGTGCCGCCAAAAGACAGGTAGGACGCCTCGATCGCCGCGCCCAATTCGCGCTCGGTCACACCCGGCTTGATCGCCGCGGCGAGCGCGGCGAGGCCGCGATCCGACATAAGCGCGCCGAGACGGAACCAGCGGATTTCTTCGTCTGATTTGTAGAGCCGCCGTCCCATATACGCGCCGCCGAGATCGGCGACCTTGCCGAAACGCTCGGTGAGCTGGGCGTGAAGCCGATAGCCGAGCGGGCCGATAATGCCGACGCGGTCGCGTTTCGCGCCTCGCTTGTCAAGCTCGGCCATCGCGCTGGCGATTCCGAAATCGACGCCCCATTCGATATCTGTCTCGTTGGCGATCTCGCGGGCGAGCGCGACGTGATTGTAGTACTGGATGAACATCTTATCGCGCACGCCCGCCGACACGATGCAAGCGGCCTCGGTGGTGGTCGGCCAATGCGTGAAATATTGGATCGCATTACCGGCGCGATTGGCGCCGTAGAGCAGCAGATGCTCGACCCCCGCCGCATCCATCAGCTCTTTCAGCATCGCGCGGCGGCGCTGCATTTCTGCGGCGGAAAAGCGCGGATAGAACGCTTCCATGATTGGCCGCAAATCGGCCGGCAGCTCGGGGAAATAGAGGGGTTGAAGGGTATCGGCCATGAGGCTAGAGCTTTCTGCTGATCCGCGACGCTCGAAAGGAAGCAGGAACCATGCCACCCACTCTGACGCAGCACAAGATTGGTTGGATCGGCGCCGGCGGGCGCATGGGCTATGCGATGGCCGAGCGCTTGGCGAAAGCGGGCGCCGATGTTGCGGTGTGGAACCGCACCCGCGCCAAGGCGGAACCGCTGACGAAAGCCGGCTGCACGATGGTTGAAAGCCCCGCCGCGCTCGCCGATCGCGATATCGTCTTCGTCACGGTCGCGGCCTCACATGATCTCGAAGAAGTGATCCTCGGCGCCAAGGGTGTGCTCAGCGGCAATCACCAGCCGAAGATCCTCGTCGACAGCTCGACCGTCTCCGAAGAAGCATCGGCAAAGGTGCGCGAGGCGGCACAGAAGCGCGGCACGCAAATGCTCGCGGCCCCGGTCAGCGGCAATGCGAAGGTCGTGAAAGCGGGCAAGCTCAGCTTCGTCGTGTCGGGTCCGCGTGCGGCTTACGACACGGCGCTGCCGTATCTCGACGCAATCGGCAAAGGCGCGAGTTATGTCGGCGAGGGCGACCTCGCGCGGCTCGTCAAGATTTGCCACAATGTCTTCCTCGGTGTCGTCATCCAATCGCTCATCGAGGTGACGGTGCTGGCCGAGAAAGGCGGCGTGCCGCGGCATGCCTTCCTCGAATTCCTCAACAACAGCGTGATGGGCTCGGTGTTCTCGCGCTACAAATCGCCGTCGCTGGTCAATCTCGATTTCACACCGACCTTCACGCCGGTGCTCCTGAAGAAAGATCTCGATCTCGGTCTCGACGCTGCCGAGCGCACCGGTGCCTCGATGCCAGTGACCGCAATCACGCGCGAGCTGGTGCAAAGCCTGATCGCGCGTGGCCATGTCGACGACGATTTCGCAACGCTGATCTTGCAGCAGGCCGACGCGTCGGGCCTGAAGATCGTCTCCGAGAACAAGCAAGTCGACGACGGGCTGCACTAATTTTGCGGGGGCGGGCGACGAGCCGCCACACCAACCCTAGCGGCGCGCCCCGATTTTAAAGGACGACCGCTTCCGCCGGCAGACCAAGCGCGATGCGGCCCCACTGGGTGCCGTTGACGTCCCAGCTCAGCGCGTAATGCGCGTTGGCGGCATGCGCGTCGCGGAAGGCGCGCTGGATCGGCTGATTGAGATAGACGCCGCCGCCGCCGGTCGCGGCAAAGAGCAGATTGACGGCTTCAGTGCAGAGCGAGGCGGCATAGGCGCCGTTGCGGCGCCAGCGCGCTTTCTGTTCGATCGTCGTCGGCACGCCGGCCTCGGTGATCGCCATCGCCTCGTCGCAATCTTTCAGCATCAGCGCTTCGGCGGTGTCGCCGAGGGCCGATGCCTCGCCGATCTTCAGTTGCAGATTGGCGAGATCGGCAAGGCGGCGTCCGGAATAGGTCGCGATGCGCGAATGCATCTGTTGGGTGAAATCGCCGATGGCGCCGCGTGCCAGGCCGAGCGATACGCCGCTGACCACGAAAGCGAAAAGCCCGAGCACGGGCAGCTTGTAAAGCGCCGCGGGGTTGACCGCGCAGCCCGGCGCGGCACCGCCGCCCACCAGCGCCGTCAGCGGCAAGGTGCGATGCGCCGGCACGAAGACATCCTTCGCCTCGATGTCCTTGCTGCCGGTGCCGCGCAGCCCGGCCGCGTACCACGTATCGATAACGCGATAATCGCCGGCGCCGACAAGGAAGCAGCGCTGCTCGACCGGCTTGTCCTTGGCGTCGTGGACGATGCCGCCGACGAAATTCCATTGCGAGGGATCGACGCCGCTCGAGAATGGCCAGCGGCCGCTCAGCACATAGCCGTCGGTCACGGCGGTCGCTTTGCCGCCCGGGAATACCAAGGCCGAGCCGATCAGGTGATCGGGCGATTCGCCCCAGACCTCGTTCTGCGCCTGCTCGGGCCACATCGCCAGCATCCACTGGTGACTGGCGAGATTGGCGACGACCCACGAGGTAGAACCACAGCCTTCGGCGAGAATCGCGCCGAGTTCGACCAGCGCGCGATAGGGTAGTTCGCTGCCGCCGACGCGTTTCGGCTGCAGCATGCGGAAGAGCCCGCTCTTATGCAGATCGGCGAGGCTTGCGTCTGGTATCCGACGAAGCTCTTCGCATTCGACCGCTCGGGCGCGCAACGTCGGCACCAGCGCCCGTGCCCGCGCTTTCAGCATCTCGAAGGAAGGCGGCCCGACCTCTGCCATATCGGCCCTCAGCCCTTGGCCAGCCGCTTGCCGGAAAGACTGGCGAGATGCGCCTTGATCTGGCTCGGCGCCCCGGTGACGAAGCCGTGCACGCGTGTTGCGACGACCTCATTCACATCGACCGGCGTCGTCAGGCCAAACAGCCAGCGGCGTTGGCCGATATAGAATTGCGTCGCGTGCAGCGTCCACAGCAGGTCGTGCTCGAACTCGGTCAGCGGGATCTCGTCGAAGCCGGGCAGGCCGTGCTCGCGGCGCAACTCGCCGGCAATGCGCGGGAAAATCTCCACCCGATTACGGGCGACGTAGCGCACGTGGTAGGGCAGCCTGTCGAGGCCGGAGAAGGCGAACAGCCGCACCCATTCATAATTGTGCACGACCCGCACATAGTCGCGATAAAAATTCTGCAGCCGCTCCTCGAAGGTAGGGCCTCGCTCGCCAATCCAATCACCCCAGGCGGGGTTCCAATAATCGGTAAACCACTTGTCGTAGACGCGCTCGATCAGCACGTCCTTGCTCGGGAAATAGCGATAGATAAGCGATTGCGTGACATCGAGCCGGCGCGCCAACTCGCGGGTCTCGCCCGTCAGGCTGCGCTCGGCAAAAAAGCGAAGGGCATTATCGAGGATGAGGCGTTCGCGGTCTTGCGGCGCCATGCGGTGACGAGGACGGGAGGACGCGGCAGGGACGGCCTCGTGCGGCGCCGCGTCCGGATTTTGTTCTTTGCTTTGCCGTGTCACGCGCGTCGTTCCATCTGCTTGGACAGCTTAGTGACGCGGTGTGGCCCCGGCAAGGAGGATGGGGGCAAGCTGGACGGGTCGGCCAAAACGCCATAGTCTCAGCACCAATTAATAAGGGCATCTCTCAGGGAGGTGATTATGACAATAAAAATCGGTCGGCGGCCTTTTCTCGCGGGCGTGGCGGCAAGCGCGTTGCCGATACCCGCCATTGCGCAGGCGGCGCCGGTACGGATCGGACTGCTGACCATCAAAACCGGATCCCTCGCCGAAGGCGGCATCCAGATGGAGCAGGGGATCACGACCTTCCTCAAGGAAAAGAACAATACCCTCGCCGGCCGCAAGGTTGAGCTGATCGTCGCCGATACCGGCGGCACACCGGCCGGCGCCAAGACCAAGGCGCAAGAGCTCATCGAGCGCGACAAGGTCGATGTGATTCTCGGCCCGCTGGCGGCATTCGAGCTGCTCGCGATCTCCGATTACGTCGCGCAGCAAAAGACGCCGATGCTCAGCCTCGCTGCGGCTGAGGACATGACGCAGCGCAAGCCCAACCCCTATTTCATTCGCGCCTCGGCGACCTCAGCGCAGGCGATGCAGCCGCTTGCCGATTACGCCGCCAAGGAAATGAAGGCGAAGAGCGCCGTGCTGATCGCGGAGGATTTCGCCTTTGGCTATGAGCAGATGGGCGGCTTCCAGCGCGTCTTCGAGGATGCCGGCGGCAAGGTGTTGAAGAAGATCTGGGCGCCGCTGGGCACCGCCGACAACACGCCCTTCATCGCCCAGATCGGGCAATGCGACGTGGTGTGCCAAGGCTATAGCGGCTCGGCGCCGGTCAAATTCATGAAGCAATATGCCGATCTTGGCCAGAAGACGCCGGTGATCGGCGGCGAGACGGCGGGTGACGACGCGCTTTTGAAAAGCTTCGGTGACGAAGCCATCGGCATGATCAACGCCTGCCCCTACACGCTGGATCTCGCGAACGACGCGAATAAGCGCTTCGTCGCTGATTTCACCAAAGATTACGGCAATGTCCCGGGCTTCTATGCCGCCGGGCTTTACGTCAACGGCTTGGTGGTCGAAGCCGGGTTGCAGAAGGTCAACGGCGACACCGGCGACAAGGAAGCTTTCGTTAAGGCGCTGCGCGGCGTGTCGCTCGCCGATACGCCACGCGGACCGATCAAATTCGACGACCATGGCAATGTGATCGGCAACATCTATATCCGGCGCATCGAGAAGCGGGATGGCAAACTCGTGAACAAGACGGTCAAGACGTACGAGAATGTCAGCCAGTTCTGGACCTATGACGAGAAGACGTTCCTCGCGCAGCCGGTCTATTCCCGCGACTACCCGCCGCTGAAATCTTGATCTCGTCGCCAGGAGGGCCGCCGGATCGATTATGAACTTGTGGCTCCTCCTGACGGTCAACAGCATCACGCTCGGCGGTTTGTTGTTCCTGCTGTCGGCGGGCTTCTCGCTGATCTTCGGGTTGATGCGCATCCCCAATCTGACGCACGGCTCGTTCTTCATGCTCGGTGCCTATTTCGGCGCCAGCCTCGTCATGTGGTGGGGTATCGATTTCTGGCTCGCGGCGTTGATTGGCGCGGTGCTGGTGGCGATCATCGGTGGCGTGCTCGAGCGCTTCATCCTGCGCCGGCTTGCCGGGCAAGAGCAGGCGCAGGTGCTGGTGACGCTCGGCGTCTCTTTCATGATTGCCGATCTCTGCCTCATGGAATGGAGCGGCGATCCGATCACGGTCGAGGCGCCGACGGTCTTGCAGGGTGTCGTGCATCTCGGTTCGCTGACATTTCCCGCTTATCGCATCGCGATCATCGTGCTGGCGCTGGTTGTCGCCGTCGCGCTCTGGGCGCTGATCGACGGCACGCGGCTCGGCGCGCGGATCCGCGCCGGTGTCGACGATCCGCAGATGGCGCGGATCTGCGGCATCCGCGTCTCTTATCTTTTCACGATCGTGTTCTGTCTCGGCGCCGGCCTCGCCGGTTTCGCCGGGATGATGGGCAGTCCGATCCTCTCGGTCTATCCCGGGCTCGACGCCGATATGCTGCCGTTGGCCCTGGTCGTCGTGATCCTTGGCGGCACCGGCAGTCTTTTGGGCTCGCTGCTCGGCAGTTTCGTCGTCGGCTTTCTTTATAATTTTGGCCAGGCGTTGTTGCCCGAGCTCGCGTATTTCGTGCTCTTCCTGCCGATGGTGCTGATCCTCGTCATGCGCCCGCAGGGACTTTTCGGCCGCCGCGCGCCATGAAGCGCGCTGCCTGGGTGGTTGCACTCTCGGCGCTCGCCACCGTGCCGCTTTGGGTCGGCGGTAATTTCTACGTCAACATCGTCAGTCAGATTCTCATTGCAGCGATCTTCGCCCTCGGTCTCGATATCCTCGCCGGCTATACCGGGTTGATCTCGCTCGGCCATGCCGGGCTTTTCGGCGTCGCCGCCTATACCGTCGCGATCTTGCTCGAACATGGCGTCGGTCATTCCGTCGCGATTGTCGCGGCGCTGGGCATGACCTTGGCGACGACAGCGGTATTTGCCGTGCTGGCGCTGCGCACCACCGGCATCGGCTTTATCATGATCACGCTGGCGCTCGGCCAGTTGCTCTGGGGCCTCGCCTATCGTTGGATCGATTTGACGCATGGCGATAACGGCGTCTCCGGCAACGCGCGGCCGATGCCGTTCGGCCTTTCGCTCGATACCGCGAATGCCTTCTATTACGCGACCCTGCTGATCTTCCTTGTCGTGATCGTCGCGGTTGCCGGGCTGACCGGCTCGCCGTTTGGCGCCAGCCTGCGCGGCACGCGCGATCAGCCGAAACGGATGACCGCGCTTGGCTTCGATGTCTGGACCATCCGCTTCGTCGCGTGTGTGATGTCGGGCATGTGCAGCGGCGTCGCCGGCATTCTTTTCTTCTACTACAACGAATTCATCAGCCCGCATGCGCTAGCGCTTTCGGCTTCAGCCGAGGTGTTGCTGATGGCGATCGCCGGCGGTTCCGGCACGTTGCTGGGGCCGGTCGCAGGCGCGGCACTGGTCGTCATCATGAAAAACGTGATGAGCGCCTATATCGAGCGCTGGAATTTCACCCTCGGCGCGATCTTCGTGCTCATCGTGTTGTTTATGCCCGAAGGCTTGGTGCCCGGCGGCCGGCGTCTCGCGCATTGGCTCTGGACGTCGGCCAGGGCTCGATTTGGCGCGGCGCCGGCAAGGAGCGGCGGATGACCGCGCTCGCCGTCAAGCAACTCGATAAATCCTTCGGCGGTTTGCGCGTCGCGCGCGGCATCGATCTCGTGGTCGAGCCGGGCGAGCGCCGGCTGATCATCGGCCCAAACGGCGCCGGCAAGACCACGCTGTTCAGCCTGATTGCCGGCGAGGTCGAGCCCGATGGCGGCAGAATTGCGCTTTTCGGCCAGGACATCACGCGCATGCCGGCGCGGCGACGCGCGCATCTCGGCCTCGCGCGCACCTATCAGATCATTACGCTCTTTCCCAAAGATACGCTGCTGCACAATCTGTTGCTGTCGCTGCTCGGCCTGTCGCGGCTGCGCTGGAATCCCTTCGCGCGCTTGACCAAGCAGGAGGCACTACAACAGGAGGCGCGGCAGCGACTCGCCGAAATCGGGCTCAGCCATCTTGCCGACCGGCCGTTGGCGCAGACCTCTTATGGCGAACGGCGGCGGGTCGAGATCGCCATGGCGCTGGCGCAAAGACCCCGCCTGCTGCTGCTCGACGAGCCTTTCGCGGGCCTATCGCTCGAAGAGCGGCGCGATGTGCAGGCATTGCTCGCCACCGTGCCGCGCGATGTCACCATCGTGATGATCGAGCACGATATGGACATCGCGCTCGAATTCGCCGATCGCATCACCGTCATGCATCTCGGCGAGGTTGTGGTCGAAGGCACGCGTGCCGCCGTCGTCGCCGATCCGCGGACGCGGGAGATCTATCTTGGCGAGTGACGCGCTCATCCTGGGCGGCATCGACGCTTTCTATGGCGATAGCCATGTGCTGCACGGCGTATCGTTGCGGCTGGAGGAGGGCCGGCTGCTTGGTCTTTTGGGACGCAACGGCGCCGGCAAGACCACGTGCATGAATGTCGCGGTCGGGTTGCTGCCGCCGCGGCGCGGTGCGGTCGCTGTGTTCGGCGCCGATGTCACCGGCAGGGTGCCGGAAGATGTCGCGGCGCACGGTGTCGCCCTGGTGCCGCAAGGCCGGCGCATCTTCAAAAGCCTCAGCGTCGCGGAAAACCTCTCGGTCGCCGCGCGCAAGCCGCGTTCGGCCGCACAGTCCTGGTCGGCGGCCGCGATCTATAAGCTGTTCCCGCGTCTTCAGGAACGTGCCCGGCAGATCGCCGGCTACCTCTCGGGTGGCGAGCAGCAAATGCTCGCGATCGGCCGCGCGCTCATGTCGAATCCGCGCGTGCTGCTGATGGACGAGCCGTCGGAAGGTCTGGCGCCGCAGATCGTCGCCGAGGTGATGACGACGATCCGCCGCCTCAAGGCGGGCGGCCTGTCGATCGTTTTGGTCGAGCAAAATCCGAAGCTCGTCTTTGCCGTGGCGGACGATATTGTCATTCTCAATAGCGGCCGCGTTGTCGCCTCCGGCGCGGCGTCGACGCTCGCCGGCCAATCGCGAGAGCTGCAACAGCATCTCGGTGTTTTCTGATTCTCAATCCCACGAGGCCCGCATGTTCTATTCCTGCTTGCCCGCATCTTCCTCGCATTCGTCGCCGCTGCGCGCCCGCGCTAAAAGCGGCCGCAAAAGCGCGACGGTCGATATTCATTGTCATGTGATGACGCCGGAAGCGGCGGCGCTGACGAAGGACGCTTTCGATCCGACGCGCGAGGCGATGCTGACATTCTCCAGCGCGATGACCAAAGAGGTCGGCCGCAAACAGGACGAAACCGTCCGCGCGCAGCTCACCTCGGTCGAGCAGCGGATCAAGGATATGGACCGGATGGGGATCGATATCCAGGCGGTCTCGCCGTCACCGACCTATTACTATTGGACCGAGCCCGAACTCGGCCGCGAATGCGCGCGCCTCATCAACAACCGCATCGCCGAGGTCGTCGCCTCGCATCCTGATCGTTTCGTCGGCCTCGGGACCGTGCCGCTGCAGTCGCCCGAATTGGCCGTCGCCGAGCTCGAGCGGATGGTCAAAGAGCTCGGTCTGCGCGGCGTCGAGATCGGCACCAATATCGGCGGCGTCGAGCTATCGGACCCGCGCTTCCGGCCGTTCTTCGCCAAGGTGCAAGAGCTCGATATCATGATCTTCATGCATCCAGCCGGTTTCACCCACGGCCAGCGCCTCGCCGAGCATTATTTCATCAACGTCATCGGCAACCCGCTCGATACCACGGTCGCGATCAGCCATATGATCTTCGGCGGCGTGCTCGAATCCTATCCCAAGCTGAAGATTTGCCTGGCGCATGGCGGCGGTTATGCCGCTGCCTATAGCGGGCGCTACGATCACGCGCATTGGGCGCGTCCCGACTGCCGGCAGATCATCAAGCGGCCGCCCAGCTATTACTTGAAGAAGCTTTATTTCGACACGATCGTCTTCACGCACCATCAGCTCGATTATCTGACTGGGCTCTATGGCAGCGATCACATCATCCTGGGGACGGACTATCCCTACGATATGGCGCTGCCCGACGCGGTGCGTTTCGTCGAGACGGCGAAGCTCACCCGTGCCGACAAGGACGCGATCTTGAGCGGCAACGCCGCGAAGCTGTTGAAGATCAAATTGCCGAAGCCGGTCGCCGCGGCGCCGGCGAAACGCGCGCCGGCAAAAGCAAAGGCCAAAGCCAAGTCGAAAGCGAAAAATAAACGCTGACGCTTAGTGCTGATGCATCACATGCATGACGTTGATCGCCGCCGGGCCGACCAGGATGATGAATGTTGCCGGCAGAATGAAGAGAATCATCGGCACGGTCATGGTGGCCGGCAGCTTAGCCGCCTTTTCTTCGGCCTTCAGCATGCGCTCTTCGCGCAGCTCGGTCGATAGCGCGCGCAGTGCTTGCGCCAGCGGCGTGCCGTAACGCTCGGTCTGGATCAGTGTATGGGTCAGGCTGTGCATGCCTGGGATGTCGACGCGCTTGGCAAGATTGTCGAGCGCGTCGCGGCGCTGCGGCAGAAATCCGAGCTCGATCGCGGTCAGGCCCAACTCATCGGCCATCTCGGGCAAGAAGCGTCGGAACTCGCGCGACACGCGGCTGAGCGAACCGTCGAGGCTGAGACCGCCTTCCGCGCAGATCACCAGCAGGTCGAGCACGTCAGGCAACGCGCGGGTAAAGCGGCGGTTGCGCGATGCCGTGATCTTCTTGAGCACCATCGGCGGCAGATAGGTGGCAGAGATCGCGATGCCGGCGCCCGACAGGATGAGCTGCGCCATCGGCAGATGGAACATGCTGACGATCAAGAAGACGAGGCTGGTCAGGATCACCGGCAGGATAAGGCGGATGCCCATATAGATGACCAGCGCTTCGCGTGAGCGATAGCCGGCTTTGAGAAGCTTGTCGGCAGTGCTTTGCGCTTCCTCGCCGCGCGTCAGTTTCAGCGCCTCGACGAGCTTCTTCAACGTTTCCATCGAGAAAGTGAATTTGACGTCCGGCTTCTTGCCCACGGGCGCCTTGCCGCTGACCCGATCCTTCAGCGTGCCGAGACGCGTCGTGAGCGGATTATCGGGCGCAGCGGCGAAGAAACCGACGACCATCGCGCCGAGCATCAGCGCCATCAGCACCGCCGACATCAGATTGTCGCCGCCCCAGCCGATCATGGTTGAGACGATACCGCTCATATCTCGAAACTCGCGAGCTTGGTCAACGCGGCAATACCGAGGAGGAGACAGCCGGCCGCCGCGGCCAGCAGCATGTTGCCGCCATGCGTGAAGAACAGCGTCGAGATGTAAGTCCAGTTCACCACGCTGAGCAGCGCCAGCATGATGAAAGGCAGCGAGCCGATGATCATGGAGCTGGCGCGCGCTTCCGATGAATACGCGCGGATCTTCAATTGCATTTGTTTGCGGTTGCGCAAGAGTTGCTCGAGATTGCCCAGGGTCTCGGCGAGATTGCCGCCGGTCTCGCGCTGGATCGAGAACGAGATGCACATAAACGTAAATTCTGCGAGATCGATGCGGCCAGCCGCCTGCCACATTACCTCTTCGAGTGGCTGGCCAAGCTGGATCTGGTCCGAAACCTTGCGGAACTCATAGCCGACCACGCCCTTCATTTCGCGGCCGACATTGATGATCGTCTCGGTCACCGGCAGACCCGAGCGCACGCCGCGCACCATCAGGCCGATCGCATCGGGGAAGAGCGCGAGGAATTTCTTGCTGCGGCGCTTGATCATCCAACGGATGTAAAGCCGCGGCACGTACCAGCCGGCAAGGCCGCCGATGCCCCAGGCAACGACCATGGGGAAGCGCAGCAGGATTGCAGCGACGAGGGCGACGATGCCGATGATCACGGCAACGGTGCCGAACTTGCCCAGCGACCAGCCCGTGCCGCTGCGCTCGAGCATGCGGCGCCAATGCTCGGGATTGGGCAGGATGCGGCTGGTAAAATTATCGAGCCGCGTCGCGTTCGAATTGAGCCGCAGGGTCGGAATGTCGCGCTTCTTCGGCCCCGTACCCTTCTTGACGGCCGCGAGCGCGCGCTTGGCGAGGCGCTCGCGCAGACCGGCGGGCGCGAAGCCGCACCAGCCGGCGACGACCGTCAGCAGTGCAAGGACGAAGATGAGGAGGAACTGCCCGCCATTCATCAGCCCATCGCCTCCACCAGCGCCTGGTCGAGACCGTAATACTCGGCGCGAGTGATGAAATGAGGCCGCAAGCCGGAGGTATTGAAGCTGCCTTTGAGGCGGCCGTCCGGCAATTCACCTTCGTACTGATAGGTAAAGAGATCTTGCGTCGTGATGACGTCGCCTTCCATGCCGACGATTTCGGTGACGGCAGTGACGCGGCGCACACCGTCGCGCATACGGCTGATCTGCAGGATCAGATGCACTGCGGCGGCGATCTGCTGGCGCACGGCTTTCGCCGGCAACTGAATGCCGGCCATGCCGACGAGGTTCTCGAGGCGCGTCAGCGCCTCGCGCGGCCGGTTGGCGTGGATGGTCGAAAGCGAGCCGTCATGGCCGGTGTTCATGGCCTGCAACATGTCGAGCGCTTCGGAGGACCGAATTTCGCCGAGGATGATGCGGTCGGGTCGCATACGTAGCGCGTTCTTCAACAGATCGCGCATGCTGATTTCGCCTTTGCCTTCGAGATTGGCTGGCCGGGTTTCGAGGCGGACGACATGCGGCTGCTGCAACTGCAATTCGGCCGCGTCTTCGATGGTGACGACACGTTCGGTTGGATCGATCATCTGCGACATGGCGTTGAGCAAAGTCGTTTTGCCCGAGCCGGTGCCGCCGGAGATCAGGATATTGAGGCGCGAGCGCGCGGCGATCTTCAGTACCGCCGCCATCTGGGCGGAGATATTCGCCTGACGCGCCATGACGTCGAGGGTGATCGATTTCTTGGAATATTTTCGGATCGAGATGGAGGGGCCGTCGATCGCCAGCGGCGGGACGATGATGTTGACGCGGCTGCCGTCCAGCAAGCGCGCGTCGACCAAGGGCGACGATTCGTCGATGCGGCGTCCGACTTGCGTGACGATGCGCGTTGCGACGCTCATCACGTGCGCATTGTCGCGGAAGATAACGTCAGTCAGCTCGAGCTTGCCCTTGCGTTCGACGTAAACGCGCTTCGGGCCGTTGACCATGATATCGGTGATGCCTTCGTCGCCGAGTAGCGGCTCGATCGGACCAAGGCCCAACATGTCGTCGAGCAGCAGCGTGACGAGCTGTCGCTGTTCGGCATGATTGAGCTGCAATTTCAGCTCGACGATGATTTCGCTGACGACATCGGTGAGCTGGCGCGCCAGCTCGTCGCGTTCAAGCTTGGCGGCGACTTCGGTGTCGATGCGTTGGATCGCCAGCGGATAGATCCGCGGCACCGCGTCGGCAACGCTGGCATTACGAACCGAGATCGATGGCTGTGCCGGATTGGCAGGCGCTGCCGGTGCCGCGGCTTGTGCCGGCTGTGTCGCATCCGGTGGGGCGGCAGACGGCGCCATTGCCGGCGCCATGCTCGGTGCGGCCTTGGGCGGCGGCGGTGCTTTGGATAGCGGTGGAGGCGGGGGCGCGGCGTCGGCACGGCCGTTCAAGCCGCGCAACCGGTCTTGCAACCCTCCTCCGTCGGACTCAACGCCGCGGCGGCCAAACATATCAGGCGCTCCGCTTCAACCAGCCGGGCAGGCTGGGCAGCGCCAATTTCTTCGACAAGCCGGAGCGCTTCTTTGGCGCTTGCACGCCGCAAATCTGCTCGGCGAGGGCAGCGAATTCCGCGGCGGCCTTGCTATTGCGCAAAGCGGCCGGCAGTGCGGTGCCCATGGACGACGTCGTCAGCGCGGCTTGTCCTTCGAACGGGATGGCGCCGTCGAGGCTCAGGCCGACGACGCGCTCGAATTCGCCGCGCCCGACCTCGCCGCGATGCGGCGCGCCGACCTGGCTGCCGATCACCATGTGCTTGGCGGTCGGCGACAGAACGCGATTGAATTCGACGAGACGCAGCGTGTCGCGGGCGGCGGCCAGCGACAGATCGGTGACGACGCCAATCGTGGTGGCAACGGTGATCGTGCGACGCACGATCTCTTCGAGGTGACGCGGCAGATCGACGATGATGAAGTCGCAATCGGCGCGCAGCACGGTGACCAGAGCATCGGCGGCGCCGGCCGAGACTTGCGGCAGATCGACCAATGGCTCTTCCGCGGCCAGCACGCTGAGCTGCGGGCTCTCATGCAGCATGGCGGAGCCGAGCAGGCGCGCATCCATGCGCGCCGGATATTCGAGCGCCTCGCGCAGGCCAGGGCCAGGTACGAGGTCAAGATTGAGCGCGAGATTGCCGAAATGCAGATCGAGATCGACAACCGCGACGCTGCGATTATGGAGATGGGCAAGACACCAGGCGAGACCCGCGGCCACGGTGGTCGTACCGACACCGCCGCGCGCACCCATTAGGGTGATGACTTGCGCCTTGCTCGGCTCGTCGCCGCCATGTACGCGCTTGTTGCGCTTCAATGCGCGCTCGAGCGCCTGGACATCGATCGGCTTCGGCAGATAGTCGGTGACGCCAAGCTCCATCAGATCGCGATAGAGGTTGAGGTCGTTGCGCTGGCCGATGGCGATGACGCTCATCTCCGGCGGGCACAGTTCCGCCAGGGCGTACAGCGCCTGCACCGGCTCCTCGGCGTCGTCGACATCGACGATCAGAAGGTTCGGCGGGGTCTGATTCTGCAGTTGTTCGTGCGCCGAGACGATGCCGCCCTCGACGATGGCGGCATTGCGCCAACGCTGGGCCGCCGCGAAATCGCGGATCGCTTGCGCGCTGGCCGGATCGGCGAGGCAGGCGAGAAGCCTCGGTCCGGTCGCGATCGGTGTCAGTTCGTCACTGGCCATTGTTGTTGCCACCACCCGGGGGATTAGCCATCGAAGCCGCCGCGTCACCAGTGCCGGATGCGCTACCGGCCCCGGCGTTGCTTTGCGACGCGCTGTCGTCTTTGTCCTGCTTGCCCGATTTGCCTTCGCGGTATTTCTGCACCGCGCGCATGCCGGGCTCCGCATCAGCCGGACCCGCTGTGCGGCCGACCGCGAGATCGCGCTTGTCGACGACCTGCTTATAGAGATTGTTGCGCAGCGCGCAGCCGAGAAAGAGCGACGGTGCGTTCGACGGCGCGTCGCCGGCGAATTGCGGCCAGTCGCCGCATTTCGGCGGCTCGGTGACGACTTGCTCGGTCAACACGATCGTGACCGTGTTCGGCGCGAGATTGACATTGACGCCCGGAACCGCGGTCAGGCCTGCGTGCGTCAACATTTCGCGCACGCGGGTGCTGCGGGTCTGGCCGATCGGCGAGGCCTCGCCGCTGACCGTCGCTTTGTCTTCCGGACGGGCGCTCGACTGTTGCAGGAAGGCCTGCAGCCTTTGGACTTCCTCGGGCGATAGCTTGTCGGACGCCGACGCGAAATGGACCGCGTAGGTGAAATCGTCCGTGTGATAGGTGAACCGGTTCGGGTTCTCTTCGATCGGCTTGGGCGGGTCGGACGTGCCGACGCAGGCGCTCAGCGCGGTGAGAAGGAGCAGGCAGGCCGAAGGTAAAAGGGCGCGCATCATCCGCTTCCTGTTAATCAATCTCGAAGCCCGAAGTGGCAGCCGAGCGTGTCGACGCGGCGGCGGCCTTCGGAGCGGGTAGTGCGACGGGAACGGCGGTCGCGACGGTCGGAGCGAGGCTCGCCGGATTCATCGGAGCGGCGCTGGCGGTGCCCGACATCGGCGCAGCCACGGCCGGCGCCGGCAGCGCGACGGGCGCGGGGACCGGCCTCCGCGGCGCGGGCGTCGCGCCATCGGCAATGGCGGAACCGGGCGAGGCCGAGGCGGCGGGCTTGCCGGGTCCCGGATCGTGGCTCGGCACCGAGTTGAGATTGCCGTTCATGACGCGGTCGCGATCGGTCGGCGCATAGAAGCCGTCATTGTCGGTGACGAGCGCAGTCGCCGAAGAAACCGGCTGTACCATGTAAGGCGTCACCAGGATGACGAGCTCGGTCTCGCCGCGCTGGAACGCGGTCGAGCGGAACAAGGCGCCGATGACCGGCAGATCGCCGATCCAGGGATAGGACTGGAGCTGCTGCTGCGTCTGGTTCTGCAACAGGCCGGCGATGGCAAAGGTCTGGCCGCTGCCGAGCTCGACGGTCGTGTCGGCGCGGCGGGTGGTGATACCCGGAACGTTTACGCCCTGGATGGTGATGCCGGCAGTCGGCGCAAGCTCACTGACTTCCGGTGCGACATGCAGCGCGATGCGGCCGTCGCCCATGACCGTCGGGGTGAAGTTGATGCTCACACCGAATTGTTTCCAGTCGATCGTGATCGCGGCGGAATTGCCGCTGCCGCTTTGCGCGATCGGAATGGGGAATTCGCCGCCGGCGAGAAAGCTCGCCTTCTGGCCGGAAACGGTGACGAGGGTCGGCTCGGCGAGGATGGTGACGAGGCCATTCTGCGCCAGCGCGTCCACCACCGAGTTGATAAGGAAGTCGCCGTTTTTGTAGCTCGCGGTGAAATTGTTGTTGGTCGCACTGCCGATCATCGTCGACGTCGGCGTGTTGAAGGCACAACACGAGGTCGGGTTGGCGGTGGAGAGCGACGCGCCCGCGAGCGGCGGCACGATCTTGCTGACGGCCCCGGCGCCGGCATTGGCAGCGTTCGGCGCGATAGCGTTGGTCGCAGAGACCATGCCGAAAGCAGCGACGCCGCTCTGCTCGACGTTGAACCAGTTGACGCCGAATTGCTTCAGCACGTTGCGCTGCACTTCGGCGACGCGGACCTGGAGTTGGACCTGGTTCGGGGCATCGAGCTTCAGCCGGTTGACGAGCTGCGTCGGGTTGGCGACGTAGCGCGCCGCGAGTTTGCGGATGTCGTCGCCCTGGGCCGCATCCTTGATCGTGCCTTCGAGCACGATGCTGTCGTCGACGGCCTTGGCCCGCACATGGCCGCTCGGATCGATCGCGCGGAGATCGCGCGTCAGGCGGTCGATATCCTGATGAACCTCGATGCGGCTGTTGAGCAGCACGGCATCCTGTTGATCGACGGCATAGATCGTGGTCGAGCCGGCGCCCTTGCCCATGACATAGAGCACGGTCGGCGATTTGAGCTGTACATCGGCGATATCGGGATCGGCGACGAAGACGCTGGAGCATGGCCGGTCGAGCCGGATGATCACGCCCTTGCTGACATCGAGCGTGATCGGCGCACCGGTCGGCGAGACAACCTGCGAAGCCCAGAGAAGCGGAGCCGGTATAGCGGCGAAGGCGAGGGCGAGGGCCAGCGCGATCGTGCGAACGACGTTGAGGCGGCGGATCATGTTACTTACCGTCTTTCGAGAATTCGAATGATTTGGTCGAGCCACCGCGCACGAGATCGACTTTGGCCGCGCTGTCTCCAGAGGATACGTTGTGCGGCTTGAGGCCGAGATTGGTTGCCTCGTTGTCCCAGATGACCGACGGCTCGGTCGGTTCACCCTTGGAATTTGTGGTTCGCGGCTTCTCGTCGCCCGACGCGATCGAGCGCAGGGTAAGCGAGAGCTTGCCCATATCGGTGACGAGGGCGAGGATTTCGGCTTGTTTCGGCAAAACTTCGAGCGTCGCCGAACGCGCCATCACAGTCTCGTTCGACATGTCGCTCATCTTTTGGTCGATAGCGATAACGCGAATATCTTCGAGTACCGTTTCGCTGGCGTGATGCTCCGGCTGGTTCGGCCCGCCGGCCGGCACGACTGCGGTCAGCACCACATCGACATGATCGCCCGGCAGGACCAGGCCGCCGAGACCAGCATTCTGCTGAAGCTGCACGGTGACGGCGCGCGTGCCCGGCGACATGATCGCCGAAAGGAAGCCGCGATCGCCTTTCTTGATCAGGCGGTCGTCGGTGATCGGCTCGCCGCCCGAGATAGCGGCGCGCACCACCGAGCCGACGAGATCGTCGATCGTGCGCGAACCCGAGGCGATGTAGCTGGAATTGAGCGCATTATCCGGCCATTCCTGCCATTCGAGATCATTCGGCTGCAGGAATTGGCCCGCCGGCAGACCATGGGTCGCGACGAGAACTTTGGTGACTTGCTGCTTTGGAACATCCGCTGTGCCGGTGGCGACAGCGCTGAGCCGGGCTTCATTGACCCATGCACGCACGATCATCGCTGTGGCGAGTGACAAAGCAACGGCGGCGGTCAGAAGAAGTATTCGACGATAGGACAAGGCTTGCATACGTGGTCTTTCGGCTCAGCGAAAATCCCTCAACTCGCTGTGCTGAAAGCGACGCGTGCGAACCCAGAAAGATCGTTCATGAGCCCCGCGTGCCAACAGCACCGCACGGGGATAATCGGGCAGTCTGGTTAACAACCCTTGAAGGTTGCTTCAAAACCGCCGCTTTGATTGACCCTCCGTATTTTCAGGGCGCGACGATCGGCGGCAACCCGGCGGAAGGTTTGATCGCGGCTGGCGCCGTGGCGGGCAATGCGGCCGGCGGATTGACCGCCAAGTGCACGTTCGGCAAGGGAGATTTCTCGCCGTCGCGGTTCGCTGGCGTTTTGTCAGTACCGGCTGCGCTCGCGGCGCTGGTGCCCGCTTTGTCTTGCGCCGGCGGCTGATAAATCGCGAGGGTTTGACGCAAACCAGCTTCATCCGTACCCGGAGCATCGGCCAGCGCGGCGTCGGTCTGGCCGAGAGCGAGCTCGACCAAAGCGCGGTTCAGGCGGTAGCGATCATTGGTTTGCGGCGAGGTGACGAGCACCGAGAAAGTCGCCATCGCACCCTGCAGGTCGCCGCTGGCGAGCTGCATCAGGCCGTAATTGTTGCGGAGCGAGGGATAGTCCGGCGCGATCGCCAATCCCTTGTCATAGCTGTCCTTCGCCGACGCGTAGCGGTGCTGCATCGACAGGGCGACGCCCATCGCGTTGTAGAGCTTCGGGTCGTCTTTGCGGCTTTCCAGCGCAACGGTGAACTGATCGGTGGCGTCTTGAGCCTGGCCGTGGGTGAGCGCGATCTCGCCGAGGCGGAACGCGGCTTCGGGATTCTTGGGATCGAGCTTCTGGGCGGCCTGGTAAGCGCTCGTCGCGCCAGCCTGGTCCTTGCGTGCGAGATCGACCGAACCGAGGCGCAACTCCGCTTCGACAGATGTCGGGTCGACGGCAATCGCCGCGACGTAGCTGCCCATGGCGATGTCGAGATCGCCTTTTTCCCGCGCAGCGTCGCCGGAATGCAGAAGCTCGGCGCTGGTCTTGGGGGTTTTCGCGGCCGATGGCGACGCTAGCCCGGACGATTGTCCCGGCATGACATTCGCGACTTTGCCGCCGATGTTGCCGAGCGTGCCGCTGCAAGACGTCGCGGCCGAGCCAGCCGCGATGATCAGAAGCCAGCGCGCGAGGCTGGTCCGACAAACATTTCTTAGAGCGAAACCGGTGGTCCGCACAGCCTAATACTCCTCATGGGAAAACATCCCGGTGTGAGGAGTGTGGCGCGAACATGGTTAATATTGGGTGAAGTGGCGGGACGCTTCGTGCCGCCCTGCGCGAAGGCGCCCTTCAGATGAAGGGAACGGCGAGACCCATCAAGGCGACGCTACCGACCAGCAAGGTGCCGCCCCAATGCTGCAACACGCTTCGGTGCGCGGGAAAGATATCCGCGACCGCGGCGGCGACGGCGCCAACGCTGAGACCAGTCCAACCCACGATCAACAGGCCATGAACCATCTTCACCCCGCATCGTCGGCTTTCGCCGGATTACAAATCTCTTTATGCACCTGTGGGGTGAAGATTTTGTTGCGCTTTCCCAGGGGCGAGGCGCCTACAAGGCGCCGACGACGACCAAGACGATGACGATGATGAGCACGAGACCGGCGCCGCCCGACGGGTAATAGCCCCAGCCGGCGCTATACGGCCAGGTCGGCAACGCGCCGATCAGCAAGAGGATCACGAGGATCAGAAGCAAGGTTCGCAGCATGATGTCGGACCTATCGGCGCGTGAAAGCTGGAACTTCAACGCAAGTGTCGAAAGATTTGTTCCGCCGGAACCGAAGGACCGGCGGCCTTGCGCACGCCAACGCGTGCTCGGCTCGCAATGCCGACATTGAATAAAGAGAGCGACCGGACGCGACGGTGCTTCGCCGAGCGCGACGTACGTCTCGCAATCGCGACGCCGAGAGTGCCGCGCCCGCATGCCGCACAAACGCAGGATAGACCTCGGACTTCGTCGCTGAACAGCGCGGGAGTTGGCGCTGGAGGTGACCTGCCGGAGATTCCTCCGGCAGAACCGCCGTCGTAAGCTTCGTTGCCGATCTGATGAACTGATGCATCTGGAATATGAAGGAGTCGCCAGAGCAGTGGACAACCACCACAAACGCCATTCGCTCCGGGGGGCTTCGTCCACCACAGGTTCGGATCGCCGGTGCCGATAACGCTAGCTAGCGGATCCGTGCGATCCGGAGTTACGCAATTCACGGTATAAGGACGGCGGCGCCTTCGAAGCGGCTTGCGCGGAGATCATCGAGCGCTTGATTGGCGTTGGCCAGAGAGTATGGCACAGTCTTGGTGATGATGCCGATCTTCGGCGCGAGCTTGAGGAAGCTTAGCCCGTCCTCCCGTGTGAGATTGGCCACCGACACGACCTGCCGTTCCTCCCAGAGCAGATGATAGGGAAAGCGCGGAATGTCGGTCATGTGGATGCCGGCGCAGACGACGCGGCCGCCTTTTCGTACGGCCTTTAAGGCTTGCGGCACAAGATCGCCGACGGCGGCGAAAATGATGGCCGCGTCGAGTGGTTCAGGCGGCATCTCATCCGAGCCGCCGGCCCAGAGAGCCCCGAGGTTTCGCGCAAAGGTCTGGCCGGCGACGTCGCCAGGGCGCGTGAACGCAAAGACGGAGCGCTGCTGCCATTTCGCGACCTGCGCGATGATATGCGCCGCTGCGCCGAAACCGTAAAGTCCAAGCGTTCTGCCAGGGCCCGCGATCTGAAGCGATCGCCAGCCGATCAAACCGGCGCATAGGAGTGGCGCTAATTCAACATCGCTACTCGATTCCCCGAGAGGGAAGGCGTAGCGGGCATCGGCTATCGTGGCGGTGGCAAAACCGCCATCGCGGGTATAGCCGGTGAAGAGCGGCGCATCGCAAAGATTTTCCTGGCCGTTCCTGCAGTAAGGACAGACGCCACAGGTATAGCCCAGCCAGGGAACGCCGACCCGCTGACCGATGTCGAAGCCCTTAACGCCGTTGCCGATCGCGTCCACGCGCCCGACGATCTCATGGCCCGGAATAATCGGGAATTTGGGATGCGGTAGGTCGCCGTCGACAACGTGCAAATCGGTCCGACAAACCCCGCAGGCACCGATGGCGATACGAATTTCGCCCGGCCCGGGTGTCCGATCGAGAAGCTCGGCTGGTTCGAGTCGATCGCCGCTCTTATTGAGGCGCATCGCTTTCATGGTTGGCCGCCATTACACGCTACGAAGCCGTTGATGGACCCCAGGATAGGAACAGGCCGATGTCGCCGGGAAGCCCCTTCGGGAATTCGAGGACGCGCGCTTGGAGATGAAAGCCAATTGGCTTCAACTCGCGTTCCCATCGCAGGTAGAATTCCGCAGCTTCGCCGCGCAGGCTTTTTGGCCAGTCCGACGTCGGCGCGTTGATTGCCCGTCCGCCGTCGCTGCAGAGCGCATTGGGGAAGCGCAGCAGCAAAAATTCGGTCTCGCCGTGTTCGGCAGCCGCTAGCGCGCGCTCAAGCGATGCGGCCCATGCCCCACTGTCGACATGATGTTCGGCGAGTGCCTTGATCTCCGATTGTCGCGCGTCGGCGGCGGCACGGTCGAGTGCCGCGCGGTGGCGATGCTCATCCTCATGGTATTTCGCGACCAGATCGCGAAACAGTCGGGCACTGATCGCTCGGTTGGCGGGAGAGGCTGGTGCGATGACGTGTTGCGATTCCTGAGGAATCGGCAGCCGGAAGCGGTGGTCGATGGCATCGATGGCGCGAACCAGGCGTTCACTGGCGCGCTGAGACGATGCTGTCGCTGCATCATCCCTTTCCGCGGCAAGGGCACGCACCAGATCGGCGCGGCTTACGATGCCGACAATACGATCATCCTTGATCACGGGAACGCGCTTGATGTGATAATCGTTAAGCAGGCGCGCGATCTCCTGAATGTCGGTCGCTTCGTCGACGGTGATCACCGGCGTCGCCATCACGTCTTCGGCGGTCAGCAGCGAAGGCCGAAGGCTGTGCAAATACTCCGCGCTGAGCTCCTCGCCCTCGGCGAGAAGACTCAGCCACCAATCGCGTTTCTCCGTTTTTTCTGCCGCGCCGCGACCGATGAGATCGCCTTCGCTTACCATGCCGATCGGAGCGCCGTTGTCGTCAATCACCGGCACGGCGCTAATACCGTGCGCGATTAGGAGGCGTGCGATATCGCAAATTTTTGTCTTCATGCCGATCGCAACGACGGCGGTTGTCATGATCTCTTTAGCAAGCATTCCAGGTGCTTCTCATGGGCCATGGCGGCGGGGAACCGATAGTTCATCAAACCCCGGGCGGTGAGAGGCGGCGTTGACCTATATCAACCGCGCGCTCGCGCGCGTGAAGCGGCGTAGTTGAAATCCGCGCAAAGAGATGCCCCATCCACAGGGCGGGAAAGCGTGGATGGGACCGTCATTTTTGCAGCCGCTTCAGCCGATAAGGGCAATCGCCCGGCCGACCAGTGCGGTGATACCCATGGCGAGTGCGCCCCAAAGCAGGACGCGCACCGCGCCTTTCGCCAAAGGCGCGCCGCCTGCCCGTGCTGCGAGCGCGCCGAGCAAGGCAAGGCAGGCGAGCGCGGCAATGGCAATGACGGGAGCTTCGACGGTTCGCGGCGCAATCAGAAAAGCCAGGAGCGGAATGATGGCGCCGGTTGCGAAGCTGATTCCGGAACTCGCAGCGGCTTGGAGCGGGCGCGCGCGCAAGGATTCGCTGATTCCCAATTCGTCGCGGGCATGGGCCGCGAGGGCGTCACGGGCCATGAGCTGGCGTGCGACTTCGGCTGCGAGTTCTGGAGCAAGGCCTCGCCCCCGATAGATGGCGGCGAGTTCGTCGTGCTCCGCTTCGATGTCTTCGCTGAGACCACGGCGTTCGAGCGCCAGATCGGCCTGCTCGGTATCGGCTTGTGAACTGACGGAAACATATTCGCCGGCGGCCATGGCCATGGTGCCGGCGACGACACCGGCGACGCCGGCCAAGAGAACACTCTCTGCCGACGCTTGTGCGGCGACGAAGCCGAGAAGGAGGCTCGCCGTCGAAACGATCCCGTCATTGGCACCGAGCACGGCCGCGCGCAGCCATCCCGACCGGTGCGTGTGGTGATGTTCTTCGTGGGGCATCGGCATGTTTTATGGTGTTCGAGTGAAAGACGCGAGCGGTAAAGAAAAGGGCTGTCGTCTCACAGGACGGCAGCCCTTTGCTAAGTCCGATTGACGGGATCAGCCGAGCTCGAAGATCTGCTCGGGATATTTATGCAGCCGTTCGACCCCAGCTTCCGTGACGAGGAAGTCGTCGCAATACGTCGCGAAGAGATTCTTCGTCATGTAGGTCGGATGGCAAGCGAACCACATGTTCGCTTGGATCGGCATCGGCTCGTCCACTCGGACCAGCGGCCGCTCGACCAGGTCATAGCCCTGGCCGTGGAAGAACAAGCGTTGTTCCTCCGGCCGGCCATGCTCGCGCATGAACTGGTTATAGGCGTTCCAGATGTCCTTGCAGGCGGCGCCAGGCTTCAAGAGGCTTAGGGCAAATTTGCGCGCTTCGAGCACGAAGGCGAATTCGTCTTTCATTTCCTGGCTTGCTTTGCCCAGGACGATGGTGCGGCTGATCTCGGTATAGAAGCCGCCGGGGCCGTTGGTCTCGACCAGTAGCGTATAGACGTCGCCTTCGCGCATCACGCGCTGCTGGTTGTGTCGCGGCACATGGCCCGAGGGCGCGCCTGGCTTATAGGACGAGCAGAGATAGATCCCTTGCTCGCCGCCGAGATCGAGGATCACTTCCTCGGCCAAGGCGCCGATCTCGATATCCTTCTTGCCGGGCGCGGCCGCCTTCATCGCCGCATCGATCGCAGCGTCCTGGATGGCGGCCGTACGGCGGGCGAGAGCGATCTCTTCGGCGCTCTTCACGCATTTGATCTGGTCGACCATGTCGGTCGCGTTGACCAGCTTCGCTTGGGGATAGTGCTTGCGAATTGCATCGACCATCGCCATCGGCAGTGTGCCGCGGCCGACGATGCCGATCGTACCGGTGCCATGAGGCGAGAGACCCTTGACCGCGAGCTCGGCGTCGTAATCGATCGTGTAGTCGCAACTCGCGTAGCTTGGCGTACCGAACACGCGTTTGACGCCACGGAATTGTTCGTCACCCTCGGGCGGCAGCGTGCGATTGAGACCGAAAGGCCCCTGATTGACGACGGTCATGCCGTCATCCTTGGGGAAGCAGACGGTCAAAGGATAACCGTTGCCGGCGGGGATATCCGTGAAATATTTCACATAACCGCCCATATGGTCGTTGTTGTTCTGCATGACCAGAACATCGATCTTGCGATTGTCCATCGCCTTGCGGACCGCGGACCAGCGGCGGGTCAGCTCCGGCGTGGAGATCGGCGTATTGAGACGTCCATTCGTTTCGAGCATCACACGGCCTCCTTCAAGAGAGCGCGCCCAGCTCCCGGAGCATGAGGCACGCGGTTGATCATGTGGTCGCAATCGCCGGTGAGGAACTTCTTCATGTTTTCCTCGATGATCGGCCAGGCATAGTGTTCGTACTCGTCGAAATTGCCGGCGTTGTGCGGCGTGATGAGAACGTTGGGCAAGGTCCAATACGGATGATCGGCCGGCAGCGGCTCCTTGGCGAAGGCGTCGAGATAGGCGCCGGCGATGCGGTTGTTGCGCAAGGCGTCGAGCAGGGCCGCATCGTCGATGATCGCGCCGCGTGCGACATTGACGAGATAGGCCGTGCGCTTCATGCGGCCGATGAAATCGGCGTTGACGATGCCACGCGTCTTCTCGTTCGACGGCATCAACAACACGACGTGATCCATCTCGGGTAGAGCGGCGACGCCCGTATTCCAATCGAGCATCCGGTCGATCGCGGGATTTCTGCTGGGGACGGGATCAACGCCGATCACCGACATGCCCAGTGCTTTGCATTTCTGCGCCATTGCGTCGCCGATCGCGCCGATACCGAAGATGCCGACCGTTTTACCGTGGAGCAGCCGCGCTGGGATGCGGCCCCATTGATGCTTGTCCTGACTGTGCATCTGGACGATCAGATTGCGGCTCAAGACGAACATTCCCGCCAAGGCCGCCTCGGCCACTGTGTCGCCATGGATGCCGTGCATGCTCGTGAGGACGATCTCCGGTCGCAGCGAGGGCAAGTCATCAACGCCGTCGGTGCCGGTGGTCAGCGCCTGGATCCATTTCAGATTCGGCGCCTCGCGCAGGACATGGTCCTGCATCATCGGGCCGAAGGTCATGATCACATCGGCTTTCGGCGCGAACGCAGTGGCTTGGGCGTGGTTCTCGACAAGGTCGACGGCAAGCTGCGGAAATTTCTTGTGCAGGTCGTCGGCATAGGGACGCCGGACCGGTTCCGGCATATCGATGATGAGAAGAACGTTGGTCATGATCATTGCTCCTTGCTGATGGATTACTTGTGACCGGCGGCTGCAGGACCTTCGAGCTCGCTCTCGGGTGCTTCATGACCGATGCCCATGATCGCGGCACACAAAGCGGAGGCGAGCGGCATCAAGGCGATGAGGTAGAGCAGCTGGCTCGACGACCAGTGCAGGCTGAGCAGCACGCCGCCGAGAACCGGACCGACAAGCTGGCCGATGCCGCTGATGCCCTGCCCCCAGCTTGCGCCCGTCGAACGCATGGCGGTCGGATAAAGCACCGCGGTCACCGCGTTGAAAGAGTTCTGAACGCCGTAGAGGAAGAAGCCGGCGACGAAGACTGCAGTGGTCGTCCAAACGAGATCGGCACCCGAGTAGCCGACGCTGGCGACGAAGAGGCCGGCCAAAGCGTAAGCCGAAGCGAGTACATAGAAGCGGCCGCGGGTGAACCGGTCGAAAGCGTCGGAGATGCAGATACCGCCGATGATGCCGCCGACGTGAACCACCGCTGCAATCAGAATTGCCACCTCGATGGTGAAGCCGGCGTTCTTCAGAACGGTCGTCAACCAGCTGTTCATGAACATCAGCGCGATCATGTTCGCAAAGCCCATGACCCACAGCAGCAGGGTGAAGACTGCACGCCCCTCGGTGAAGAGCTGGCTGACGGGAAAGCCTTGGGGTCTCTTTTCCGAGCTGATGAACCGTGTCGTCGGCGAAATGACCTGGTCGGGATACATCTTTGCGAGCGTCTTCGCGATCGTCGCGTTCGCGCTGGCATTGGCGCGCGCCACCAGCTGCCGCAGTGAGTCAGGCAGCCAAAGCGCGGCAATCACAGCCAGAATGACCGGAATTAAAGCATTGAAGAGATAGACATCGCGCCAGCCGGCTTCGCCGACGACATAAGCGGCATAGGGGCTGACGAGGATCGTGCCGACAGAAAAGCCGGTCCAAACCAGAACGGTCAGGGTGACTTTGAGGTGTCGCGGCATGAAATCGCTGGCCAGCGCCATGCAGTTGTATTGCGGCCCCGCCAGGCAGAAATTGGCAAAGGCCGCGTACCACATGAGTTGTGTCAACGACGTTGCGGTGCTGCAAAGATAGATGAACGGGACGGCGCCGATCAGTGTGGTCAGGATCACGGTGCGACGCCCGATATGGTCGGCGACCGGCCCCCAGATGAAAGCTGCGAGCAGCGAGCCCAGGCCCATGGCAAAAAAGACCTGCGCAAGCGCGCCCGGTGCGAGCTTCAGATCGGCCGACACGGCCGGCGCCATGTAGCCGAGTGTCAGCATATTGAAGCCGCTCGAAAACATGAGGATGGCGCAGATGACGAGAACCCAGATCTGATAGGCGCCGAGCTTGTGCTTGGCGATGAGCTCGGGGACGTCAATGACGCTATCTTTCGTTGGCAAGATTTCAGCGACCGACATGATTTCCTCCAGGCAATAGGGTGGGTGACGAATTCTGGGACTGCGAAAACCATGATCGTGTCGGGCCTGGTGCCGATTGACGTGGATCAATCCACCAGGCAGATGGCAAAAAAAGCGGCCCCTTCTGGGCCGCTTCTGACTTCCAATTGAAACACTTGAAGATCAGGCGGTGGCGCGCAGCACCGGCGGGAAGTGGCGATGCGCTGCCTCGCGGATCGTCGCGATGTGACGGTGTGCAATCACCTCGCTCATCCCGGGAACAACCTCACCGAAATGGATGTGATCCGCCAGCGTCAATCCGACGCTGTGAAAGATATGCGCGTCCTGGATGGCGCGAATGGCGTCCCAGGCGCCGGTCTTCGCCAGTGCATCGCGCGGCGCTGCCGAGAGCGTTACCAGCAGATTGGTCTTGCCCATCAATAAGCCATGCATCGCGCCACGCTGAAAATCATAGGCGACGCCATGTGAGAACACGCGGTCAATATAGCCCTTGAGAATCGCCGGCATTGACGCCCACCACAGCGGATAAAAAAACGCCGTCGCATCGGCTTTTGTCAAATGGCTTTGCTCGATATGGGCATCGATCAGCCCGGCGCCGCCGAGTTCGGAAGATTCAAGGACCGGATTGAAATCGAGCGCATAAAGATCGCGGATATCCGGATCGTGGCCCATGGCCGCCAGCTCGTTCGCGTAAGCCTCGGCAAGCGCATGGGTGAGGCTGGAACGGTTGGGATGGGCGACGACGATCAGATGTTTCATAGCGGTGCTCCTTGATCACGCGATGGTGCCATGGACCGCGAAGACGAGGGTTGATGTGGATCAATCGCGCGGATCAGGCGCTTCGGCCGAGGCGCCAGGCGACAACAGCCGCGGCGAGCCCCGGTAACGCCATCACGACCAGCACCATGGTGGCGGACCAGTGCAACGAGAGTAGAAAGCCGGCGAGCAGAGGCGAGAATATCTGTGCCGAATTACCGACGCCGATCGCCCAGCCGGCCCCCGTCGAGCGCATTGTGGTCGGGTAGATTGTCGCGGCTACAGCGTTCGCCGTGTTCTGCGTACCGAAGGTGAATACACCCGCCAGAAGCGCGGCGATCAACGCCATTGCGACGTCGCTTCCCGTCGCGCCGATGGCGGCGATGGAAAGGCTGCCGAGCAGAAATCCTGCCCCCAAGATCGAAAAGCGGCGTGCCTCCCATCGGTCGCAGAGTTCGGAAACGATGATGCCGCCGAAAATTCCACCGGCATTGGTGAGGGCCGCGATCAGGATCGCGACCGTCTTGGCGATGCCGGCCGAAACGAGAATGGTCGCGAGCCAGCTATTGATGAAGACGAGCGTCGCGATATTCGCGAAGAACATCAACCAGAGAAGCAGCGTGAGG
>DASZLU010000107.1:0-13794 GCA_035552195.1 Allostellaceae bacterium | reverse complement strand
CCGCATTCGAGCTACATGGATGCGAAAGAGTTCAAGGAAATGATGGTGCAGACCCGCGGCGAGTTCGGCGGGCTCGGCATGCAGGTGACGATGGAGAACGGCTTCGTCAAAGTCGTCTCGCCGATCGACGACACGCCCGCCGCGAAAGCCGGCATGAAGCCCAATGATCTCATCGTCGCGATCGACGATTCGCCGGTCGCCGACATGACCTTGGAAGAAGCCGTCGACAAGCTTCGCGGGCCGATCGGCAGCCAGGTCAAGATCACCGTTCGCCGCACCCAGACCGATCCCTTCCAGCTCACCCTCACCCGCGCCGACATCAAGGTCGACCCGGTGAAGTACTCGCTGCAGGGCAAGGATATCGGCTATATCCGCATCACCAATTTCAGCGAACGCACAAGCGCGAATGTGGAGTCCGCCTATAAGGACCTGCAGGGCAAGGCGAACAACAAGCTGATCGGCGTGGTGCTCGATCTGCGCAACAATCCCGGTGGGCTCTTGGACGAAGCGGTCTCGGTCTCGAACGATTTCCTCGACAAGGGCGACATCGTCTCGATCAAAGGCCGGCTCACGCGCGACAACCGCCGCTTCGAGGCGCAGCCCAATCACGACATCACCCACGGCATGCCGGTCGTCGTGCTGATCAATGGCGGCTCGGCCTCGGCGTCGGAGATCGTCTCCGGCGCGCTGCAAGACAATCACCGCGCCGTCATTCTCGGCACGCAATCCTTCGGCAAAGGTTCGGTGCAGACCGTGCTGCCGGTGAAGGAAAGCGGCGGCGCGATGCGTCTCACCACCGCACTCTACTACACGCCGTCGGGTCGCTCGATCCAAGGCACCGGCATCACGCCCGATGTCAACGTCGAGCCGGCCCGCATCGAGCAGGTCACGCCGCCGCAATTCCAGCATGAAGCCGATCTGCGCGGCGCGCTGAAGAACGCCGGTCCCGAAGGCGCCGGCGCCCCGCCTGCCGCCAAGCCGCCGGCGAGCACGAACAACGTGACGCCGCCAAGCTCGAACGCCGCCCCGGCCGCCACGCCGCCGGCGAGCACCAACAATATTCCCGCAGGTGCCACGCCCTTGCCGAAGCTGAGCGACGCGCTCGACTCAAACAATTACGGCACCGACAAGGATTACCAACTGGTGCGCGCGATCGATCTGCTGCGCGGCGTCACGCTCTTCAAGAGCATGGCCGCGGCGCAGTAACCGCTACCACGCACGTCATTGCGAGAAGCGCAGCGACGAAGCTATCCAGGAGCTGGATCGAACTGGATTGCTTCGCTCGCAATGACGATGTTGGAATGCTTCAATAAGAAGCAGAATTCGGGGGGAGACATGACGAAACGAATTATCCTCTCTGCCTTTGCGCTCGCGATCTGTCTCGCGGCGCCGCGGGCGCAGGCGCTCGACAAGATCAATGTCAGCGCCATCAAGGCGGCGACCTTCGGCGGGGCCTTCATTGCGCAAGAGCGCGGCTACTTCGCCAACGAGGGCTTCGACGTGAATTTCGTCTATTTCGATGCCTCGCCGCCAATCGCGGTGGCAACGGTCTCGGGCAATCTCGATTTCGGCATGGCGGCGACCGCGGCTGGGTTCTTCAACCTCGCCGACAAGCTGCGCATCATCGGCGGCTTCGCGCGCGAAGCCCCAGGCTTCCAAGGCATGACTTTCGTCGCTTCGCAAAAAGGCTGGAGCAGCGGCATCCATTCGCTGAAGGATTTGGGCGGCCACACCATCTCGATCGGCACGGTCGGCTCCTCGCCGCATTACTCGCTGTCGCTCGTCGAAAAGAAATACGGCATCGATCCAGCAACCGTGCGCATCGAGCCGCTGCAAGCCGCGACCAATCAGGCTTCCGCCGTTGCCGGCGGCTCAGTCGATGCGGCGGTGACCATGTCGACCATCCTGATGCCCGGCGTGCAAAGCGGCCAGACGAAGCTTATCGGCTTCGTCGGCGACGAGACGCCGTGGCAGCTTTCCTCGATCTTCACGACAGTGAAGACCGCTGACAATGTCGCTTTCGTAGAGCGGTTCCTGCGCGCCTATAAGCGAGGCGCGCATGACTACATCGCCGCTTTCGTCGGCCCCGACGGCAAGCGCGCCGATCAGCCGACCGCACCGGCGGTGCTCGAAATCATCTCGAAATATGTCGGCCAGAGCCCCGATCAGGTGAAGAAAGCGATCGCCTATGTCGATCCGGAGGCGCGGCTCGATGTGAAAGATATACAGAGCCAGATCGATTGGTACGTCTCCCAGGGTATGCTCAAGACCCACATCGACGTGAACAGCGTCATCGATAAGCGCTACGTCGTGCCGCTGACAAACTAGACTGAGCATGAGCGCGCCCGTCGCAAAACCGCTCGAAGGCAAGATCGCGCTCGTCACCGGCGCCAGCCGGGGCATCGGCTGCGCCATCGCGTTGCGGCTCGGCGCCGACGGCGCGCTGGTCGCAGTGCATTTCAACCGCGATCGCGCCGCCGCCCAGGCCGTGGTCGGCGCCATCGCGGCGAGCGGCGGCACCGCCTTCGCCATCGCCGCCGACTTCAACGAAGCATGCGCCGCGGAGCAGCTCTTCGTCGCCTTCGATGCCTCGCTGCGCCAGCGCGGCGACAAACCGAAAGTCGACATCCTTATCAACAACGCCGGTATCGGCGGCCGTCAGCCGATCGACAAAGTCGCGCCCGACGATTTCGAGCGCATGATCGCGATCAATCTACGCGCGCCGTTCTTCGTCATGCAGCAGGCACTGCCGCGGCTCGTCGATGGCGGACGCATCGTCAATATCAGTTCGACCGCGGCGCGGATTTCCTATGCCGAGACGCCGCTCTACGCCGCGACCAAGGCGGCGCTCGAATCGCTGACGCTCTCGACGGCCAAACGGCTGGGGCAGCGCGGCATCACCGTCAACGCAGTGGCGCCGGGGGCGACGCGCACGGATCTCAATCCCCTCGCCCGCGATCCGGACTCGGCCAAGCTGATCGCTTCCGAGACGATCCTCGGTCGAGTCGGCGAACCGGAGGATATCGCGGATGTCGTCGCCTTCCTGGCATCCGACCAGGCGCATTGGATCACCGGCCAGGTGATCGAGGCCAGCGGCGGCCTGCGCGTTTAAGAAAAAGCTGCGGCTGCAGGAACCCGACGACCGGTCAGAGTTGGGAGATGACAGCGCGCGCGGCGTTGGTGATGGAGACGTCGCTCGCCGTGGCGCTGGTCGCCTCGGCGTACCACTGATCGACCGCCTGCGAGAGCAGCAGGCTGCCGCGCTTGCGGAGATCGGCGCCCACGATCGCTTCGAGGGACCGGATTCGGGCGAAAAGCTTGCGCGTGGCGGCCTTGCGCCGCTCCTCCGCCTGGGCGGCGGTGGCGACTTGGCCTGGGCTGAGGGGTCGAGCCGCGGCAGGCCGCGGCTGGGAGTTGCTCG
This sequence comes from Allostellaceae bacterium, assembly GCA_035552195.1. Lineage (GTDB taxonomy): Bacteria > Pseudomonadota > Alphaproteobacteria > ATCC43930 > CGMCC-115725 > CAIKMD01. The sequence goes on along the minus strand of DASZLU010000107.1, from coordinate 10,373 downwards.
CCGGGGCTGCAACGGGAACCGGCCGGCTGGGAGGGGATACGACAACCGCCCGCGCCGGCGCGGGGGCGCTGGCAGCGGCAGGCTTCCGGGCAGGTTGCTTGGCAACCTTGCTTGCCGCCTTTTTAGGGGCCGGCTTCCCCGCTTTCTTTTTGGGAGCGGCTTTTTTGCGGGATGGCATCGCTTTCCTCCAACTAGTCCCAGCACGATCCTGGGTCGCCGCCAAATTGTAACTGCAGCGAACGGAGAGCAAGAGAAAACCACGCGAAGCTATGGTTTTTATTCATGCTTTCCGATTCGCCCCCCGACCTGGCGCCAACCGGAAATTTCCTTACCCAAGGCTAAGGTTAAGAATATAAACCAAAACGTTGTTTTAGAACGAAAGAACTCCTAGGCGCGCCATTTTTCGCCCGCCAACACGCTTCTTTCGGTTGATCTCCTCTACCCTTTCCAACCTTTTCGCTTGGCCTCCGCCAAACCCTGGAAACTAGTATTTATGGTGAATTAAGTAGCATCTGTTGGGTCAGGAGGGATTATGAAATTTCGCAACCCCGCCGCGGTCGCGGTCTCCGTCCTTCTGTTGGCCGGATGCGGCGCGGGCAAGAATTTCACAATGCCAGCAAAAAGACAGCCTGCTGCTCGGGCCCCCGGCAAGCGACGGCCATGCTGGGTGATCCACTAGCAAAAAGCAGCTCAACCGCTCCCGATGCCCGCGCCATCCGGCACGACTTTCGTTCCGATCATCATCCCACGGGCAAGTTTGGGTTAGAGACCAACGCTATTTGGCGTTGGCCTTGTCGAGGAACTCGGTCGCGAAGATCTGCCTGAAATCGATCAGCTGTTTCGGGCTGAGCCGGCCGGTGTCGAGGACTTGCTGATAGGCGTTCTGCTGCTCTTGGGCGCTGGTCCGGCCGTCGGCGGTGTAGATGCCCCTATTGGCGGTCAGAACCTTATCGAAAATGTCCTTATCGCCGCCATAGAACTCGGCCGGCAGCAGTTTCACGATCTCCTCATTCGGGGCGGTGTGCAGCCACTTCACAGCTTTGACGAGTGCGTTGACGTAATGCTGGACCAGGTCGCGATGGGTCCGGACATAGTCCGCCCTCGTCGTCGCTCCAGCCAGCGCCGCCGGCCCACCATAGACGAACGTCTGGCCCGGCGGCGTCCTGGTGTCGACCACCGGCCGGATGAACCCATCGACCGTCAGCCGGGTGATGACGGGATCGGCCTGGACGATGCCCTCAATCTTGCCCGTCTCAATCGCCGCGATCGCGGTCGAGCCGGACCCCACCCCGATCGAGGTCACATCGCCGAGGCCCAGCCCGCCCTTGTTGAGGATGATGCGCAGCATGTTCTCGGCCGCGCCGCCTGGACCCGTAACGCCGATCGTCATTCCTTTCAGATCGGCCGGGCCCTTATAAGCGCGCGCTTTGTCGGGCGGCAGGCCGAGCACGATCGCGGAGAGATTGGCGCCGAGGAACAGAGAGACGATGTCGACGCCTTTCGGCTGCAGCAAGAAGGCGTAGTCGATCGCGCCGTAGACCATGTCGGCGCTGCCGCCGACCAGCGCCTCGACCGCTTTCGGCCCGTTCTGGACGTCCTGGATATCGACGTCGATACCTTCGGCTTTGAAATCGCCGTGGTAATAAGCGATCGGCAGCGGCAGATAAGCGATGATCGTCTTGCCGCCGGTCGCAACCGTGATCTTGTTGCTCTGCGCCTGCGCCGTCCCGGCCGCGAGCAAGGCAACACCTGCCACGACCAGACCAAGAATCTTCCGCATCCGTCCCCCCCCCGTTCGGTTCTGTTTTGTGGAAAGTGCGCGTTAAGGGAAAAGAGCGCTAGGCCCCGAGCCTGGTTGGCGATCCCAGCGCGCTTCGAGCGTGCTGAAATAGGTCCAGGTGCGCGGCGCCACCATCTCGAGCGTAATTTCCTTCTCGAGCAACGCGACTTCCTCGGCGCTCAGCGTGCCAACGTCGCCGAGCTTCGCGGCCTGCAAGGTTTTCAGCGCATCGTTCTCCAGGCACAGCGTGATGTGTAGCATCTCCGGGATATTGCGCGCGACGACGGTGATGCCGTGGGCGCGCTGGAATGCGGCCCGCTTGTCGCCGAGCGCCTGCCGCAACCGTTCGCCGCGATCGGTGCTGGTGATGAGATGCGCCTCGCGATAGACGCCGATGCCTTGGCCGAAGAGCCCGCTATGCATCGTCAACGGGTGGTATTCGCGCTTGCTGATCGAAAACAAGGTCGCGTAAGGCGGGTGGAGATGCGCGATCGCCAGCGCATCCGCGCGCGCAGCATGAATCGCGGTGTGGATCGGCCATTCGAGTGGCGGGCGCTTGCCGTCGACCGCTTTGCCGTCGAGCCCCGCCACGACCATATCATCAGCGCAGAGATTGGCCTTGTCCGAGCCTGCGCCGGGCGAGATCAGCATGCGCTGCGTCTCGGGCTGAAACACGCTGATGTGACCGTGCAGCCCGAGCAAGCCCTGCATCGCCATGATCCGGGCGCAGGTCGCAAGCTGCTCGCGCAATTCGATTTCGATAGCCATTGGTATTCCCCTGTTACGGCAACGGTACGGCGTAACGCTTGTCGACGAGCTTATCGACGGTAATCTCGCCTTTGATCATGCCCTGATCGCGGTACCACTCTATCTGCCGCTTCACATCGCGGACATCGAGGCGCAACGTCGGATCGACGTAAGGCAATTGACCGTCGAGCCCTTCCGGCGTCTCGCCGATGGCTTTGGCGATGATGGCGAGCGCTGCCGGCGCGCTGGGCTGATCGGCGCGTTCCTCATGCGCATCGGTGAACGCATCGTGATAATCGCGCGAACCTTTGGCGAGAACGCGCAGGAAGCGCTTCAGCATGTCGCCGCGCTCATCCGCAGTCTTGGAGGTGACGAACATGGCGCCGATCTGCCATGGCGTCTCGTCGCCGACCCAGCCGAGAAGATGCGCGCCGGCTTTATCCATCTCAGGCTTCAATGTGCCGGGGATCATGCCGACATCAGCCTGGCCGCCGACCACCGCCGCCGAAGAATTCGGGATCGACTGCAGCGGCAGGATTTTAACAGTAGCGATCGGGAAGCCGTATTTCATCGCCAGCAGCCCGACCGCGTAATGCGTCGTCGAGCCGATCGTCGTCAGCGCCACCGAATGATGCGCGACATCTTTCAGCGACGTCAGACCCGCGTCATGGGCGCGCTTCGAGGCGAAATAGCCGAGCATGCGAAAGCCGCGCGCCTCGCGATGCAATCCAGCCACGACACGCAATTGTCCGCCGCTGGCAAGATTGTAGAGGCCGGCCGTGAGACCCGTGACGCCGATATCGACATCGCCCGATACGACCGCCACGGCCACTGCCTGCCCCGCGCCGAACGTCACCGGCTCGGCGGTGAGCCCCTCGCCCGCAAAGTAGCCGCGCTCTTGCGCCAGATAGATCGGTCCCGATGCGCCGACTTTCAGAATGCCGACTTTGATCGTCTCCGCCTGCGCGGCCGTCGCAAAGGCCAAAGCGGCGAACCACGCACAGCAAAAGATTTTCGCTCGAGAGCCCACTGATCCCCCATACTGGCGAAAGCCGGTATTCATTTATCCGCCGCGCGATGCTAGCGGATTTGCCTAAGGTACGAAATTTTTAGCGAGATCTAGCCACTGCGGGTTCTCTTTTTCGATCGACGCGATCTTCCAGTCGCGCTTCCATTCCTTGATTTGCCGCTCGCGATAGCGGGCCGCTGCGATCGTCTCCTGCTCCTCAAACCAGACGAGCTTGTCGACACCGTATTTCGTCGTAAAGCCGGAAATCGCTTTTTCTTTATGCTCATAAATACGACGCGCCAGTTCGATCGTACTGCCGACGTAAAGCGTGCCATAGGGTTTGCTGGCCATCAGATAGACGTACGCGACCATCTCTCAGTTCCCCCTTATCTCTATATCCTTTCACCGGCGAAAGCCGGTGTCCATTCTTCAGCATCGCGCTGTCGATGAATGGGTCCCGGCTTTCGCCGGGACGAGGGGCTAAGTTTTCATCTGTCGCGAACAAAGCGCAGCTCGTCGCCGACCTCCACTGTACCGGGCCGCAGCACTTCGGCATAAATGCCGAGCGACGCGGCATTATCTGCGGCGAGTTTGCGCAGAACTTCCGGCGCCGCGCCGAGCTCAGCTTGCGGCTGGGTCGTCATCACACACCGTACGGTCGAGCGCGCAGCTTTGACGATCACGGCGTCGCCGATCGCGATTTCGCGGCCAAGCCATTCCTGCTCGACAAGCCCCGCTGCCACGCCCGCGATGACGATGTTCGGCCGGAAACGCCGTGCGTCGATTGCGACATCCGGCAGGCGCGCACGCAGCCAGGCGATGGAGGCTTCGGTGAGCAGATGCAACGGTGCGCTGTCGCGATGCATCACGCGATCCTGATCCTCGGACTCAACCTTGATTTCCATGCCGCAAGCGCCGGTCAGCGCGGCGCCGATCGCCGGATCATCGGCACGCATCGCGCGGCCGTCTGGAAAGCGGATGATCACCGTCCCGTTTTCGGTCGCAGCGGTAAAGCCAAGCAAACCCTCGATTTGACGAAAACGCTTGGTCGTCTTGCCGCTGCCAAGCCGTCCATCGTTGTCCTTCAATGCGAAATACCGGTCGCCGACCGCGCCACGCTCGTCGATGGCGAGGCTCTGCAACGCCTCGCCACGCATCGATTTCACCGGGTAGCGCCAGAGCGCTGTGATGTGACCCAGACTATGAGACACGATCCGCCATCAACTTGGCCCAGCGATTTCCCGGCCGCATCGCCAGCCGCTCGCGCAGCAGGCCGCGCGCCGTTTCGGCGCGGCCGGCCCGCGCGGCGGAATCGATCAGCAGCTTGGTGAAAAGATCGCGTTGCGCGTGGCTGCCGCCGATGCGCTGAAAACCCGTGCATAACGGCAGAAGCAGATCGGAGGCGCGCGCATAATCGCCCTGCCGATGGGCCACGACCGCGTCGCCGAGGGATAGTCCGACATCGCGCATCACCGCGGACTCAGTCTCTTCTCTCGCGGTGTAGGCTTCGCTCGACACGCGCCAGCGTGCCAAATCCCCTTCCCCACCGGCTGCCGCCAGCGCCATCGCGTAATGCGCGTCGCCGAAAATCTGCATGTGATCGTCGCTGCGCTTGGCCGAGCGTGCAGCCAGCTCGTCCCAGCGGTGCCCGACGTCGACACCAAGCTGTTCGAGCCGCCACAGCAACGAGACCGCGTTGCTGATATCGAGCAGATCGTCAGTGGATTCCGCCCGCACGTCGCGATCGTAAAGCGCGAGCGCCTCGTCGTTGCGGTCAAGATCGAGCAGGAAGAGGCAGCGATGCCAGGCGACGTGAAAAGCGAAATTGTTCGCGCCTTTCCAGCCGCCGCTCGCTTCATCGAGCCAACGTAGGCCATCCTCGGTACGGTCCTGCATCTCGCAAACATGCACAACGGCATGTCCCGCCCAGATGTCGTCGGGACAGAACTCGATCGCGCGCCGGCCAGCCCGCTCGGCCGCTTCATAATCGCCGCATTCCTCCAGGGCGAACGCGTAGCAGCCGAGCCCGTAGCCGTAACCCGGCGCGCCTTGATCCCAGGCGGCGAGCGCCATCGCGACCGACACCCGCATCGCCCTCCAATCGCCGCCATAAAACAGCAGATACTGGACAAGCTTCAGGGTCAGCAGATCGCGCGGCTCATCGGTCAGGATTGCATGGAGAACCGCACAGGCACCGGCGAGATCGCGACGCCCCCAGAGACGGAGCGCGGCGAGGTGACGGCGTTCGCGCGCGGTTGCGCCGTATTTCGCCATCGCCGCTTCCGCTGTCGCCGCCGCGTCGAGCGCACGTGGCACCAGCTCGCGTTTCTCGAGCAGCAGCAGGAAATAGCCGCGCAAAACCGGCGCCATGACCAGCGAAGGATCCGACAGCGCGGCTTTCAGCCGGTCGCCCGTATCGCTTTTGAACGCGGCATAGCTCAAGAGCGCCGCATCGAGCAGCGACACGGCCTCGGGACTGGCTGCCGTGACGGTTACGCCGCGCGCATCGAAGAACATGATAATATCATGGCGCAATCGCACCCTGCTTCACAGGCCTTTCATGGATTTCGACCTGACGCCGGATCAGTGTTCTCTGCAACAGCGAGCCCGGGAGCTGGCCGGCGATATCACCGCGCGCGCCGCCGAGATCGACCGCAGCGAGGAATATCCCTGGGACAATGTCGAGCGCCTCAAAGCTGCGGGATTTTTCGGCATGACCCTTCCGCGCGGCTATGGCGGCCTCGGCCTCACCTGCCTCGACGCGATCCTCGTCATCGAAGAGATCGCGAAGACTTGCGGCATCACGGCGCGCATCGTCGTCGAAGCCAATATGGGCGCGATCGGCGCGATCATGAGCTACGGCACCGAATCGCAGAAACGCCGCGCCGCCGAGCTGGTGCTTGGCGGGGACAAGCCGGCGATCTGCATCACCGAGCCCGAAGCCGGCAGCGCCGCGACGGAAATGACCACACGCGCCGACCGGCGCAACGACGGCTTCATCATCAACGGCAGGAAGCATTGGATCACCGGCGGCGGTGTTTCGCGGCTGCATCTGCTCTTTGCCCGCGTCTTCGACGAAAGCGGCAAGGAAGAAGGCATCGGCGGCTTTCTCGCGTATCGCGACGAGACCAAAGGCCTCTCGATCGGCAAGCGCGAGCCGGCGATGGGGCTGCGCGGCCTGCCCGAGACCGAGATCGTCTTCGCCGATATGCATGTGCCGAAAGACGCGCTGCTCGCCACGCCGCGCGGCCTGGCGCACGGCTTCTCGGATTTGATGCTGGCCTATAACGCGCAGCGTCTCGGCGCGGCCACCGTGGCGCTCGGCATCGCGGAGGGCGCTTACGAACTCGCTCTCGCCTATGCGAATGAGCGAAAGCAATTCGGCCGTCCCATCGGCGCGTTTCAAGGCTTGCAGTGGATGCTCGCCGATATGTCGATACAGATCGCTGCGGCGCAGGCCCTCATCTATAAGGCCGCCGCGCGCGCCGGCAGCGGCTTTCCCGATGCGCTCGACGCGGCGCAAGCCAAAGTCTTCACCGCCGAAATGGCAATCAAAGTGACCAACGACGCATTACAGCTCTTCGGCGCCGCCGGCTATTCGCGCAACCGGCCGCTCGAACGGATGGCACGTGACGCGCGGATGTTCACGATCGGCGGGGGCACCTCCCAAATGCTCCGCAATCTGATCGGCGGCCGCGTGTTGCAACCGGCCAAGTCACGCTAAGCTGGAGTCCGATGGCGGCGGTACAGGACAAAGAGGGGGAATGGTCGCGCTGGATGGCGGCGGCGCAGGATGGCGATCGCGCCGCTTACGAGCGCCTGCTCAAGGATTGCCTACCGTTTTTGCGCGTCATTGCCGGGCGCTATCACCGCACCGCCGACCGGCGCGAGGATGTGGTTCAGGACATCCTCCTGACCCTCCATCGCGTCCGCCATACCTATGATCCGGCTCGACCTTTCGCCCATTGGCTGGCCACGATCGCGAGCCGGCGCTCGATCGACGCCCTGCGCCGCCGCGGCCGGACCGAAAAAACCGAGATTTTCGATGAACTGGCCTATGAAACCTTTTCCGACCCCGAAGCGAATAGAGAGATGAGCGCACGCGACGAGGCGCCGGCGCTTCAGGCCGCCATCGCCGCCCTGCCCGAAGGGCAACGAGAGGCGGTCGAGCTCCTGAAGCTCCGCGAATTGTCGCTCATCGAGGCGTCGCAGCAGACCGGCAAGTCGGTGAGCGCGCTCAAGGTCAACATGCACCGGGCGCTGAAGGCGCTCCGGGCGCAGTTGAAAGGAGATTAAGCGTGCCACCCTCGACCGAGCAGCTGATCGCCCAGCTCGCCGCCGGTGCCGAACCGGTGAAGCGGTTGCGACCGCCGCTGCTGCGCGCGCTCTTCTGGCTGATCGGCGTCGCCGCCATCGGCGCGATCGTCATCCCCTTCTTCGGCGATTTCACCCTGTTCGCCGAGAAGGCGCGCGATCCGAAATTCGTGCTCGAGCTGGCCGGCACGTTGCTGACCGGCATTGCCGCAGTGATCGCCGCGTTCGAGCTCAGCGTGCCCGATCGCTCGCCTGCCTGGGCATGGCTGCCGTTGCCGCCGCTGCTCCTGTGGCTCGGCGCCAGCGGCTATAATTGCTGGCGCGATTGGATCACGCTCGGCGATCAAGGCTGGCAGTTCGGCGAAAGCGCCGCCTGTTTCGGCACCATCGTTGGGTTCAGCGTCCCGCTCGGCGTCGCGCTCGTCCTTTTCCTCGCTCGCGCCAGGCCGATCGCACCGTTGCCGGTTGCCGCACTCGGCGGGCTTGGCGTCGCCGGTCTCGCTGCCTTCTTCCTCGATTTCAACCATCCGATCGATGCGAGCTTCCTCGATCTCGGCTGGCATGCCGCCGCTGTCGGCGTGGTGATTGGGTGCAGTTCGCTCTGGGGTCGTTGGCGTGAGCAAACGAATTGGGCGCAGGCAAAGGCGCATCCCAATCAATAATTTTTCCGGATAGGCGTGGAACCCGATAGCGATTTCGCCGTTGCGAGGGCTACGTGCCTATTCAACTACGTGCCTATTCAATGAGGAGAACCCAATGAACATCAAAAGCAACACCAAGGCTGCGCTGGTCGCGGCCCTGCTGGCGGCGGGTTCGCTGGTGCCCATGACCGCGGCCCCTGCCGCTGTCTCCGTCCAATTCGACGCCGGTAATGTCGCATTCGGCTATTCCGACGGTTATTGGGACCGTTCTCATCAATGGCATCGCTGGCCGAACACGGCGGCGCGCACCGATTGGCGCAAGCAAAACAACGGGCACTATTACTCGCACGCGCACACGCATGATAAAGCCGCAGGCTGGCGCGATAGCGATCATTGGTGGGAACACCACTAGGTCCGGGTGATCACTCGCTGACGGAAAAGCCCTGCTTAAGCGGGGCTTTTCTTTTTCCAGGCTACGACGGGACGCGCAGGCGAATCAGGCAACCGTCAGCCACGAACTCCGTTACCTCCCCAGCACGTGGACCACTTAAGGAGAACACGATGAGACGCACAATCCAGGCCGTTCTTATTGCCGCTGCCTTGGCGGCGCCGGCTTTCGCGCCGCTCGCCGCAAGGGCCGACGTGAGCGTGACCTTCAATCCGGGCGTCGTGGCTTACGGCTACAATGACGGCTATTGGGACCGCTCGCATGCTTGGCATACGTGGCCGAATTCGGCGGCGGAGCGTGATTATCGCGCGAGCAACGCCGCGCATTACTATGCGTGGAAGCACGATCGCGACCGGGACATGGGTTGGCACGACGATCATTGGTGGGATCGCCACTAGGATCGGTGCATCCGTAACCTGATGCTCTGAGGGAAAGCCCCGCTTCGGCGGGGCTTTCTTTATTCGATTCTCGGGTTGTCGTCGGGCGCCCCGATAGCACAAAGCCCGCACCGGCAATACCGATGCGGGCTTTGCCTTGATCCGCGACGGGGTAGGAAAGCGACGTGGACCTTGCGAAGGACGATCCCGCTCTTAGGCGGCGCGGATCTTCGAGAGGAAGCTGTCGACCTGACCGCGCAGGCTCTCGGATTGCTTCGAAAGTTCGCCCGCCGCGCCCAACACCTGGGTCGAGGCCGCGCCGGTGTCGTTCGCCGCTTTGGTCACGCCGACGATGTTCGACGAGACTTCCGCCGTGCCGGCCGAGGCCTGCTGCACGTTGCGGGCGATTTCCTGCGTCGCGGCGCCCTGCTCTTCCACCGCCGAGGCGATGGTCGTCGCGATCTCGTTGATGCGTGCGATCGTCTGGCCGATGCCCTGTACGGCCTGAACCGAGAGGCCCGTCGCCGACTGCATCTCCGCGATCTTCGCGCTGATCTCTTCCGTCGCTTTCGCCGTCTGATTGGCCAGCGACTTCACTTCAGAGGCAACAACCGCAAAGCCCTTGCCCGCCTCGCCGGCGCGCGCCGCTTCGATTGTCGCATTGAGCGCCAAGAGATTGGTCTGACCGGCGATGTCGTTGATCAGCTTCACCACGTCGCCGATCCGCTGCGCCGCTTCCGCGAGGCCCTGGATCTGCGCGTCCGTCTTCTCGGTCTCGGTCACCGCCTGCGCGGCAATGCGAGCAGACTCCGAGACTTGGCGGCCGATCTCCGAGATCGACAAGGAGAGTTCTTCCGCCGCCGACGCCACCGTCTGCACGTTGGTCGAAGCCTGCTCCGACGCAGCCGCGACCGCGGTCGATTGCTGTTGCGCCATGTCCGCCGTCACGGACATCGACTTCGCGGTCGATTCCAGCTCGGTCGAGGCCGACGCCACCATCTCGAGCACGCCGCCGACCGACTTGTCGAAGTCGAGGATGTAGCTGTCGACGGCTTTC
>DASZLU010000106.1:0-39680 GCA_035552195.1 Allostellaceae bacterium | reverse complement strand
CGAGCCGTAATCGTTCGAGTGAATGGTGTCACCGAGATTGTTGGCCGTCACCGTCTGCGCGCTGGTGCCCGTCAAGGTCACGTTGGTCACGCCGGCCGCTACCGTATAGGTCGCCGCCGAGGTACTGACCGGCGTCGCGGTCGTCGTGGTGGTGCTGCCCGTGCCGCCCGTACCGCTGGTGCTGCTCGTCGTGCCGCTGGTGCTCGTGGTCGCGCTGAAGATGTAATCCGAGCTCGTGATGCTGCTCGGGCTCATGTGGTCGAGCGTGGTAACGAGGGTCGCCCAGGGATTCGAGGTGCTGTGCGCGTTGATGAGCACTTCGGTATCGCCGGCGCCGTCCGACACGAAGCTGAGATAGCCGTCGGCCACAGGGTTCGTCCCGGTGTAGCCGATCGAACTGAAGATGCCGGTGAGGTCGAGCTTGTCGGTCGCGACATTGAAGTCGGTAATATGACCGGCATTCCACGGCAGGGCGTTGAACACGAAGGTGTCGTTGCCGCCGCCGCCGGTCAGATGATCGGCACCGTGTCCGGCGATCAGCGTGTCGTTACCCGTGCCGCCGATGATGGTCGAGCCGAAATCGTTCGAGGTGATCGTATCGCCGAGATTATTGGCGGTGATCGTCTGCGCGCTGGTGCCGGTCAGAATAACATTGGTGACGCCGCTCGCCACGGTGTAGGTCGCGGCCGCATCGGCCGTCGGCGTCGTCGTGCTGGTGGTCGAACCCGTCGAACCGGTACTGCCGGTCGAGCCCGTGCTTCCGGTCGAGCCTGTGCTCCCCGTCGAACCCGTGTTGCTGCTGGACGTGCCGAAGACGTAATCGGCCGAGGTGATGCTCGAGGGCGAAACGCCGTTGAGGGTCGTGACCAGGCTCGCCCAGCTCTGCGATGCGCTGTGCGGATTGATGTAGACCTGCGTGTTGCCGGCGCCGTCCGAAGCGAAGCTGAGATAGCCGTCGGCGACCGGGTTCGTGCCGGTGTAGCCGATCGTCTTGAAGATGCCGGTGAGGTCGAGCTTGTCGGTCGCGACATGGAAGTCGGTGATGTGCCCGGCGTTCCACGGCGTGACATTGAAGACGAAGGTATTGCTGCCGCCGCCGCCCGTCATTGTGTCGGCACCGAGGCCGGCGATGATGGTGTCGTTGCCCGTGCCGCCGATGATGGTCGAGCCGTAGTTGTTCGAGGTGATCGTATCGCCAAGATTGTTGGCGGTGATCGTCTGTGCGCTCGTGCCCGTCAGAATGACGCTGGTGACACCGGCCCCGACGGTGTAGGTCGGCTGCCAATCCGCCGTTGGGCTCGTGCTCGTCGTGGTCGTCGTGGAGCCCGTGCCGCTGGTCGAGCCGACCGCGCTCGATGGCGTGTGATTGACGTCGGTCGGATCGGAGCCGTCAGCAATCCAAGACGGCAGCGACGAGTAGGCGCGGATCCAGTCGATGTTCATGTTCGCCGGGAACGGCGTGGTCGAGTCAGCATTGCCCGGCCAGGCGCCGCCGACCGCCAGATTGGCGATCATGTACATCGGCGTGTTCATGTCCGATGGCGTGGCGACTTTGTAGACTTCTTGGCCGTCGAAATAATAGGTGATGTAGTCCGGCTCCCAATCGACACCGTAGGTGTGCATGGCCGTTGAGGTATCGCCGACGTTATCGGCCTGACCCGCATTGACCTCGGCGCTCGCCGTGCCGGAATGGATGCTAGTGTAATACGTGCTGGGATTATTCCCGAGCATCTCCATCGCATCGATCTCGGGCGGCCACTGGCCATTTTCCGGCAACAGCCAGAAAGCGGGCCACAGGCCTTGGCCCGCCGGGAGCTGCGCGCGCATCTCGAAAAACCCGTAGGTCTGGCTGAACGATTGCGAGGTGTTGATCTGGCCGGAGGTGTATTGGTAACCGCCGATCAACGACGAGATCGCCGACGAAGCCGGCGCCGCCGTCAGCGTCAGGACACCATTGCTATCGGTCCACGGCGTCACCGACGAAGTCGGTGCGTAATTCGAATTGATGTACCACTCTTGCTCACCATTCGACGGGAGCGAGAAGCCGCTGCCGTTCCAGGTCGCATATTGCGCGGTCGTGTCCCACGTTCCGCTTGTACCGTTCCACAAGCTCAGCGAATTGAACTCATCGTCGAAAGTTAGCGTGGCTGCACTCGTCATAAATCTAAAGTCCCCGACATCAATTGTGGCGAGATTGTGGTATTTCTGTAGCGTTTGTTTGTGAACCGCAGTCTGCCAGACGAAGTTATTCTCGCAACCTAAAAAAACACGTAAGGGCAGGCGAAAAGCTTTACCTGAACTATTCCCGGCAAGGTTTTGCGCCATTTGAGCGCCGAAATTTTTTTTCGCTACGCCCGCGCTATGACGCGCTGCACAAGCAATTTGATGCAAAAATCTGCCGCAATTCGCATTGAGTCGCGTTTTTGTGGCTCTGCTCAAGCCATAAATTTGCGCGATTTCGCCATGATAGAGAGCGCCTCGAGCGAGGCTTTTAGCGCAGAGGTAGCGAACGCGGCGTGGTCAGCGCTGCGCGAGGCTTTGCCGATAGAGCGGAAAATAAGACCTCACGGCGAGATCGCTGCCGAGCTCGGAGAAATGCCCGTAATCCGCAAAGAGAAGCCCCTTCGGCGTCTCGTAGCGGCAGGCCGCGCTCTGACAGAAAGCCGGCAAGGGATCGACGAAATGCGCCTGCGTGCTTGCCGTGCGAATGGCATCGCTCTGCGCGCGCGTGAAGCTCAGATACCATTCGCCATCGCCAGCGGCGTTCTTGCCGGCGCCGCGATAGTCGAGCACGTTTACGTCGAAAGCGAACATCGGCGATTGACCGATCACATAGACGGTCAGCCCCTTTGCGCGCAGTTGCTCGATCGTGTCAGAGAGGCCCTGCAAGCCGCGCTCGCGCATCTCATCCCAGCGCGCGCTGAGCACTACCGTGTCGATGTGATAGCGCGATACGACATCGAAGACGCGCGCGTTGAAATCTGCGCAGCCCGGCCGCGCGTAGGATTGATACGAGAGAATCGGCGGACAGCCAGCAAACGTGTATTCGACGATGTTGCGCGTCAGCTTGTCCTGATTGGCGATGAGCCCGGGAATGTATTGCGCCGCGAATGAATCGCCCCAAAGCAACGCGTTTCCCGATGCACCATGCGTGCGCACGCATGGATCGCCCGCCCAGGCGGATGCGTCCTGATTCTCGAGGAAGCAGCGCTGCGACATCCAAAGATCCGGACCCGTCGTTTCCGCCTGCGCGGTTGGCGTGAAGCCCGGGTGAAGAAACCGCGCGCCCCCGCTCCAGACGCCAACGAGACCGAGCGCCGCGACGCCGGCCAGCACCGCCGCCGTGCCGGTAAACAAGCGCGGCCGGCTGATAGGCCGGCGCGGACGCCGGAACGGCGTCTCGACATAGCGATAAGAGAGATAGGCGAGCACGAAAGAAACGGCGACCGCGGCGACGATCTCCCAACCCTGCAGATCGCGCAGCAAGGCATAGCGCGCGAAAACGATCACCGGCCAATGAACGAGATAGAGCGAATAGGAGATCAGGCCGACCGCAACCACCGGCCGAAGACTCAGCGCACGCGCGACAAAGCTCGGCTCCCGTTCTTTCCCAAGGTAGATCAGCGCCGCGGTACCGAAAGTCGGCACGAAAGCCGCGAGGCCGGGAAACGGCGTCGCGCTTGTATAGGTAAGCACGGCGAAGCCGATCAGGGCCAACGCCGCGACGGCGATGAGTTCGCGCAGAATACGATTCGACGGCGGCGCCCAGGGCGCAAGCGCCACCAACACGCCGAGCAACAGCTCCCAGGCGCGGGTCGGCAGGACGAAGAAATTTGCCGTCGGCGCCTTATCGGTGATGAAGATGCTGAGGCCGAGCGATGCGGCCGCCGCCAACGCGAAGAGCGCGAAGGTCCAACGCCGCGCATAGACCACGATGAGGAACAGCGCGATCGGAATGACGATGTAGAACTGCTCCTCGATCGCAAGCGACCAGGTGTGGAGCAGCGGCCGGTCGAGCGCGCCGCTCTCGAAATAGCCCGAGTTCTTCCAGAAGAACATGTTCGAGAGGAAGACCGCGGTCGCCACCACGCTGCGCGCGAAATCATAGAGCGCGTCCGGCAGGAAAAAGGCGCACGCGGCGACGCAACAGAGCAGGATAGTCGCGACCAGCGCCGGCAGGATGCGGCGGATGCGCCGGACATAGAAATTCGCGATCGAGAATTTGCCTTCGTCGATTTCCTCGACGAGCTTGGTCGCAATGACGAAGCCCGAGATCACGAAGAAGACGTCGACGCCGACATAGCCGCCTGAGAGAACCGACACGCCGCCGTGGAACAGCAGCACGCTGAGCACCGCGACGGCACGCAGGCCGTCGACATCCGGACGGTATTTCGCACGGGCCGGCGACCGCACATCGGCGCGCGCGGCGTTGACGATCGTCGATTCCGAGATAGCGAGAGTCACCGCGACAACCTTTTCAATGCGAGCGGGCGCTGCCCCGCGGGAAAGAATGAGCTTCGGCTATCCATGATCGACCCCAGCACTGTCGCAGCCACAGCACGCCCTAACGTCTGCCTGGGGCTTTTGTTTCGTGAAAACCGTGTGATGAAACAATCCGTTAGGGCGTTCTTCGGACGACGCCGCTTTCGCGGGAACAACCAGCCGGGCGGGCCGTTAAACCCTCTCTGAGAAAAGCCAGATTGGTTGGTGCCCCTGATGCCCACGAACCCGCCTGTCCTCGTCACCCGCGCCCATATCGGCAAGGGACCCGGCATCGTCCTGATTTCCTTCGCCGCACCGGCCGGGGAATTGGGTAAAGGCTCGGTCGAGAATGTCGAAGTCATGCGCGTCGCCATGACACATGCGACCTTCAAGGAGTTCGCCAGCTTGTTCAATTACACGCTGGGCGAGCTGGGCATGGGCCAACCGGGGCCGGTGCCGCCTGCGCCGACGCCCGCGAACGAGCCGGCACGGCGTTTCGAGCGGCGCTCGCGCCCCACTCCCGTGCCGGAAAAGACCTGACACCGACTGCCCCGCGCTAGCCGCCTAACGGGGTGGCCGTCTAAGCCTCTTAAAGAGGCTGGCAGCCTAAAGCGCTCGGCCCCTGCGCTGAAAATCAGCATTCCGGCCGGAAGCCGGCGTCTTGGTCGCTGGCGGTTCGGCGCGGGTATGGCGCGCGCGTGCCCCATGCAATGCATCGAGCAAACGGCGACAGTCTTGGTTGCTCGCGACGAAGGCATTTCGGGGCGCGGTGGCGCTGGCGGTTTTGAGGGCCTCATATTGCAAGGGATCGAGCGTCGTCAGGAACTCTTCGAGATCGTCGAGCGATCGAAGTATCACGCCGATACCATGCTGTTGCAGCCAGCGCGCCGTCTCGGTGCCATCGATCGCGATCGGTACCGAGCCATAGGCGCCGCCTTCGTAGACCCGGTTCGGCAGCAACCAGTTCGAATTCCCGCCCTCTTCAAAGAAATCCATCGCCCAACAGAAATGCACACTGTCGTAAAGCGAACCGAGCTCCGCGGGCCGATACGGGCCGCCGAAAGACATGCCTGGGGCAGCAGCGACTTGGCCATCGAAATCGGCAAATTCAGTATAGGACGGCCGGCCTTTGATCATCACGCGCAGGAGATCCGGGCGCCGCGCGGCAAGACCGCTGAGATAATCGAGGCTCTTCCGGCAACGGATCATGCCGAACCACCCAATATGCCAGGGCGGACACGGACGCGGCGGCTCGGCAATCGCCAATGAAACGGCGTCATCGGACGACAGCGCCAACAGCTTGTTCTCGACCAGCAACGTCTCGATCTTGTCGAGCCTCTGCATTGGGACGAAATACTCGCGCAGAAACCCGGGCGAGCTGACGATCAGCAGATCGGCGCGGCGCATAAGCATGCGCTCCAGCCACCGCATCGCCTTACCGACAAGGCCTTTCGACAGCAGCAAGCGATGGATATCGAGCGACTCGTAAACGAGACTGGCGCATGGGGCATAGCGCCGGCGGGCCAACACAGCGAGGAAGAACGTCTCGAGGTTGCGGGCGATGATTACGTCGCAACCCGCCAGGCCCGGCGCCCACGCCGGAAGATCCATGGCACGACGCAGCACCATCATAATCCGCTGGCGAAAATCCGCATCGAAAGTGCGGCCAAGATCGATGGCGGCAGCGCCCTCGACATAGTCCGCCGCGTCATCGTCGCGACGAAAGCCGAACAGCGTAAGGGCATCGCCGCACGCCGTCAGCATCCGCACGCGCTTGGCGACACCGGGGTCGGCCAGGTTATGAACGAGGTAAGCTAATCGCAACGAGGGCTCACCAATCCACCGTCGATCTGACGGTTCGTCGCCAGGAGCCACTGCAGGTCGCGCCACAGCTGGCGTCCGGCGATCAGGGCGAGCACCACCGTGAAGGTGACGACGCCGCACAATGCCAGCGCCGACAATTGCAACGCCGGATTCCACGCCGGTAGCCTTTGCGTCAGGGCGATGACCGCCACCGCCATCGCCAAAGTCGCGACCAGCGGCGAAGCGATCTCATGCAAGATCGCGCGGATCGGCGTGACGAGCAGTTTCGACAGCGTGACAAGATAGACCGGTGCGACGAGCACCGCGCCGATGCTAAACCCGGCAGCGACGCCTTCGCCGCCATAATGCGCGCCCAGCAGCGTTCCCGCTGCGAGGAAACAGCCGCAAAGCACGGTCAGCCTGAACTGATAGTGCGAATGTCCCAGCCCCATGAAGATCGCGCCGATGAAGCTATAGACGCAAAGAAAGAAACCGGCCGGCGCCAGCAACATGAGAATCGGTGCCGTCGGCGCCCAAGCAGGCCCCAACAGCAGCAAGACGGCGACATGCGCCACCAGCGCCATGCCGCAGAAAAGCGGCGCCAACGCCGTAACGATACCGCGCAGACCGCGCAAAGCGAGCGGCGCTGTCCCGCGCCGGTCCTCGCCCCATTGCGCCACCGAGGCGAAAATCGACAAATAAAGCGGTCCGGAAATAATCAGCTCGGGTACGCGGACGATCTGATAGCCCATCGAATAATGGCCGGCGGCAGCGACGCCGATGAGGCCGCCTATCACCACGGTTGGCAGGTTCTTATTGGCGAAGTCGGCGAGATTGGCGCCGACCGCGTTCAAGCCGAATCCCAGATGCGGCCAAGCCAGTCGAGGCTTGCAGACGAAGCCGGGATGGAAGCCCGAGACCGGCAGCAGCCAGCTCACCTTCACGATCCACAACACGCATTGTTGGATGACGAGGCTCCAGGCCCCCGCACCCGCCAAAGCGGCCACGATCGCCGCCGCGGACGACGTCAGGCTCGAGATCACGTCGCCCATCGCGAACAGGGTGAATTTTCCCTCGCGCGAGATCAGCGCGTTGGATACGGACAGGCTGCCGCCGAGCGGCAGAATGACCGTCAGCGCGATGATGATCGGCACGAGGGTCGGCACGGAGAGGAAGATGCTGATGGGCCAGGCGAGCAGCGAGATGATCACCGCCAGTCCGAGCGACATGGCCAGCGAGAACCAGAAGATCGTCGATTCCAGGTCTTTCGATGAGTTGCGGACGCGCACCAACGCGTTTCCGAGGCCGGCATCGGAAACCATGTTGGCCAGGAGGATGAGCGGCATTGCCAGGGCAACGAGGCCAAAGGCCGACGGACCCAGTATTCGCGCCAGGACCGGCAGAACGGCAATCTGCATGCCGAGCTTGAGCACGTTGACGACGGTAAGGGCCAAGGTCCCGAGAATCACTCGCCGGTCGCCGACGAGAACCGCGGTCCGCAATCCCGCGAGAGAAATGTTCGGCAGGGGACCTTCTCCACATTTTTGGGTGATGCGATCCGTAACGTGCGCCTATCGCAAAGGTTCCGGCATCACGCAGTCGCAACGATCACACATCGGTGCGCCGCTCGGACGGCAAAATCCACGCCGGCACCCGGACGCAGCTGCGAAAACCCATGCCGCTGGCTTGACCATTGGGCGCCGCGACACGGCCAAGCTTCAAGACAACGCTGATATTTTTCGTCGCGTCGTTGAAAAAATAGGACGCACTCGCGCGAAATTCGTTGCATTACCGTCGATCGAAAATTCGCTTCGCTCCTGCGCGAAAGAATTCATCGGCACGCCTTATTGTGGCCAAATTGAAGATCGACGCTACGCGTGCTCGTTATCTTGAACCTGTCTGTTTTCTTGAATCTGTCTGTAGCGCGAATGAATCTTTCTCGAGACCAACAACCAGAACGTCGACACGGCGTTCATGCTGCGGCCGCGGAACCAACCGCGATGATGCCGAGATCGAGTGTGTACCATCTCTCTACACAACATTTGCGCCTTCATCGATCCGAGCCGCGTCGCTCGGCAGTATCGCTGGCCGCGACCGAAACGTTCTCTTCCTAACATCGCCGATAGTGACGTGAGCATTCATGGTCGTGCGGCATCGGCTGAACTTTGTCGGCTCTTCGTTAGCAACGGCAGAATTTTCCCTTCGCCTTTCCGAATCACGAAGAGGGAGAACCTCATGTTGCTGCAGAGCAATGATTGCGAACCGACCACGCAAACCGCACCAGCGGGGCAAAGCGCTCCGTCCGGCGCCGCTTTCGCTGTCGATCTCTCGGAGATGACACCGTTCCTCTTGGCACGCGCGCTGTCGCTCACCGGCAGGCGCGAACTCGCTGAGGATCTGGTGCAGGAGACGATGGCCAACGCATGGCAGGCACGGCAATCGTTTACGCCCGGCACCAATCTCAAGGCGTGGCTTTGCAAAATTCTCCGCAATGAATTCTATTCGCATCAGCGCCGTGCCTGGCGACAGGCGCCGTGGTGCACCGTCTTCGAGGAGACCATTCCTTCGCCGCCCGGCGAGCAGATGTCGGCGATCGATCTTTGCGAAGCGGCTTGCGCGATGAACGGCCTGCCCGATCCGCAGCGCGAAGCGCTCATTCTCGTTGGCGTCTGCGGCTTTTCTTACGAAGAGACCGCGCTGCTGCTGGGCGGCACGCTTGGCACGGTGAAAAGCCGCGTCGCGCGCGCTCGGCTATCGCTGCTCAACATCATGCAGAGTCGGCGCCTGCGCCGAACGAAGCTTCATCCAGCCACCTGCACCGCCTTCAACGAGTGGCTGATTCATCTCGACCAACTGCGCATTGCCGCTTGCCGCATTCTCGAATCCAGGGGAAGCAAAGAGCATCAAAAGCTTATGCGCGTGCCGAAAATTCCTCTCCGCCCCAACGGCGCGGCGATCGCACAGCCGCTTCGCGGCGCCGAGAAAGTGCGGCTCGAAGACGATGCGTATGCGGCAATGGGCTCGCCGGCGCCCGTTGCGCCGGTATTGGTCCGGAGCCGCCTCACCGGCCTGCGCGGCCTGGCGAGCTCGCTTGCCTCGCCCGAGCTCGTCGCGGCGAGCTGATTCGAGCGGCATAGATCGCAGATTTATCGACGATAGGGAGCGGCCACATTGACCGGCGAGCGTTACGCGGTTCTTTTCAAAGTCTTTACGAACGACGAATTCGTTAAGCGGCGATTGGCGCATGTCGTAAAGGCTGCACCCTCCGGTGACGTCTATCTGATGATCGACGAAACCAATCAAGCTGGCGGTCCCATCGATTTCGATCGTGTCATTCGTTATCAGGAAGCCGATCTCGTGCGGATCGGCTTCCCGCAGATCTCCGAAGGCGCGCTCTTCTGGTACAACGCCGATTACCCGCTGTACTATTTCCGTTATCTGCATCCGGAATACGATACCATCGTCACCATCGAATACGACGCGGTGCCGAATGTCGATATCGACGAGCTGGTTCGGCAATTTCGCGCCGAGGATCTCGATCTGGTGGGACGCACGATCGTCGACAAAACACCCGACAACTATTGGTGGACCCACACCATGCTGCGTTTCTACAGCATGGATCAGGTCCGCCCCTATCAGATTTGCGCGACCCTCACCTCGGCGCGTGCGGTCGACCATTTGGCGGCGACGCGCAAGCGCCACGCGGCGACCGGCATCTCCGATCCGCGCGAGTGGCCGATTGGCGAGACGTTCGTCGGCACCGAGCTCTTTGCTGCCGGCTTCAAGACGCGCGATCTGGCCGATTTCGGCAAACTCACGCGCTATGACTGGTGGCCGCCGATTCACGAACGCGAGCTCAAACGCTGCGCCGGCGAGGTGTTTGTTCACCCTGTCCTCTCCGGCCGTCGTTATGTTAAATCGCTCTTCAAGAGTAACTTCCGCTCCGGCGTGATCGTCTCGGCGAAGCTCCTCATCGCTGCTCTCGCGCGGATATTGCAGCGGCCGGCATCCGCGCACATGGAAGCCGTATCCGCATTCGACGAGTTCGCCGGCGGTCCCGACGGGAAACCGCTCGCCAAAGGCGGCTCGGCCTCAACCTAATTTGCCGGGGGGCCCTAACTTACTGGGCCCCCAATCCGCTTTTCAGCGGCTTCCGTTCCAGCGTTTATTCAAGCGGATTGCAGTCGTAATGCCGCGAGCGCGGTGATCGGCGCCTGTCTTATCGGCTTTTCGGGCCCGAGCGCTTGAACCTGCCGTGCGATCAGACCACCGACGGCATTCTGCCATTGCCAGAGGCTGTTCGTCTGGCCGGAGAAGCTCAACTCGCCGCCGACCAGTTCGCGCGAGAAGAAGCCGGTGCCGAGACCGATGGCGAGCAAACCCTCGATCGGGACGCCGCACCGATCGAGCACGCGGCACTCGCTATCGACCAACGGACGCGTGCCCGTATCGTCGGCAAACACGTCCAGCCGGCGGCCTGACGTATTCAGCAAAGGCAGAGCCAGGGGCCGATAGCCCAGGGCCGCGATCACGACGTCAGAGTCGTCGAGAATCTGCAGCGCCTGCGGGTCGGGTCCCGCGTCGACTTGATGAAAGCGCAGCCTCTCTTCCGGCGGTCGCTCGCCAATGCCACGCACCGACATCAAGAGATCGCGCGCTTCCAGCCGCAGACCCGAAAGCCGGTACACAAAGCCGCTGATCGGGCAAATATCTTCCGGGCCGAATTCGGTGTACCCGTCCGCCTTAGCCTCGGCCGCCGAAGGATAGAAGATACGCAGCGGGCGGCGATGCAACAGCGTCACGGCGCCGGCGCCCAATTGCCGGCCGAAAGACGATTGGAGAACGGCGCTGGCACACGCCATCGCACTACTTGAGCTGCCGACGATGGCAATACGCTTGCTGCGCCCCTGGGCGAGCCGCTCGCCGATCGCCGTCAGTCCGGCCCCGGTCAGTGCCTCGTCGGATTGAATGAGCCTGTCGGCACAGCGTGGCAACAATGGCCGGCCACCGATTTTTCGCCGCTGGAGATAGGAGAACGGCTGATGCCCACCCGTCGCCATCACGACGAAGCGCGATTCGACGAAGACCTCGGCACCGTCCGCCAAGCGTTTCACCTTGGTTCGCCAGAAGCCGTCGCTCAGGCGTTTGCAGCTAACCGCTTCATGACCGAGGAAAATATCGTTGCCGCTGGCGACCAGAAGATCGCGCAAGGTGCTGCCGAGGAGCCCCATGAATTCGCCGACGAGGCTCAGCGGCACACTGCTTGTCTGATAAGCCGCCACCGCCCGGGCGAGCGGATGATCGCACAGCGCCGCTAGCGCCGGATGGGGATTCTCGGTGATGCAGCTCGTCAGCGTATGGCCGGTGCTGTCGGACCGGACAGCGTAGCTGCCGATGCGGCCCGCACCGATCGCCGTGCCGCGTTCCACGATCGCAACACCGTCCGCCAGGATCCGGTCGAGCAGTCCCGAACGACTGGCGGAGACCAAGGGAGCGAGACCGGCGGGGCCAGCGCCGATAATCAAGGTGTTGACGATCATGTGCGTGGGTTCCGTCCGCTTAAAAGAGATGCTCGCGATTGATTTCTCGAAGATAACGTTGCTTCACGGCGCGGCTGCGCGGCGCCGGAATGCGAGGCTGCGGGGCGCACGCCTCCCGGAACGCACGGCAAATCTCGTCGACTTCGCCCTCGGTCAGCGTGTCATAGGCCGGAAGCGCGATGATGCGGCGAGCGAGCTTCTCGGTGACCGGCAATGCGCCGGCGACACACGTCTGTTGGAAAAAGGGCTGCTCCGCCAAATGCGGCACAAAGTACCGCGCTGCGCCAATGCCTTTGCTGCGCAAGACTTCGATCACGCCTTCGACGTTGCCGCTATGGCTCTGGGGCACCAGCACCGACACGAATTGGTGCGCCGTGCGCTGCCCGGTCATCTTCTGGAAGATGAATTCCGGCAGCAGCGCGCAATACTTCTCGAACAGCGCCTGGCGATGCCGCGCGACCGCTTCGTAGTCGCTAAGCTTCGACAGCCCAAGCAAGGCGCAGACTTCGCTCATCTTGGAATTGAGGCCTGGCATGGTCGCGTTGCGCGGCTCGCCGAAGCCAAAATTGCCCATCGCCCGGATATTGGCGGCGATCTGCGGGTCGGCGCAATAGACTAAGCCGCCCTCGGCCGTCGCGAAGGCCTTCGTTGCGTGTAGCGAAAACACGAGGGGATGTTCGCAGCCGATACCGAAGGGCCGCCCATCGGCATCGAGACTGCCCAGCGCAGCCGCGGCGTCGACGACCAAAGGAATGCCGCGCGTCGTCGAGATTTCGTGGTACCGCGCCAGATCAAGGCAATTGCCGAACGTCGCGTTTGGCACCATCACGGCGATATCGCTGCCGTATTGGGCCAACAACTCTGCCTCGGCTTCAGCGGAGGGCAACCAGGTGTCGCTGTCGACGTCGCAGAAAAGCGGTGTCAGACCGCACCACAACGCCGCCTGCGCACCGGCGGCGAACGTGAAGGATGGCATGAGCGCATAACGGCCGCGCGGATTCCAGCCTACCGCCTGCTTGATCGCGAGCATCAGACCGAGCGTGGCGTTGGCCGTGGTGACGCAGCGGTTCTCCGCGCGAAACAAAGCGCGCGAAACCCGCTCCTCAAGACGCGAATTGACCGGCCCGTAATTGGAGAAGACTCCGCTGCGCTCAATCTCGGCGAGCGCGCCGCTCTGCAGCGAGAGCTTCGGCGGATTAGGACGCAGAAAAGGGATGCGCAGACTTTCGGTCTGAGCGCGGGAAGCGGGGGTCGCGGGGAGATCAAATCGGAGTGATTTCATGCTGGGTCGAAACGTGTGACCGGCCAAATAGTTCTTGGGCGCGCATCATTTTTTGGCGCGCCGCGCGGCTAATGCTTGAGGTCAAGGCTTTCGGGATTCGACAGCAAAGCGCCGCAGAAACGGCGCTGGACCGCCACTGGAGCACGGCTCGAAATTCGTCCTCTAAAGGGTTTTCGGCGGCGCCGCGCTTCGTCCACGCGTAAGCAACGCAGAAAATGGCGACGCCTATATTTCAGCGAATTCCGCGCTTGTTGCGCGTCAACGCGCGAAAGAATATGGGCAAATTTGTGACGTGAGCGCGAGGATTGGTAACCGGTGCAGGCGAATTTCCGGCGCGTCAGGGAGAACCGCCATAACGCCGTGACCGCGCCATGCTGACGCCACTTTCGCCTCCTTTGATGAATTTCCTGCACACTCACTCATTGACCAGAACATTATGACGAAAGACACGAATGTCGCGATCATCGGAGCGGGCCCCTATGGGTTGTCGTGCTCCGCCTATCTCCGCGGACGCGGGATCGAACATGTCATCTTCGGTTCGCCGATGGCGGCGTGGCGCGAGAATATGCCCGCCGGCATGTCGCTTAAATCAGACGGCTTCGCCTCTTCTCTCTACGATCCGGAAGATCGCTGGACACTGCGGCGGTACTGCGCCGAGAGCGGCCTGCCCTACGCCGATCTCGGGCTGCCCGTCTCGCTCGAGACCTTCATCGCTTACGGCCTCTATTTCCAGACGCAGGTCGTGCCCTATCTCGACCGCCGCGAGGTCGTGCATGTCAATGCAAGCCATGGCCGCTTCTCGCTCCATCTCAACGACGGCGAAGAGCTTCTTGCGCGGCGCCTCGTCCTCGCGACCGGCATCAACTACTACCGCCACATCCCGAAGGAGTTGCGGCATCTCCCGATCGAAGCGCTGACGCACAGCAACGATCATCAAGACACCAACCGCCTGCGCGGACGCAGGATCGCCATCATCGGCCGCGGTGCGTCCGCCGTCGATCTCGCGATGCTCGCGCATGAAGCCGGCGCCGAGGTGCAGATCGTTTCGCGCGCGCTGCGGATCGATTTTCACGCGCCGCCGCGCGAAAGCCGTTCGCTGTGGGTTCGCATGCGCTATCCCACGACCGGCGTGGGACCGGGCTGGTGGAATTACTTCTATTGGCGAGCGCCCGATCTCTTCCGCCGCCTGCCGTCGCAAATGCGGCACCATCACGTACGAACTGCATTGGGGCCGGCGCCGGGCTGGTTCGTTCGCGACCGCGTCGCCAACAAATTCCCGATGCATTTGGGATGGCAAATCGCCGGGGCGACGGTCAAGAACAGCCACGTCGCCCTGCATCTGACCAATGGCGGTAAAAACACCGACATCAAGGTCGATCACATCATCGCAGCGACCGGGTTCCAGACGAATATCGCGCGGCTGGGCTTCCTCGACGAGCCGCTGAAACGGAAGATCGCCGCGCGTCACGGCGCGCCCCTGCTCTCGAAGGATTTCGAATCTTCCGTGGCCGGTCTCTACTTCGTGGGCATGCCCTCCGCCCCGACCTTCGGTCCGGTGATGCGGTTTGCGGTGGGCGCGCGCTTTACCGCCGACCGGCTCTCGCAGCATCTCGCGCGGCCACGCCATCATGCATGACAGCACAACGCCGGCCCGTATTCTTCTCGCTGCGGCCTGCAACTGGGATTCGACCGTACCGCTGGCGATCGCATTGCGCGATGCCGGGTTCGAAGTTTCTATCGTTGCGCCGTGCAACCATCCGCTGCACGAGGTGGCGGGACTCAGCGGTCGGTGGCGTTATCGCCATCTGGCGCCAATGACGTCGCTGCGGCGGGCGATCAGAGCTGCGGGCGCCTCGATCATCATGCCTTGCGACGAGCCGACCATTGTCTTGCTGCAACGATTGCGGCTGGATCGCACGGTCGCCGCCGATGTTCGCGCCGCCATCGTGCGGGCGCTGGGTCCCGAGGAAGTCGCGCCGTTGCTGTCGTCGCGCACTGGCTTGACGAAGATCGCCGAAAGGGCGGGTGTTCGCGTTCCGCAATCGGCGGAAATCGGCTCTGCCCGCGAGCTTCTCGCCTGGCTGAGAGGGTACGGCGCGCCGGCCTATCTGAAGATCGATCGCTCGAACGGCGGACGTGGCGTCGTTCCCGTTACCTCGACGATGGGTGCGCTGATCGCTTATTTCCGCTTGCGGCTGCTGTTCGGCATGCCGCGCTCTCTCTGGCTTTGGCTGCGATCGGGCGATCTCAGCACGCTGCCATTGTTGCGCGCCAAGGGTCGCGCTCCCATCACGATACAGCGTGCGATCGACGGCGTGCCGGCGAATTGTGCCCTCGCCGCGTGGGAAGGGAACCTCCTCGGCTGCGTTGCCGTTGAAGCGCTCGAAACCCGCATACCGAATGGGGTCGCTACCGTGATCCGCGTACGCGATGACGCGCTGATGGATGAGGCCGCCAGAAAAATCGCGGCGCAGCTCCGCCTTTCGGGCCTGCACGGCCTCGATTTTATTCTGGCGAGCGACACCGGCGTGCCTTGGCTCATCGAGATCAACGGCCGGCCGACCCAGACGGCGTACCTACGGCTTGGGGCCCGCGCCGATCTTCCCGGTGCGCTCTACGCCGCGGTCACGGGTCGCGAGTTCGAACCCATCGGCACATTCAAGCCGCTCGAAGTTATTACTCTCTTTGAACAACCAAGCGACGGCGGGCTGCGCGCTGTCGAAAGCCGCACGCCCTCCATCGAGCCGCCGGATAGGCGGTCGCTCGACCTGCCGCCGAGGGCGGCAAATTCCGTGGTGCTGTCACCGTAGGACGAGGAAGTTGTGAATCAGGTTGAAGACACGGCCGATATCCGCTTGGCGTCGCGCAGTGCGGCGAAGCGTATGAATCGGCTCGCGATCGATGTGTGTATCTGTACCTACCGGCGGCCGGCGATCGTCGAGGCGCTGAAGGCAGTCGCCGCGCAGGATGCGCGGGAATCAGTCACCTTGCGCGTCATCGTCGCCGACAACGCGCCCGACACCGACGCCCGCGCGTTGATCTGCGCCGCCGGCGAAAGCCTCGATCTCGATCTTGTCTATGTTCACGCGCCGGCAAAGAATATCTCGATCGCGCGCAATGCCTGCCTCGCGACGGCACGCGCCGAGTGGCTCGCTTTCCTCGACGACGACGAGTGCCCCGCGCCCAATTGGCTGACCGCGCTGATCGCAGAGGCACAGCGCGGCGATTGGGACGCCGTGCTCGGCCCCGTCCAGGCGGTCTATCCCGAGCGCGCGCCCGCTTGGCTGAGGATTTGCGATCTCCATTCGACCCGTCCCGTTTGGGTCGATGGCCGGATCGAGACGGGCTATACCGGCAACGTTTTGTTACGGCGCGAATCGATCGAGCGCACCGGCCTCGGCTTCCAAACCGAGCTCGGCCGCAGCGGCGGCGAAGATATCGATTTCTTCTATCGCCTGCGCGATGCCGGCGGCCGTATCGGCTATACGCCGGATGCCCTGATCTATGAACCGGTACCGATCGAGCGAACCAATCTCGGCTATCTGCTTCGGCGAAATTTCCGCCGAGGTCAAACGCATGGGAGACGGCTCATGCAATCCCCGCTCCCGCGCAGCGCCTTTCATTTGCCGCTCGCCATCGCAAAAGTCTTTTTGCTTGGTTTGGCCGCGTGTCAGCCGCGCACCGCGACGCGCAATCGCTATCTGACGCGCGCGGCATTGCATTGCGGCGTCGTCGCACGCCTCGCCGGCGTCGCCGAGATCAAACTCTATTAGAGGTGCTTGACCGCGATCGCGGCTTGCAGCCCTTCGAGCGGCTCGAAAGAGCGCAGCAGCCAACCCAGCGGTCCGCGCAGCAATGCGGCGGGTTCGCCGGGCGCAAGCGATACATCGAAGGCCTTGAGCGGATAAGAGACGCCGAAGCCCAGCGCTTTGACGAAAGCTTCCTTGCGCGTCCAGCAATTGAAGAAGGCTTCGACCCACCGGCTGCGCGGTACCTCGCGCAAGGATTGCAGCTCGCGATCCGAGAAGAAGCGTTCCGCCACCCCCGCCTTCGCCAATTCGGGTCGCCGCCATTCGATATCGCAGCCGATTTCCGTTTCGCGGCCAAAGACATAAAGCGCGACGCCGTTGGAGTGCGACAGGCTGAACCGCAAATCGCTGCCAGTGACGCTCAGCTTGCCGAAGCTACTGGTATTCAACGGCACCTCGCCCGGCGTGCAGTCCAGCCGCGCGCCCAGCAATTCTCGCAGCTTGCCGCGCCGGACAACATAGCGCTCGGCGTCGGTTGCGAAGCGGAACTGAGCCGCGCGCGCAAGCTCTTCCGGCCGCAACATCGCCGCGTAATTCTCGCGCTCGGCGGGATCCACATCGAGCGTCGCCAGCTGGATTTCGACGCTGGCCAGCGGCCGCTCGCTCGCGAGCGGCGCCACGGCATTTCGAGGCGCGGAAACTGCCACAGTCATGACGCTAGCTGCCTCCTTGCAAGGCGGTATCACGAGAATCGCTCAGAAGGTTTGCGCCACGCGGACGACGGGCTTCCGTCTCGATCGGACGCGGCGTTCCCGATTGGGCTAGGGACAGACACCGGCTGAACTGCGCCGCGAGCGTCGCCACATAGGGCTTTTCCATGATTGTGCCATGATCGCCTTCGATCTCGAAGAGCTCGACCGCGTCCACCGCCCGCCGCCAGATCGGCATGGGATCGCAAGCGCCAAAATGCGGCCCGCGGATGCGGAAGACACTCAGCGTACCGTCATAGGCTTTCGGCCGGAACGCGACGAATTCGCGCGCGCCGATCGCATACATTTGGCGATAACGGCCGGCCATCGGGCCGCTCAGATTGTCGAGGTCGACGAAATCGCGCCGCCATTCCATCCGTAGGAGCACGCGATGCACGAGTTGGCTGACCTTGCTCATCAGATAAGCCGGGATGGCCCGTGCCGGCAATGCGCGCAGCTTGTCGAAGACACGCTGCGCGAGCAGGAAGCGGTACGATACCTTGTCGCGCCAGGGCAGATAACGCGTGTAAAGATCGGTCTCCAATACGGCCAGCAACTCGACCGCTTCCCCTTCCGCGCGCAAGGCGCGTGCCATTTCAAAAGCGATCAACCCGCCGAAGGAATAACCCGCGAGCGCATAGGGTCCGCTCGCTTGCGCGCTTCGCACGGCTTTGAGATAGGCGGCGACCATTTCGGCGATGCTGCCATGCGGTTCTTGGCGCGGATCCGCCCCGCGCGCCTGGATCGCATAGATCGGGCGCGTCGTGCTGAGCAATTCGGCAAGCTCTTTGAGTTGGAGAACGTTGCCGAAGATGCCGTGGACGATGAAAACCGGCCGGCCCGTTCCAGCGCGCAACCCCACGAGATGCGAGAAAGCCGGCCCGTCCTCCGACTGCAGGCTCTGCGCCAGATTGGCGATCGTCGGCGACCGGAAGAGCACGGCCAGCGGCAGTTCATATCCAAGCTCCGTCTGGATGCGCGCGACCAGGATGGAAGCGAGCAGCGAATGGCCACCGAGATCGAAGAAATTGTCGTGGATGCCGAGCTCGCGCAATCCGAGCACGTCCTTCCAGATGGCGACGAGGTCGATCTCGAGCGCATTGCGCGGCTGGCCTGCTTCGGCCGCGCCGAGGATTTGCGTCGCGGGCAATTTCTTGCGGTCGACTTTGCCGTTGGGCATCAGCGGCAAACCCGCCAAAACCATAAAATTCGTCGGCACCATATAGGCCGGCAGTGTCCGGCGCAGAAGATCGCGGATGGCCGGAATATCGTCGTCGCGCAATGTAGCGCCGCCGATATAGGCCGTCAGACCGAGTTCCCCGGATGCATCGGCGTTCGCGCGAACCGCGCAGGCGGCGATGGCTGGATGTGCTGCGATCGCGTTCTCGACTTCCTCCAGCCCGACCCGGAAGCCGCGGATCTTCACCTGATTGTCGGTGCGGCCGAGGAATTCGATCGTCTCGTCACGGCGATAACGCGCGCGATCGCCGGTGCGATAGAGGCGCTCACCATCCGACCACGGCGCGGTTACGAATTTCTGCGCCGTGAGATTGGCGTCGCCACGATAGCCGCGCGCCAAGCCGTCGCCGGCGATCATAAGCTCGCCGGCCACGAGATCGGGCACCGGCGCGCCA
The DNA here is from genome assembly GCA_035552195.1 of Allostellaceae bacterium. GTDB lineage: Bacteria > Pseudomonadota > Alphaproteobacteria > ATCC43930 > CGMCC-115725 > CAIKMD01. The sequence goes on along the minus strand of DASZLU010000106.1, from coordinate 20,441 downwards.
TTCTCGTCGAGGATGTATGCCCGCGTATTGGCCAGCGGCCGTCCAATCGGCACCGTCTCGCCATCGGCTTCGATCTTGTGCCGGAGCGACCAAATGGTGGTTTCCGTCGGGCCGTACATATTCCAGAGACCGGCACAACGCGGCCGAAGCGCTGCGGCAAGATCGGGCGCCAAGGCTTCTCCGCCGCACAGGATGGTCAGACCGGAATCGCCGGTCCAGCCCATCGCCAGCAGGCCTCGCCATGTCGCCGGCGTCGCCTGGACCACCGTGCAGCCGCAGCAAGTCATCAAAGCCGCGAGGCGTGCGGGATCGCGCGCTTCCTCCGAGCGTGCGACGACGAGCTTGCCGCCGCTGACCAACGGCAGAAAGATTTCGAGCGCGGCAATATCGAACGACAACGTCGTCAGCGCCAGGAAGGTATCGCCGCGACCGAAACTGAGGTCCCGTCCAACCGCCGCGAGAAGGTTGACCACCGAGCGATGCCGGATCTCGACAGCCTTGGGCCGTCCCGTCGAGCCCGAGGTGTAGAGCACATAGGCCAGGTCGTCGGGATCAACGAGCGGCGCGTCATCACCGACGGCCGATGCATCCGGAGCATCGCCTAAAATCAGGCTCGCATCGGTCGAGGGCAGTTTTGCCCGCGTCATCGGATCGGTAAGGATGATCGCCGGCTGCGCGTCCTCGAGCAGAAGGCGCAACCGAGCCTCGGGCAGATCGGGATCGAGCGGCAGATAAGCCGCTCCGCTTCTGAGGATCGCCAGCAAGCCGGCAACCATCTCGAGCGAGCGCCGCATCGCGATGCCGACGAGCACGTCATTGCCCGCACCCGCAGCCCGCAACCGTGCCGCTAATGCTCGAGCGCGTTCAATCAATTCGCCATAGGACCAGGCCTCACCGCCGCATTCAGCAGCTATCGCATCGGCGTGCTGGTTCGCTTGCGCCTCAATCCACCGATAAAGATCCGTGTCGGGAAAGTCGCTCGCGGTCTGATTGCGTTCGTGGATTTCTCGCTGCTCGACCGCGGTGAGGAGCGGCAGCTTCGCCAACGCACAATCCGGATCATGCAGCATACCCGCGATGAGCGTCTGCCAGTGGCCGATCATCCGGCGGATCGTCGAGGCATCGAACAAATCGGCGGCGTAAAGGAAACGGCCGATGATGCTATCGGGCTCCTGATCAAGTTCGAGATAGAGGTCGAATTTCGCCACGCCGATGGTCACATCCATCTGGGTCAATGCCCAACCCTGCGGGAATTCGGGCGCCGGCGGCTCGATCGAGAACAGCACTTGGAATAGCGGATGACGGCTGCCGTCGCGCTTCGGGGCAATATCGCGCACGACGCGGTCGAACGGGACGTTGCTCGCATCGAGCGCTTCGACGACCGTTGATTGGACTTCGTGCAGGTACTGACGGAACGACGTCGCACCACGCGGCTGCGTGCGCAATGCCACGCTATTGAGGAAATAGCCGACCACGTTTTCGAGCTCGGGACGACGCCGCGTGTCGGTGACGCCGCCGATCACAATATCTTCCTGCCCGGAGTAGCGATGGAGCAGCGCTTTGAACGCAGCGAGCAAGATCGCGTAAAGCGTCACCCCTTCCCGCCGGCTGAATTCCTTGAGAGCCGCCGTGATATCCGGCGCCAGCCGGAATGTCTCCATGGCGCCGCGATGGCTCGACACCGGTGGCTGCTTGCGGTCCGCCGGCAGCATCAGTTGCGGCAATTCGCCGGACAGCTTCTTGCGCCAATATTGCCGCTCGCGCTCGATCGTCCCCGAGGCAAGCTGCCGCTCGCGCCAGACCGCGTAATCGCCGTATTGCAGTGACGGCTCAGGCAAATCCGGCTCTGCGCCCCGTGCGTAGGCGTCGTAAAGCCGCGACAGTTCCGGCACGATGAGCCGATAGATCGACACGCCGTCGAAAATGATATGGTGAAGCGTGAAATAGAGCCGGTGCTTATCGGGCGCCAGCCGCACGATCCTCGCGCGCAGCAGCGGCGCTTGCGCGAGATCGAAGGGCTTCAGCGCATCTTCCGTGGCGATACGCAGCGCTGCCGCCTCTCGCTCTGCCTCCGGCAGATCGCTGACGTCCGTCAGCGGCGGGGCCAGCCGCGGCGGCGGCTGAACCACCAGGCAGGGGCCGCCGTCGCGCAATTCGATGGCGCTGCGCCAAATCTCGTGGCGCCGCAAAATCTCGTTCAGGGATTTTTCGAGCGCTGTGCGGTCGAACGACCCGTTGCGATGAATGGTTATGGCTTCATTGTAGAGCGGGACGTCCGACGCCATCGATGCGTGAAGCCACACGTGCTTCTGCTCGGGCGAGAGCGGAATCGTTTCCCCAAGCGCGCGCGGCCCCACTCTTTCGCCGGGCTTCTCCGGCACGACGGCGCCGCTCAGTAGTTCCTGCAGCAGACGACGGCGGCGTTCGGAAAGGGCGACCGTCTCGCTCATGACCGGGAACCGTCGAAGGTGACCGGCAGCGCCGTCAAACCACGCAGCCCCAAATTCTGACGCCAGACCAGGGGTCTCGTCTCGAGAGCGAGATTCGACAATCGCCGCAACAGGGTTGGAAATGCAATCTGGCCTTCGATCCGTGCAAGCGGCGCGCCGAAGCAGAAATGCGCCGCCCACCCGAAGGCCACGTGGCGATTGTCCTTGCGGGTGAGATCGATCCGGTCCGGATCGGGAAAGCGCGCGGGATCGCGATTGGCCGCCGCCATGACCGCCATTACGGCATCGCGCTTCTTGATCTGTTTGTCGCCGAGGGTCAGATCGTCGGGCGCAAGCCTCGCGGTGTGTTGGCTCGGGCTCTCGTAACGCAGAAGCTCTTCGACCGCCGGTTCGATGATCGAAGGATCGTCGCGCAATTGCGCCAGAACGGCCGGATTGCGGATCAGGGTCAACAAGCCATTGCCAATCAGATTCGTCGTGGTCTCCTGCCCGCCGACCATCGTGACGATGACATTGGCGATGACCTCATCCTCGCTAAGACGCGCACCGCCTTCCGACGCATCAACGAGAAGCTGGATCAAGCCATTGCGCGGGTTGCGTTCCTGCTCGCGGATGGCGGACCGGAAATATTGCGTCATCTCCTCGACCGTGCGGAGCACGCGGCCGACGCGGTCGGGATTGTGCTGGAAATTGCCCAGCATCTCGGCAAAGTCGGCAGACCAATCCTTCAATTGCTCGTGATCGCTGGTGGGGACCCCCAGCAGCTCTGCGGTCACGATGGCCGGCAAAGGCGCGGCGAAGTCCGCGATCGCATCCATGTGGCCTTGGCCAATGACGCGGTCGATGAGGTCGTCCGCAATCTCCTGGATATGTGGGCGGAGATGGTCGACACGGCGCGAGGTAAAGGCACTCGAGCAAAGACCGCGCAACCGCGTGTGGGCGGGCGCGTCCATGAACAGCATCTGCCGCACCATGACCTCGGCGACGGGCTGTAGCGACTTGATACCCATCGCCGCGAGTTGTTCGGGCGTCGGGGTACGGTCGGCTGAAAATTTATGGAGAACCGTTAGGACGCCCGCATAGCTCGTGACCACCCAAGCGTGAAGAAACGGGTCCCAGGCGACGGGATCGGATTCTCGGAGGCGGCGGTAAAGGGGGTACGGATCGGCAAGAACATCCGGATCCAGCAACCGGTAAAGGCTCAGTCGCTTGTCAGACGTGGAGGTCGAAGCTGCTGGGCACATGCAAATATTCTTCAACGAGCATGATGCTAATGCGCCAACGTCTCTTCGAGTTCCGCATCGCTCATTCCAGCCACCATCTTCGTCACCAACTCCTCGACCCGTTCGGCGAGGTTTTGGATCGTTTGGGCTTCGAACAAGTCGCGCAGCGTCAGCTCCGCGCCAAAAGCATCGCGCAGGCGGAGGACAAGCTGCGTTCCAAGCAGCGAATGGCCGCCTAGAAGGAAGAAATTGTCGTCGACCCCGACGCCTTGAACGCCGAGCAATGTTTCGACGATCGACGCCACCCGGCTCTCCACCACCGTGCTCGGAGCGCGGTAACGGGTGGTGGCGAGCGTGTTGGCCGCGCTCGGCGCGGGAAGTGCCGATTTGTCGAGCTTGCCGTTGGCCGTCAGCGGCAATGCCTCGATCTGCACATAGGTCGCGGGCAGCATGTAATTCGGCAGCCGCGCCGCGAGGAAATCGCGCAATTCGGCCGCGCGCGGCGACTCCTCGCCCTTCGCGACAATGTAGGCGATTAACTGCTTGTCGATGCCCTCGCCTTCGGCAATGACGGCGCTTTGCGCGACGCCGGGATGGTGCGAAAGCGCCGCCGATATTTCATCGGGCTCGACGCGATGGCCGCGAACTTTGATCTGGTCGTCGCAGCGGCCGTGGAAAACGATCTCGCCATCACCCGCGACGCAGCCGAGATCGCCTGTACGATAGTAGCGCTTGGCCACGCCCGATGGCGTTAGCGTCACAAATCGCTCTTCCGTCTGGCGGGGACGATGGCGATAGCCGCGTGCGACACCGGCACCGCCGACGTAGATTTCGCCGATCTCACCGGCTGGCACAGGGTTACCGTGCCCATCCAGGATAACGATCTCCGCGTCGGCGATCGGCTTGCCGATCGTCGGCAAAGTCGCGGAGATCGAGGCCGGAGCGACATCGCCGGAGGTGGCGACGACCGTGCATTCGGTCGGGCCGTAATTATTGACGACACGAAACGGCAGCCCTGGCTTGGGTCGAACGTGAAGCGTATCGCCGCCGGCGAGCAGGATCCGAAGCGCGGTCTGCGCCGGCCAGGTCGCGCCGATCAAGGCTTCCGCGAGCGGCGTCGGCGCAAACGCGACGGAAACCGATTGCTCGACCAACCAGGTGCGCAGCGCATCGGCCGAGCCACGGATGCGATCGTCGGGCAGGTGAATAGAGGCACCGGCGGCAAGGTTCGGAAACAACTCCCAAATCGATGCATCGAAGCCCAGACCAGCGATCCAGCTTGCCTTGTCCTGCGGCGAGACACCGAACGCGTCGCGATGCCAAGCGACCAAATGCAGGAGATTTCGATGCGTAACCTCCACCCCTTTCGGCTCACCGGTCGAGCCGGAGGTGTAGATAATGTAAGCGAGGGTTTCGCCGGTCGGCATCGCCATATCCCGCCGCGCCACGTTGCGTCGCGCTTCGGGTGCGGCGTTTAGGATGATACGACCCGGCGCAGAAAGTCTTTCCGCGAAGCGCGCCGCGGCGATCACGATCGGCGCCCCTGAATCATCCAGTACATGGCAAAGCCGACTGGCCGGCCATTCCGGATCGAGCGGCAAGAAGCAGCTCCCTGCCCGCAGGATGCCCAGCATGGCTATCACATGGTCAATGGATCGATCGATGCAAATCCCGATGGGAATGTCGGTCCCGGCGCCGCGCTCGACGAGTTCGGCCGCGAGTGCGTCGGTGGCTGTCATTAGAGCGTGATAGGTAATGCGTTCTGACCCGCCCGCGGTCAGCGCGATCGCGTTCGGCCAAGCTCGCGCTACATGGTCGATTAGATCGAGAACCGAATTCGTCGAACGAAGCGCGCCAGCGCGAATCGAAACATCATCCGAACACTGATTATCATTATCAATTCGCATCGTGTTCCACCCTGCCGGTCTCAGCAAAGTGTAAACGTTCGGATTATGGTGCGATTGTGATCAAACCATGATCAATCGCGATGACGCGGCGCAACAAGCGTCGACCACCCTACAGAAGATTCACGCGACGAATCTTACACATGCAGGTAGCCGCGTTCGCGATAAAACTTCTCTGCTCCGGGGTGCAGCGGCGCGCCGCGCGGCGCTTCCTCGTCGACCGTGCAAAGCTGCACCAGATCGAGTGGTTTGTAATTATCGGTCGGGATTTCCAGCTTGCGCAACTCGATCGCTTCGCACAAAGCGTAAGCCACATCGTCCGGCATGTCGGCATGGACGATCATCGGCCAGCCGCAGAAATCGACACCCGGAACCGGCTGCTTCAAAGCGGGCAAGCGTTTCGGCGTCACCTCAATGATGTCGAAGCCGGCTGCCTCGATACGCTTGCGGACCTCGCCCTCGATCGGCAGGAAACGGAAGCCGCGCTCAACCGCGAACTGGCCCCAGCTTAAAATTCCTTCATCGAAAATCGCGTCGACTTCGCCTTTGGTTATCGTTAGCGCACGATCCGGATGGCTCGGACGCGGCACCCCGCGAACGGCGCCACCCCAGGCGCGAATATCGTCGAGCGAGAAACCCGCCGCGCCGATCAGCGCATTCACCGCGAACATGGTCGGATCGTCGTTGTAAGGCGCCTGCAGCGTATGCCCGGTCGAGACGCGCAGCGGTATCCTCTGCTCGCGGATCTGCTCGATGGCGGTGATGCCGGTCGATTCATGCACCGCGATTACGGCCGCGTCCCACGACGGAAACACCGCAATGGTGCGCAGCGGCTGCGGCCCGTTGAACGGCGCGCAGCCTTTATAGGCCAGAGCCAGCGGCGCATTGGGGTTGATCCAGAGCAACGACAGTTCCTTGCGAACCACCCGTAGTAGATTTTCGATCGACCCGCCGATGCCGAAAGACAGCGCGACACCGTCCATGCCTTCCCGCTGCAGATCGATCCGCACCTGGACCTGGGAGCCAAGGCGAGAATCGGTCTGCGGTATCGTCGTACCGCTGCGCGTCGATTTGCGGGACAGCGAGCTGTCGTAAAGCGCAGCGGCAAGCTCGAGGATGCCCTTGGCGCGTTGGATGCCGGAATTGTAACGGGTCGGAACGTCAGCAACGTCAGCCATGTCTTGTCTCCGAAGATCCGATGGTTCAGTTGAGCGGTGCGCCGCCCGGTTTTGTCAGCCACACCCAGGCTTTCTTCGCCGGGTCGTAGGTCACGGCGATCGCGCTGTCGGGGCCCAGCCCGCGCTCGAGGCTGGCCTTGAAATCGTAGATGCCGTCAATGCCGGGAAAATCGGTGAGGTTGGCGATAAAGTCGCGGATTTGCGCCGCTGTGGCACTCGGCCCGAGCTTACGCAGCGCCGCGACGACGATTAGCGCCGCATCCCAAGACGTCGCTTCCATGTTGTCGGCTTTGAGATTATGCGCGGCGAACGCGGCATACATCGCATGCTGCGCGTCCTCGATCCGAGGATCGAGGGTCAGCAGCCCGTCGTGCTCGGGGAAGAGTGCCGAGCTCATCACCAGATGCTTCGGCAGGAAATCCTTCCACGCTTCCATCTGCGGAAACGATTCATTGCCGCTCGTCACCACGATCGGAATGTCGAGGCCGGACTGGATCATGCCCTTGAAGACCGTGGCGGCCGCAGTGCCCGTCACCCCGGCGATGATCGCCTGCGCGCCGGCGCCGCGGATGCTCTCGATCTGCGCGGCGACGCTGATATCGGTCGGGTTGAAGTGCTGGCGCGTGACCAGTGAAACGTCTTTGTTCTCGGGCCGGGCGACGAGCTCGTCCATCGACTTGTCGTTCGACTGGCCGCTGGCGTCGGTGTTCGCGAGCGTCGCGATCTTGGTCCAGCCCTTGAGGCGGAAATAGCGCAGGATCGCCGCCGATTGGTCGGTCGACGACGCGCCCGAGGAGAAGACAAAGCTGCCGGCCGGCGGGTGATAGGCGGGCGAGAGACAATAATCGACCGGCCCGTTCTGCATCAACGGCGCGATCGCCGCACACATCGCGACGAGGCTCGAGCCGAGGATCACCGCCGGCTTTTGCGCGATGATCTCGGTCGCGAGCTGGACCGAAACCTGCGGATTCGACTGGTCGTCATGATAGACGAAGCGAAGCGGCCTGCCGTCGATGCCGTTCGATCGATTGACGATCTCGGCCAGCGTATCGAGGCTGTCGCGATGACCTTGCCCGAGGAACGCGCCGTTTCCGGTCAACGGCAGGATGACGTGGATATCATAAGGCTCTGCCGCACGCGCAGGCACGGCAATCATCCCGAGACATGCCAGCATAAGCCCGAATGCGATGAGCCAGCCCTTCATACGCTCTTCCCTCGAAATTTTATTCTTTATGAGACGGGAGTCTCGGTTTTGGGGACGACTGGCAGCTTGTCCCATTCCGCGACCGGATCGAAGGCCCAAACCCATTCGGTGTTGCCGTGCGCGCTTCTCGTCCCCGCGGCGATCATCGCCTTCTGGGCCTCGGAATCCCGCATATGCTTGAACTTCGCATTGGCCATCGAGAGCCGCTGGACTGCGTGGACGCGCGGGATGCGAACGCGGCGGAATTGGCGGAAGGCTTCGATGGGATCGCTCTCGGCTGCGAGCCAGCGCGCGAGGATGTACGCATCCTCGAACGCCATACAGGCACCCTGCCCGGCATTGGGCAGCATCGCGTGCGCCGCATCGCCGATCAACTGGACGCGGTTATGGCCCCAATTGTCGGTGAGCGGCCGGGTGAAGAGCCCCCATTTCGAGCAGTCGTTGACGAGGCTCAAGAGCTTCTCCAGCCGCGGCTCGGGCTTGGGAAAGCTGCGCCGCATCTCGTCGGGATCGCCGCGCGTCGACCAGCCCTCCTCTACCCATTTATCGGTATCTTCCTGGGTGACGATATTCACGAGGTCGCTGCCGCGAATGTAGTAGGCGAGCAGGTGGCAGCCCGGGCCGACCCACTGGATATGGCCGGTCGGCTCCAGGATCTCCGGCGGCACGTCGCTGCCCTTCAGAAGCGCGCGCCACACCATCTGGCCGGTATAGCTCGGGTTATCGTCGCCATAGAGCGCCTGGCGTATGACCGAGCGCACACCGTCGGCGGCTATCACGATATCGGTTTCGACCTTGGCGCCATTGGCGAAAGTCAGTGCGACGGTATCACCGCGCTCCTCGATACCCGTGAGCCGGTGGCCGAGATGGATCGTCGACCGGTCGAGGCCCTTGGCGAGCGCGTCGAGAAGGTCGGCGCGATGGAAGGTGTAATAGGGCGCCGAATATTTCGCCGAGACCGTCCGCCGGTCGCGGAATTCGAGGTACTCGCCGCTTTGCATATTGCGTGTGTAGATGCCAGGCGAGGAATTGCCGACCGCGGCAACCTCCGCGCCGACGCCGATCGCGATCAGCGCTTTGTTCGCGTTCGGGCTGGTATTCACCGCAGCCCCGATCTCGCCCAGTTGCGGCGCCGTCTCGTAGACGTCGGCCTTGATGCCGACGGTTTTCAGCGCGTGTGCCGTGGCCAAGCCCGCGAGCCCGCCGCCGACGATCGCGATCCGTTGGTCCTGTTTCATGCGACCCTCCCCTTAATCGAGAGGATAGGAATCGCCCGGCAGCGGGGGCAAGCCCAGCTCGTTGCGCCCGGCCGTCTGCAAGGCCGGCGCCTGCCACTGGGCGTGATGGCCGATGGCATGGATATCGCGCCAATGGCGCTGGATCGCGTGGTTGCCGAGGAGGCCGTGCGTGCCGCTGAGATCGAACACCCTGTCGACCGCACGCTGGATCAGCTTCAGCACCATCATCATGTCGCGGCGCTGGCGCACTGCATCGGCGCGCGTGACCTCGCCGCCCCTGAAGACCGTCGCCGTGAGCTTTTCCGTGATGAGATAGGCGAGATCGATCTCGGCGCCGGACTCGCCGACGGCGATTTGCGTTTCGACGCGATCCGCCGGCCGCGCGGCGCCCGGGCGCGCAACGCGGCCGCCAGTGAGCTCGATGAAGGCATTATAACAGCCGCGCGCGATGCCGTGCATCGGCGTCATCACAGCAAAGCCGGAATTGAGCACCAGCGGCGCGCGATAGAGCACGCCCTCGTGTACCGAATGTCCTGGCGCTTTGCCGATCATCGCCAGATCGTGGTCGTAGACGAAGGATTCGGGCACGAAGGTCGGCTCGACGACGATGTCGTTGCTGCCCGAGCCTCTCAAGCCCATCGCATCCCATACGCGATCGATCTTGAATTGCTCGGGCTTCAGCAAGAAGTTCAGCCGCTTCTTGATGGTCCCATCCGGGTTGCGAATGACGCCGCCGAGAATCGCCCAGTTGCAATAATCGCCGCCCGAGCCGAAATGCCAGCGGCCGCCGACTTCGTAACCGCCGGGCACTTCTTTCGCCGAGCCGGTCTGGAAGAACGACGTCAAGATCGTCGGATCCTTCTGGTGCTCATAGACATAGCGCTGCGCTTCGAGCGGGAAGAGACTGAGGAAGAATTGATGCTGGAGGAAGAAGGTCATGACCCAGCCGGTCGACCCGCAATGCTGGGCGACTTCGGACACGCAATCGATCTGCGTCATCCAATCGGCCTCGAAACCGCCGAACATCTTCGGCCGCATCAGCGGCATCAAGCCTGAATCGAGGATCGCCTGCGCATTCTCTTCCGGGATCCGGCGCATCTCTTCGGCGAGCTGTACGTTCTTCTTCGCCGCCGGCACGATAGACCGCGCACGCTCGATCGCTTCCTCGTAGCGGATGGTCATGCCGGAATAGTTCAAGGAGAATTTGGGACCCGTCCCTAACATCGATGCCTCGTGAATTTTCGCGTCGCGCGCTCCCTCGCAACTCTAATCCTCGCGCGGGCGGCGGCAAGCAAATCTGCACGTTGTTAGGGTCCGTTACTCAATGAGAAAAACCGCCTTTCTCAATGGGTAAAGCGGCTTAGCGCCGGTGCGATTGCGCTGTTGCGCGACCTGCGATAGGAGAGACGTCACCGTCCGATGTTCGGCGGCAGAAGGAACGAACGCGAGATGCGCTTGTGGGAGGGAATGGTGAGAATTCGTAGCCGCCGGCCAATCTTCTGCGCCATCATCGCCCTTGCGCTCGGCCTCGCCGCGACACGCGCACCCCAAGCTTTCGCCGACACAACGCTCAACGTCGGCAAGGCGCAGGCAACCGCCGATTCCATCATCACCGTCGATGTCGGCGTCGACCAAGGCTTCTTTCAAAAGCACGGTCTCGATCTGAAAATCCTCAATTTCGAAGGCGGCAGCAAGATCATCCAGGCGCTGACCGCCGGCAGTCTCGATATCGCCGTCGGCGCCGGGACGCAGATGTCCTTCGTCGCCAAAGGCGCGCCGATGATGGCGGTGTGCGAAGACACGACCACGCTCCCTTATTTCAGCGTCGGCTTGCCCTATGACTCGCCGATCCATTCGGTCGACGAACTCAAGGGTAAGAAGATCGGCGTTTCGACGGCGGGCTCGCTGACCGATTGGGTCGCGCAGGAATTGAACCGCAAGAAAGGCTGGGGGCCGGACGGCGTGCAGCGCGTCATGGTCGGTGGCGGCGTCACCGCCTCCACCGCGGCGTTCCGCTCTCATCAGATCGACGCCTATATCGGCGGCACGACGTCTTTCCTCGTGGAAGAGGAAAAGCAGGTCGGCCGCGTGCTCGTGCCGGTGTCGGATTTCGTCGGCAACATGGCCTCGGGCACGATCTTCGCTTCGAACCAGCTGATCGAGAAAAATCCCGGCGCGCTGCGTGCCTTCCTCGCCGCGTGGATCGATACGACGAATTTCATCCTGAACGACAAAGAAGGCACGGTGAAAAGCTGGAGCAAGGTCACGGGCTTCTCGCCCAAGATCATGTCCGAGGAATACGGCATCGTGAAGGGCATGTTCAACGCGAGTTGCCGCTTCGATCCAGAATCGCTCGCGAATCTCAAGCGCTCGTTCGTCGACCTGAAGCTGCTCGAAACCGAGCCCGAGATGTCGAAGCTCTATACCGAGGCCTATCTCCCGAAATAAGGAACCTTGCCATGCTGACCCAGCAAAATCCGGTTCGCACGCCCGCCATCGAGCGCTCGCGGTTGATGCTCGAGATCGTCTCCGAGCTCGTCGGCGCCAATGAATGGCGCGACAAGCAGGTCATGATCTACATGCGCCCGCAAGGCGACGCGAAGTGGCGGACGAAATTCTATGCCAGCGACGGTCCCGATTCGATCGACATGGTGGTGAACGGCGAAGCCGATATCGCGATCTGCAATCCGGGCGGCGTGCTCGGCATGGCGCTCAAGGGCAAGGGACCCTACAAGGAGCCGCTGCCGCTGCGCTCCATCATGGTAATGCCGCAATTCGACCAGCTCGGCTTCGCGGTTCATCCCAAAACCGGGCTCAAGACTCTCGGCGATCTGAAGCGCACGAAATATCCGCTCCGCGTCTCGCTGCGCGGCCAGCCCGATCATTCCGTGCATTTCATCGTCAATCATGTTCTCAGCGCCTTCGACATGACGCTCGACGATATCAAGGCGTGGGGCGGCAAGGTCGTCTATACCGAAGGCATGCCGAACGGTCCCGACCGTCTGGGCGCGGTCGAGCGCGGCGAACTCGACGCGGTGTGGGACGAGGCGCTGCCGCGTTTCGCCAAGGAAGCGATCAAGCTCGGCATGAAATTCCTGCCGGTCGACGAGCCGGAACTCAAGAAGCTCGAAGCCGACGGGCTGATGCGTGCCGCGATCACCGATCAGGAATATCCCGGCATCGGCCCCGATGTATGGACGGTCGATTTCAGCGGCTGGCCGGTCTTCTGCCTCGCGAGCGCGTCGGACGAGATGATCTACAAATTCTGCGAGGCGATGGACGCGCGCCGTAAGACGATCCCGTGGGAGGACGGTAACGGCCAGCCGCTGCCGCTCGAGAAACTGTGCCGGGACAGCAAGGAAGGGCCGCTCTACCTGCCCCTCCACCCCGCGGCCGAACGCTATTGGCGCGAGCGCGGCTACCTGAAATAACCGGCTTCTCGTCGCGTCTTACGCTTTGAGCGCGGCGAGAACTTGTTCCTTCGTCATCGGCGCATGGCGCAACCGAACGCCCGTCAACTCGGCCACCCCATTGGCGATGACCGGCGCCACCAGCGGCGTCGCGATTTGGCCGGCACCCGTCGGATGGTTGTCCGTCGAGATCACCTCGACGTGGATCGCGGGTATCTCGTTCATGCGCGGGACGTGGTAATTGTTGAAATTCGATTGCTCGACGACACCGTCCCTGATCGAAATCTTTTCCGATAAAGCAAAGCCGAGACCGTAGACGACGCTGCCCTCCGTCTGCGCCACGACGTTCTCCGGCTGCACCGCAATCCCGGGATCGATCGCGACCCAAACATTGTGGACGCGGATCGCGCCGGTGCGGCGGTCGACCGACACTTCCGCCACTTCGGCGACGAGGGTCCTGGAATATTCCTGGAAGCCGATGCCGAGCGCGGTCCCAGAGCGTTTCTTGCCCCAATCCGACATCCGCATGACGGCGTCGATCACCGCGAGGCTGCGCGGCGAATGCGCAACCAGGCCGCGACGGAACTGCGCAGGGTCGCTGCCGCGCTTACGCGCCAGTTCGTCGATGAAGCTCTCGATCGCCCAGATGTTGGAGAGATGCGCGACGCCGCGCAACGAGGCGACGCGCACGCCGCTATCCTGGGGAACCGCTTCCGCAAGATGGGCCGGGATCTCGTACCATTTGAAATCCATATTCGTGAACGAGATCGTGTCGCGGCCTTTGTACTTCTCGTACATCTCGGGGAATTGAAACTTCGTTACCTCGTCGCTGGCCTTGCGATGATGGAAAGCGACGAGCTTGCCGCTCTGATCGAAGCCGGCGCGCAGGTAATGCGCAGCGAGCGGAAAGAAGCGCCCATTATGAAAATCGTCCTCGCGCGTCCACATCATTTTCACCGGCCTGCGCACGGCCTTCGACAGCAGGACGGCGTCGTTCACGAAATCCATGTCCTGGTGACCGCGCCGGCCGAAACCGCCGCCCAGAAGCATGTCGTGGAGGACGACCTTGTCTTGCGTGACGCCAAGCATCTCGGCCGCATTCCGCACCGCCATGCTCTGCGATTGCACGCCGGCCCAGAGTTCGACGGAGTCGCCTTGCGGCGACACGGCAGCAACGGCGTTGAGCGGCTCCATTTGCGCGTGATAAATGAACTCGCAGCTATACTCGGCTTCGACGACCATGGCCGCATGGTCGAGTTCCCGAAGCGCTTCGCCTTGCTTGTCCCAGAGCTTTCCCGGGGTCTTCGTATCGCGCGCCGCCGCAGCGAAGAGCTCCCGGCCCTTGTCGCTATCGAAGCCCCAGGCCTTGCCCCGGCGCGTCCACGTCACCGCAAGCGCATTCTTCGCGGCAAAAGCCGCCCACGACGTCTTCGCGACGACACCGACACCATAAGGCAATTGCACGACGTCGATTATTCCGGTGACGGCACGTGCCTTCGCATCGTCGATCTTGTCGGGCGCGGCGCCCTCGACCGGCGCCCGCAGTACAGCGCCATAGACCAGGCCCGGCGGATGCATATCGATGCTGTATTGCGCTGAGCCGTTGACCTTTGACAGCAGCTCGACGCGCATCAGGCTATGGCCGATGAGGCGGAACCTGTTCGTCGGCTTCAACTCGCCGTCCTTCACCTCCGGTGCCTGCGCCGGAACCTCGGCGAAGGCGGCGATGGCGCCGTAATCGAGACGGCGGCCGGACTTTTCGTGGACGACCATGCTGGGCTCGGTGGCGAGCTCCGTCACCGACACGCCCCAACGCTGCGCCGCATTGGCGAGCAGTACCTTACGCACTTGCGCGCCGAAGCGCCGAAGCGGCGTGAAATAAGTGGTCACGGCATTGCTCGATGCCGTGTACATGAAGCCGAATTGCGGATTGGCATAGAGCGCATCGATGACCGGCGCGCGCACGATGCGGACCTTCGACCAATCGGCGTCGAGTTCCTCGGCAACGATCACCGGCAGCGCGGTGAACGATCCTTCGCCCATTTCGACGGCGGGCGACATGATCGCGATCGTCCCGTCGGTCGAGATCGTCACCCAGGGGCTGAGGACATTCTGCTTGGCGGTCGCGCCGAGCACAGCCTGCGGCACCCCGGCCGCGAATCCGAAGGTCAATCCGGCCGAGCCAATCATGAAGCGGCGCCGATCCAGCGAAGGAAGAAGATCACGGCCGTCCATGGGTCACGCCTCCTTCGACGCGCGCTCGATAGCGCGAACGATGCGCGGATAGGTGCCGCAGCGACAGAGATTGGTGCTCATATGCTCGACGATCTCGGCACGGCTAGGATGGGGGTTGCGCTTCAGCAGATCGGCGGCGCTCATGATTTGCCCCGATTGGCAGTAGCCGCATTGCGGCACACGCTCGGCGACCCAAGCCTTCTGCACCGGATGATCGGAATGCGCCGAGAGGCCCTCGATCGTGGTCACGTTCCGGCCGGCGACGGCACTGATCGGCGCGAGGCAAGAGAAAGTGCGCTCACCTTCGACGTGCACCATGCAGGCACCACATTGGCCGACGCCGCAGCCGAATTTCGTGCCGGTGAGCTTCAGTTCTTCGCGAATGACCCAGAGAAGTCGCGTATCGGGGGGCGCCGTCACGTTGACCTGCCGCCCGTTAATCGTGAACGCAATGGCCATTCGTCCCTCCCTCGGCGCCGCTCGGCGCCTGCGTGGCTGTGCGCGCGTATCAGCGCATGAATTCGCTTCCCGCTATGCCGGCAGCACCACCTGCGCTTCGCCGCGGGCTGCCTCGCCCCGCGGATTGAGCACCAAGAGTTCGAGCTTCACGCGCTTCTCGCCGCCTTCTTCGAGCTTTTCGAGAATCCGTGCCGACGATGTGATCACATCATCGGGATAGGAGCTGCCCGTCATGCGGAACGGCCCCAGCTTGCCGATCTTGCCGTCGAGGCCGATCCAGCGCCGCAGCATCACCTCGAACAGCATCTCATAGCTGCGCGTGTTGAAGATAATGTCGCCGAAACCCGCCGCCTTAGCGCGATCGCGATCATGATGGATCGGCGACCACATGCGATCGACCGCGACGCTCATCACGATGCGCTGATAGCTGAGCCACATCGTGTAGGGCGGGATCGCATCGCCGACCGCGACATCGCCGAAACGCAGCTGGTGCTGCCAATCGACCGGCACCATCGTCGGCTCGCTTCCGCTGCTGGTCTCTGTCGGCGCCGGCTTCTCGCGCTTGGCGCGTGGCGCGTCGTCCTTGCGATCCGGATAGCGGAAGCCCGTGTTGCGGTTCTTGGCGACGAGTTCCCCGCTTTGCTTGTAGATCGAGGTCTCGACGGTGAGGAATATGCCTTCGCCGAGCCGTTCTGTCTTGCGCGGCTTGATCTCGATCAGCTTCCAATTGCCCGAGAGCTGATCGCCGGGATAAAGCGGCTCGAAATACTCCCACTCGGTCGCGGTGTTGACGCCGCGCGGATAGACATTCGGCAGATCGGTGCGGATGCCGCCAGCTTTCGGGCGCAGGCTCGGCCCGTAGAAAACCGGCTCACCCGGTTCCCAATAAGCCGGCATCCCCCAGAGCGGCGTCATCACCACCGGCGCGACAAGACCGCGATAGCCATGGGCGCGCGCCACCGCGTCGTCGTAATAAAGCGGACAATCGCAGCAAAAGACTTCGAGCTTGCGGCGAATATCGCTGCGCGTCACCGCGTCGATACCGGCAAAGCCGTGCTCGCGGCCGACCCAGGCCTGGAGCTCGTCGAGCGAGACGGTCTTTACGTCCTCATCCATCGCCGCGGTCCGTTCCGCTCAATGGCCGGCGGGCGGGCCACCCGCGCCGGCAGGGCGATTGCCGCGCGACGAGACTGCTCCCGGCAGCAACAGCCGGTAATGCTCGACCTTCGAGACCGGCGCAATGTCGCCGGCAATCTGGCGCCAATTCTGTGCGCCGTCCTCGCTGTAATAGACCTTGCCCTCGGTTGTGCCGCAGAACAGCTCGAACGTATCGCCGGCATCGTAGAGGCACATTGCTTCGAGATTGGCGGTCAGCGGATCAGGCATGCCCTTGGTCGCCAGCGACCAGGTCTCGCCGACATCGTGGCTCACCATCACCGCGGCATCCGCCGTATGCAGCTTGATCCAAGTGCCGGGATTGGCGTGCGAGCCGGCGATGAACATCGTGCGATCGTCGCGCGGCGAGAAGATCAGCTTGTCGGGATAGCCGATGCGGAAAGTATTGCGATAGGTGAGATGGCCCCACGTCTCGCCGCGATCCTTGCTCTGATAGAGACCCATGCCGGTCGTCATATAAAGCTCGTCCGGATGGTTCGGCCGCAGCACGATGGAATGAACATCGCGATAGGAATCGTCGTCCGGCTTCGAGTAGGAATCGAGCTCGCGCCAGGTCTGGCCGCCATCACGTGTCGTGAAGAGACCGGCCTGCTCGACGCCGACATAAAACACTTTCGGATCGCGCGGATCGACGGCCATGGTCTTCGCATGCGGAACATGCGGCGGCATCGGGAAGACCCACTTGTCCTGGCCCGGCATATCGCGCCAGCCCGGCAGCTCGTCCCAGCTCTTGCCTTCGTCGCGGCTGCGGAAGACGCAAGGCGGCTCGGTTCCCGCATAGATGATCGGCTTACCGTCTTCGACGGCATAGACCAGCGAATAGACGTGATCGATGTCGATGCCGGTATTGCGCGGCTCCCAGCTCTGGCCGAAATCGGCGCTATAAAATACGGTGCCGCGATGCACGCCGGCGAAGATGCCGTTCTTGGTCGGCTCCATCACCATCGAGCTGATGTGATTGCCTTCGAGCAGGGTGGCCGTGTGACGCCAATCCTGGCCCGGCGCGCGCTCCAGGACCGCGACGCCTTTCGCGGTACCGACCAGCAGCCGTGTCGCCGCTCCTGAGCCGCGATAAACATTCATCCCATTGGGCGCAAGACAGGCTGTCGTCATGAGCATTTCTCCTCGGAACGCAATTCTATCTTTGTCATAAACCGCGGCAACAAAATGCGTCGGCAAATATTCGGATTACGCGATGAGAAACACTATTTTCTCTATGCGTAAAGCGTTGTCACGCCTTCGGCAGAAACGCCTCGGTATAGAGCTTGGAGATATCCGCCGAGGCATCCATCACTTTGAGATCGACGAAAGACGCGCGCAGCTTGTCGAGCGCCGGCTTCTCGAACCGGCCATTGGTCGAGAAATGCGCGATCGTCCGGCTGTAGCAGCGTTCCGCCACATCCGGCGACCAATTCAGAACTTCGGCCGCAAGCTTCACGGATTCGGTTTTGTGGCTTTTCATGAACGCCACCGATTCATACCAGGCGGCGAGAAAGCGGCGCACGGCGTCCGGATTCTGCTGCACGAGATTGGTGTGCGCGAAAGTGACGAAGAACTCGATTTCTTTCACGTAGTCGGCGATATCGACGAGCAGCCGGCCTTCTTTCTGTTCTTCGAGCTGGAAGCCGACCTGCAGACCGCCGATCGCGCCATCGACCTGGCCGGTCCGGATGGCCGCGAGCATCGTCGGCGGCGCACCGCCGACCGCGATCGGCTGTACGCGATCATCGCCGATCCAACCTTTGACGGCGTTCAACTCGTCGACCAGCCAGTAGGTGAGCGAACCCTGGCTCGTCACCGCGATCTTCTTGCCTTTGAGATCGTTGCTCGATTTTGCCGTCGATTGCGCGCCGACTGCGATGCCCATGAAGACCGGCGACGAGGCGATCGATGCCACCGCGATCTCGGGCGCGCCCTTCGCGGTGAAGGCCATATCGGGGCCGCCGCTCAGCGTAATGTCGATCGCGTCGGCCGTAATCGCCTGCGCGAGCTGGGAACCGCTGACGAAAGCGGTTTCCTCGATCTCGAGACCGTATTTGGCGAAGATGCCGTTTTTCATCCCGATATCGAGCGGGATGTAGCCGAATACCTGGGCTACGGCCTTGCCGACGCGCAGCTTCTCGGTCCCCGCCGCGCGAGACGCCGGCACGTACGACGCCGCCAGCGACCCGCCGAGCAGCGCCAAGGCCGTACGCCGCGAAATCTTCCCTGGCATGCCTCCCCCTTTCGGCGCGCGCTTATGCGCCGCCGGTTTCCTGTGCTTTCTTATATTCCGGCGACACTTCGGTTTGCGTCATTTCCGACGCGACGTAGTCCTGAATGCCGAGATGGATGAAGGCCATCCACACCGAGGGCTTGTCCGGATCGCTGTTGAAATGCTGGTGCTCGACGCCCGGCGGTCGCATCGGCAACAGAACGAGATCGCCTTTTTCCCAGTCGCAGCGTTCTCCGTCCACCACCGAATAGCCCTTGCCTTCGATCACATAGATGATGAGCCCGCCCTGATGCCGGTGCTTGCCCGAGACGGTGCGGATCTCATGCGTGAAGACGATCCAATCCTGGAGGGGCGTATCCTTGATCGTGTGACCGAGGTAGTAGCGCAGTCGTCCTTGGCGCGTGAGCAATTGCGGGCAATCGTCGACCTTGCAGACGACGCGGCCGGTCGCGTTGCGTTCCGCCCGCTCGCGCTGGCTCTGCATCGCAATCTCGTAATTATTCTGCGTCGGCGCTTCCCGTTCCCGGGTTCGCGTGCGCTCGAATTCAGCCATGGCTCACTCCCTCACCAACGCGGACCTCAGCCATAGGCACGTCGCCCGCGTTCGCGCGCACCCGGCAGGAAGGCCCGATAATGGACGCTCTTCGACACCGAAGCGAGGCCCTGCCCGATCCGCGTCCAATGCTCGCGGTCATCGTCGCTGGCGAAGACTTCGCCTTTGGAGGTCGCGAAAAACAGTGTCGCGCCCCCCGGCCAGGAATGCCGCGACATGGCCTCGATGCTGCCCTCGATCTGGCTCGGCAAGCCGGCACGCAGCTCACGCCAGATCTTGCCGCCATCGGCGCTTTTCAGCACCGCGGAATTGGCGGTGCCGTTGCCCGGCCATTCCTTGGGGCTGGTCTCCGCGCCCGAAACGATCACGCCATCCGGGTCTTTGGGATCGATGAACACGAAATCGGGATAGCCGAGCCGGCTGCCGCGCTGGCTCAGCGCGCGCCAGGTTCGCCCGCCGTCGTCGCTGCGATAGGTGCCGACGCCCGTCGTCAGATAGGCAGTCTCGGGATGCGTCGGATGCAGCGCAATGTGGTGTGTATCGCGATAGGTCGGATCTTCTGGCTTCGAATAATCGTCGAGCTCGTGCCACGTCTCGCCGTCATCCTCGGAGGTCAGCAACGCGCCCTGCTCCACGCAGGCAAAGAGCGTCGCCGGCTTCGTCGGATGGATGGTGATCGATTTCACATGCGCGATATGCGGCGGCGGCGGGAAATGCCATTTATCCGTGCCCGGTACGCCGCGCAGCGCCGGCAGCGCCAGCCAGCTCTCGCCGAGATCGTCGCTGCGATAGATCAACGCCGGCTCCGCGCCGGCGAAGAGAACAACGCGGTTGCCGTCGCGGCGCGCGGCCAGCGAATAGATATTGCGGTTCTCGATGTTCTTCGCGACCGAGCGCCACGATGCACCGGTCCCGTCATCGCTGACCCACACGCCTTCTTCGCCATGCGCGCCGGCGAAGACCTTGCCCGAGCCTTCCTCGATCAACAGCGAGCTGACATGCTTACCCGCCAGCGCCTCACCGGTTACCGTCCAGGCGCGATCGCTACGGTCAAGTCTCAGCACACCGTTGATGGTCGCGAGGAACAACCGCGGTGCCGGGCCTCTGCCTTGGGTTTCCTGCTGGCCGTTCGGCGATAAAAGCGCGGTATCGGTCATGCTTCTCTCCTACTCTCTCAGGCCGGCAGCGAGATCTCG
>DASZLU010000105.1:0-1836 GCA_035552195.1 Allostellaceae bacterium | reverse complement strand
CTGGTCCTGCCCGGCTCGTTGCGCTCCGGCTCGCACAATGTGCGCCTGGCGGCGCTCGCGACCAAGGAGCTGACGCTGCTCGAAGCCGACGTCACGCGGATCTCGCTCGCCGACTATCCGCTGCCGCTCTACGACGCCGATCTCGATGCGCGCTCAGGCCAACCTGAAAACGCCGTCAAGCTGAAGCACATGATCGCATCGCATCACGGCATCTTCATCGCCAGCCCGGAATACTCCGCATCGGTCACGCCGCTTCTCAAGAATGCGATCGACTGGGTCTCGCGCGTGCGCGAGAAGGGCGACCCGACTTATGCCGCCTTCAAGAGCCGCGTCTTCGCCATCGCCTCCGCTTCGCCCGGAAGAACGGGCGGCCTGCGCTCGCTGATGGCGCTGCGGCAAATCCTCGAGCTCGGCTGCGGCGCGCTGGTGGTGCCGGAACAGGTCGCTATCCCCGACCCCGAACGCGCCTTCGATGACATGGATAATCTCCTGGAGACCGGGCTCGCCAATCTGTTGCGGGCCGAACTCGCGCGCCTCGTCGAGATGGCGCGGCTGATGATGTGAAGGAGCGATCGCAAGTGCTGGACGCGCGTGAACGCCTGATCGTGGCGCTCGATCTGCCGAGCGTGGCCGACGCCGAGACGATGGTCGCGCGACTGGGCGATGCGGTTTGGTTCTACAAGATCGGCTATCAGCTCGGCTTCGCCGGCGGGCTGTCGTTCGCCAGCCGCCTGATCGCCGACGGCAAGCAGGTTTTCCTCGATTTCAAATTGCACGACATCGGCAACACCGTGCAGAAGGGCGTCGAAAGCGTCGCCCGGCTCGGCGCCACGTTCCTCACCGTGCACGCGTATCCGCAGACGATGAAGGCGGCGGTGGCAGGCAAGCGCGGCTCGACCCTGCGCATCCTCGCGGTGACCGTGCTCACCTCGTACGACGACACCGATCTCGCCGCCTCCGGCTACGACATGAGCGTCGGCGAGCTCGCGGCGGCCCGTGCGGCGCAGGCGCACGACATCGGCATCGACGGCCTCGTCTGCTCGGCCGAGGAAGCGCCGAAACTGCGAGACATTGCCGGTCCCGGCATGGCGCTGGTGACACCCGGCATCCGGCCGGCCGGCAGCGCTGCCGGCGACCAGAAGCGCATCGTGACGCCGGCGCGCGCGATCGCAGCCGGCGCCGATTATCTTGTCGTCGGCCGGCCGATCGTGGATGCGCACGATCCGAAGGCGGCGGCCGAGGCGATTGTCGCGGAGATCGCGCAGGCGGCAGGCCGGTAGGAGGAGCGATATGGCAAAAGGCTACTGGATCGGCCGCGTCGATGTGCACAGCGAGGAGGGCTACAAGCCCTACGCGCTCGCCAACAACGCGATTTTCAAGACGTTCGGCGGGCGCTTCATCGTACGCGGCGGCAAGTTCGAGAACCCGGAGGGCGCGGCGCGCTCGCGCAACGTGGTCATCGAGTTTCCGGACTATGCCACGGCGCTCGCCTGCTACAATTCGCCTGAGTACCAGGCGAACATCAAAGTGCGGCAGCCGCACGCGGTGGCCGACATCGTCATTATCGAGGGCTATGACGGCCCGCAGCCCTAGCCTTCACCCCTCGTCCCGAGGAGCCCGCCACAGGCCGGCGTCTCGAAGGATGAGGCCGATCCGTTTCCCGACATCTTTCGAGATGAGGTCCTGCGGACCGCCCTTCGGGATGCGGCTCACTTTTCACGGCATAGTCGGCCCGCTATACCCAAGGTACAATTTCGGGAGCACAGGCGATGTCCGACATGCGGCTGATCGTGGCGGGGGCGGGCGGACGCATGGGACGCACGCTGGTCAAGGCGA
>DASZLU010000104.1:0-28426 GCA_035552195.1 Allostellaceae bacterium | reverse complement strand
TCCATTCCTTAAGTGCGGCGACGACCATCGGCGCAAGTGGGATGTCGCGCTCGCCCGCCTCGGTTTTTGGCGCACCTAATGCGTTCCAAGCGTCCGCGCGCTGGCGTACATGAATCACCTTGGCCGAGAGATCGATATCGTCCCATTTCAGGCCGCGCAGTTCGCTCGATCGCATGCCGGTAAAAACGGCCGTTAGGAAAAGCGGCCGCCAATGCCCCGACACTTTAGAAAGCATGGCATTGATTTCCTGTTTCGTCGGGAAATCGCGCCCGGCACGGATTTTTACGGTGCCGCGTTTGGGTACTTTGATGCTGACAGGCGCGGCGGCGTTCTTCGCGACTTTGCCTATCACCTGCGCGTGCTTGATGATCGACTTTAGAGAGCCCAACACCTTGCGCGCCATCGCACGGGAGAGCGTCTGTTCTGAACCATCGGCGCATTTACGTTGAATCAGGTCCGTGGCGAATGCCTGGACACGGGGCGTGGTTAGCGCGCTAAGTTTCACATTGCCGATAAGGGGCTTGATGTGGTGCCTTAGGTTCAATTCGTACTGCTTGATCGTGCTGCGTTCGCGCCCGTTCAGCTTGGTAGCTTCAAGCCACAGATCGCCCGCTTCGCCGACGGTGATGCTGGAATGCGGCGCCGTGTGCGTGCCCTCGTTCACTTCATGGAGCACGTCGGTCTTATAGGCTTCGGCTTCGCGCTTCGTTGCGAAGGTTTCGATGTGTCGCTTTCGATCTTGGTCGAAGTAGTCGATGATCCACTTGGTGCGGGTCTCACCGCCGGAAACCCACGTTCTTTTGCGTACCGATGCCATCGCCGCCTCCCCGAATTTCCAAAAATTCGCAGCGGCTTCCATCTTGTCGCAAGAATTCCCCTCGTCAAGCTCCCGCGACAAGAATGCGACAAGAACCAACTAAGCTATTGAAATATAACACTAGATAGAAACATCATAATCCCAAGGTCGGGGGTTCAAATCCCTCCCCCGCTACCATCCGAACGAATGACCCGAAGAAATTAGCGGGCCCGGATTTCGCGGAAGCACCGCTCGAGGTGCCAAAGCCCGCCTGCTTGGCCGGTCATTGCGCCACATGCCTGACACGAGTCGGTCCCCGCGATCTCCAAGATCTCCATCGGCCTGTCACATCGGCATCGAAGCATCAATTGTGTGATCCACCGCCACCACAACGCAAGGTGGCCGTGTTTGCGATTCCAAACCCGACGCCAAAACATTGGGAGAATATAATTCGACTCAGATCGGCGGTGATGCTGGATTGGCGCCGCCGCGTTTTTCCCCAAGGGCGCGGCACTATGGCGACCCGTCCTTGGTCTCTGCCGAGGACGGGTTTTCCATTTGGCGGCCTCGTTCACGGGTTGTCGGGACCCCGACGCCGATCAAGCGTGAGTTGAAGAAACGCGAGATCGAGCCACGCGCCGAACTTCGTGCCGACCTCTTTCAGGTATCCGACCTGCTCGAAACCGAGCTTTTCGTGCAGCCGGATCGATTCGACGTTCCTTGCCTCGATGCCGGCCACCATCACATGCTTGCCGATCGCCCGCGCCCTTTCGATCAAGGCGAGCATGAGGGCTTTGCCGATGCCTTTTCCGCGCTGGTCGGCGCGAACATAAACCGAATGCTCGACCGTGTGGCGATAACCCTCGAAGACGCGCCAATCGCCGAACGAGGCGTAGCCGAGGACATCGCTACTATCGTCGGCGGCAACCAGCACCGGATAACCGGCGCGCGCCCGGTCGGCGAGCCAGGCGAGACGATTGACCGTATCGACCTTCGTCTCGTTCCAAATCGCCGTCGTATGCTCAACCGCGTCGTTGTAGATGGCCGCGATGCCCTCGATATGCTCGCGGCCGGCATCGTGGATTTCCATCACGCCTTCTCTTAAATCAATGGGCCTTCGATCAACGGGCCTTCGATCAGCGCGGGCCTTTGCCGAGAAGCTCGGCGCAACCGGCGCGGTGCGCCCAGTATTCCCACGCGCGCCAGGATTCGGGACTGGCGCGGCCGTGGGATGTGCGCTTCACCTCGATCTCGTTGAACGACAGCGGATTGATCTCGCCCATGCGCATCGCCGCCATCTGAACCCGGGCGTTGCGCGGCAGGTAGACCGAGGTTTGCACGACTTCTTGCAGCGAGGCCTGCGCCGCGGCGAAGCCGTGGCCGCGCATCAGGCAGACGCTGTTGCCTGCGAGCTGGCGAGCCAGGTCGCGGCCGTGATCGATATTCATCACCAGCAAATTGGTCGCGTCGCCGAATTTCTCGCGAATATCCCAGACCGGCACGTCATGTCCGAGATTGCTGCCCGAGCCGACGACCGCCTGCAGCCGCGTCGTCTTGCTGATGCTGAAGGGCAGGATATCCTCGGCATGCGCATGGACGACGGCGTGGATTTCCGGCCGCATCTCGTAGATTGCGGCATGAATGAAGCGCTCGAGATAGGGCGAGCGGCTGTCGTCGCCGACGACCTTGCCGTCGAGGGTGAATTCGAGAATATCCGCCGTGCTGACCAGTTGCGGGCTGCGCGAGCGCGACAGCAGGAAGCGATCCGGCCGCTCCGGATGCCGGACACTGACATGGCCATAGGCATCGACGACGTTCTCCAGGGCGAGGACGCGATTGGCGATGACAAGATCGTTCCGAACCTGATCGATAGCAGACATCGTTCCCCTCAAGTAAAATCCATCGGCAGCGGCTACGGCGCCACCGCTATAATAGGAAGGCATGCTTCTGGGGGAAATGCCGATGAATAAAGCGTCGTCTGTGATCGCCATGGCGGCTACCGCTTTGCTTGCTTTGGGTGGCCGCGCCAATGCCGATCCGGTCACCATCCGCTCGGGCTTTACCGTGATGGTCAGCGGCTTCTCGCCTCTGCTGCTCGAGAAGAAAGACATCATGCAGCATTTCGGGCAATCCTATGTGCTGGAGCCGCGGCATTTCCAAAGCACATCGCTGGAGTTGACCGCGCTCGCTTCGGGCGAGGCCGATATCGTCTCGCTCGGCTATTCGACGATCGCCGTTGCGGTGCTGAACGCTCATCTCGACGATGTTCGCGTCGTCGCCGACGCCAATCAGGACGGCGCCGAGGACCATAAATCCGTGCCCTTCATGGTGCTGAACGATGGCGGCATCACCCGCGTCGAAGATTTGAAAGGCAAGGTGATCGCGACCAACGGCGCCGGCGGCGCGTTCGATGTCGCGATGCGCTGGATGCTGCACCAACATGGGCTGGACGACAAGCGCGACTACACCGCCGTCGAATCCGATTACGCCAACATGCCGGCGATGCTGCTGTCGGGCAAAGCGGCATTGGTCACCGGCGCCAACCCCTGGGCGCGCAGCCCCGACATGCAGGCGAAGGCGCATGTGCTCTTCACCGCGGCCGACGCGCTCGGCCCTTCGCAGATGACGATCCAGGCCTCGCGCGCCGGCTTCATCGCGGCGAATCGCGCGGCGATGGTCGATTTCTTCGAGGACATGATGCGCGTCATTCGCTGGTATCGCGATCCTGCCAATCACGACGCGGCAGTCACCATCGCTGCCAACCTGACGAAGCAGTCGGCCGCCGCGATCTCGCCCATCCTCTTCACCAAAGACGACAGCTACGTCGATCCGAAACTCGAACCCAACCTCGATTCACTGCAAAAGAATATCGGCGTGATGAAGGCGCTCGGCTTCATCAACCGCGACGTACCGGTGAAGAACTACGCCGACCTCAGCATGGTCGAAGAAGCGGCCAAGCGCCTGCCGGAACCCGTCAAGTATTAGATTTCGCGCGCACGATCGCTTCGTTGATGATCGTCTCGGCCTCTTCGGGCCCGGCCCAGCGCGTGACCTTCACCCATTTGCCCGGCTCTAGGTCTTTGTAATGCGCGAAGAAATGCGCGATCTGCTCGCACATGATGGCGGGCAGGTCGGTATACGATTTCACGTCTGTATAAAAGGGATGGAGTTTGTCGACGGGCACGGCGATGAGTTTCTCGTCCGGCCCCGCCTCGTCTTCCATCAGCAACACGCCGACCGGCCGGCAGCGCACCACCGAGCCCGGCACCACCGCCGTCGGCCCGGCGATCAGCACGTCGAGCGGATCGCCATCTTCGGACCGTGTATGCGGCACGAAGCCGTAATTGCAGGGATAGAACATCGATGTATGCAGGAAGCGATCGACGAACAGCGCGCCTGACTCTTTGTCGATCTCGTATTTGACCGGCGCGCCGCCTTGCGGGATTTCGACGATCACATTGATGTCGTGCGGCGGATTGCGGCCGATGGAGATTTTGCCGATATCCATGGCGGCGCCTTCCTTATAATGCGTGAACCGTATCGACGCTCGCAGAGATCGCGGCCGCGGCTTTGGGGACGCGCGTGATCGTCCCCCCGCCGAGCACGCGCGTGCCGTCATAAACGACGCAAGCCTGCCCCGGCGCGACACCCAGCGCAGGCTCATCGAGCAGCGCCACCCCGCCATCGCCATCGAGCGAGACCGTCGCCGCTTGCGGCGGTTGTGCCGAGCGCAGCTTCACCGCAACGCGAAGCTCACCCTCGGGCCGGCCCCCGAGCCAATTCACATCGCGCAGCATTACGCGCTGCTGCTCCAGCGATGCGCGCGGCCCAACGATCACGCGCTTCGCCGCTGCATCGAGCCTCAGAACATAAAGCGGCTCGCCGCCGGCAACGCCCAAGCCTTTGCGCTGGCCGACGGTGAAATGAATGATGCCGTCGTGGCGGCCGAGCACATGGCCTTGCGCGTCGACGATCTCGCCCGGCGCATTCGCCTCGGGCCGAAGCTTCGCGACCAAATCGCCGTAAGAACCGGTCGGGACGAAGCATATATCCTGGCTGTCGGGCTTGGCCGCGACCGGCAGCGCGAAGCGCCGCGCCAACGCGCGCGTCTCGTCCTTGCTCATGCCGCCCAAGGGGAAGCGCAGATAGTCGAGTTGATCGTGCGTCGTCGCGAAAAGGAAATAGCTCTGGTCGCGCGTGTCGTCGACGGCGCGATGCAATTCCGCGCCCTGCGGCCCGGCGACGCGGCGCACATAATGACCGGTCGCCAGCGCGTCGGCGCTGAGCTCTTTCGCCATGCCGAGAAGATCGCGGAACTTCACCGAGCGATTGCAGGCAACGCAAGGGATCGGCGTCTCGCCCTGCGCATAAGCATCGGCGAAAGTGTCGATTACGTCGCGGCGAAAACGGCTCTCGTAATCGAGCACATAATGTGGAATGCCGAGCCGCTCGGCGACGCGCGCCGCGTCGTGGATGTCTTGGCCGGCGCAACAGCTATGCGTTTTGCCGGTTGCCGCGCCGTGATCGTAAAGCTGCAAGGTGACGCCGACGACGTCGCAACCCGCCTCGACCATGAGCGCCGCCGTGGTCGCGCTGTCGACGCCGCCCGACATGGCGACAACGACACGGCAATCCTTCGGCGGTTTCGGTAGATCGAAAGGGTGAGTCATGGGACGAAATTTTACCGTGAGAAGACGGCTTGCAAAACGACCTTCGTCATTCCCGCGAACGCGGGAATCCATGGGACAGACTTCACTGCCGCTTCAATGGCCCCCCGCTTCTCGGGGGTGACGAAATTCAGGATCGAGAACTCAGCTCACACAATCATCATGTTGCGCGTCGCTTGCGGCAAGCGCACGGTCAGCCCATCGAGTTCTTCGGTCATGATGATCTGACAGCCGAGACGCGAGGTCTGAGTCAGGCCGAAAGCGAGGTCGAGCATGTCTTCCTCGTCCTCGGTCGCGTCCTTCAAGAGTTCGTACCACTCCGGATCGACAATCACGTGACAGGTCGAGCAGGCGAGCGAGCCTTCGCACGCGCCCTCGATGTCGATATCGTTGCGGTGCGCGATCTCGAGCACCGACAGGCCAACCGGCGCTTCAACTTCGCGGCGCGACCCGTCGCGCTGAATAAAGGTCATCTTCGGCATAAAAATTCTCAGCTCAGGTTTTAGGCGCCAAATCTTCCGCCAAGACCGCGGCTTCGAGCGCGGCGGCTTCGACCGATTTGGTGCCGGGATCGACGGTATCGAGCAGTGCGAGGCCGGCGGCTTGCGCCGCGAGCGCGAGCGGGCCTTCTTCAATCGGCGGCAGCATCACCACCGCATGCGTCACCGGCCGCGATAGTTGCTTCTCGGCGCGCGAGCGCAGCGCCAAGAGCAGCTCGGCGAGGTCGTCGCCGGCGAGCGACCGCTCGCCATCTTCGCTCGGAAGAATCTCGGCATTGCCGCCGACCGCGATCGCGACCGCACCCTCGAGCGATCGGCTGGCGAGCGATCGGCTGGTCTTGCCGACCGCAATGCCGACGGCCGCACCTGGCCCAGATGGGTCGAGCGGCGAGCCGTCCGGCTCTTCGATCTGAAACAGCTTGCTCACGGCATCTTCAAACGTGGAAGGATTCGCCGCAGCCGCAACGGCCTTTTTCGTTGGGATTGGTAAAGGTGAATCCCGATTGCAGCTTGTCCTCGACGTAATCCATTTCGGTGCCGATGATGAACATCGACGCTTTGGGATCGATCAGCACGGTGACGCCGTTGGTCTCGACCACGTCGTCGAACTTGCCCTTCTCGTCGGCATATTCGAGCGTATAGGTGAGGCCGGAGCAGCCGCGCGAGCGCACGCCGATGCGAATGCCCACCGAGGGCTTGCCACGCTTTTCCAGCAATGCCTGGATGCGCGCAGCCGCCGCTTCGGTGACGGTCATTGCCTGTTTCGGCGGGGGCCGTTTTGCGGCCGGGGCCGGCGAGGTCGGGGGTGTGGTGGTGGTCGGTGTCGCCATGAGGATCGGATTAGGGCCTGGTCGTTCAATACCACCCTTATGTGGTAGCCGCCAGCTTGGTTGTCACCCCAACCGCACCCAGTTGCCGGACAGCGGCAGCCAGGGCCGAAACCGCGTAATCGACCTCGTCCGGGGTGGTAAACCGCCCCAAACCGATGCGCAGCGAGGCCGCGGCCAGGTCATCAGAGACGCCGAGGGCGCGCAGGACGAAGGACGGCTCCACTTCGGCCGCGGTGCAGGCCGAGCCGGTCGAGAGCGCCAGGCCCGGGCAAGCCTCCATCAGCGCCAGAGCCGGGACGCCCGGAAAGCTAAGGTTAAGATTGCCCGGTAGCCGTCGGTCGGGGTCGCCGTTGAGCTTGGTCCGAGGCAAGGCGGCCAGGACCCCGGACAGGAAGCGTTGGCGCAGGGCGGTCAGGCGCTTGGCCTCGCCCGCCATCTCGGCCTCGGCCAGCGCCGCCGCCTCGCCCAGCCCGATGCAGAGCGGCGTCGGCAACGTGCCCGAGCGCATGCCCCGCTCTTGCCCGCCGCCATCGATCAGCGCCGTGATCCGCGCCCGCGGCCGGCGGCGGAGATAGAGCGCGCCGATGCCTTTGGGGCCGTAGATCTTGTGGCCGGAGATCGACATCAGATCGATGCTCATCGCGTCGACATCCATCGGAATCTTGCCGACCGCTTGCGCCGCATCGGTATGAAACAGCGCGCCGCGCGTCCGGCACAGCGCGCCGATCTCGGCGAGCGGCTGGATCACGCCGATCTCGTTATGCGCTGCCATCACCGAGACAATCGCGGTCTTGTCGTCGATCGCGGCTTTCAGGCGATCGAGATCGACGAGCCCGTTGCGCTCGACCGGCAGATAGGTGGCGCGGAAGCCTTCGGCCTCCATCGCCTTCGCGCTTTCGAGCACGCATTTATGCTCGGTGACCAGCGTGACGATGCGGTCTTTTCCGAATTGCTTGTGAAAGCGCAGCGCGCCTTTGACCGCGATGTTGTTCGCTTCCGTCGCACCCGAGGTAAAGACGATCTCGCGCGCATCGGCTTTGATCAACGACGCGAGCTGAGTACGCGCTTTCTCGACCGCAGCTTCGGCCTCGCGGCCATAGGCGTGCGTGATCGAGGCCGGATTGCCGAATTTCTCGGTGAACCACGGCAGCATCGCCTGCACCACGCGTGGATCGCAGGGCGTCGTCGCCTGATAGTCGAGATAGACCGGCGGCTGATTGACCTTGCGGGCGATCGAAGCGGTCATGCCACCCTCGCACGCGTGCGGGCATAAAGCGCGCCCCACGCATCGACGAGCTGGTCGATGTCTTCGACGCTCGTGCTCCAGCCGAGGCTGATGCGGATCGCGCTCTCGGCCAGCGCCGGCGCGATGCCCATCGCGTCGAGCACATGACTGCGCGTCACCTTACCCGAAGAGCATGCCGAGCCGGCGCTGACCATCACGCCGGCAAGATCGAGCGCGATGACCTGCGTCGACGATGCGACACCGGGCATCGCGATCGACAACGTATTCGCCAGGCGCGGCGCATCGCCGCCGAACACCGCGGCATCGGCCGCCAGCGCGCAAAGCCGCCGCTCGGCCTGATCGCGCAGCATGGCGATAACAGCATATGATTCGAGCGATGCTTTCGCCGCATGTGCCGCCGCGCCGAAACCGGCGATGCCGGGAAGATTCTCCGTTCCCGCGCGCAGCTTCCGCTCCTGCCCGCCGCCGCGCAGCGCCGGCCGAAGCGCGAGGCCATTGCGCACGACCAGCGCGCCGCTGCCCATCGGTCCGCCGAGCTTATGCGCCGAAAGGCTCATCAGATCGACATCGAGCCCAGCAAAGTCGACCGCGACTTTGCCCGCCGCCTGAATCGCGTCGCAATGAAAGAGCGCGCCCGCTCCATGCGCGACGCGCGCGATCAATGCGACATCCTGCACGACGCCGGTCTCGTTATTCGCGAACATGATCGAGACCAGCGCCGGACGCGCGTCACCGGCGAGGCTGCGCTCGAGCGCATCGAGATCGGCACGGCCATCGGCCAGCACCGGGACGATTTCCGCTTCCGGCGCATTACCACGCACTGAATCATGCTCGATCGCGGAGATGAGCAGACGACGACCGGGGAACCCCGCAAGTGCGAGCGCATTCGCTTCGCTGCCGCCGCTGGTGAAGACGATCTCGTCGGCGCGCGCGTTGACCAGCGCCGCGACGGCATCGCGGGCCTCGTTCAGCGCACGCCGCGCTTCGCGCCCGGCGCGATGCACCGAGGAGGGATTGCCGGTCGCGCCGAGCACCGCCGCCACCGCGGCCGTGGCTTCAGGCCGGACGGGGGCCGTGGCATTCCAATCGAGATAGGCTCTACGCATCGCCGCGAGCGATATTACTGCGCCGCGACATCCGGCGCCGACACCGGGACGTTGCGATCTTGCGTCTGGCAATGCAGCGCGCCGGCGCGGCCGAGCACGCGCTGCTCGCACACATCGGCCAAGGTCACCGAGCTCAGATAGATGTGGATCTGATTGCCGAGCTCTTCCCAAAGATCATGCGTCAGGCAGCGCGTCTTGTTGCCGCTGCAGCCCGTCGGCGCGCCCGGCGTGCAGCGCGTCGCGCGGATCGGCTCGTCGACCGCGAGAATGATGTCGGAGATGCGCGTGCCGTCGGCACCGCGCGCGAGCAGATAGCCGCCGCCCGGGCCGCGCACGCTCTTCACCAGATTGCCGGCACGCAGCTTGGCGAAAAGCTGTTCGAGATAGGACAGCGAGATTTCCTGCCGCTCGGCGATTTCGGCGAGCGAGATCGGCTCGCCGGTGCAATGCTTGGCGAGATCGACCATCGCCATCACGGCGTAGCGTCCTTTGGTGCTGAGTCTCACTCGTTGGCGCTCCTTCGCGCAGGATCGAAACCGCCAGCGCCTCCAGCCGGAACCGACGAACTGAGCCGCTCTTCCTCGAGCGCGGCGAGCCGGGCGCGGAGCCGCGCGACTTCGCCATGCAGCACGCTGAGCTGGCACGCGATCGGATCGGGCGTATCGTCGCATGGCGTCCCGTAAGGCATGAATTCCGGCGCCTTCTCGAGCTTCGGCCGCTCGCCGACCGGCTTGGCCGGAATACCGGCGACGCTGACGCCTTCCGGCACTTCCTGCAGCACGACGGCATTGGCGCCGACGCGCGCGCCGCGATGCACGGTGAACGAGCCCAGCACTTTGGCGCCGGCACCGACGATTACGTCGTCTTCCAAGGTCGGATGGCGCTTGCCGCGATTGAGCGAGGTACCGCCCAAGGTCACGCCTTGATAGAGCGTGACATCATCGCCGATCTCCGCCGTTTCGCCGATGACGACGCCGACGCCGTGATCGATGAAAAATCGGCGACCGATTTTGACGCCGGGATGAATCTCGATGCCGGTCAGCAGGCGGCTGATGGCGGAGACGAAACGGCCGGCGACAAGCCAGCCGCGCTGCCACAGCCAATGCGACACGCGATGGAACATCACCGCGTGCAGGCCCGGATAGCACAGCAGCACCTCGAGGGAAGAGCGCGCCGCCGGATCGAGCCGTAACACATTCGCAATATCGTCGCGTAGGTTCTTGAAGATCATGGGATTCGCTGTGCTATTATT
The DNA here is from genome assembly GCA_035552195.1 of Allostellaceae bacterium. Lineage (GTDB taxonomy): Bacteria > Pseudomonadota > Alphaproteobacteria > ATCC43930 > CGMCC-115725 > CAIKMD01. The sequence continues at coordinate 18,029 of DASZLU010000104.1, read as the reverse complement.
TGCGTCGCTCTCAGCCGCAGCCGAGAGCGCGGCCTCGCGAGAACATATAACTTACCCTACTGCCCTTATCAAGTTTAGCGGGTGATTATCACTGGGTAACCAGGGTGAAAACCTAGCAGAAAAGTCAGGTTTTTGCCGCCATGTCGTTTGTACCATGCCAGAAGTCTTGATCAACGGGCCAGCCGGCCGCCTCGAAGCCCGCTACACCGCCGCCAAGGAAGACAACGCGCCGATCGCGCTGCTGCTGCATCCGCATCCGCAGCATGGCGGGACGATGAACAACAAAGTCGTTTACACGCTGTTCCACTCCTTCTTGCATTGCGGCTTCTCGGCGCTGCGCTTCAACTTTCGCGGGGTCGGCCGCAGCCAGGGTCAATTCGATCGCGGCGAAGGTGAGCTCGCCGATGCCGCCGCGGCGCTCGATTGGCTGCAGGCAACGCACCCCAACGCGAAAGTGTGCTGGGTCGGCGGCTTCTCGTTCGGCGCATGGATCGCCATGCAGTTGCTGATGCGGCGGCCCGAGATCGGCGCGTTTATCGCGATCGCGCCGCCCGCCGGCATGTTCGATTTCAGCTTCCTCGCGCCCTGCCCCGCCTCGGGTCTTATCGTGCAAGGCGATCAGGATCAGGTTGTGCCGCTCGAGGCGACGCAAAAGATGATCACCAAGCTGAAACACCAACGCGACATCACGATCGATCATCGCATCGTCAAAGGCGCCGATCATTTCTTCTACAATCAGCTGGCCGAGCTCGGTCAGATCGTCGAGGATTACGTCGCGCATGCCGATCCGCGGCCTATGGCGGCGGAGCGGTAACGAACGCTGCGCCGGCCGTTGATTGCGTAAGAGGTCAGGCAACCCTATCTAAGAAGCCCAGATTGGTGATGGGATCGGTGAGCGATGGCGACGAAGCTCGATGTTAAAGCGATGACCGCGATCGTCTCCGCGCTGCAATGGATTTACGAGCGCGCCATCGATGGCGTACCGGGCTTCGAAGGCGTCCCCGATCTCGCCGTCAGTTATCAACGCCAATGCGCGACCGACGAAGAGGCGATCGACGCCCTCGTCCGCTGGCAGGTCGCGAAAGCCGCCGCTGCAGGATTCGTCACCAATCTCGGCGGGCTCGCGACGTTGCCAATTGCGCTGCCCGCGAACGTGTTGAGCGCGCTCTACATACAAATCCGCATGGTCGCCGCGATCGCGGTGTTGCGCGGCCACGATCTGAAAAGCGATCAGGTGCGCACGGTTGTGCTCGCCTGCCTTTGCGGCACGACGTTGATGGACGTGGTGAAGGAAGCCGGTATCGGTGTCGGCGCCGGCCTCGCCCAGCAGGCGGTGGCGAGCGCTTCAACCGAAGCGCTCCGCCGCATCGGTCGCCACGCGCTGCTCCGCCGCGGCGAGAGCGCGCTGCGTTTCTCGCGCTTCGCGCCGTTGATCGGCGGTGTCGTCGCCGGCGCGATCGATGGGGCGGTCACACGCGCCTATGCCAACGCGGCGAAGAAGCTGTTCATGCCGATCATCACGATCGAAGCAGACTAACCGTCATCGTCATCGCGAAGAGCGCATCGTGCGACGAAGCAATGACGGAACAGGAATAGGCGTGCGCCCTAACCCGCAAACGGATCGTGCACGAGCACCGTATCTTCGCGCTCGGGGCTGGTGGAGAGAAGCGCGATCGGCGCTTCGATCAGCTCTTCGACGCGGCGCACGTATTTGACCGCGAGCGCCGGCAGTTGCGCCCAGGACCGCGCGCCGCGCGTCGAATCGCTCCAGCCTTCGATCGTCTCGTAGATCGGCTCGACCCGCGCTTGCTGCTCGGCGCTCGCCGGCAGGCGATCGAGTACCTCGCCGCCGAGGCGATAGCCCGTGCAAACTTTGATCTCTTTGAAGCCGTCGAGCACGTCGAGCTTGGTCAGCGCGAGGCCGGTGATGCCGGCAGTCTTGATCGCCTGGCGCACCATCACCGCATCGAACCAGCCGCAGCGGCGCTTGCGTCCCGTCACCACGCCGAATTCCTTGCCGCGCTGCCCCAGCGTCTCGCCGATCTCGTCCTTGAGCTCGCTCGGAAAGGGCCCGCTGCCGACGCGCGTCGTATAGGCTTTGCAAATGCCGAGCACGTAGCCGATCGTGCTCGGCCCGACGCCGGCCCCCGACGCCGCCTGCCCCGGATGCGTATGCGACGAGGTCACGTAGGGATAAGTGCCGTGATCGACATCGAGCATGATGCCCTGCGCGCCTTCGAACAGGATGCGCTTGCTCTCTTTCTTGGCATCGTCGAGCAAACGCCACGCCGGCACCGCGTAGGGCAGAACTTTCGGCGCGATCTCGATCAGCGCTTTCAATAGCGGCGCCTGTTCCACCTCGGGGGCACCAAGACCACGCAGCAACGCGTTGTGATGGACGAGCACGTTGTCGATCTTCGCCGGCAAGGTCTGCGGATCGCCGAGATCGCAAACGCGGATCGCGCGGCGGCCGACCTTATCTTCATAAGCCGGGCCGATGCCGCGGCCGGTGGTGCCGATCTTGTTCGCGCCTTTGGCTTCTTCGCGCGCACGATCGATCTGGCCGTGCGAGGGCAGGATCAAGGTCGCGTTCTCGGCGAGCTTCAGATTGGCCGGCGTGACGTTGACGCCCTTTTCCTTGATCGCGTCGATCTCTTTAAGCAGCGCCCATGGATCGACGACGACGCCGCTGCCGATGATCGAGACTTTCTCCGGCCGCACAATGCCCGACGGCAAGAGGCTGAGCTTGAACTCGACGCCATCGATGACAAGCGTATGGCCGGCGTTGTGGCCGCCTTGAAAGCGCACGACGATGTCGGCGCGCTGCGACAGCCAGTCGACGATCTTGCCTTTGCCCTCATCGCCCCATTGGGCGCCGATCACCGCGACGTTGGCCATAGTGATTCTTTCCTAAACCGTAATCGCTGTTTCGCCGTCGAGCAGATGCGAACAGCCGAGACGCCGCGCTTCCGCGGTCGCATCTTGCGTCGGCACCAAACCCGCGACGGTGACGTAGCCTTGGCTGCGCCAGCGCGTTGCTGCCGCGACGTTGCCGCCGGCCGGCACGTAAAGGCGCGGCGCCGGACGATGCGGCGTCATCGCTTCGAGCACGGCTTCGGTATAGAGCGTGAAGCCGGTCGCGTCTTCCGCCGCGCCCACCTCGTTGCTCGTGCGATAGCGTCCGCCACGGCCGAGCTCGGTTTTGATGCCGCGCGCGAAGAAGGAGAAGCTGACGCCGGTGTGATATTCGAAGCCGCGATTCTCGACCGGGTCGATGGTGATCGCAAGCGACGGCATCGCTTTATGAAGCTGTTCTGCCACCGCCACCAGCCGCGCCCGCTCCAACGCCGCTTCGGGCGCAAGATCGAGCATCGCCAGCGCTTTCAACGCCGATGCCGCGCCACCCGCCGCGCCGAGCAGCTTTTGCAACACCGTCGCGGCTTTGCCGGCCGCCGCGGCGACCGCGGCCGCATCTTTGTGATCGAGCGCTCGGCGCAACTCGTCGAGCGCCGCGCCGCTAATCCCCGCCGCACGGCACACCGCGGGCACCAAGGTCGGCAGCGTCAAATCGACCGACAGCCCGTCGATCCCGAGCGAGGTCAACGCTTCGGCCGCGAGCGTCACCGCTTCGATATCGGCGGCGATCGCGTCGCTGCCGATGAGCTCGGCGCCGACCTGGCCGATCTGGCGCTCGGGCTGCATATCGCTGCCGCGCACGCGCAGCGCCTCGCCGGCGTAGCACAGCCGCAGCGGCCGCGGCGCATTGGCCAATCGCGCGCTGGCGATGCGGGCGATCTGCGTCGTCATATCGGCGCGCAGCCCAACCATCCGCTGCGAGATCGGATCCATCAGGCGAAAGGTTTCCGGCGCCATCGCCGCACCGGCCCCCGAGAGGAGATTTTCCTCGAATTCCATCAGCGGCGGCTTCACCCGCTCGTAGCCATGGCCGGAAAGAACCGCGATCAGCCGCCCCACCGCCTCGGCCTCGGCCTCGGCATCCGGCGGCAACAGGTCGCGCAAACCCTGCGGCAGCAGCGCCTTGTGCAAATTATCGTTCGACGGGCCGGGCATGTGAGGCGGGATAGCGGGTTTGCGCCATGGGGGCAAATAGAAAGGCCCCGCATGAGCCCCCTCACCCTCCCGCGCTCCGCGCAGGCCCCTCCCTCTCCCCTCTGGGGAGAGAGGGTCATGCATGCACGTCCGCAATAACTCCCTCGCCCCAGCGGGGAGAGGGAGGGGCCCATCGCGTTAGCGATGAGGGTGAGGGGGAATCTTACGTCAGAAATGCAGTTGCCGGACCTGAACCACGTTGGGCAGCGCGCAGACATGGGCGAGCACGGCTTCGTCGAGCGCCTGGTCGACCTGGACGAGGCAGATCGCGTCCTCGCCGGCGGCTTTGCGGCCGAGGTGGAAGGTCGCGATGTTGATCCCCGCCTCGCTCAGCGTGCGGCCGAGATTGCCGATGAAGCCCGGCTTGTCCTGGTTGCGCACGAACAGCATGGTCGGGCCGAGCTCGGCCTCGAGCGCGATGTCCTCGATCGCGACGATGCGCGGCTTGTCGCCGCCGAAGAGCGTGCCGGCGACGCTGCGCTGCTTGTTGGCCGAATGCACCGTCACCTTGATGAGCGTCTGGTAGTCGGTCGTGTCGGTCGAGCGTGTCTCTTCGATCTTGATGTTGCGCTCTTTGCAGAGCGCCGGCGCGTTGACGAGATTGACCGTATCGAGCTGCGGCCGCAGCAACGCCGCGAGGATGGTCTGGGTCAACGGTTTCACGTTGAGCTCGCCGGCGTGACCGGCGTACTCGATGGAAACACTGGAGAGGCCGACATCGGTGATCTGGCCGGCGAAGCTGCCGAGCTCTTCCGCGAGGTTTAAATAGGGCTTCAACCGTGCCGCATCCTCGGCCGAGAGCGACGGCATGTTGAGCGCGTTCACGACGGCGCCGGTCATCAGGTAATCGGCCATCTGCTCGGCGACCTGCAGCGCGACATTCTCTTGCGCTTCGTTGGTCGAGGCACCGAGATGCGGCGTCGCGATCAGCTTCGGATTGCCGAACAGCATGTTCTCTTTGGCCGGCTCGACTGGGAACACGTCGATGGCGGCACCGGCGACCTTGCCGCTATCGAGCGCAGCTTTGAGATCGGCTTCGACGACGAGACCGCCGCGCGCGCAATTGATGATGCGCACGCCGTCTTTCATCTTCGCGATGGCTTTCGCGTCGACGATGTTCTTGGTCTGATCGGTCAGCGGCGTGTGCAGGGTGATGAAATCGGCCCGCGCGAAGAGCTCGTCGAGCTCGACTTTCTCGACACCGAGATCGACTGCGCGCTCGGGCGTGAGGAACGGATCGAACGCCACGACCTTCATCTTGAGGCCCAAAGCACGATCGGCGACGATCGAGCCGATATTGCCGCAGCCGATGATGCCGAGCGTCTTCGCCGTGAGCTCGACACCCATGAAGCGCGACTTTTCCCATTTGCCGGCTTGCGTCGAGCGATCAGCGGCCGGCAGCTCGCGTGCCAGGGCCATCATCATCGCGATCGCATGCTCGGCGGTGGTGATCGAATTGCCGAAGGGCGTGTTCATCACCACGACGCCGCGCGCCGTCGCCGCGGGAATGTCGACATTGTCGACGCCGATGCCGGCGCGGCCGACGACCTTGAGATTGGTCGCGGCTTCGAGCACGGCTTTCGTCACCTTGGTCGCCGAGCGAATGGCGAGACCATCGTATTTACCGATCTCGGCCTTCAGTTGATCGGGCGTCAGCGAGGTATTGAACGTCACTTCGACACCGCGCTCTTTGAAAATCTCGACCGCGCGCGGGCTCAAATCGTCAGAAATCAGGACTCTCGGCATAGGAGAGACTCCTCGTCCATAAAGGCGTTGAAAAAGAAAGGCTAAGCCGCGGCGGCGGCTTGATTCGCTTCGGCGAAGGCCCAGTCGAGCCAGGGCAGCAGCGCTTCCACGTCGCGCCGCTCGATGGTCGCGCCGCACCAAATGCGCAGGCCCGGGACCGCATCGCGATGACCGGCGATGTCGTAGGCGACGCCTTCGTCATCGAGCAGCGATTCGATCTTCTTGATCGCGGCCCATTGCTTGTCCGCCGGCAGCTTGTCGAAGCCGTCCGCGACGACCTTCAAGCACACCGACGTGCACGAACGGATCTTCGGGTCCTCGACGAGGAAATCGACCCACGGGGTTTTCTCGACCCAAGCTGCGATGGCTGCGAGATTGCCCTCGCAGCGCGCGCGCAGCTGCTTCAGGCCGCCGATCGACTCAGCCCATTTCAGCGAGTCGATTGCATCTTCCACCGCCAGCATCGACGGCGTGTTGATGGTCTCTTCGGCGAAGATGCCTTCGCTGAATTTGCCTTTGTTGGTCAGGCGGAAAATCTTCGGCATCGGCCAGGGCGGCGTGTAGCTGTTCAGCCGTTCGACCGCGCGCGGCGACAGCGCGAGCATGCCATGCGCCGCCTCGCCGCCCAGCACCTTCTGCCAGGACCACGTGACGACGTCGAGCTTCTCCCACGGCAGATCCATCGCGAACACACCCGACGTGGCATCGCAAATCGTGAGGCCCTGACGATCGGCCTTGATCCAATCGCCGTTCGGGATGCGGCCGCCGGAGGTCGTGCCGTTCCACGGGAAGACCACGTCGCGATCGGTATCGACCTGCGACAGATCGGGGATTTGCCCGTAAGGTGCGCGAAAAACGCGCAGATCCTTGATCTTGAGCTGCTTTTCGATATCGGTGACCCAGCCTTCGCCGAAGCTTTCCCAGGTCAGCGCGTCGACACCGCGGGGGCCGAGCAGCGACCAGAGGATGGCTTCGACCGCGCCCGTATCCGAGGCCGGCATGATGGCGAGGCGATAATCCTTCGGCATGCCGAGGAGTTCGCGCGAGCGGGTAACGACTTCTTTGAGGCGGGCCTTGCCGAGCTTGGAGCGGTGCGAGCGCCCGAAGAGCGCATTCTGCAGCGCCGTCACGGAATAACCGGGACGTTTGGCACAAGGACCAGAGGAGAAATTAGGGCAGGCGGGCCGGACTTGCGGCTTCATGATAGCTATTCCTTCCAGAATAGTTGCACCCCGTTGGGGGGGTGTGTCCCGCCGCGGAAGCTATCAGATCGCGCCGTGCCGTCAATGCTGAATCTTTCATTCCCTTTACGCGGCACAGCGCCGCACATCGCGAATGTGATACGATGGGGTTAACGAAAATCAGGGGAGGATTGTTATGGCATCCACGACGTCCTACAGCCGCGAGGCGCTGATCGAGCGCGCGCGGAAACTCGCGCCAACCTTGCGCGAGCGTGCCGCCGCCGCTGCCGAGGCGCGCCGCATTCCCGCCGAAACGATCAAGTCGTTTTGGGATTCCGAGCTCTGCTATCTGCTGAAGCCGAAGAAATTCGGCGGCCCCGAAGTGCGCGTCGACACCACCTTCGAGATCGCTTCGGAATTGTCGCGCGGCGACGGCGCGGCCGGATGGGTCTGGACGGTGATGGGCGTGCACGATCTTTTCGTCGCGCTGTTTCCCGAGAAAGCGCAGCACGAATATTGGGAGAAGGATCGCACGCTCTCGGCCTCGAGCTTCGCGCCCTCGGGCAAGATCGAGCCGGCGCCGGGCGGCGTGAAGCTCTCGGGCAAATGGTCGTTTTGCTCCGGCGTCGACAACGCGCAATGGATGATCCTCGGCGCGTTCGCCGGCATGCTCTCGACCGAGCCGCCGATCCCCGACATTCGCTATCTGCTGCTGCCGATGAGCGATGTGACGGTGATCGACGATTGGAACGTGATGGGGCTGCGCGGCACCGGCAGCAAGAGTGTCGTCGTCGAAGGCGCCTTCGTGCCCGAGCACCGCATGGTGAAGAACGACGATCTCGTCAATGGCAAGGCGCCGGGCAGCCAGGTGCATGACGGTCCGCTTTATCGCGCACCGGTCTGGGCCGTGTTCCCCTTCTGCATCACCTCGCCCGCCAACGGCATGGCGCGCGGCGCGTTCGACAGCTACGTCGCCGAAATGCGCACCCGCGAAAGCGCCTTCGATCACTCGGCGCTCGCCAAGAAGCCGCACATTCAGCAGCGGCTCGCCGAAGCCGGCGCGCTGATCGATGCCGCCGATCTGCTCTACAAGCGCTCGCTGAAAGAGACGATCGACACGATCATGTCCGGCGGTCAGCTCTCGATGGACGTGCGGCTGCGCAATCGCCGCGACCAGGGCTACTCGGTGGTGATGCTGCAAAAGGCCACCGAATTGCTGCTTGGCGCGCTCGGCGGCAAAGGGATTTTCGAGAGCAACCACGTGCAGCGCTCGTTCCGCGACCTGCACGCCCTCGCCGGCCATATCGTCGGCGGCTGGGACATGCCCGCGCTCAATTACGGCTCCGTGCTTCTGGGCGGGCCGCCGACCGATCCGTTCTTTTAATTCCCTCTCCGCGCTTGCGGGGAGAGGGCGGGGCCCATCGCGTCAGCGATGGGAAGGTGAGGTGTGCCTCAACGGTGCGATCTCATTTAGAAGTCCCCCACCTCACCCTACCCTCTCCGCCCTCAAGGGCGGAGAGGGAATTTCATTTCTAAAGCGCCCGCACGGCCGGCAGAATCTCTCGTGTGAAGAGATCGAGCGTCTTGAGGCTCTGCGCGTGGGTGAGATTGCCGAAGGCGATCTGCAGCAGCGGGTAATTGACGCCGGCCGTCGCGATGTCGCGCAGCAATTCGGTCTTCACCGTCTCGGGCGTGCCGGCAATGACGCATCCGACGCGGCGGCGCGCGATCTCGTAAGAGCCGGCGAGGAACATGGCGGTGAAGCCGTAGCTGTTGGCCTGATGCTCGAGGCTCTTGTACCAGCGCATGTAGGCGGCTTCGCCAAGGGTCTCGGCTTCGGCATCGGTGTCCGCGATCACCAGCATGCGCACGAACCCGAGCGTCGCCTCCTCCGGCCGGCCCCGACGCAGCGGCGAGTCCTTGTTGCGCGCCCATGCGTCGCGATAGGCGTCGATCGCTTGTTTCATCCGCGCGGCCGGCGCCCAGCCCGCGTTCATCGCCGCGCCGAGCGAGGCGATGTAGTCGCGCGTCGCGCCCGAGGACGAGCCGTACCACAGCGGCGGAAACGGTTTCTGTACCGGCTTGATCTCGACCGGCACGTCGTAATATTGCCAGCGCGCGCCGCGATGGGTGACGCGATCCGTCGTGAAGTATTGGATCATCACGTCCATCGCTTCGCGGAAGAGATCGCGGGTCTCGTTCATGGTCACGCCGAACATCGACAATTCCCATGGCGAGATGCCGCGGCCGACACCGAGTTCAAACCGCCCGTTCGACATCTGGTCGAGCATCGCCACTTCTTCCGCGAGCAAGAGCGGATTGTGGAAAGCGAGCGCGTAAGCGAGCGGGCCTAAGCGAATGCGCTTCGTGCGCATCGCGGCGGCGCCGAGGAAAATCCCCGGCTGCGCCGCCATGCCGACCGGGTTCCAGTGATGCTCGGCGAGGTGATAACTATCGATGCCGGCGGCGTCGGCCGCCTCGATCATTTGCAGCCGCTCTTCATATTGTTGCGGCAGTGGCGCGTCGCCACGGTCGAGATGATCGAAGATACCGACACGCATCGGCGCTCGCCCCTCGCCCCTTACTTCACGTAGGAATTGTCGATCAGCGGCTTGTAGTCGGGCAGCTTCTCGTCCGCCTTCATAAAGCCGACGGCGACGTTCATGTTGTCGCCGTTCTCGAGCAACTGCGTCGTGGTCATCGGGCTCTCCGGTGTCATCGCCTTGACCGTCTCGTAAGCGGCTTGCAGCACCTTGTCGTCATAGGCGGTGCCGAAATGCGCCTTTATCACCGCGAGCGAGGTTTGCGGGTCGTTGCGAATGATCTGCGTCGCCTGATAAAGCGCATGCACCATCTTTTCGCAGGTGGATCGATGCGGGCCGCAGAAATCGCCGCGTGTCAGCAGCAGCGACGAGGACACGGGATCGAATTCGGTCGGCTCGCCCAGCCGCGTATCGCTGACCAGCACGCCGGTGCCCGCCAAGATCAATTGCTCGGGAAACGGCGGCGAGTTGGAGAAGCCGTCGATCGACTTGCTCGCCATCGCGGCCATGAACTCCGGCGGCTGCATCGCCGGCACGGTGATGTCGTCCGGTCCAAGACCGGCATCCTTGGCGACGACGCGCAGCACCGAATCGGGAATGGCGCCAACGGCGCTGACGGCGATCTTCTTGCCCTTCAACACCTTGGCGCGTTCGGCGAGCGGCGCCTTGGGATCGAAATGCGCCGCGTCGGCGACTTCCTTGCGGATGACGATCGACTGGCCTGTTTTATTGATCGCGGTCAGCAGCGCAACGAGCTTTTGGCCCTTCGCGTTGGCGCGCGTCACCGTCGGGCCCGAGGCCATGCCAAAATCGACCGAGCCGGCGATCACGGCGTTCGTCGAGCCGACACCGGTGATGTAGACCACCTTAGTGGTAAGGCCCTGCGTCTCCCAAAGATGCTGATCTGCCGCGATGTATTGCAACAGGAACAGCAGATTCTGGGCAGGGATCGCGAGCGTCGTGTCTTCGGCACGCGCTTGCGGAACAGCAAGACCGAGGACCGTCAAACCCAACGCAGCAGCAATGGAGATGCTCTTGAACTTACCTGCGATCACGACTTTCCCCTCGCTCGGTCACGAATTGATTTTCGCCCCCTATGCGCGGTCGAGACGATGCGGTCAAGCAGTGACCGCGCCCACTACTACTTCACATAGGCGTTGTCGATCAGCGGTTTGTAATCCGGAAGCTTGTCTTCCGGCTTCAGGAAACCCGCGGCGGCGTTCATGTTGTCGCCGTTCTCGAGCTCTTGCGGCGTGGTGATCGGGTTATCCGGCGTCATCGCCTTCACCGTCTGATAGGCCGCTTGCAGCACTTTATCGCTATACGTGCCGAAATGCGCCTTCATCACCGCGATCGAGGTCTGCGGATCGTTGCGGATGATCTGCGTCGCCTCGTAGATGCCGTGCACCATCTTTTCGCAAATCGTCTGGTGGCCGGCGCAGAAATCGCCGCGCGTCAACAGCAGCGCCGCCGAGACCGGCGAGAATTCCTTGGGCTCGCCCTTGCTCGAATCGCTGACCAGCACGCCGGAGCCATCGCTCAGCACCTGCTCGACGAAAGGCGGGCTGTTCGAAAAGCCATCGATCTTCTTCGCCGCGAAGGCCGCCATGAATTCCGGCGGCTGCATCGGCGGCGCGACGACATCGCCCGGCGCGATCCCGGCATCCTTGGCGATGACCTTCAGCACGACATCGGGAATGGCGCCGACACCGCCGATCGCGATAGTGCGGCCTTTCAGGACCTTGCCGCGCTCGGTGATCGGCGCGGCCGGATCGAAATGCGCCGCGTCGGCGATGTCCTTGCGGATGACGATCGACTGGCCCGATTGGCTGATCGCGGTGAGCAGCGCCGATACCTTCTGGCCTTTCGCCCAGGCGCGCGTAATGGTCGGACCCGAGCCCATCGAGAAGTCGGCCGAGCCCGCGATCACCGCATTCATCGAGCCGATGCCGATGATATCGAGGATTTTGACGTTGAGTCCTTCTTTCGACCAGAGATGCTGGTCGTCGGCGATATAGCGCGACAGGAACAGCACGTTCTGTCCGGGGATGGCGAGGACCGTATCCTCGGCACGCGCGGCGGACGCAGCGAGGGTTACGGCGGCAAGCGCGAATGCGGCCGAGGCAGCAAGGCGCGCGAAATCACCCGACATCATGACGTCCTCCCCGTTCACCAATTTCTTGGTGCCAGTTTCCCCGACGCTGCGGCCGCGGTCAACCGGAGCGCGCGGCGGTGCAAGCGAACAGGTGAGGATCAGGCGGCGTGCTGAGCGTCGCCGCTCGTATCGGCCAGTGCCGGGAAGACGATTTCGAACGTCGTGCCTTCGCCGATATTGCTGGTGACGGCGATGCTGCCGCCGAGCTCGGCGACGATGCCGTGCACGACGGAAAGACCGAGGCCGGTGCCTTCGCCGACGCTCTTGGTGGTGAAGAACGGCTCGAAGACGCGGCGGCACGTCGCCTCGTCCATGCCGCAGCCGGTATCGGCGATCGCGAGATGGACGGTCGCCCGATCGGCTGCATCGACCTGGCGCGTCAGACGCACGCTGATCTTGCCGGGGCGATCGCCGATCGCTTGCGCCGCGTTGGTCGCGAGATTGACGAAGATCTGATGCAGCTGCGACGGCTCGGCGAGGATCCGCGCCTCGCCCGTTACCTCGGCCTGGAGTTCGACCGTCACCGGGATCGTTGCGCGCAGCATCTTCAGCGATTCGCGCAGCATGATGGCGAGATCGAGCGGTCCCTTCTCACCGGATTCCTGGCGGCTGAAGGTCAGTATCTGCTTCACCAGATCGCGCGCCTGTCCCGCCGCGCCGATCACCGTGTCGAGATCCTGGCGCTCCATGCTGTCTTCCGGCAATCCGTTGCGCACGAGCTTGGTCAGCGCGACCACCGGCACCAACGTATTGTTGAGATCGTGCGCAATACCGCCGGCGAGGGTGCCGAGCGCCTCGAGCTTTTGCGATTGATGCAACCGCGTCTGTAGATCGCGCCGCTCGTCCTCGAGATCGACGCGATCGGTGATGTCGTGCATCGTGCCGAAATAGCCGACGATGGCGCCCAGCTTCTCGCCGGACTCATCGAGCGCCGCGTCGGTCGCGTTTTGGCAGCGATGAGCCTCGCGTATCACCTTCGTCTCTATATGGAGGACGCGCTTTCCGCCGTCCGGACGCCGGAAGCGCAAATCCACGCCGGGCGTGTCGAAGCCGAGACGGGCGTTATGGTCGCTCATCAGAACCTGCGGCCGATCGGCCTCATCGATACACGCAATGAAGCGCTCGAATGACGGTTCCCCATCGCGCGGCAGACCGGTGATCGCATAGATCTCGTCGGACCAGATGCCTTTTCCGGTGCGCAGATCGCGCTCGAAGCTGCCGACGCCGGCCACCGATTGCGCGCGCGCCAGATGAGTCTGGACGCGGCGCAAATGCTCGTCGTTCTGCCGCAGACGCTCGCCCGCGACCGACAGCGCATCGCTGGCTGCTTGCACTTCGCGAATCGTGGAGTCGATCGCGGGTACCGGCTGATGATTGATAAGGCCGAGCGCGGCTTTGGAGAGCGCCGTCATGGCGCGCGACAGGCTGCCCCCGATCAGCGCCGCCGCCGCGAGGCCAAGCAACAAGAAGCCCATGCCGACGATGAGAAAATTTCCGAACGACCGATAGAGCGGGGCGTCGGCAATCCCTTGCGGGATGCCGATCACCAACACCCAATCGGTGAGCGTCGATCGGATCATCGCGAGATATTGCGGCCCCTGACCGATGCCCGGGCTGTCGGCGAAGACTTCTCTCTGCGTCCCGGTCGGGCGCACCAGGGTGGAGGGGACCTGTCGGCCGACATAGCCCTGCGGCTCGGCGCCGCGTGCGATGATGATGCGATTGCGATCGGAGAGGCCGACCGTCCAATCGGGTGGCAGTCCCTGGATCGCGAGCAATGCCGACAACGCGCCGGTCGGTACGGAGGCGACCAGAAACGCCGTCGCGTTGTCGTGCCGGAGGGGCACATAGATCGCAATCTTCGGAACGCCGTCGATGCGGTCGATGAACAGATCGGATACGATCAGACGGCCCGAGGAATGGGCGAAATCGACCGGATGCTCCCAGGCCGGTGATTGGCCGCCGCCCAGCGGATAACGCGTGTCAAAGACGACCGCGTCGCGCTTGATCAGCGCGATCGAGACGCCGGCGCCCTCTTCCGCGGCGGTAACCGCAGCGTGGTTATAGAAATCATCGAGATGGCCGGGGACGTAGAACGCGGCAAGGCCGCGCAGATCGCCCTCGAAATTGCGCACATGCTGATCGATCAGGGTCGAGGCGGCACGGGCGGCGGCGAGGATGTCGTTGCGGCTGACGTCGCGCTCCATCTGCGCGAAAGAGAAGATCGTGTAGATCGAGAGCGACAGCAGCGGCAGGGTACAGGCAAGCGCCAGCGCCGCGAGATGGACCCGCAGGCTGTGCCCGCGCGGCGCGCGGGGCTCACTCGATACCGGGACTGTTGCGAAATCGGCCACGCGGTTCCGTCCTCAAGCTGGAACGCGACCACGCGCCCATACTGATCGTCTAGAATTCGATCTATTGCTTGAAGAGGACTTAAATTGGCGCTCCGTATAACCACGTAGCGCGGTTTTAAGTCGCAGGCGGCCGGCGCTGCAGCAGATGCATCATGGCGCAAGTCAGCACCGTCTCGCCGTTCTGGTCGAGATAGCGATAGGCGATGCGGACGATGCCGCGATCGGGCTTGGAGCGCGACGGCGCGATGCCGATCACCTCGGCCTCGACATGGAGGCGGTCGCCGGCGCGCACCGGCTTCAGCCAGCGCAGTTCGTCGAAGCCGGGCGAGCCCATGCTCGATCCCGTCAGCGTACCGGTGTCCCAGACGAGCCGGAAGCCGATCGCCAGCGTTTGAAAGCCGCTGGCGATCAGCCCGCCATAGATCGATGCCTTGGCAGCGGCAGGATCGGTGTGGAAAGGCTGCGGATCATAATCGTTCGCGAAAGCGAGGATCATCGCCTCGGTGACTTCGCGCTCGGCGGTCGTGAATTTGTCGCCGACAGCGAAATCGTCGAAGTAACGTGCCACGGCGCGTTATCCCGCTTTGATGGAATGCGCGTGGTTGAGCGGCCCATGGCCGCCGCCGAAGCCGGGCGCGGTGCGGATCGCCGCCTGCACGAAAGCATGGGCGCGCTCGATCGCCAGCTTGAGCGCCAGGCCTTGCGCCAAGCCCGCGGCAATCGCCGAAGCCAGCGTGCAGCCCGTGCCATGCGTGTGCTGCGTCGCGATGCGCTCGGCTTCGAGCACGAAACTGTCGTTTTGTGTCACGACCAGATCCGCGACCTTGTCGCCGGCAACGTGGCCACCTTTCACGATCACCGCTTTGGCGCCCATCTTCATGAGCGCGTCGGCGGCGCGGCGCATATCGACGAGCCCGGCAATCCGCTGCCCCGTCAGCGCCTCCGCCTCCGGTGCGTTCGGCGTTACCAGCGTTGCGCGCGATATAAAGCGCCGCTCCAGCGCATCGAGCGCGCGCGGATCGAGAAGCCTTGCGCCGGTCGAGGCGACCATCACCGGATCGACGACCAGTGGCACCGCCGGGGCCAGTTTTGCCACCGTCTCGCCCGCCACCTCGATCACGCCGTGATCCAACAGCATGCCGGTCTTGATGCAATCGGCGCCGATATCGCCGAGCACGCTCTCGATCTGCTTTTTCACGAAATCCGGCGACACCGGCAGGATGCCTTGCACGCCGATGGTGTTCTGTGCCGTCAGCGCGGTGATCGCGGTTGCGGCGTAAGCGCCCAGCGCGGTCACGGTCTTGATATCTGCTTGGATGCCGGCGCCGCCGCCCGAATCGGAACCAGCGATGATCAGCACGCGGCCCTTCATTCGGCCGCGCTCTCCCCCACGCCGGCCGCGGCCGCGGCTTCGGCGATCTCGGCGATCACCGCATTGAGCAGCGCTTCGTCCTCGCCTTCGGCCATGATGCGCAACAACGGCTCGGTGCCGGATTTGCGGACCAGCAAGCGGCCCCCGGTGCCGAGGCGCTTCTCGGCCGCGCCGATCGCCGCTTGCACGAGTTCCGATTGCAGCGCGCGGCCGCCATCGCAGCGGACATTGTGCAGGATCTGCGGCACCGGCTCGAACACCTTGCCGACCTGGCTTGCCGACGCGTCGGTCTCGACGATCGCCGCCAGCACCTGCAAGGCGGCGATGAGTCCATCGCCTGTCGTCGAGAAATCGCCGAGGATGATGTGGCCCGATTGTTCGCCGCCGAGATTGCTGCCGATACGGCGCATCGCCTCGACGACATAGCGATCGCCGACGCCGGTGCGCGTCAACGGGATCGCGTTCTTTTGCAGGCAGCGCTCGAAGCCGAGATTGGACATCACCGTCGCGACGACGCCGGCCGGCGAGAGCTGGCCCGCGCGATGCCATTTCATGGCGATCAGCGCCATGAGCTGGTCGCCATCGAGGATCTGGCCATGCTCGTCTGCGATGATGAGCCGATCGGCGTCGCCATCGAGCGCAATGCCGAGATCGGCGCCCTGCGCCACGACCTCGCGCTGCATCGCCGTGATGGCGGTCGCGCCGCAATCGCGGTTGATGTTGAGACCGTCGGGCTTCACGCCCATGGGGAAGACTTCGGCGCCCAGTTCCCAGAGCACCGTCGGCGCGACCTTGTAGGCGGCGCCGTGCGCGCAATCGACGACGATCTTCAAGCCTTCGAGGCGCAAGCCGCGCGGGAAGCTCGATTTGACGAATTCGATGTAGCGGCCGCCGGCGTCATCGAGGCGCTTGGCGCGTCCGAGTTCTTGCGCCGGCGCACGTTCGCACGCGCTCTGCCCGATCTTGCTTTCGATCGCGGCCTCGATCTCGTCCGAGAGCTTGTAACCGTCGGGACCGAAGAATTTGATGCCGTTGTCCTCGAACGGGTTGTGCGAGGCGGAGATGACGACGCCGAGATCGGCGCGCAAGCTGCGCGTCAGCATGGCAATCGCGGGCGTCGGCAGCGGCCCGACCAGCACGACATCCATACCCATAGCGATGAAGCCCGAGGTCAGCGCCGGCTCGAGCATATAGCCCGAGAGCCGCGTGTCCTTGCCGATGACGACGAGGTGGCGGTGATCGCCGCGGCGCAACACCTGCCCCGCCGCCATGGCGACGGAGAGCACGGTTTCCGGCGTCATCGGCTCGCGATTGGCCAGGCCGCGAACACCGTCTGTGCCGAAGAGCCTGCGCGTGGTCGGTGCCCTCAAGCAATATCTCCTATCCGGCCGCGAATCTTACACTAGAAGTGAATAGAGAGTGGTCAAAAAAGGCTTAAGCAAGGCGTTGTTTCACTTGCTTCAAAGCAGCCGCGTAAAAGAAAAGCGCCGCTGCAAAGCAGCGGCGCCATTCGAAGACGAAGTGCTTTAAGCGCCGGGCTGCGGCTCGGGCTCGAAGCCACCGGCCGGCTTCTGTCCGGCGGGCGGAACCGACGAGCGGCGGCCGGGCGCCGGCGGCGGCGGCGCTTCGACCGGGCCACCGGTGTCGCGGACGATCTTCTCGCCGCGGATGAGCTTGCGGATCTCGTCGGCCGACAGCGTCTCGAACTCGAGCAGGCCCCGGGCCAGCGCGTGCAACTCTTCGAGATGCTCGGAGAGGATCGCGCGTGCCTTCGCCTCGCCTTCCTCGACGATGCGGCGAATCTCTTCGTCGATCACCTTGGCAGTCGCGTCGGAGACATTCTTGCGCTGCGCGACGGAGTGGCCGAGGAACACCTCCTCCTCGTTATCGCTATAGCGCAGCGGGCCGAGCTTATCGCTGAAACCGAATTCCGTGACCATGCGGCGCGCGAGATTGGTCGCACGGCGGATGTCGTCGGATGCGCCCGTCGTCACCTTCGCCGGCCCGAAGATCAGCTCTTCCGCGACGCGGCCGCCGTAAAGGCTGGTCAGCATCGCCTCGATCTCCATGCGCGACTGGCTGTACTTGTCGCGCTCCGGCAGGAACATGGTGACGCCGAGGGCACGGCCGCGCGGAATGATCGTGACCTTGTGCAGCGGCTCATGGCCTTCGGCATAGAGCATGACGAGCGCGTGGCCGCCTTCGTGATAGGCGGTGAGCTTTTTCTCGTCTTCGGTCATGACCATGGAGCGGCGTTCCGCGCCCATCATGACCTTGTCCTTGGCCTGCTCGAACTCGGCCATCGTGACCGAGCGCTTGCCCTTGCGCGCCGCCATCAGCGCCGCCTCGTTCACGAGATTGGCGAGATCGGCGCCGGAGAAGCCGGGCGTGCCGCGCGCGATGATGCGCGGATCGACGTCGGAGGCCAGCGGCACTTTGCGCATATGGACTTTGAGGATCTTCTCGCGGCCGACGACATCGGGATTGGGCACGACCACTTGACGATCAAAACGTCCCGGACGAAGCAGCGCGGGATCGAGCACGTCGGGGCGGTTGGTCGCGGCGATG
>DASZLU010000103.1:0-1792 GCA_035552195.1 Allostellaceae bacterium | reverse complement strand
GCCTCGTCGAATGTCGCCCAGATCGAGCCGTGGAACACGGCGACGCGCGCGCGCACGAGACCCCATTTCTCGCGCTCGAGCTTGCCCTGATAGCGCTCGCGGAATTTCGGCACGCCGACCAGTGCGCCGTCGAGCCCATAGGACCAGCCGTGATAGGAGCAGATGAAATCCTTGGCGTTCCCCGAATCATAGCGGCACGCCGGCATGCCGCGATGGCGGCAGCTATTGAGCAACACATTGATCGCACCCTTCTCGTCGCGCGAGACGATCACCGTCTCGGTGCCGCAGCGCGACAGGAAGAAATCGCCGTTGTTCGGCAACTGGCTGGTATGGCCGACGAAATTCCAGCCGCGGGCGAAGACACGCTCCAACTCGCGCCGATAAATCTCCGCGCTCGCAAAGCTCGCGCGGCTCAGTGTTCCGGCTTCGGTATCGATCAGTTCGGACAGGCGCATATGTTCCGCACTGTATAACATCGATGCAAATAAGTCCAGTAAACTGGGCTATTCCGATTGACAGCCGGACAGGCTGCGTCTAGCGTCCCAATGCCCGATAGACATAAAAAGAACGCGAAATTGAACGGAGGATTCGGCGTGAAACTCGCACGTTGCTTGGCTCTATCTCTCATTGCCGCCACCCTGATCGCCGGGTCGCCGGCGCGCGCGGCCGAGCCCTATGAGATCAACACCATCCTGTCGCTGACCGGCAACATCGCCTTCGTCGGCCAGACACAGCTCAAATCGCTGAAAGCGATCGAGAAGATGGTCAATGCCGATGGCGGCATCAAAGGCCGGCCGGTTTCCTTCGTCGTCTCCGACGATGAATCGAGCCCGCAGACCGCGGTGCAGCTCGCGCATAATCTCATCGCCAAGAACGTGCCGATCATCCTCGGCTCGTCGAGCCCCAACGCCTGCGGCGCGATCGCACCGCTGCTGCAACAGAACGGGCCGCTCCTCTATTGTCTGGCCAATGGCGGCATCGCGGTGCCCGGCAGCTACGAGTTCTTCACCGAAATGTCCTATGACGACCTGATGGCGGTGACGGTGCGCTATTTCCGAGAGCGCGGCTTGACGCGCCTCGCCACGATCTTCGCCACCGATTCCGGCGGTCAGACGTCCGAGAAGGCCCTGCAAGGCGCGCTGGCCTTACCCGAGAATAAATCGATGCAGCTTGTGACCGCGCAGCATTTCTCGCCGGGCGATGCCAGCGTCGCGGCGCAGATGGCTGTGGTCAAAGGCGCCAACCCCAACGCGATGATCGCCTGGGCGACGGGTGGCGCAGCGGGCAATCTCATGCGCGGCGAGAAGGATATCGGCCTCGACATCCCGACGATGACCTCACCGGGCAATCTCACCGATGCTTTCTTCAGGCAATACGGGCCGGTATTGCCGACGGAGTTGCTCTACCCAGCTGTTCCCTATTACGCGAGCGGCGCACCGACCGACGCCGGCACCACGAAAGCGGTCGCGGAAATGGCGAAGGCGCTTGCCGCCGTTGACGCACATCCCGATATGATCACGATCAGTGCTTGGGATCCGGCGCTGGTGCTGGTTTCGACCCTGCAGCAGCTCGGCCCCGACGCCAGCGCCCAGAAGCTGCGCGATTACCTGCTGAAGCTTAAGGGTTGGACCGGCGCCAATGGGCCTTATGATTACGTCGTCAATCCGCAACGCGGCGTCGGCGGCGACAACGTCGTGATGGTGCGCTGGGATGCGCAGCATAATTCAGTCGTCGCCGCGAGCAATTTCGGCGGTGAGCCGCTGAAGCATTAAGCGAGGGTTCCCATGATCGC
>DASZLU010000102.1:0-1553 GCA_035552195.1 Allostellaceae bacterium | reverse complement strand
CGTAGCCACCAATAGATCTCGTCATAGAGCGCGCGCTTTTCAGCGATGCTCTTGCAATCGAATTTGCGGTCTTGGCCGTCGATCACAAGCCCGATGCGGTCATTGCGGCTGATGACGGCCTCGAGCACCAGCCACCACAATTCGCCGAGCCGGTCGGGAAAGCTCGTCGGCACATAGATGGCAAACGGCACGCCTGCCTCTTTCAGGATCGGATAGGCCCATTGCAGATTGTCGCGATAGCCGTCGTCGAAGGTGAGACAGACGAAGCGGCGCGCGAAATCGCCCTCGGTCATGCGGCGATGCATTTCGTCGAGACTGATAAGCTCGATGCCGGAGCGGCGCAGGTCGCGCACCACGCGCGCGAGAAAGGCCGGCGTGACTTCGAGAAGATGGTTCGGCTGGAAACGGCCGGGACGCGGCGGACGCACATGATGCAGGGTCAGAATCGCGCCGACGCCGCCGAGAAACGGCCGCAATGCCAGATGCGCGCCCGAGAAATAGAGCGACTCCAGCCCGCCGCGAATGATGGCCTGTTTCAGAGCCACGAATCCCGCCTCTTCCGGACGCCTCCGACCTCGGGTTAGTTATCGCAAGACCGGTTGATAATCCTTTGCCGACGCAGCGATGACGTCAATCGCCGGCCGCAAGCGGCGCCAGCCTCTGCCCGCCTCAACCTAGCATGAATCCGAAATGACGCAGCGGCTATGCCGCAGCTCTTTCGCCTGCGCCGGCGCGTGTCGTCATCAGCATTGTGACGTCGACAATGCCCGCCGCGAGCAGCCGTTCACGCGCCGCCTCTGCGCCGCCTTCGGTCTCGGCGATCAGCACCGCATGCGGCGCGACCTCGGCAATGCGGTCGAGGCCCGAGCCCGCGGCCGCGCCAGCATCGATCACGACGTGATCGTAGCTGTGCGCCAGCGCATCGAAACCGGTGACGACGCCACGACCGGAAAGAATCTGCACGCGATCGGTCGAGGCATGCCCCGGCGCGATCAGGTGCAGCGGCGATAGCCGATCCTTGGCGATGATGTCGCGGAACGATGCCAGCCCATGCGCCAGCTCGGCCAGGCCGTCGGCGGACGGCTCGTTGGAAATCGCGCGGATCGCGCTTTCGCCAGAGGCAAGGCCGATCAAGATGACCCGTGATTCTTCCGCCAGCGCCCGCGCGAGCTTGATCGCGGGCTGGCTGGCATTCATTCCCGGCGCCGCGGCGAACACGGCGATGCGCCGCACGCCCATGCGGTTGAGATCATAAGCGGCATCGCCGATGTCACTGATCGGGATCTCGGCGGAGTTGCGCGGCGCAGCCACGCGCCCGCCGGTGACCGCGTTCAGACGCGCGGCCGGCACTGTTACCTCGGCAACCGGCTCGTCGGCAATCCGTTCGGGCGCGCGGCGCAGCGGCACGAAGACGCCCGGAGCCGCAAGAATTTCCCGGGTGATCACAAGCCCCGAGGTCATCACCAGCATGGCGAAAGCCGCGATCAGGATCGTCGGCAGCTTCTTCGGATAGGCCGGAACGTTCGACACCGTCGCGCGCGAGATGATGCGGG
>DASZLU010000101.1:0-28724 GCA_035552195.1 Allostellaceae bacterium | reverse complement strand
GCCGCTCTTCTTCCTCGAGCGCCTGCTGTGCCAGCACGAGCCGTTGCAGCTCGGCGCCGGCCGAGGCTTCGGTCTGGCGCAGCGCCGGCAATTCGCCGGATGCTTCTTCGCGCTCGCGCTCGGCGGCGAGGGCGGCTTGGGTGCGGTCGGCGACCTCGATCTCGGCGGCGCGGAAACGCGCATCGGCGACTTCGTGGTCGGCGACGGCGCGCTGCCAACGCAGATGCAGCACCACCGCTTCGGCGCGGCGGATGTGATCGGAGAGGCGGCGGTAGCGATTGGCCTGGCGCGCCTGCTTCTTCAGCCCTTCGAGCTGCTCGCTGAGGCCGCGCAGCACGTCGTCGAGCCGCGAGAGATTGCTCTCGGCGGCCTTGAGGCGCAGCTCGGCTTCGTGACGGCGCGAGTGGAGCCCGCTGATGCCCGCGGCTTCTTCGAGGAGGACGCGGCGCTCGGCGGGCTTGGCGTTGATGATCGCGCCGACGCGGCCCTGGCTGACGAGCGCGGCGGAATGCGCGCCGGTTGCGGCATCGGCGAAGAGCAGCTGCACGTCGCGGGCGCGAACCTCGCGGCCGTTGACGCGATAGTCGGAGCCCATGCCGCGCTCGATGCGGCGGACGATCTCGATCTCGGGGATCTCGTTATAAGGCTTCGGTGCGTCGTGCGCGGGATTGTCGATCGACAGCGACACTTCGGCGATGTTGCGCGCCGGCCGCGCGCCGGTGCCGCCGAAGATCACATCGTCCATCTCGCCGCCGCGCATGCGCTTGGCCGAGTTCTCGCCCATCGCCCAGCGCAGCGCCTCGACCAGATTCGATTTGCCGCATCCGTTCGGGCCGACGATACCGGTGACGCCGGCATCGATAAGGAGCTCCGTCGGATCGACGAAGGATTTGAAACCGCTAAGCTTTAACTTTGCGAACTGCATCTCAGCGGAACCAACCTTTGATTTTATCGAGGATCGACGTCGGCGCGGCCGAAGCCGGGGCAGGCGGCGTGGTGGCGGCCGGCACCTGCGACGCTTCCTTGGGCGTTGCCGGATCGGGCGCTTTCGCCGCCGGTGTCGAGGCGCCAACCGCATTGCCGCCGGCGCCGTTCAGCTCTTTGACGAAATCGTCGTAGGCCAAGGCGCCGACGACCTTCTTGCCGTTGATGAAGAAGGTCGGCGTCGAATCGACGCCGTATTTCTGTTGTGCTTCGTATTCCTCGGCGACGATCTGCTTCGACAGGTCCTGATCGTTGATGCACTTGTCGAACGCGTCCGCGCCGATGCCGCCGAGCGCCGCGATCTTCTTCAGCGCATCGGTCGGGTCGCGCTGCACGCCCCACACCGTCTGCTGCTTGAACAGCACTTCGACGAAGGCAGCGTAACGATCGGGCGGGGCGCAGCGCGCGACCTCCGCCGCCTTGAGCGCGTTCTGGTCAAGCGGATAGTCGCGATAGACGATTTTCGCTTTGCCGGTGTCGATCCACTCCGCCCTCAGCTTCGGATAGCTGACCTCCTCGAACTCGGCGCAATGCGGGCAGGTGAGCGAGAAGAACTCGAAGATCGTGATCGGCGCATCGGCCTTTCCGAGCACGCGATCATCGGGCTTTATCTGCGGCGCTTCGAGTGCATGCGCAGGCGATGCAGCGGCACTCATGCCGCCGAGCAACGCGAAAGCCGCGAGGGCCAACCAGATTTTACGCATGCGCTTCCTCAGAACCACTAGATGTTGATGCTATTGTGACTCTCACCGCAAATGCAAGCAAACGGCTCAATTCCGCCGGTTTCCTGCCACAGCGCTGCCGAGTCGCCTGAGTGCTTCGCGCAAATCCGGGTCCGCGACTCCAGCGACTCGGGACTCGATTTCGCGCACTTCCTCGGCGCTCAGCTTGCGCAAAGCCGGTGGCTTGGGCGCGGCGTTGAGTGGCGGTCCCTGGACGAAGGCGAGTCGCGCGACGGCGCCATAACCGAAGAACGCGTTGATGCGCTCGATCAGCACCGGCTCAAGATGCTGTGCCTCGGTCGCGAAGGCAGAAGCGACTCGCAGACGCAGCGTGCCGTTGCGTCGCTCGCCGCGCGGAAAGGTGATGCGCTCGGGCGATATCTTCGTCGCCAGCTCTTCGCCGATCACCGCTTCCCATTGCGTCACGAGCTGCGCCTCGCCGAAGCCGCGCTTGCCCAGCGCCGCCCCGGCGATGCGCGGGATCTCGGCGCCAATGGCGCGCAAGCCGCCGCGCCGTTTCTCCACCGAAGCTCCTTTGTTCAGAGATTGCGGCGATGCTAGCGTTTCCGGCATCCTCCGTCGAATGCCCGCGTTGAAGCATCCACAGAAAAAATCGCAACGTCCAAAATCGAAGCGCGGGGCCGCAAATCTTAACGATTACGCGGTGCGGCTTCTCGCTTGGTACGACCGGCATCGTCGCAAATTGCCGTGGCGTGCGCTCCCTGGCGAGCTTGCCAATCCTTATCGCGTGTGGCTCAGCGAGATCATGCTGCAGCAGACGACGGTTGCGACCGTCGGTCCTTATTTCGCGCGTTTCCTCGAACGCTGGCCCGATGTGGAAGGGCTGGCCCTCGCCAAGCTCGACGATGTGCTGCACGCGTGGCAGGGCTTGGGCTATTACGCACGGGCGCGCAATCTTCACGCCTGCGCGCAAGCGGTTGTCGAGCGGTACGAGGGCAAGTTTCCCGAAAGCGAAGCCGTGCTGCTGACCCTGCCGGGCATCGGCGCTTACACGGCGGCGGCAATCGCCGCGATCGCCTTTAACCAACATGCGGCGCCGGTCGACGGCAATATCGAGCGCGTGGTCGCGCGCATCTTCGCCGTGACGACGCCGCTCCCCGAGGCGAAGCCCGAACTGCGCCGCCTGGCAGCGACGTTGGTGCCGAAGGATCGGCCGGGCGATTTCGCGCAGGCGGCGATGGATCTCGGCGCGACGATCTGCACGCCGCAGAAACCCAAATGCGTGCTCTGTCCGTGGCGCGAGGATTGCCGCGCCGTCAGCCTCGGCATTGCCGAAGACTTGCCGGCACGCCAGGCAAAGCGCGCCAAGCCTTTGCGGCGCGGCGTTGCGTTCTGGGCGGTGCGCGGCGACGGCGCGGTGCTGCTGCGCAAACGGCCCGCGAAGGGCTTGCTCGGCGGGATGATGGAGGTGCCGTCGAGCGATTGGGTGAGCGGCGCGCTCGATCGCGAGGCGGCCGAGAAAGCGGCGCCGGTCAGCGCGCGCTGGTCGGTGCTGCCCGGCGTCGTGCGGCACAGCTTCACGCATTTCGATCTCGAGTTGACGGTGCTGATCGGAAAAACGCGCGCGACGAAAGCGGACGGCGACAGCGTGTGGGTACAGCCCAATGCGCTCAATACCCAGGCGCTGCCTACCGTGATGAAGAAGGTGATTGCGTTCGCGCTCGGGGGATTCCCGCGCGAGGTGTAGCGATTGCCTCGCCGCCGCGCTTCGGGCACCATTGCCTTCGCAGGGAGGAAAAAGACTTGAGACGCTGGGCCGTGACGGCCGCATTCGCGTTGATGCTGGCGTTGCCGGGGATCGGACCCGCGCGCGCTCTCGATCACATCAAGATCAATTATGTCGAGCCGGCGCCCTATTACGCGCCGCTCTTCCTCGCGATCGATAAGGGCTATTTTGCCGATCTCGGCATCGAGGCCGAATTGGTGCAGGCGGGCGGTGGCGTGGCGACGCCGGCGCTCATCTCCGGCGATCTCGATTTCAGCACCTCGGGCTCGGTCGCGATCAGCGCGATCCTCAAGAACGCGAAGCTGCGCGTGCTTTTCGTCACCAGCGATCGCCCCGCTTTCGAGGTCTGGGCCCAGCCCGCGATCAAGGCGCTCGACGATCTTAAAGGCCAGCAGGTCGGCATCATCAGCCGCGGCGATACCAGCGAAATCGCGTTCCGCTATTACCTTTCCAATCACAAGCTGCCGGGCGATTTCGTCGCCTACACGCCGCTCGGCACGGGCACCGGGCGCGTCGCCGGCATCGCATCGGGCACGTATTCGGCGGCGCTGCTCGGCGTCAACGAGATGGAAGAGCTCAAAGCCTCGGGCAAGTTCGACCGGCTGCACCTTCTCGCCGATCTCACGAAAGACGTGCACATGGTCTTCAGCGGCCTTGCCGCGCGCGATGCGACGATCGCCGAGAAGCCCGATCTCGTGCGCCGCGTGCTGCGCGGCATCCTCGAAGGCATGGCCCATACCAAGGCCTCGCGCGCCGACGCGATCGCGGCGATGGTCGCGCATGGCGCGGGCGATGCGAAGAAAGCCGCCGCGCAATACGATTCGAGCGTCGGGCTGCTGGATTCGACCGGCACCACCTCACTGCAAAACGAGACTATCGAACTGCAGTTGCGCGGCGAACTCTTGAGCGTTCCGCGGGACCAGGTGAAGAAATCGACCGAAGTCTTCGACTTCAGCTTCGTCGAGAAGGCAGCGGCCGAACTCAAAGCGGAAAATTGGCAACCAAAGACCAGAGGAAATTGAATTTGATGCGCGGCTCACCCCCCACCCCAGCCCTCCCCCTCAAGGGGGGAGGGGATTCAATTTGTGTCACCCCCGCCGCCCCTGAGGGGAGGTGCTTCGTCGCGATATTGTTCGCCTTCTTATCTCTCCTTATCGCTTCGCCAACGTTCGCCGCTGACAAGGTGGTTATTTCCTATGTCGTGCCGACGGTGATCTATGGCGATCTGCTGGTCGGGCTCGACAACGGCTATTTCGCCGAGGAGGGCATGGATGTCAGCTTGCTGCAGGCGGGCGGCGGCGCGGCGACGCCGGCGCTCATTGCCGGTGACGTGCAATTCTCGGGTTCTCCGGCGGCGGCGATCAGCGCCATCCTCAAAGGCGCGAAGCTCAAAGTCCTCTACATCACGACGGATCACGCGGCGTATCAGCTGTGGACGCGCGGCGACATCAAGACGATCGAGGATTTGAAAGGCCAGCAGGTCGGCATCATCACGCGCGGCGATACCAGCGAGATCGCGATGCGCTATTACCTCGTGCGCCGCAACCTGCCGCAGGATTACGTCTCGTACACGCCGCTCGGTGCCGGCGCGCCGCGCGTCGCCGCGATCACGTCGGGCAGCTATTCCGCTTCGCTGATCGATAAGGTCGAGGTGCAGGAGCTGAAAAACACCGGCAGCCTCGCCAAGCTTCATCTCCTCGCCGATCTCCACAAGGACGTCGAGATGACGTTCAGCGGCCTGGCCGCGTCCGACGCGTTGATCGCCAAGAATCCCGATCTGATCCGGCGCGCGATGCGGGCCGTGATCAAAGGCATGACGCTGGCGAAGCGGAATCGCGAGGTCGCGATCAAGGCGTCGATGAATCACGGGGTCAAGGATCGCAGTGCCGCCGAGGCCGATTACGACGGTGCCGTCGACGATCTCAGCCTCACCGGCGACATGCCGCTCGAGGCGCAGCGGATCGAATTGAAGGTGCGGGGCGAGATGCTGTCGCTAAAGCCAGACCAGATACTGTCGCCGGACCGTGTGTTCGATTTCAGTTTCGCGCAAAAAGCGGCGGCGGAGTTGAAAGCAGAGAATTGGAAGCCTGCGAAATGAAATCGTTTGGTCGCTTTATTGTTGTCGCTATTGTTGCCTTGTGGGCGGTGGCGCCGGTTCGCGCCGCCGACCAGCATGTGAAGATCAGCTATGTCGTGCCGACGGTTATGTATGGCGATCTCTTGCTCGGTCTCGACAAGGGGTATTTCAAGGAAGAAGGGATCGATCTCGAACTCGTCGCCGCGGGCGGCGGGGCGGCGACGCCGGCGCTGATTGCCGGCGATGTGCAGTTCTCGGGCTCGCCGGCGGCGGCGATCAGTGCCATCCTCAAAGGCGCGAAGCTCAAAGTCCTCTACATCACGTCGTCGAACGCCGCTTTTCAGCTTTGGGCGCGCAACGACATCAAGTCGCTCGCCGATCTCAAGGACAAGCCGGTCGGCGTCATCAGCCGCGGCGACACGACCGAGATCGCGATGCGCTATTACCTCGCCAAGCAAGGCCTCTCCGGCGACTACGTGTCGTACGCGCCGCTCGGCAACGGCACGGCGCGCATGGCGGCGATCACCTCGGGCGCTTATCCGGCCTCGCTCCTCGATGCGCTGGAGACCGCGGCGTTCGAAGCCGACGGCAAGATGAACGGCTATCACATCATCGCCGATCTGCATAAGGACGTGCGGATGACATTCAGCGGCATCGCGACGAGCGACGCGCTGATCAAAGCGAATCCCGATCTCGTCCTGCGTGTCATCCGCGCCGCGATCAAAGGCATCGCCTATTCGAAAGCCTATCGCGATCGGGCGATCGCATCGGTGATGAAGCACGGCACGGCCGATCGCAAGAACGCCGAGGCGGATTACGCCGCCTTTGCGCCCGAACTGAGCCTGACCGGGACGATGCCGGCCGATGGCCAGCAGATGGAGCTCGAGTTGCGCGGCCAGATGCTCGGGTTGGCCAAGGACAAAATCGCCAAGCCGAGCGACGTGTTCGATTTCAGCTTTGCCGAGAAAGCGGCTACCCAACTGAAGTCCGAGAATTGGAGCCCGACGCAATGAAGCGAGTCTGCCTTACCCCCCACCCTAACCCTCCCTCTCAAGGGGGGAGGGGATTTGAGCCTCGCTCTCACAACAGCAGCCCCTCCCCCCTTGAGGAGGAGGGTAGGGTGGGGGGGCGGTGCTTCCGCGTGCTTATTCTTCTAACGGCGCTTTTCGTTCCAACAACGAACGCGTCTGCCGCCGATCACGTAAAAATCTCCTACGTCGTGCCGACGGTGCAATACGCGCCGCTGCTGGTCGGACTCGATAAGGGCTACTTCGCGCAGCAGGGGCTCGAGGTCGAGTTGGTGCAGGCGGGCGGCGGCGTCGCGACGCCGGCGCTGATCGCGGGCGATCTGCAATTCTCCGGCTCGCCTTCGGTCGCGATCAGCGCCGATCTCAAGGGCGGCCATCTCAAGGCGATCTTCGTCGGCGCCGATCACTCGGCGTTCCAGCTTTGGGTGCAGCCCAACATCAAGAAGCTCGACGATCTGAAAGGTCAACAGATCGGCATCATCAGCCGCGGCGACACGACCGAGATCGGCATGCGCTACATCCTGGCGAAGCGCAATCTGCCCGCGGATTTCGTTGCCTATACGCCGCTCGGCACCGGCACGGCGCGCGTCGCCGCCATCGCCTCGGGCAGCTTCCCCGGCGCGATGATCGACGCCGGCGACGTGAAGAACATGCGCGACGCCAATAAGATCGGAAAACTGCATCTCCTGATCGACCTGGCCAAGGAAGTGCATATGACTTTTGGCGGTTTCGCGACCTCCGACGCGATGATCGCCGATCATCGCGATGTCGTGGCGCGCGTGGCGCTGGCTTTGGTCAAAGGCCAGCGCGCGACGCGCGCCTCGCGCGGCGATACCGTTGCCGCGCTGGTGAAGCACGGCTCGACCCAGGCCGCGGCGGAAGAGGATTACGACGTCAACGAGCCCGGCCTGTCGGCGACGGCCGTCACCACCGATGAAGATCAGGCCTTCGAGCTGAAGCTGCGTGCGGACATGCTCGGCGTCGACGACGCCAAGATTCCGCCGCCGAGCTATTTCTTCGATTTCAGCTTCGTCAAAGAAGCGGCGGAGAAGTTGAAGAAGGAGGGGTGGAAGCCGTGATGGCGTGGTTCACCCCCCACCCTAGCCCTCCCCCTCAAGGGGGGAGGGGATCAGAAATTCATTCCCTCCGTCCTAACTCAAAACTCCCTCCCCCTTGAGGGGGAGGGTTGGGGTGGGGGGTGTTTCCCTCGCTCTCGCGATCTTCTTCACGACACACACCACGCATGCTGCCGACAAAGTCCGTCTCTCTTATGTATTGAGCTCGGTCGAGTACGCTGATGACTTCCTCGCCATCGACAAAGGCTATTTCAAGGATGCGGGCATCGATATCGATCTGCAGCAGGCGGGCGGCGGGGCGGCGGTGCCCGCGCTCATTTCGGGCGATATCGATTTCACCGGCTCCGGCTCGGTGGCGATCAGCGCGATCCTCAAAGGCGCGAAGCTCAAGGTGCTGATGGTCGTCGACGCGCATCCGGCGATGCAGATCTGGGCGCAGCCGAAGATAAAGACTTTCGACGATCTCAAAGGCAAGCCGATCGCCATCATCAGCCGCGGCGACACCACCGAGATCGCGATCCGCTATTACCTCGCCAAGCACAAGCTGCCCGAGGATTATGTGGCTTATGCGCCCGTTGGCGCCGGCGTGACGCGCTTCGCGGCGATCGCCTCGGGCAGCTATCCGGCGGCAATGGTCAACGCCAGCGAGGTCGAGGTGATGCGCTCGACCGATAAACTCGGCGATCTCCATCGCCTCGTCGATCTGCGGCAAGAGATCACGATGGCCTATAACGCGCTCGCGACCTCCGACGCGCTCATCGCCAAGCACCCCGATCTCGTTCAGCGCATGGTCAACGCCGTGATGAAAGGCGTGCTCAACGTGAAAATGTCGCGCGCCGACACGATCGCGACCTTGTTGAAGCATGGCCAAACCAACGCCGAGGCGGTCGGCACCGAATACGACAACCTCATCGATTCGCTGACCGACAACGGCACTATGCCGAAGGACGCGCAGGCGCTCGACGTGTCGCTGCGCGCCGAAATGCTGAGCGTGCCGAAAGACAAAGTGCCGCCGCCGGAAGCCGTGTTCGACTTCAGCTTCGCGGAGAAGGCGCTCGCGCAATTGAAGGCAGCGCATTGGCAACCGCCGAAGTAAGATAGGCGCATGGTTCGAGAAACACCCCGCTCGCGCGTCGGGAATGCGCGCAACGATCCGTCGGCACCGATCCTCATCCTGGGCGGCTCCTATGCGAAGCATTCGGCGACGACTGTGCTGATGCGCTATACCGCGAAGCTTTTCGAGGAGCGCGGCATGCCGACGGAGATCTTGCCGCTCGGCGCGCTCGACCTGCCATTCTATCACCCCGATCTGCACGAGACGGAGTGCCCACCGGCCGAATTCTTGCTGGACGCGTTTCGCAAGGCGCGGGCCTTCGTCTGGTGCACACCGTCTTATCACTACTCGATCAGCGGCGCGCTCAAGAACGCGATCGATTTCCTCGAGCTCACGGCCGAGGACGATCCGCCTTATCTCGGCGGCCGGCTCGTTGGGTTGGTGGCGACGTCGTCGGGACCGATCGCGGCGGTGCATGCGATCGGCGCGATGGAGCAGATCGTCCACGCGCTGCGCGGCTACGTCGTGCCCGCAACCGCGCCGATCTGCCCGGTCCGCGCCGCGGTCGATGCCGAAGGCGGCGTCATCAGAGATGAACGCACCAAGCTGAAACTGGTGCAGATGGTCGAGGAGATGCGCGATGCGTTGGCGGTGCGGGTGTAAACGCACTCTCTTTCGGCGTCATTCCGGCGAAAGCGGGAATCCATGGAAACAGCGAGTGCGTTGCTTGTGGATTCCCGCTTTCGCCGGAATGACGCTGTTCGTGTGGGGCGCATCGGCGCACGCCGAAGACAAAATCCGCTTCTCCTACGTCGTGCCGACCATCGACTACACGCCGCTGCTGGTTGCGATCGACAAAGGTTATTTCGGCGAGGAAGGCATCGCGGTCGAATTGGTGCAGGCGCAGGGCGGCATTGCGACGCCGGCGCTGATCTCGGGCGATCTCGATTTCAGCGGCTCGTCCTCGGCGGCGATCAGCGCGGTGCTGAAAGGCGCGCATTTGAAGGTGCTGACCACGGGCGAGGATCGCTCGGCCTATCAGCTCTGGGTGAAGCCCGGCATCACCAGCCTCGAGCAATTGAAGGGCCAGCAGGTCGGCGTCATCAGCCGCGGCGACACGACGGAGATCAGCCTGCGCTATGTGCTGGCGCAGCGCCGCCTCCCCGACGATTACGTTTCCTTCACGCCGCTCGGCGCGACGGCGGCGCGCGTCGCCGCGATCACCACCGGCAATTTCGCGGCGGCGGTGATCGATGGCGGAGAAAGCTCGGACATCGATGCGATGCAGAAATCCGGCAAGCTCCGCATGCTGATCGATATGCACGAGAGCGTAAAAATGGTGCTTTCGGGTTTTGCGACCTCGGACGCGCTGATCGCGAAGAACCCCGACCTCGTTCGCCGCACGATGCGCGCGATCTATAAGGGTCTCTCGACCGTGAAGGCGAGCCAGCAGGCGGCAATCGACGCCATGGTGAAGCACGGGCTCGACAAAGGCGCGGCGGAATTTTCGGCGAAAGAATTCGTTCCCGGCATGCTCGCCTCCGGCAGCGTGCCGCGCGAGCTGCAGGTGAACGAGCTGAAGCTGCGCGGCGACCTGCTCGGGCTGGCACCGGACAAAGTCCCGGCGCCCGAGAAGGTGTTCGATTACAGCTTCATCTTAAAGGCCGGCGAAGAGCTGAAAGCCCAAGGCTGGAAGCCGAAGCCCTAAGCCCCCATCTCGCTTCTGATCTGCTGGCGGAAGAATTCGATCGGCACGGGTTGGCCTTTGCGGTCGACGAACCAGAATTCCCAGCCGTTGCAGGACGGCGCGCCTTGCACTTCGGCGGCGACCTGGTGGATCGAGCCTTTGGCATCGGCCGAGATCAGCGTGCCGTCGGGGCGGACTTTCGCGGTCCAGCGCCGGCGCGCATCGAACAGCACTTCGCCAGGCTTGAGTAAGCCGCGTTCGATGAGGCTGCCGAACGGCACGCGCGGCGCCGAGTTCTTTTCTTCGGTCGTCGCGATCTCTTCGCCTTGGCCCGGCTCGATCGCGGCGATGCGTGCGCGCGCGGCGGCGATGTATTCGGGGTTCTGCTCGATGCCGATCCATTGCCGGCCGAGACGCCGCGCCACCGCGCCGGTCGTGCCGGTGCCGAAGAAAGGATCGAGCACGAGATCGCCGGGTTTCGATGAGGCGAGCAGCACGCGATGCAGCAGCGCCTCGGGCTTTTGCGTTGGATGCGCTTTTTTGCCGTCGTCGCCCTTCAGCCGCTCGCTGCCGCCGCACAGCGGGATCAGCCAGTCGCTGCGCATCTGCACGCCTTCGTTCAGCGCCTTCATCGCCTGGTAGTTGAAGGTGTAGCGACTATGCTGCGACTTCGCGCACCACAGCATCGTCTCGTGCGCGTTGGTGAAGCGCCGGCCGCGGAAATTCGGCATCGGGTTGGTCTTGCGCCAGACGATGTCGTTCAGCACCCAGTAGTCCAGATCCTGCAGGATCATGCCGACGCGATAGATATTGTGATAGGAGCCGATGACCCAGAGCGTGCCGTCGGGCTTCAGCACACGGCGTGCGGCGCTGAGCCAGTCGCGGGTGAAGCGGTCATAGGTCGCGAAATCGGCGAATTTGTCCCAAGCTTCCTCGACCCCGTCGACCCGCGAATTATCGGGACGGTGGAGTTCGCCGGCGAGCTGGAGGTTGTAGGGCGGGTCGGCGAAGACGAGATCGACCGATTCCTCGGGCAGGCGCTGCATCGCCGAGATGCAATCGCCTTTGATGATCGTCCCGTCGTCGATGGTCGTCCCATCGCGCTCGACGGCCGGCCGACTTGCGGCCGAATCCCCCACGGCTTTCCCCATGGGGACGGGATTCTGACGACCGCGACTCGGCGCGTCAATATAAAAACTTAAGGAGTCAGAGGAGTTTGCTCGATCAAGTTCGCATCGAGGGCGAGGGTGAGCTGCAACGGCGCGAAACTCATGCGGTGATGCCGGGTCGGGCCGAGGCTCAAGATCGCGGCGCGGTGTTCCTCGGTGCCGTAGCCGACATTGGTCATCCAACCATAGCCGTCGTAACGCAAGGCGAGGGCGCGCATCAGCCGGTCGCGCGTCGTCTTGGCGATGACCGAGGCGGCGGCAATCGAGAGCGAGAGCCCATCACCGCCGATCACGGTCTTCACGGCGCAGGGCAGCGGCGGCGGCTGGTTGCCGTCGATGAGCGCGATGTCGGGCATCACGCCCATGCGCATCAGCGCGCGGCGCATCGCGACGAAGGTCGCCTGCAGGATGTTGATGCGCTCGATCTCGCGCACGCTTGCCGCGCCGACGCCGATTTTGATCGCGCATTGCCGGATCATCAGCGCGAATTCGTCGCGCTCGTCGAGGGAGAGCTTTTTCGAATCGTCGAGCTCGTTGCGCAGCCGGCGCGGGATCTTGCGGCGGTCGAGGATCACCGCGGCCGCGACGACCGGCCCGGCCAACGGGCCGCGTCCCGCCTCATCGATGCCGCAGACAACGCCGTCGCAGCCACGCTCTAATGCGAAATCCGGCATTTCCCCCGGCAATGCTTCCCTGGTTAGCGCTCAATCGCGAAAATGCTGCCGATGCCGAGGTGAAGCCGGTCGGCGGCACGGCCGCGATTGACCGCGATCTCAATGAGGCCGTTCGAATTCTCATACCAAAAGCCTTGGCCTTCGGGCACGGCAGAAAAAGTCGCGGCGTGGATAACGCGCGTCTTATCCCCAAGAATCAGCGTCGCGTCCGTGGGAAGCGCGCTGCCGCGCAGCCCGGTCATGGCGTT
This sequence comes from Allostellaceae bacterium, assembly GCA_035552195.1. Taxonomy (GTDB): domain Bacteria; phylum Pseudomonadota; class Alphaproteobacteria; order ATCC43930; family CGMCC-115725; genus CAIKMD01. The sequence goes on along the minus strand of DASZLU010000101.1, from coordinate 16,258 downwards.
GCCGTAATGATCGACATAGACGATCTCGGCGAGATCGTCGGGCCAGGCCGATTCGCGAAGCGGCTCGCGGATACGCATCGGCGGCCGCTCGGCCCGCGCCAGCATCGCCGTGACCGGGGCGAAAAGATCGCGGCCGTGGAAACTCGCGGAAAGCTTTGGCGGCTGCCAGGTGATCTCATGACAGCGTGCGTTTTGCGCTCTTCGCAAAACCAATTCGAAAAGCCCGTTCTCGGGCCCGATGAACCAGCAGCGATCGGCCTCGATCATTATCGGCGCGCGCGATCCGCCGACACCCGGATCGACGACGCAAAGAAAGATCGTGCCGGGCGGAAACCACGCGGCATAAGCCGCGAGCAGATAGGCGCTGGCGCGCGGATCGCCGGCCGGCGCGTCGGCGAAAAGATCGATGATCTCGGTCTGCGGCGCCTCGCGTCGCAGCACGGCCTTCATCTGGCCCGTGTAAGGACCGGCGAGACCGAAATCGGTGAAGAGCACGATCATCGCGCGATTATGGACCGCACATAAGGCAGAACAAGCACGAGTCGCACTTGACCCTCGGCGCTCAACTGCGGCAGGTGATAGGCGAATGACAGCCGTCCAAACCTTCCCGAAGCCCAAGCTTCCGCTGCTGCATCACACCCTGCTCGGCGCGGCCGCGCATCTCGTGCCGCCGCCGCCGGGAATGGTGGCGAATGCGTTGAAGGCCGCGCCGCGCGGCGACGGGCACCCGGTCATCGTCGTGCCGTCTTTCTTGCGCGGCGACGGCAATACCGCGCCGCTGCGGCGGTTCCTCAAAGGTTGCGGCTATGCGGTCGAGGGCTGGGGGCTTGGGACCAATCTCGGGCCGACGGCGGCGGCGCTCGATGGTATCGAAACGCTGCTGGCGAATGTCCATCGCCGCCATGGCCGCAAAGTGACGCTGATCGGCCACAGCCTCGGCGGTGTCATCGCGCGCGAGCTGGCGAAGCAGCATCCGGATCAGGTGCGGCAGTTATTGGTGTTGGCGAGCCCGATCCGCCTGCCGACGGCGAGCCCGCTCGAGCCGGTCTACAAATTGCTGGCGCGCTGGCACAGCATCGATCCGGAAAGCTCGCTCGCCGAGCTCAACGCGCCGCCCGTCGTGCCGGTGACTGCGATCTATACGAAAAGCGACGGCATCGTCGCTTGGCAAAGCTGTCGCGAGATCGACGGTGCGACGCGCGAAAGCATCGAGGTGCGCGGCCCCCACGGCACGATGGTTCGCAACCCGGCCGCCTGGCGAATCGTCGCCGACCGGCTGGCGCAGCCTGAGGGCGAATGGCGGGCTTATTCGTGATCAAGTTCCCGCTCGCCCGATCCGTCGTTCCCGCGAAAGCTTTCGCACGAATGACGGTGCTTTTTGAATCGCGCGATTAGAACAAGCTCAACTGCGCGGTTTCTTTCTTCTTCGCCGGGGCTTGGAAGAGGGAGCAGTCGAGGCGTCGGCTGTCGCGTTTTTTGTCGAGGCCGAGACGATGGCACGCGGCTTCGTGGCGAATGCGCAGCATCTCGGCGTAAGGGCCGGTGCCGATCTGGCGCGTGCCCCATTCCGATTGATAGGCCTTTCCCTCGCGGCTCTGCTTGATAAGCGACATCACGTGCTTGGCCTTGCTGGGAAAATTGGCTTGCAGCCATTCCTCGAACAATCCGGCGAGCTCCAAGGGCAGGCGCAGCAGCACATAGCCGGCGGAGCAGACGCCGCGTTCGACCGCGGCTTCGAGAATGGCTTCGAGCTCGCTGTCGTTGAGCGCCGGTATCATCGGCGCCGCCATCACCGCGGTCGGGATGCCGGCATCGGCCAGCGCCGCGATCGTCTCCAGCCGCCGCTCGGGCGTTGCGGCGCGCGGCTCCATCTTGCGCGCGAGATGGCGGTCGAGCGTCGTCAGCGAAACGGCGGCGCTGCAGAGATGATCGCGCGCCATCGCCGAGAGGATGTCGATGTCGCGCTGGATCAGCGCCGATTTGGTGATCAGCGTCACCGGATGGCGAAATTCGTAAAGCACTTCGAGGATGCGCCGCGTCAGGCCGAGCTTCTTCTCGATCGGCTGATAGGCGTCGGTGTTGACGCCGAGCGCGATCGGCTTCGGCTTGTAGGACGGCTTCGACAGCTCGGCGCGCAGCAGCGCCGGCGCGTCCTCTTTCACGAAGATGCGGCTCTCGAAATCGAGACCGGGCGAGAGGCCGAGATAGGCGTGGGTCGGCCGCGCGAAGCAATAGATGCAGCCGTGCTCGCAGCCGCGATAAGGATTGATCGAGCGGTCGAAGCCGATATCGGGCGAGTTGTTGCGCGCGATGACGGTCTTCGACGTGTCGCGCAGATACTGAGTCTCGAGCGGCGGCGCGTCTTCATCGGCCGTCCCCCAGCCGTCATCGACGATGACATGCGTGCCGCGCTCGAACCGGCCGTCGGCATTGCTGATCGCGCCGCGGCCTTTCCGGGGAGTGGATGGCAGTGCCTCATCCATGAAACTAATATTGGTTCGCATTCGGAACAAAGCAAGAACTAAATAAGCCGTAGCGTTGGCGGTGCCGTAAGTGGCGGTAACGAAACCGAAAAAACGCTACTGCTGGAAAGGAGCGCAGTGCGAGTCGGGTTGCGGCGATGGTTAACGGCACCATCGAACGCCGGGGCTGACGACACGCTCGAAAACGGAGCAAGAACAAATAATTCAATGGGTTATGGCGACTCATCGCGGCCTTGCGCCAACCGGGAGTGGCAATCAACCAAGGAGGCCGCAGCGCGCTGCTTAGCCGGGTTTTTCCCGCTGCTTCAGATGCTCTTGCAGCCGTGGCATCAGCTCGACGAGGTTGCAGGGGCGGTGCCGATTGTCGAGCTGGTGTTTGATGATGTCGTCCCAGCCATCGCGGCAGGCGCTCGGCGAGCCGGGCAGAGCGAAGAGATAGGTGCCGCCGGCAACGCCGGCCGTGGCGCGGCTCTGGATCGTCGAGGTGCCGACCTTCTGATACGAGAGAAAACGGAAGAGCTCGCCGAAACCGGCGATCTCTTTCTCGTAGACCGCGTGGAAAGCTTCCGGCGTGACGTCGCGGCCGGTGACGCCGGTGCCGCCGGTCGAGATAACGACATCGATCGAGGGATCGGCGATCCAAATGTTGAGCTGGGCGATGATCGCAGCTTTGTCGTCGGGCACGACCTTGCGCGCGCCGAGCTTATGGCCGTCGCGCGTCAGCATGTCGATCAGCGCCTGGCCGGATTTGTCGTCCGCCTCGGTGCGCGTGTCCGAGATCGTCAGGATCGCGATGTCGACCGGAAGGAAAGGCCGGGTTTCGTCAATTCTGCCGGGCATAGAGGCCGTCCCCGCTTTGCACGGCGGCGCTTTGCGTCGTTGCGCCGTCGTAAGCGGTATAGGTCGGCCATTTACCGCCAGCAAGCGTGTCGAGATCGGGCATCGGCTGGCCCAGACGCTGACGGTAGATCCAGTAATTCGTCAGCACTTTCTGCGTGAAGACGCGCGCCTCTTTCGAGGGCATGCTCTCGATGAAGAGCAGCGGGTCGTCGCGATATTCGGGATGCGCCGTCTCCCAATGCGCCGTCGCCGTCGGTCCCTGATTGTAGGAGGCGGCGAACACGACCAGATTGTTGCTGATCCGCGGATCGTGCAGCAGTTGCTTCACATATTCCTGCGCCAGCATGAGGTTGTATTCGGGATCGTCGAGCGCGGCGCGCTCTTTCTTGCTGTTGTGCTTGCCGAGCGGCGCGCCGGTGATTTCCGCCATCGAGCGTGCCGTCGACGGCATCAGCTGCATCAGGCCGCGGGCGCCGGCGGCGCTGTGTGCGCCGGGAGCGAATTGCGATTCCTGGCGCATCAGCGCGTAGAGCAGAGCACGGTCGACGCTGAATCCGCCGATCGGCTCCCAGCGCGGCACCGGATAGAGCGCGACTTCCCGGCTCTTGTCGATGTCGCCGAGCAGTCCGGCGAGACGGATGCTGACGCCCGGCAGATTGGCGCGGTCGGCGAGCGCGGCAAGCGACTGCAAGAGGCTCGGCGAGGCACGCGCGGCCAGTTCGCGTAATTCGGTCGCGGCAAGACCATCCTGGCCGATCGCGATGAGCGCGAGGACGCGGCGGCCGCCGTCGATGCCGACAACCAGTTGCGCGTCGAATTGGGTGAAGGGATCGGCATCGAAGGTCGGAGCGCGGTCGACGCCCATCAAGTGCCGCGCCAGCATGCCGTAGAACGTGCTTGGATTTTCGGCCGCGATCTTCAGCCAATAGCCGTAATTTTCGGGCCGCTTCGCCTTGAGCTCGACCCGCGCGGCCCAGAAAGCGGCGGCGGATTTGACCCAGCCGGATTGGCCGGCGCTGCGCGCGAGGGCCTGAAAGCGGCTGCGCGCTTCATCGAGCTTGCCCAGCCGCCAAGCGGCGAGGCCGGCATTCCAATCGGCGAGCGGTGCGTAAGCCGCGGTCTCGTTGCCGGCGCTCATGGTCAACGCGGCTTGCGGCTCGCCCTGGGCAAGATAGCCCTCGGCGATCGCGGCGCGCAGATCGTCGCGCGTGTCGCCGTCGATCACCAGCTTGGCTTCCTTGCCGGCAAGGAGTTGCTCGGCGCGGCGCGGCTCTTTGGCGGCGAGATCGTTGATCTGCTGCCGCAGCGCTTCGGCGCGATGGGCGGCCGAGGGCAGCAAGGCCTGAAGCTGCTTGCCGGTGCTGAGGTTCGGGACCGGCGACAAATCGCCGTCGTTGTCGAAATCGATATTCACCGGCGAGAGCGACGGACGGGGCGGCTCAGCGGCATCGGCCGGGTGCCGCTTCATCGCCAGCGCATAGATCGCTTTGGCGTCGGGCTGGTCGCCGTAATGCTGCAGCCAGCTCACCAACTCGGCATAGGTCGCGGGATAGGCCGGCGCGCGATAGCGCTGCGACAGGACCTCGCCGAGCAGGATCTTGTCGCGCAGCGCGGCGATATCGTGGTCGGCTTCCTGCCAATGCTGATCTTGCTGCAGCGCAAAAATATGGCGGTATCGGGTGATGTCCGCGCCGCTCAACACCGAGGGAAGGTTGGCTTCGCGTAAAACTGAGTCGCCCGGCGTTAACGATGCGGTGCGAAGTTGTTGTGCGGAGGCAGCACCGGCCGTTAACCCAAAGCCAGTGAAGGCAAGAATAATCCACAGGGTGTGCAAAGTCCTGCGGCCCGTTTTATGGGCTAGCCCCCTTATCATGACCAAACGGCATAACTATCCCGGCGCCCGATAGCAAGAAAAAATTAACCGATGCTAAATCACGTTTTTGTCTATAATCAAAGGAGATAAAAATTACTTCAAATTTTCTGAGTCGCGTTTAGCTTTGACTGTAATTCTAAAAAGTCGCGCCAAGATTCATTTTTGCGGCCAGGGGTCCGCAACAAAAAGGAAGGATGATACGTAGTCAAAGCTGGAACGGGGCTGTCGAGCCCAGGGACCGGCAAATCGAACCATTTGCCGCGCAGCTTGGTGATGCCTTCAGCACGGCCAAGGATCGCACTCGTTGCCGTGCCACCGCTCAACAGCACCACACGCGGCTTGCCGAGCGCGATGTGGCGCCACACGAAAGGCAGGCATAAAGCGATCTCCGCTTCGGTCGGCTTGCGATTGCCGGGCGGCCGCCAGAACAGGATGTTGGTGATGTAGGCGTTGGTCTGCCGATCGAGTCCGATCGCGGCCAGCATGCGATCGAGCAGCTGGCCGCTGCGTCCGACGAAGGGCTTGCCGAGACGATCTTCGTCGGCGCCGGGCGCTTCGCCGATCACCATCACCGGGGCATGCGGCGTGCCGTCGGCGAAGACGGTATGAGTTGCCGTCTTGCGCAAGGCGCAGCCCTCGAACGAGGAGATCGCCGCCTCGAGCTCGGCGAGGGTGGTCGCGGCGTCGGCCAGCCTCCGCGCGCCCGCGATCTCATGGCTGGCCGAGACGATGGGTCTGGCAACCATCGGCGCCACCGTCGGCGGCGGCGCTATGGACGGCGTTGGCCGCGCGGTGGTCGCGCCGGGCTGGGCGAGAGCCGTGACGGACGCGGTTCGAGGCGGGGGCGGGGCAAAGCTGTCATGCGCGGTCTCGCCGATGGCCTCGTCGATCCCCATCGCGACATACCAGTCGAGCAGCGCGGCGAGCTGTTGCCTCTCGGTCATGGTTAAAGCGTAGCATCCCGCCCTTCTTTAGCCAGCCTAATCCCCTATAGTGCCGCGCCCATGGAACGCGAGCGGATGGAATACGACGTGGTGGTGGTTGGCGCGGGGCCTGCCGGCCTCTCCGCCGCTATTCGCCTCAAGCAACTCGCCGCTGAGGAGGGCGCGGAGATCGCGGTCTGCGTCATCGAGAAAGGCTCGGAGGTCGGCGCGCATATCCTCTCGGGCGCGGTGTTCGAGCCGCGCGCCCTCGACGAGCTGCTTCCCGATTGGAAAGAGCGCGGCGCGCCGCTGGTAACGCCGGCCACCGACGACCGCTTTCTCTTCCTGACAAAGGGCCGCGCCTTCCGCCTGCCGACTCCGCCGCAGATGCATAACCACGGCAATTACATCGTCAGCCTCGGCAATCTCTGTCGCTGGCTCGCCAAGGAGGCCGAAGCGCTCGGTGTCGAGATCTATCCCGGCTTTGCCGCCGCCGAGATCCTTTTCGATGAAGGCGGCCGGGTGCGCGGCGTCGCGACCGGCGCGCAAGGCGTCGGCAAGGACGGCGAGCCGACTGCCAATTACCAGGAAGGCGTCGAGCTGTGCGCCAAAGAGACGCTCTTCGCCGAGGGCTGCCGCGGCTCGCTGACCAAGCAGCTGACCGAGCGCTTCAAGCTGCGCGAGGAAAGCGGGCCGCAGACCTATGGCATCGGCATCAAGGAACTCTGGGAGGTCGATGCCGCGCAGCATCATCCCGGCCGTGTCGTCCATAGTGTCGGCTGGCCGCTCGATCAGGCGACCTATGGCGGCTCGTTCCTTTATCACCTCGAGAATCGCCAGGTTGCGGTTGGCTTCGTCGTCGGCCTCGATTACAAGAATCCCTTCCTCAGCCCGTTCGAGGAATTCCAGCGCTTCAAGAATCATCCGGCAATCCGCCCGACCTTTATCGGCGGACGGCGGATCTCTTACGGCGCACGCGCACTCAACGAGGGCGGCTATCAGGCGATCCCGCGGCTGTCATTTCCCGGTGGGCTGGTCATCGGTTGCGCCGCCGGCTTCCTCAATGTCGCGAAGATCAAGGGCAGCCATACCGCGATGAAGTCGGGCATGGTCGCGGCCGAGACGGTGCTACGCCGGCTCTCGGGCGACCTCACCGCCGATTATCGCGCGGCGCTCGCCGCTTCCTGGGTGTGGCCTGAGCTTTATGAAGTGCGCAACATCCGGCCGGGCTTCCGCTGGGGGCTTTGGCTCGGCCTCGCTCACGCCGCGCTCGATACTTATATCTTCCGCGGCCGCGCCCCTTGGACGATGAGCCATACCGCCGACAACCTTCATCTGGACCGTGCCGCAAACGCCAAGCGCATCGCCTATCCGAAGCCGGACGGGCAGATAAGCTTCGATCGCCTGTCGTCGGTCTTTATCTCGAACACTACTCACGACGAGAATCAGCCCCCGCATCTGAAGCTGCGCGATCCGGCGAAGGCGATCGATGTCAATTACGCACTCTACGATTCACCCGAGCAGCGTTATTGCCCGGCCGGCGTCTATGAGATCGTGAAGGACGAGGCGGGCACGCCGCGGCTGCAGATCAACGCGCCGAATTGCGTTCACTGCAAAACCTGCGACATCAAGGATCCGACCCAGAACATCGATTGGGTCGTGCCCGAAGGCGGCGGCGGCCCGAATTATCCCAACATGTAATGACCCTCATCTGTGAACGCACTATGGCGTGCATCGGCGGGATTTTCTGCCTACACTCCAGGCATGGGAAAAAACAGGATTTGGGCTTGAGAAGCGTCTATCGGCTGGTCTCGGCGCTTGCCGTGACCCTTTTGTCAGGCTGCGCCACCGGCAATGCGAGTAACCCGCCGGCCGCGGCGCCCGAAAGCGCCCTCGGCAGCTATCTCGCGGCACAGCATGCGCAGACCATGCACGATTACGGCGATGCCGCGAATCTCCTCGAACGCGCTCTCGCCGCCGACCCAAGCAATTACGATCTCGTGCGCCACGTCTTCCTGCTGCGCGTCTCCGAAGGACGAGTCGATGAATCGGTGCCGCTGGCGCAGAAGATCATCGGCATCGACGGCAACTCGGGTCTTCCCGGCATGGTCGTCCTCGAGCAGGCGCTGAAAGCCGGCAAATTCGACGAGGCCGTGAAGCTTGCGCAATCGATGCCGCGCGAAGGTGCGCAGCGTTTCGCGGTGCCGCTGTTCCTCGCTTGGGCGCAGGCCGGCCTCCACCAATTCGGCCCGGCGTTGCAATCGCTCGATGGAATGAACGGCGTCAGCGGCATTGCGCCGCTGCATGATCTGCACACTGCGCTGATCGAGGATTACACCGATCACGTCGACGAGGCGAAAGCATCATTCCAGCGCGTGCTGGCGGGGCCGCAATCGGCGACCTGGCGTGTCGCCGAGCTTGCCGGCAATTTCTACGAGCGCCACGGCGACGCCGCCGACGCCAAGCAGCTCTACGAAAAAATCGATGCTCAGCAGGGCACGATCGATGTCGCGACCGCCGGACTTGCACGGATCGCGAAAGGCACGGTGCCGGCTCGCGTGATCGCAACGCCGGCCGACGGCGCGGCCGAAGCGATGTTCGATCTCGCCGGGCTGCTCAACGCGCCCGAGACGATGGACGCGGCGTTGATCTATGCGCGGCTCGCGCTCGATCTCGCGCCGCATTTCGCGCTGGCGCAGATGCTGGTCGGCGAGATCCGCGACGCGCAAGAGCGCCAGGCCGATGCGCTCGCACTTTATCAAGCGGTCGATCCGAAATCGCCTTATGCCTGGATCGCGCGGCTCCGCGCGGCACTCGAGCTCGACGCACTCGATCGCACCGACGAAGCGGTGGCGACGCTCAAAGCCCTCGCCGCCGAACGCCCGGCGCGCAGCGAGCCGCTGATCGAGGAAGGCGACATTCTGCGCGGGCATAAGCGCTTCGCCGAGGCGGTGGGCGCCTATGACGAGGCGGCGAAGCGCATTGCCAACCCGCAGCCCGATGATTGGCGCATCTTCTACAGCCGCGGCGTCGCCGAAGAGCGCTCGAACAACTGGCCGGGCGCCGAAACCGATCTGAAGCACGCCCTGTCGCTGCAACCCAATCAGCCGCTGGTGCTGAACTATCTCGGCTATTCCTGGATCGACAAGGGCGAGAATCTCGACGACGCGCTCGGCATGATCAAGCACGCGGTCGATCTGCGACCCAACGACGGCTACATCGTGGATAGCCTCGGTTGGGCTTATTTCCGTCTGCACGATTTCGAGCATGCGACCGAATATCTCGAGCGCGCGATCGAGATACTGCCTGCGGATCCGACGATCAACGATCATCTCGGCGATGCGTATTGGCGGACCGGCCGGCAGGCCGAAGCGCGCTATCAATGGCAGCGTGCGTTGCAGTTCCAGCCCGAGGCCGATGAGGTCAAAGGCATCCAAGGCAAGCTTGATCACGGTCTCGGCGCCTTGCCGTCATCGGCGTCGGTCAACGGCGGCTAAGAAATACCGTGTCGCGCTGGTGGCCGGCGCCGGCCAAGCTCAATCTCTATCTACACGTCACCGGCCGTCGCGCCGATGGCTTTCACCTGCTCGATAGTCTGGTCGCGTTCAGCGATATCGGCGATCGGCTGAGCGTCTCGCCGGCGCCGCACCTGTCGCTCGCGATCACCGGTCCCTTCGCGCCCGAGTTGGCGCACGACGATCCGCAAAAGAATCTCGTCTGGCGTGCCGCCGACGCGCTCGCCGCGAAACTCCGCCGCGCGCCCGACGTCGCTTTGACGCTGGAGAAGAATCTGCCCGTCGCCTCCGGCATCGGCGGCGGCTCGAGCGACGCGGCGGCGGCGCTCAAAGCCCTTGCCGCGCATTGGCAAGCGGCGCTCGATGAACGCGCTTTGTGCGCGATCGCGGCGCCGCTCGGCGCCGATGTGCCGGTGTGTGTGGTCGCGCGCGCGTCGTTCTTCGGCGGCATCGGAGACGAGATCGCGCCTTCGCCGCCACTGCCGCGAGCGCCGCTGGTGCTGGTCAATCCCGGTATCGCCCTGCCGACGGTCTCGGTGTTTCGCGCGCGGCACGGCGCGTTCTCGGCGGCGGCGCGGTTTGAAACAGCGCCTTCGTCCGTCGCCGATCTCGCGGCGATCCTCAAAGAGCGGCACAACGATCTGACCGATGCCGCGATCGGCATCGTGCCGGCAGTCGGCGCGGTGTTGGCGCGGCTTGCGGCACAGCCGGGCGCGCTGCTCGCGCGGATGTGCGGCAGCGGCGCGACCTGTTTCGCGCTCTTTGAAACCACAGCGGCGGCCGAAACCGCCGCCGCATCACTGAAGGCGGAACAGCCGCGTTGGTGGATCGCGGCCGGTAGCCTGGTCTAAGTCTATTTCGACGCCGAAGCCGGGGTCGCCGCGTTGGTGGCGAGGCCGCCGGGCGGGGCGTTGCTGGTGTTCTTGATCGTCGCGGCGACTTGCTGCGCGCGGGCCTGCGCTTCCTTAAGCGTCGAAGGCGAGAGCGAGGCGGCAAGACGGTCGCGGCGTTGCGCGGCACCGCTGTCGCCATCGGTGGCGGCGGCGCTGTACCACGCATAAGCCTCGACCTGCGAAACCGGCACGCCATCGCCGCGCTCGTAGAGCAGGCCGAGATTGAACTGTGCGTTGATGATGCCGGAAGCGGCGGCGCGGCGGAACCACTGTGCCGCCTGATTCATGCTGTGCTGCACGCCGACGCCATTGGAATAGGCGACGCCGAGGTTGAACGCGGCATTCGCGTTACCCTGCGCGGCGGCTTTTTGATACCACTGCACCGCCTGGACCGGGTCACGACCGGTGCCGAGCCCTTCGCCATACATCACGGCGATGTTGTATTGCGCTTCGGCAACGCCGCCTTCGGCCGACGTTTTGAAGAGCGATGCCGCGTGCTGATAATCCTGCTGCACGCCTTGACCCAGCGCGTAGAGAACGCCGAGGCGATATTGCGCGATGGCGTCGCCGGTCTTGGCGCGTTGATCGAGCCACGGTGCGAGGGCCTTCGGATCGGTCGGCGCGATGTCGTCTTTCGTGGCGCGGTCTTCTTTCGTGGCGCGCGGCGGGGGGATCACGGCGCTCGCTACTTTCGTCGGCACGGACTGCGTCGCTTCGGACATCGTTGGCGCGGGCGCGGCTTTGTCGTTCGCGATCGGCGCGGGTCCCACGGAAGAGACCGGCGCGGACGTGTCGGATTTCGTCGACGCCGTCGGCGGGGCGCTCGCGACGCTACCCGGCGACAGCGGCGGCGCGGCGCTCGCCTCAGGCACGCTTGGCGGCGCCGGCAGAGCGGTCAGGCTGGTTGACGCGGTGTCGTTGCTCGGCGCGCTCGAGGGGGGGCTCGGCAGATCGGGGACGGGCGGCAGATTAGTCTGCGGCGTCGAAAGATCGCTGCTGGTGCTGCTCGGGCTCGGCACCGGCGGCGGTAGATCCGGCAGCGACAAGGCGCTGGCGGGCGGCGGCGACAGCGGGCTCGGAATGCTCGGCAACGACGGGCTCGACGAGGCGCCGCTATCGCCGCCGTTGGCGAGGCTCGGCAGCGGCGGCGGATTGTTCGGCGTCGGCGCCGAGAAACTCCGTGTCGAATTGCTGAAGTCGTTGCTCGGCGCGGACGGGACGTGCGAGCGGCCGGGGATCAGATATTGCGCGGTCACGGCGCCCGCGGTGACGGCGAGCGCGATGGCGACGCCGATGATCGCGAGGCGTTTGCTGCTCTTTTGCGAGGGCGGCAGCGGGTGCGCCTTCGCCATCGCCGGTTGACCTGGCGCAGCATCGGCCGCTTCGACATCGTATTCGTCGCGCGAGGCCCAGAGCTTGAACTTCTTTTTCCCGGGCTTGGCGGCCGGCTCGTCCGCGTCATGTTCATCGAACATGCGCGGCACGCTGTCGTCCTCGTCCCGCCAATCGCGCTCGTCTGGCGCTTGGCCGTCCTCGAGGAATGACGGTCCGTCGTCTTCTTTCTCGGTCTCTCCTATGCGTTGCTGCGCCAAACGCTCGGCGATGGTCGGCGCGCGCTGCACAGCGGCGGGCGAGGGCGCGACCGGCGCCGGCGGCGCCGCGAAAGTCGGTGCGACAACAGGTGTCGTCGGGATGGTCACGGCGGCGCTGCGAAACGCGCTCGGGCAAGCGCGGCGAATGGCGCGCTCGAGCCATTCCTCAACGGCGAGACCGGCTGCGGCGGCGGCGTGTTCAGCGAGGCGCCACGTGACCGGGTCGATCTGGACTTTCTCCCAGGGATCGATGCCGTCGACGGCGAGAAGCGGAATATTGCGGATCATGGTGCGAGCTCCGCGTCGGCGGCTACGCGTTGGCGAGCCGCCTCGACCGAAAGATGTTCGGCGAGGATCGCATCGGCGAGCACTTCGGGGTGCGGTGCATCGAGCAGCACCAATGCATGTTCGCGCGACAGCACGCCGGAGCCGATGAGATGACGGACGAGCGGCGGCAGACCAAGCAGCCGCATGCTCTGGACGATATGGCTGCGCTCGCGGCCGCTCGCGGCGGTGACCGCCGAGACATCGACCGTGTATTGCGTCAAGAGACGCAGATAGGCTTGCGCTTCGTCGAGCACCGAGAGATTGCCTTGCTGCAAATTCTCGGCGAGCGAGGCGAGGATCGCCGTGGCGTCGTCTTGCGCGCCGACGCTGGCCGGGATCTGCGCGAGACCGACGCGCTGTGCGGCGCGCCAGCGGCGATGGCCGCAGATGATCTCATACTGATCGGGATTGCTGGCCGAGCGGCGCACCAAGACCGGCTGGCGCATGCCGCGCGTTGCGATATCGGCGAGCAGTGTCTCGGGCACGTCGTCGTCGCGGCGCGTGCCGAGATTGGCAACGACCATCGCGGCGATCGGCAACATGGTAGCGCCGGCCGGAACCGGCGGCGGCGCCGGCTGAGCCGCGACCGGAGCAAAAACGGGCGGCGCCATCACCGGCGGCACAAAAGCGACAGGGGCGGGCGCGATCGGTGCGGGCGGAACAAAAGCGATGTCGACCGGTGCGGCCGCGAGCGGTGTCGGCGCGATTGCTTGCGGTGGCAGCGGCTGTTGCTGAAACGGTGCTAGGATCGGCGTGACTTGAACCGACTGCGGACGATAGGCGCCGAACGGCGCGACGGGCGGTGTCGGGGCCGGCATCGGGGCGGCGGGCGCGATCACCGGTGCGATCGGTTGTATGCTCTGTTGCCGCGGCGGCAGCGAAATATTCGCCGGTGTCGGCGTCGGCGCGGGCTCTATCCGCGGCGTCGAGGGGATTGGGTCATGAATTTCGCGCGTGAATTCGAGGATTTTCGGCGGCTCGGCCGGGGAGGCAACGCCTTCGGCCGAGCAGGTCTCGCTGATCAGCTTGGTGAGCCAGGACGACAAGGAGACACCGGCGCCGAGAGAGGCAATCTCCGCAGCTTCGCGCGCGCTGGTCGAGAGGCGGTCAAGCTGCCATTGAGCCGCTGGAGAAGTCATTGCACGGCACTCCTCACCCCCGTCGAAATAGGGATTATAAGCCAGTTTCGAACGTTCGACTCGGGGCGATAGACGTCCGTCTGCACGAAGCCGTTCATTCTTTATTCACCATAAAGAGACGAGCATTAACGAATGGTTGACGCTATTGGAAAATCGGTAGGGGCCCGGCGCAGGGTTTTGGCGGGTTTTCGGGCGATGCATTGACGATCGGCCAATTGTCGGAATAACCTCGATAATTCGCGTTGGAGGAGCGCCGATGAGCGAATTGGACGAGGCGGCCCGGAAGCTGGATCAGGCCGTGCAACGGCTAGAGGCCGCCTCGAAACGGGTCGGAGAGGTCAAGCCGGGGGCGAAGAACGCCGCTGCCGTCGCCGAGACCACGGCCGCTGTTGCGGCCAAGCTTGAGGAAGCGATCCTGCGTATCGACCGGCTGCTGGAGGAATAATGCCGCAAGTTTCGGTAATCATTAACGGCCGGTCCTATCCCGTCGCGTGCGATGAGGGTGAGGAAGGGCGGATCCGCGATCTGGCCCGCATGATCGACACCAGGGTCGCGAACTTCGCCCGTCAGGTGGGTCAGGCCGGCGAAGCGCGACTGCTGGTTTTGGCGGCGCTCGTGCTTGCCGACGAACTCAGCGAGGCCAATGAGGCGGCGCAGCGCCTCGGCGGCGCGCCGCCCGGACCCGACAACACCGCGGTCGCGGGAAACGTCAGCCGTTTGGCGCAACGCATCGAGGCGGTTGCGGCGCGGCTCGAAACATCCCACATTTGAGTCGAGATCGTGGGGCTGCGCGGTGCGTTAGGTCGCAATACCCCGGGGCCGATATGTACCTCTAGGGGACTGTCCCTGACGAAGCCCTGGTTTCGTTAAATGGTTCCCACCTGCGTAAGCGGGCCACGAGGGTGACGCAATGCCGACGGCCGATGCGGCTCCACTTTCTCTTTCTTCTCCTTTCACCCTACCCAATATCTGACCGGCGATGCGGCTGCTGATTTGCGGTGACATCGTCGGAAGGCAGGCGCGCGAGGCGGTCGCGGCACAGGTGCCGCGGTTGCGGCGCGAACTGAATCTCGATTTCGTCATCGTCAACGGCGAGAACGCAGCGCATGGTTTCGGCATCACCGAGACGATCTGCGCCGAGCTTTATGCCGCCGGCGTCGATGTCATCACCACCGGCAATCACGTCTGGGACCGGCGCGAGATCATGGCCTATATCGTCGATGATCCGAAGCTGCTGCGCCCGATCAATTTCCCGCCCGGCACGCCGGGCAATGGCTTCGGCATTTATAACGCCGCGCCGGGCAAGCGCGTGCTCGTCGTCAACGCCATGGCGCGGCTCTTCATGGATGCGATCGACGATCCCTTTGCCGCCATCGACAAGCTTCTTGCCGAGCATCGCCTCGGCGCGGTCGACGCCGTCGTCGTCGATTTCCACGGCGAGGCAACCTCCGAGAAAACCTCGATGGGCCATTTCTGCGATGGCCGCACATCGGCGGTGGTTGGAACGCATTCGCATGTACCGACCGCCGATCACCGCATTCTTGCCAAGGGCACGGCCTATGCGACCGATCTCGGCATGTGCGGCGACTATGATTCGGTGATCGGCATGCAGAAAGAGGTCGCCATCGCGCGCTTCGTGCGGAAGCTGCCGGGCGAGCGGCTCGAGGTCGCGACCGGCGAGCCGACGATCTGCGGCGCGGTGATCGAGACCGACGATGCGACCGGCCTCGCGCGCGCGATCTGGCCGTTGCGGCTCGGCGGCAAGCTCGATCGGGCGATGCCGCCCCAAACGATGAATAAAGGGCCTTGAACGAGCTAGCCGCGCTTGCCGGCTACGGCTTCCTCCTCGGCTGGTCGGTCGCCTGGCCGCCGGGTCCGATCAATGCCGAAATGATCCGCCGCGGCTTGGCCGCCGGCTTCCGTCCCGCGGCCGCGGTCGGACTCGGCGCCTGCTCGGGCGATGCGCTCTGGGCAATCCTGGTGATGACGGGTGTCGGCTTGCTGATCGGGCCGGCAACGCGTTTTGGCTTGGGGATCGCCAGCGCGATCTTATTGCTGATCCTCGCCGGTCTTTTTCTCTCGGCGGCGTGGCGCGCCTGGCGGACGCGCGAACCGGTCGAGCGATTCGCGACTCAATCCGAGCCGAGTCAAATTGTCGCGACTCGGCGCGGTTATGTCCTGGGTCTCGGCATGGCGCTCACCAGCCCGTGGAATCTCGCCTTCTGGCTTGCCGTGATGGGGCGGCCGCAAAGTCTCGATGCCGGCATCGTCGGCGCGCTCGCCGTTGCCGGCGCGGTCATTCTCGGCGCCGGTGCATGGGTGATGGTATTATGCGGGTTTGTCGTGCGGTTGCGTCTGCGACTCGATAGCCGGATATGGCGACTCGTCGCGGATAGTCTGACAGGGATTTTAATGTTGGGCTTTGCCGTGCAGCAATTGCGTGCGCTTCTGCTCGGGTAACCGGCCGCAAATCTGCCATATTGCCTCGCTAAGCCAGCGACGGCTCGGCGCGGGTGGGGAAAAATCATTTGACGCGGGTCGGATAGCGACTGATTCGCGGCATATGCTATGATTCGCGCATTCACCTCCA
The DNA here is from genome assembly GCA_035552195.1 of Allostellaceae bacterium. Taxonomy (GTDB): domain Bacteria; phylum Pseudomonadota; class Alphaproteobacteria; order ATCC43930; family CGMCC-115725; genus CAIKMD01. The sequence goes on along the minus strand of DASZLU010000101.1, from coordinate 83 downwards.
CTATTAGCGATCGACATGGCGGGCCATTCCCAATTCAAGAACATCATGCACCGCAAGGGCGCGCAGGACAAAAGGCGCGCCAA
>DASZLU010000100.1:0-49934 GCA_035552195.1 Allostellaceae bacterium | reverse complement strand
ACATCAGCAGGATGACCGGCAGGTTCAGCACGTTGACGAAAAACGACCAAACCTCGAGCGGCGCGAAAAGATAGAGTAGCAGCGAGGCGATCAGCTGCGCCGCGAAGAAGCAGCACCAGGCGAAGGTCACGCGCCGCGTGTAGCGGAGCATCGCGGGGGGCATCGGGCCACGGACCGCGACCACGACGCGGGTGAGGAGCGCCTCGCGCCCCGGCAACAGCGTGGACCCGAAGCCAATCAGCAAGCTTGAATAGGTTAGCGCATGCGGCACGCCGGGCATCGCGGTAAGGCTCAAGCCCGCGCGCTCGGCATAAGCGGTCCCGCAGACGACGAGGATCGCGAGCGGCCCAAGCCAGCGCAACCGACCTGGCTCGCGCCAGACTGCAAAAGCCGCGACCGCCAGCAATTGGAGAACCGGGATGAGGACAATAAGCCCCGTCCAGTTCGAGGTGGCGATGGCGTAATGGATCGCGAGCGGCGCCACCGCGATCAAGACGACGCAGGCGATTTGCTTGGCCAGGACGGCCGCTGACGCCATCTAGCTGGTCCGCTGCTGCTGGATATACCCGCTCAGGCTCCGCAGCGAGGCGAAAATCTCGACATTGTTCTTGTCGTCGGCCCGCAGCTTTACGCCGAAATTCTTCGAAACGACCAAGGCGATCTCGAGAATGTCGATCGAATCGAGCCCCAGCCCTTCGCCATAAAGCGGCGCGGTGGGATCGATCTCGCCCGATGCGATCTCGAGATTCAGCGTTTTTACGATCAACTCAGCCAGCTCCCCCTCTGGGGCCGTCTGATTTTGCGCAGTGGACATCGTCGCCTATTCAATAATGGGTTTTCGGACCCCCAATCTCGGTCCGAATTGCAGTGTATCTGAACAACTTACTACCCCGTCCCATACCACGGAAGAGGCGAAGCAAGCGGGGTGGGGAAAACCGCCGGCGAACTGGACCGCGGCGGTGCGGCATTGTGTAATGCCCCCGAATAAGTGTTAACCGGCGGCCGTCGTCGGCCAAAGGAGAGGTTATGGTGCGCTTGGGTTTACCTTTTATCGCCGTGCTCTTTCTGGCGGGCGTCTTTCCGGTCTCCGGTGTCGGGGCGGCAACGAAGATCGTCATGCTTTACAACGCGACCAGCGCCTATTCGGCGAGCTACGTCGCCAAGGAAGAGGGTTATTTCGACAAGAACGGCCTCGATTTCGAATTCTCGTTGACCACCAACACCACCATGACGCCGGCGGCATTGATGTCGGAAACGGTGCAGCTTGGCGGCATCACGCCGCCGATGATCGTGCAGGCGAACGAGCAGGGGCTCGATCTGGTCGTCGTTGCCGGCGGCACGGCCGCGCCCGATCCGGCGGGGACGAGCGGGATGCTCGCGCGCACCGGGAGCGGCATCAAAACCGCGCAGGATATGATCGACCGCAAGGTCGGCGTGCCCGGCCTCGGCGGCACGTTCGATATCCTCGCCAAGAAATGGGTCGCATCGAAGGGCGTCGATTTCCGCAAGGTCACGTGGGTCGAAGTGCCGTTCACGCGTATGGGCGATACGATGAAAGCAGGGCTGGTCGATGTCGTCGCCGCGACCTTGCCGTTCTATGCGCGCATCATCGATGCGAAGATCGGCTACGACATGGGCGACCTCTTCGCCGGCGTGCCGGATGGATCGCTCCTCGCCTTCTATGGTACAAGCCGCGATTGGGCGCGCAAGAATCCCGATGCTGTGAAAGCGCTGCGTGCGTCGCTGGAAGAGGCCGTCGCCTTCATTGCCGATCCCTCGCATACCCCGACAGTGCAAACCATCCTCGCGAAATACACCAAGCTGCCGGTCGGCGCCGAACCGCCGCCGTTGCCGACGACCCTCGCTGTCCATGTGAAGCCGAACGCACTGGCCTTCTGGATCGATGTCGCGCAAGAGCAAGGACTGATCGGCAAGAACAGCAAGCCGCAGGCGGCGAGCTTCATCGCGCCGTGATCGCGCGAACTACTCCGGCGCGCCGGCGATCGCTTCTTTGGGTTGCGGCTCGTTGATGGCGGGCTCTTTGACTTCGGGTTGGGGCGTCGTGAGCGGCTTCACCGCGACGGGCGCGATACCGTCTTTCCTGGTCACGCCGATTTTCTTGGCGGCCGTCTTCGAAAGATCGATGGTGCGGCCTTTCTTGAATGGGCCGCGATCGTTGATGGTGACTTCGGTCGAGCGGCCGGTATCGAGATTGGTGACCTTGGCTTTGCTGTTGAGCGGCAAGTCGCGGCTGGCGGCGGTGAGTTTGTTCTGGGTGAAAGTTTGCCCGCTCGCAGTCTTCCGGCCCTTGAATTTATCGCTGTAAACCGAGGCGATGCCGACTCGCGTGCCGTGCTTGGCTTTCGCTTTTGGGCGGCCATTCTCAGCGCTTGCGGCAGAGGCGATCAGAACACAAACTGCCAGCAAACCGGCAACGCCCACAATGCCGCGATCCAGGTGCTTCATGACAACCCTCCAGGTGCAGCAATTCTCCGCAGGCGGTTCGGTTCCAGCGGGCCTTCATCGCGTTCGTGCGAAAGGAGCGGCGCGTGGCTGCTAGGGAAGGCCCCCCGCGCGCCGCGCCGCCCGGTGATTCGGGGAGCGACTGGGACCGGCTGCTCTGCATCATTCCGCGCGCCGCCGTCATCATCGCTCTTGCGGCCCTCTGCATTTGGGTCGTGTGGGGCTTTATCCCGGCGCTCACTTGGGCGGCGGTGATCGCCATCGCGACCTGGCCGCTTCGCGAACGGCTTGTCCGCGCTGGGCTCAAGCCGGTGGTCGCGGCCATTCTGCTTACGCTTCTATGGGCCGTGTTGCTGGTGGCGCCGGTCATATTTTTTGGCACGGCCCTCGCGCAGGAAGCGGGCCACCTGCGCGAGCTCATCGAGCAAGCGCGCCGCGGCCAATTGGAAGCGCCGGACTGGCTCACCCAGTTGCCCGTCATCGGCGCCTACATCGCCGATTGGTGGCATATGCATCTTGCGGCGCCGGCCGCATCGGGCGCCGCGCTTCTCGATCAGTCGCAGACCGCCGACGCGCTCGGCCTCGGACGCGATGTCGGACGCTTCATCATCCGCCGTCTCGCCGTCCTCGGCTTCACGCTGCTGACATTGTTGTTCCTCTATAAGGACGGCGCGCGCATCGTTTATGAGATCGAGAAGATCGGCGTGCGTCTCCTCGGACATCCGGCGGAGCGCTATGGTCGCTACAGCCTCACCGCCGTGCGTGCGACGGTCAACGGCCTGGTCTTTGTCGGGCTGATCGAGGGCATCCTGCTCGGCATCGGTTATGCGTTCAGCGGCGTCCCGCATCCGGTCTCGTTCTTGCTGGCAACGGCGATCCTCGGCATCGTCCCGTTCGGCGCGCCGGTCATGCTGGCGGTGGCCGCGCTCACGCTCATTGCGGCGTCACGGCTCATTGTTGCTGCGGTGCTGTTCGGTGTCGGGCTCGTCGTGATCTTCATTATCGATCACACCTTGCGCCCGAAGCTGATCGGCGGATCGATTAAATTGCCGTTCCTGTGGGCGCTGCTCGGCGTGTTCGGCGGCGTCGAGGCTTTCGGCATCGTCGGCCTATTTCTCGGTCCGGCGATCCTCGCTGTGGGCCTGGCGATTTGGCGTGAAGCGGCGGCGACCACGCCGGACGCTTCGTAATCGCGATTTAGCCGCCTTCGGTTCGGATCACGCGCTCCAGCGCGCGCAAACCGTCGGTCAATGCCGCGGGACCAGGCTGCAGGATCAAAGTCGATTTAATTTCATGGAGACGTTGGTTGCGCACGGCGGGGATCGCCTCGAAGCCGGGGCGTGCAGCGAGCTTCGCCGCGTTGAATTTCTTGCCGCACCATGAGCCGACGATGATATCGGGCGAACGCTGCCGCACTTGCTCGGCGCTGACGATGCGCTCTAACGCGGATTTGCCGTCCGCCAGCTCGGCAAAGATATCGATGCCGCCGGCGATCGCGATCAGCTCCGATACCCAGCCGATGGCCGAGATCATCGGATCGTCCCATTCCTCGAAATAGATCTTGGGCCGATATGCACGTTGGCTATTGCGCCGCCGCGTGCTCTCGATATCGGCGGAAAGCTCATCGACGAGGGACTTTGCCCGATCAGCGGCGCCGACGAGCGCGCCGAGCGTCTGGATCATGTCGAGAATATCGCCGACGCTGCGTTGATTGAAAGCGTGCACGGAAATGCCGGCGCGGATCAGCGCGGCGACGATATCGGCCTGCAGATCCGAGAAGGTGAGAACCAGATCGGGTTCGAGCGCGAGAATCTTCGGAATATCGGCCGAGACGAAGGCCGAAACGCGCGGCTTTTCCTTACGCGCCTGCGGCGGCCTGACGGTGTAGCCGGAAATGCCGACGATACGATGCTGCTCGCCGAGCAGGTAGAGGGTCTCGGTCGTTTCCTCGGTCAGGCAGACGATGCGCTCGGGCGGATACATGCGCTTGCGATACGCCGCATCGTTATTTTTGATCGAGGGGCACAACGAAATTCGAATCGAAGATCTGCGCGGCGGAAACGTCGCCCTTGAGCATGCCCTGGCTCTTATACCAGGCGATCTGATGGAGGATATCCTGCGTGTTCACCCGCAGCTGCCCGTCGACATAGGCGAGGCCGAGCTTGATGGCTTCGGGCGGCTGCCCGACATATTTGCCGATGATGCTCAGCATCTCGGGTGCGGTCGGGCCTTCTTGCGGCTGTTCTTTCGGGCCGATGAACGCCGCGCGGTAATCGGCTGTGCCTTTGCGGAAGGCAGCCAAAAATCGCGTTAGCAGCTCGCGGCGCTCATTGGTGGTCTTGGTCGTGACGAAGATGGCGCGGTCCTGGAAGTTGAGCTCGTCGCCGATCCAGCGGAGCACATGCAGATCGCCGCGCGCGATGGACGGCATGACCGGCACGGTCACGACCGTGACGCCGGCATCGACCTGGCCGCCGGTCAGTGCGGTGAAGATGTTGGGGACGGATTGCAACGAGACCACTTTGATGTCGGCGAGGTTGATGCCGTATTTCTCGGCGAGCGCACCGATCACGTAGTGGCCCGGCGAGCCGGTCTGCGACAGGGCGATGCTGTGACCGGCGGCGTCTTTGAGGCTCTTGAAGCCGGTATCGTAGGCGCGGTTCGAGATGAAATAGCCGAGATTGTGAAAGCCCGGTGCTTCGCGGCCTTGGCCGCCGATGATCTTCACGGCGCCTTGCGCGGCGAAGGCATAAAACCCGGCCGTCAAACCGGTGGAGCCGACGTCGACATCGCCCGAGACCGTCGCCACCGCTACCGGCTGAGCGGCGTCGAAGAAAATCAACTCGGGGTCGATTCCGGCGGCGGCGAAATATCCTTTCTCGACGGCGATGTAGATCGGCCCGGACGACGTTGTCTTGATGATGCCGATCTTCATCTTGTCGGAGGCGTGGGCGGGAGGCGCGAGAGCGCCGGCGAAGAGGAGCGTCAGCGCGATAGCACAGAATCGATAAAACAATCTTCTCACAGCATCCTCCCGGGCCCGTTCGTCGACGCTCCTTAGCAGATCGCGGCGCGGCTGTCGGTAATGTCTTCGACCTCTTCGGTGGCCGCGCCAAGGGAAGTCGGATGAACCGATGTCACCCCATCAGCCGCTTCGATTGCCATTTTCACCGAACCCGCTACGCAGAGGCTGTGGAGCGGATTTCCTCCATAAGAGGGCAGGACGATGGAGCAAGCGCGGGTGAACAAGGTGCTTATCGTCGGTGCCGGGCTGGGCGGGCTGTCGCTGGCCCTCGCCTCGCGCCGCGGCGGCATCGATGTGGAGCTCGTCGAGATCGACCCGGCGTTGCGCGCGCTCGGCGCCGGCATCACCCTCAATGGCGCCAGCTTGCGCGCCTTTGCTGCGCTGGGGCTGCTGAGCGAAATCGAGCGGCTGGGACATTGCCACGATGGCCGCGACACCTTCGATGGCAAGGGCAAACTGCTCTTTGCATCGCGCGGCGGACGGTCGCTGGGGCCGGATATCCCGAATGGCGCCGGCATTCTGCGTCCGGTTCTGCATCGCATCGTCTATGACGCCGCGGTTGCCTCGGGGGCATCGATCCGTTTTGGCTTGTCGGTGACATCGCTCAGCGTTGACGGCGACGGCGTCGAGGTGCGCTTCACTGACGGCACGCGTGGCCGCTACGATCTCGTCGTCGGTGCTGACGGTATTTCTTCGGCCATTCGCCGCTTCATTTTTCCGGATGCGCCGAAGCCGCTCTATACCGGACAGGGTTGCTGGCGCGCGGTGCTGTCGAAGCCGGCGGAGATCGAGAATCCCTGCAGCTTCATGGGCTACGACCATAAAGCGGGGCTCAATCCGATCTCGCGTGACGAAATGTATCTGTTCGTTCTGCAGTATGTGCCCGACAATCGATGGATGCCGCGGGAGCAGTGGCCGGCGCTGCTCGCGACCGAGCTGGCCGAGTTCGACGGCATGCTCGCGGAGATCCGCGAGAATTTGGGGCCGGGCTCGCGCGTCAATTACCGGCCGCTGGAAAAACTGCTGCTCGATCCGCCTTGGCATAAAGGGCGTGTGGTGCTGATCGGCGACGCAGCGCATGCGACGACACCGCATGTCGGCTATGGCGCGGGGCTCGCGGTCGAAGACGGGATCGTGCTCGCCGAGTTGCTGCGAGAGGCCGCGCCGCTCGATGACATCCTCCATCGCTTCGCGCAGCGGCGCTACGAGCGCTGTCGGCTCGTCGTCGAAGGCTCGGTGCGGCTCGGCGAGCTCGAGATCGAGCACGCTTCCGCCGAGACGCATCGCGCGACCTTCAATCAGATCGTCGCCGCCATTCAGCAACCGATTTGAGACGTAGCCGTCCGTGTCTCTGGCCGGCGCTATGCGAGCCCCGAGATTCTGCAGAAGCTGATGCGCGCCGCGCCGGCGCAACGCGGGCCCAACTATTACGATCAGCAATTCGGGCAGCGATCCGGACGCGCAGAATCTGCGCATCTTCGCGGTCGATTACGGCGGCCCGCCGCTGTCGTAAGGCCGGGAAGGCGGCGCGGCGTTCAGGCCGAGGCGGCGAAAGCGTTCGGCGGGCGCGGCAAGCCGAGATTCTCGCGCAGGGTCTTGCCCTCGTATTCAGTGCGGAAGAGCCCGCGCCGCTGCAATTCTGGAACGACGTGGTCGACGAAATCGCGCAGGCCTTCGGGGAAGGTCAGCGACATGATGTTGAAGCCGTCGGCCGCGCCGCTGCGATACCAGAGCTCGAGCGAATCCGCGATCTCGGTCGCCGTGCCGTAGATGCTGCGATGCGCGCGGGCGCCGGAGACGCGCTGATAGAGCTGGCGGATCGTCAGGCCTTCGCGCCGCGCCAGATCGACCACCACGCGCTGGCGGCCTTGCTGCGTGTTCGAGAGCGGCACTTCGGGGAGCGGCCCGTCGAGCGGATAACCACTCAAATCCAAGCCAACCATGTCGGACAGTGTCGCCACGCCGAGCTCGGGATGGATCAAGGCTTGGAGCTTTTCGTATTTCGCTTCGGCGTCGCGCTTGGTGTCACCGACGATCACCATCACGCCCGGCATCACCAGCACGTGCTCGGGCTTGCGGCCGAGCGCGGCGGCGCGTTTCTTGATGTCGGCGTAGAAATCCTGCGCCGTGCCCAGCTCTTGCTGCACGGTGAAGATCACTTCGGCGGTGGCGGCGGCGAGCGCGCGGCCCGCCTCGGATTGCCCCGCCTGAACGACGACCGGCCGGCCTTGCGGCGAGCGGCGGATCATCAACGGCCCGCGCACGGCGAAATGATCGCCCTTGTGATTGAGCATGTGCAGCTTGGCGGGATCGAAGAACAGGCCCTCGGCCTTATCGAGCACGAAGGCGTCGTCCTCCCACGTATCCCAAAGCCCGTTCACGACATGGAGGAACTCCGCGGCGCGGGCATAGCGCTCGCTATGCGGCACATGCGCGTCATGGCTGAAATTGAGCGCCTCGGATGCGGCCGACGAGGTCACCAGATTCCATCCGGCGCGGCCGCCGCTCAATTGGTCGAGCGAGGCGAAGAGGCGCGCGACATGGAAGGGCTCGAGGTAAGTCGTCGTCGCAGTGGAGACGAGACCGATATGGGTCGTGACCGCGGCGAGGGCGCTCATCAGGGTGAGGGGCTCGAGGCGGAGCGACGCGATGGTTCGCTTCCACACATTCACGTCGTCGGGGCCGAAGGTCGAATTCGAATCCGCGTTGAAGAGGAAATCGAACCGGCCGTGCTCGCCGAGCCGCGCGATCTCGATGTAATGCTTGAGGCTCTGGCTGGAATCGGGCTCGACATCGGGATCGCGCCACGCGGCCACATGATGGCCGGGGCCGCTGACAAAGAGACCGAGTTTCATCATCGCGATCGCTTCCTTCCGGGGCGAGGCCGAGCCACCATCGAGAGCTTAACGTAAAGCGCGGGGCTGGAAAGAAAAGCGCCCCGGCATAACCGGGGCGCTATCGCACCAGAGCGTGTACTGCGTCGGGAACTCTGGGCTCAGGAGTTCCTAGTTATGAACGCACACCCCGCCAACCCAGTGCAGGCGCCCGTCCTGCCCGCGCACGCGATGACGCGGCACGAAATGACGGTGCGGACCGCAGCGACGGTCGACCTGGATCACGGGTGATGCGGTGTCGTTCACGACCTGCGCCGGGCCGGGAACCGGCGCTGCCAGGGCAGCCGATTCGTATGCGGAAACCGAAACCACGGCCGCAACGGCAAAAGCGGCGGTTGAAACAATGCGATGCAAGGCCGTCCCTCCATAACAAATTTCACCGCCACAGTTTCATCGTTTAATCGGGCTAAAATAGGGCAAGCACCCGCTCAACGTGTGGCCTTCCGGCGCTTTCGGCCGGTATCGAGGGCGATCCATGCCGGCGCGTGGTCGCTCGCCTTTTCCCAGCCGCGGACCTGCCGGTCGACGCCGCCCTCCACCAGCCGGTCGGTGATGGCGGGGCTCAGCAGCAGATGATCGATACGCAAGCCGGCATCGCGTGGCCAGGCGTTGCGGAAATAATCCCAGAACGTGTAGATGCGCTCGTCGGGGTGGAGGCTCCGTATCGCGTCGGTCCAACCTTGCGCGGTGAGCTTGGCGAAAGCCTTGCGCGTCTCGGGACGGAATAACGCGTCGTCGCGCCAGCGCTCCGGTTTGTAAACGTCGAGATCGGTCGGCATCACGTTGTAATCGCCGGCGAGGACGACGGGCGCGTCGCTGGCGAGCAGCTTCTTGGCGTATTTCGTCAGCCGGTCGAACCAGCGCAGCTTGTAGTCGAAACGCGGGCCGGGTGCAGGATTGCCGTTCGGCAAATAGAGGCAGCCGACGATCAAATCGCCGATCGCGGCCTCGATATAGCGGCTGTGGAGATCCTCGGGATCGCCGGGCAAGCCGCGGCGGCGCTCGACCGGATCGGCGCCGCGCGCCAGGATGGCGACGCCGTTCCAGCTCTTCTCGCCGTGCCAGATCGCACCGTAGCCGGCCTTCTTGATCGCGGCGGCGGGAAATTTTTCCTGCGGCGCTTTGAGCTCCTGCAGACAAACGACATCGGGCGCTTCCTCGCGCAGCCAGCGCAGCAGGACAGGCAGGCGGCCGTTGATGCCGTTGACGTTGAACGTCGCGATCTTCATGCCCTGAGGCTTATCGGCGATCGCTCTCGCGCGCAAATCGGACGACTGTTCTCGGAAAGCCATAGGGAATACTATGGGGATGTCTCACGAACGAAGGGAGGATCGATATGCCGGCCTATAAGATATTGCTGATGGGCGCGTCCTACGGATCGCTGCTCGCATCGAAGCTGCTCTTCGGCGGTCATTCGATCCATCTCGTCTGCCTGCCTGCCGAAGCCGATCTCATCAACACGGAAGGGTTCAAGGTGACCTTGCCGGTGCGCGGCCGCAAAGAGCCGGTGCTGCTGGAATCGCGCAAGCTGCCCGGCAAGGTGACGGCGGGTCCGGCGGAAGGCGTCGATCCGAAGGCTTACGATCTCGTCGGTCTCTGCATGCAGGAACCGCAATACCGCTCGCCCGGCGTGCGCGAGCTGCTCGATGCCGTCGGCAAGTCGCGCGTCCCCTGCATGTCGATCATGAACATGCCGCCGCTCGCTTACCTGAAACGCATTCCCGGCCTCGATTACAAAGCGTTGGAGCCGGCCTTCACCGATCCGCGCGTCTGGGATTCGGTTTTGCCCGAGAAGATCACGCTCAACAGCCCCGATCCGCAAGCGATCCGCCCGCCCGACGGCAAGATGAATGAGTTGCTGGTCACCTTGCCAACGAATTTCAAATGCGCGCGCTTCGCCGGCGATGCCGATACGCAGATCGTCCGCAATCTCGAGAAAGATGTCGATGCGGCGCGTTTCGATACGGCGGACGGCAAGATCGAGCTGCCGGTGAAGCTCAAGACCTATGACTCGATCTTCGTGCCGCTGGCCAAATGGTCGATGCTGCTCGCCGGCAATTATCGCTGCATCACCAAGGACGGCATGCGCACGGCGCAAGAGGCGGTTAACAGCAATCCCGACGAGGCACGCGCGGTCTACAATTTCGTCTTCGACCTGTGCGTCGAGCTCGGCGCAAACCCGGCCGATCTCGTGCCGTTCGAGAAATACGCCGCGGCGGCGCAGAGCTTGTCGCGGCCGGCCTCGGCGGCGCGGGCGCTGCAAAACGGCGCGCCTTATATCGAGCGCGCCGACAAGCTGGTGCAGCTCATCGCGCGGCAAAAAGGCAAGAGCAATGCAGCGATCGACGCACAAGTCGCGCTGGTCGATGCGCGGCTCGAGGCCAATCGGAAGAAAGCGGCCGGCTGAGCAACCGGCGGCGGCGTGGGCTTCAGCCGAGTTGTTACCACACCGTCCCGAAATATGGCTTCGTCGGGACGAACTGCTCCAGCGCCTTACGGAAGGCTTTCGCCTCTGCCTCGTCACGGAAGCAGATTTTGACGTGAGAGCCATCGCGTGCGGCGCCGGCGGAGCGCAACAACGGCGCGATCAGCATCTCACGTTCGCGCCGGATGCACGCCGCATCGCCCGACGGGGATTGTGCGACGGCGTCAGCGGCGCGTTGTCCGAAAGGGCCCGCGGCATACCACTCGAGCACGGTCGTCCAAATAGCCTCGCGCGCCGCGGCCGCTTCGAGCCGCTGCTCGAGTCGTCTGATTTCATCTTCACGCGACTCGATGAGAGTCGATAACTGTTTCAGAATGGCGGCGAACGTGTCCTGGTGCTCGATGGCGCATGAGAGGCCCGAACCGGCGCTCGTTGCCGGCTGGCTGTCGCGAACAATGAGATTGTCGAGAATTCCCATACCCAGCCAGAAATCAAACCGACATGTGGCCGCTCGGGACAAGCTATAGGCGCGCTGAACGAAAGTCGAGCCTCCGATCGGCCAACACGCGTGCGACTCGCCTCGCGGCCGACTCGACGAGATCGGTTTATCCGTTGATCGGTTTGCCGAATGGTACCCAGCGCGCGCCGTCATAGCGTTCCATCTGCATGCCGCCGAACGGAAAGTAATTGGTGGCGCTGGTGTTGATGGTGAGGCCGGGCAGCAGCATCGGCATCGTGAAATCCTGAAGGTTTGTCGCCTGCTTCAGCACATTGGCGCGCGTCAGCTCGTCGCCGCAGCGTCGCAGCACCTCCGTCATAAGCTGTGCCAACACATAGCCGACCGGTGCGGATCGATCGGCCTCCTTGTCGTTGGCCGGCGCGTATTTGTCGAGCCAGGCGAGGTAGTCCTTGATGGCCGGGTCGTTCGCCAGCGCCGGATCGGTGGGGTCCTTCATATAACCGCCGGAAATGACGCCCTTGAGCGCTTCGTCGCCGACCGAGCCGATAATGCCTTTCGAGGTCGAGACCGACGACAATAACACCAGTGGATTCCAGCCGAGCGCGCGAACGGCGGTAACCGATTGCGGAGCGGCGCGCCCTTGCGCGATCAGATAGATTGTATCCGCGCCCGAGCCTTTCAGCGTGATCATCTGCGAGGAGAGCGTCGGATCGGTGATCTGATACGACGCCTTGGCGACGACCATCTTCGCCGCGCGATCGCCAAGCTGGCCGATGAACGCATCGAGGTGGTCGCGTCCGAAATCGTCGTCCTGGTAAAGAATGGCGACCTTGGCGTCGGGTTTTTCGGCGAGGAGATATTTCGCGAAGATGCGGCCCTCGGCCGCATAGCTTGGGATTCCGGCCATCGTCCACGGAAAGCGTTGCGGATCGACCACGCTGCTGGCGCCGGTGATGAGGAAGAGTTGCGGCACCTTCTTCGTGTTGAGATAAGCCCTTGCCGCTTCGCTCGTCGGTGTCCCGAGCGAGGCAAAGATCATGAGGACTCCGTCTGATTCGACCAGACGCCGTGTTTGCTCCACCGTCTTGGGTGGGCTGTAGCCGTCGTCGAGGCTGTCGAAATCGATCTTCCGGCCGTTGATGCCGCCACGCTCGTTCAGCATTGCGAAATAGGCCACCATGGCGCGTGCGCCCGACGAAGCACCCGAGCCGGTGCCGCTATAGGGATAAGTCTGGCCGATCTTGATCGAGGTATCGCTGGCGCCGGTATCGTATTGTCCGGCGCTTGCCGGACCGGATCCCAAGGCAATCAACACGGCTAACGCAGCCGGCATTACGGTGATTGGAAACGAACGCTTCATCCTGTCCTCCCGCACGCCTTGTTGAATTTTGTTACGCGGTCCCTCCGGCGATCATGATGTCCCGCGGGTTAGCTTTCGTGGCCGACGAGAAGAGCATCGACGGCGACAACGCCCTCGCCGTCGGCAAAGACAATCACCGGGTTCACGTCGATATCGGTGAGTCCTGGCGTGGCGAGCATGAGAGCGCCGACGCGCGCGGCGGCATCGGCGAGCGCCGCGACGTCGCGCGGCTTCTCGCCCCGGAACGCACCGAGCAACTTCGCGCCGCGCAATTGCCTGATCTCTTGCGCGATGACCGACGGGTGTGAATCGGCGGGCAGGAAGCGCACGTCTTTCAACGCCTCGGTGAAGACGCCACCCAAGCCGATCATCAAGGTCGGGCCCCACGCGGCGTCGCGCCTTGCGCCGATGACGATTTCCACTCCCTTCTGCCCCATCTTCTCGACCAGGATGCCATCGAGCGTCAGATCGGGACGCGCTTTCTTCACGTCCCGCTGCATCGCTTTCCAGGCATCGCCGAGTTCGGTCGCGTTCTTGATGTTGATCGCGACGCCGCCCGCATCGCTCTTATGGGTGAGCGCCGCCGCCTGCGCTTTGAGGACGACGGGATATTTGATCTTGCTCGCGATCGCCTTGGCCTCGGACAAGGTTTTGGCGAGAGCGCCTTTCGGCACCGGAATGCCGGCCGCCTTAAGGGCGGCTTTTCCTTCGATTTCGGTCAGGGCGCCGCCGCCGGCCGGCATTTTCGCGGCGGGCACTTTGATGCTCGCTTTGCGACGCGCGCCTTTGCGCAGCGCGTCGCCGTACTGGCTGGCCCGCGCGAGGGCACGGATCGCGCGCTCCGGCGAGCGGAAGAAGGGAATGCCTTTTTGCGCGAGCTTGGGCTTTACCTGCGGATCGATAGCTTGATCGCCGCCCATGAAGGCGCAGAGCAGCGGCTTGCCGTTCTCGACCTTGCCGTCGGCGATGAAGCCGGAACGCAGTAGGCCCACCTCGGGGTTTCCCGAGATGATCGCCGCCACGACACTGCCGACACGGTCGTCCCGCATCAAGGCGTCGATGGATCTGGTGTAGAGACCGGGATCGAACATCGCTTGCGCGGTGACGTCCACCGGATTGGTCGCCTCGACGAACTCGGGAACCGCCGCGCGCAGCCGGGCGCGCGTCTCTTTCGTGAGGTCGGCGACCGGCAGGCCGACGAAATCGGCATAGTCGAGGCTGAAGCCTTTGCACGCACCCGAATCGGTGACGACGCCCAGCGCGCCTTTCGGCGGCGCCGGATAATGGGTGAGCGTCACCATCACGTCCATCAACTCGTCCAGACTCTCGACCAGCACGACATCGCGCGAGCGAACGAAACTCGCCATGATATCGTAATCGCCGGCCAGCGCGCCGGTATGGGTCTTCGCCGCTTCGCGCGATTGCTGGCTGCGCGAGAGATGCAGCAGGACGATCGGCTTTTTCTTGGCGCGCGCCGCTGCGGCGTGTTTGAGGAATTCCCCGGGCCGCCGGATGATCTCGGCCAGCATGACGACGGCGCGGCTTTGCTCGTTCTCGATCGCGAAGGGCATGTAATCTTCGATGCCGAGCACGGCTTCGTTGCCGGTCGTGATCGAATAGCAGATGCCGATGCCTTCGGCCGCCGCCGCGATCCGCAGCACGCCGGCCATGCCGCCCGATTGGCAAATGATGTCGACCTTCAGATCCGTCGCCAGCGTTGCGGGCGTGCGCACAAGAGAAAACGTGACCTGATGGCCGTCGACGAGATTGGTATAGCCAAGGCAATTCGGCCCGGCGAAGGCGATATCGTGCCGGTGCGCGATCTCGGTGAGGCGATCTTGCGCGGCTGCACCGCTCGCGCTCATCTCCGCAAAGCCCGAGGCGAAACACATGATGCCGCCGAGCTTTTTGGGCGCGAGGACTTCGACCGCTTCGACGATGCCGGCGCCCGGCAAGGTCAGGACCGCGAGGTCGATGCCATCCGGCAAATCGCTCACCGACGCGACGGCCTTGCGGCCGTCGAGTTCGGTGAGGCCGCGGCTGACGAGATGGATCTCGCCTTTGTAGCCCATGGCATCGAGCGTCGAGACGCAGTTGCGGCCCGCGCTGCCAGGCCGCTCGGACACGCCGATGACCGCGATCGATTTCGGTTTGAGAAGCCGCGTGACTTGCGGCCGCGAAATCGCCTGCGAGGCCTTACTTGTTGTCACGGTCGAACATGCCGAGACCGGGGCGATATTCCTTCTTATCGAGGAAGCTCGTCAGCGCGCGGTCGCGGATGTTCTCCTTGTCGGTCATGCGCAGCGTCATCGAGCGGCCGCGCAGCCACTCATTCGCCAGATCCCAATCCATCGAATCGACGTAGTTGAACGCGACCTTGCATTGATAATAGGTGGCTGGACCTTTCTTCAGTACGATCTCGCAGAGCTTGCGCGTCTCTTCCTTCAGGCTTGCCGCGGGATAGGAGCGGTTGACCACACCCATGCGCGCGGCTTCCTTGCCGGTGAAGGTCTCGCCGGTGAGGATGTACCAGCGCGCATCGCGATTGTTCATCAGGACCTGCAAGGCCTTGGTGACCACGCCGCCAGGCAGAATGCCCCAGTTGATCTCGGAAACGCCGAACACGGCTTCGTCGGCGGCAACGGCAAGGTCGCAACAGGCGAGCGGCGTAAACGCGCCGCCGAAGCACCAGCCGTTGACCATCGCGATGGTCGGCTTCGGATAGTTGCGCAGTTGGCGGAACTGCCAGACTTCGCTCGAGCGGCGCTGGCGGGCTTGCTCCGCCGGCGTTTCTTTATCGAGGGCGCGGAAGAATTCGCGCAAATCCATGCCGGCGGTCCAGGCTTCGCCGGCGCCGGTCAAGACCAGCACCTTGGCGCGGTCGTCGTATTCGAGCATCTCGAGCACATCAACCATGTCGTCGTTGAGCGCCGGGCTCATGGCGTTGCGCTTCTCGGGGCGATTGAGGATCACCCAGGCGATCCCGTTTTCCTCGAATTCGACTTTTACGGTCTTCCGCTTCGCCTCATGCGTGGCGATGATCTTGGCGTCTGCCATGTCAGTCCTCCCTTATCGGAATGTCGACGTAGACTTTGTTCTCGGATATATCGATAATCATTATCAGGGGTCCTGAGACAGGGTCAATAGTCATCGCTAGGAAAGCCCGGATGCAGCGCCCAACGCGCACCTTCTATCTGATCAATCGCGTCAACGCGGCGGTGAACATACAGATGGAGAGGATTCTGCGGCCTCTCGAAATCACGGTCACGCAGTACACCTGCATGAGCCGGATCAGAGGCCATGAGGTGATGTCGTCGGCGAAATTGGCGCGCGCGCACCGGGTCTCGCCCCAAACCATGTACGAGACGATCACTAATCTCGAGAAGCGCGGTTTCCTGACACGCGAAAAAGGCCGAGAAAATAAGAAGCAACTGCTGGTCTCTTTGACGCGTCAAGGCCACAAGATTTTGGATCTATGCGACCGCAAGATCGACGAAATCGAACCCTTGGTTTTTGCCGGCATCAACACGGCGCATCACGCTCTCTTCCGCGAGCTTCTGCAGATCGTGATCGAGAACACGACGCGTGGCGGGGTGGGAGAGGTGGCGAACGACGCGGACCCTCTGCCGCCGGCGCGCGCGCGCGTGGGCAAATAGGCGCGGTGGCAGGCCGCGGCGCCTGTCTCAAGTCCGTTCAATGGTTTATCAGGCGACCTGATATTAGACTTTCAAGAAAGCGGTACTGGATGCTTGCGGGCGCGACGCGAGCCGACCGAAACGAGGGGCGACATGGATCTTTCCTACGATACCGAACAGATCATCCTGCGCGACAGCGTCGATAAATTCCTCGCCAGCCATTGCGGCTATGCGCTCCATCAGAAGACCGCCGCGGGCGCGGGCTGGAGCCCGGCGCTCTGGACCGAGTTCGCCAAGCTCGGTTGGCTTGGTCTGCCGTTTGCCGAAGACGACGGCGGCGTCGGCGCAAGTGCGGTTGAGGTCTCCATCTTGATGGAGGCCTTTGCGCGGCATTTGGTGCTCGCGCCCTATCTGTCGACGATCGTGCTCGGCGGCGGCATTGTCGCAAAATTGGCAGACGCCGATCAGCGTCGGACCCTGCTGGGGCCGGTGATCGAGGGCACGTCGCGCCTGGCTTTCGCGATTGCCGATCGCTCTGAGGAAACGCGGGCGACAAGAGCCGCGACGGGTTTCGTCCTCACGGGCGCGAAGAAAATGGTGCTAGGCGCGCCCATGGCCGAGATCTTGCTTGTCGCGGCCAAGACCGAAGCGGGCGTGGGCGTCTTTAGCGTGCCTGCGAAAGCGACCGGTCTCACGTTGCGCGCTTACCGCACGATCGATGGCGGGCGGGCTGCCGATATCGAGCTGAATAACGTCGCCGTGCCGGCCAGTTCGCTGCTTGGCGCGGATGAGGACGCCGCCGATGCGATCGAGGAAATCACCGATCGCGGCATCGCTGCGATCTCGGCCGACGCGGTGGGCGCCATGACCGCCCTGGTCGCGGCGACAGTCGAATACACCAAGACCCGCGTTCAGTTCGGCCAGCCGCTCGCCAAGTTTCAGGTCCTGCAGCATCGTATGGTCGGCATGAAGGTGAAAGAGGAAGAAGCGCGGGCTTCGTCCCTCTTCGCCACGCTCAGCCTCGACGGGCCGGCCGACCGGCGCGCTCGTGCCTGTTCGGGCGCCAAGGCGAAAATCGGACGGGCGGCGCGTTCCATCGGCCAAGAGGCGATCCAGCTTCACGGCGCGATCGGCACGACCGACGAACTGCCGATCGGCGGCTACGCCAAACGCCTGATGGCTTATGAAATTCTCTTCGGCAGCACTCGCGACCATCTCAATCGCTACGCCGCCATGATCGCGAATCCGGACGTGGCGCGGCAAGGTCCACTTCTCGAAGCGGCGGCGGAGGGTTAGCGCGCTATGGACCTGACGATCGCCCCGGAGGATATCGCCTTTCGCGATGACGTGCGGCGCTTCCTCGATGCCAACGTCCCGCCCAGCGTGCAGCGCAAGGTCGCGCTGACGACGGCGTTTCTGACCGAGCCGGAAATCGCGCTCGACTTCCACAAGGCGCTGCATAAGAAGGGGTGGTCGGTCTTCAATTGGCCGAAGGAATACGGCGGGCCCGGCTGGACTGCCGTCCAGCGCTACATCTTCGATACGGAATGCGCGCGCTGCGACGCACCCATGTATAACGGGGCAGGACGCGTGATGCTGGCGCCCGTCTTGATGAAGTTCGGGCGTCAGGATCAAAAGGATTTCTACCTGCCGCGCATCGCGGCCGGCGACGATCATTGGGCACAGGGGTATTCGGAGCCCGGCGCGGGTTCTGATCTCGCTTCGCTCAAGACCAAGGCGGAGTCCGACGGCGACCATTACATCGTCAACGGCCAGAAGATCTGGACGACCCAGGCGCATAAATCGAACCGTATCTTCGCGCTCGTGCGCACCTCGAGCGAGGGCAAGCGCCAGGAAGGTATTACCTTCCTGCTCATCGACATGGATACGCCCGGCATCACCGTGCGCCCGATCGTCGGCAATGGCGGCGATCACGAGTTCAACGAAGTCTTTTTCGACAACGTGCGTGTGCCGAAATCCAATCGCGTCGGCGAGGAGAACAAAGGCTGGGATTGCGCCAAATATCTGTTGGAGTTCGAGCGCGGCGGCAGCCTTGTCGCGGGTCGCGTGCGGGCGCAGTTCACCCGGCTGGTCGAGCAGGTGAAACGACTCTGCCCGAGCGATCGCGACATCGCGATCCGGCTGGCCGAACTCGGCATCGATCTCGACGCGATGGAGATGATCGATATCTCCGTCTTGTCCAAGCTGCAGTCGGGCGGCAATCCCGGTCCAATCTCGTCGCTCCTCAAGCTGCGCTGGAGTCAGATACGTCAACAGATCGCGGAACTGGCGATGGATGCCGTCGGCGAAGAAGCGCTCAAATGGCTCGCGGCGCGGCCACTTTACGAGACGCTGCAATTGCCGACCGAGGAGGAGGAAATCCTTGCGGTGACGCCGCGCTACCTGAACTATCGCGCTTACACGATCTTCGGCGGGTCGACCGAGATCCAAACGACGATCATGGCGAAGGCGTTGCTCGGTTTATAAGCGGCCAATCCCGGTCATAAGGGTAGCCGCAACAGCTCGGCGGAGGAAAAATGCGATCGCTGACAATTCTGGCGGCCGGCTTGGTGGTCGGATGGGGGCTGATCTCTTCGGCGGTCGCCGATCCGGTGACCATTCGCGTCGGTTGGGCGACCATTCCGGGTTCGCTCGGCGGATATATTCTCGCGAAGAAGGATCTGCTCCATCATTACGGGCAGAGCTATACGATCGAGCCGATCCATTTCGCGAACTCGCCTGTCGAGTTGACCGCCCTGGCCTCAGGCGGCGTCGATATCGCCGAGCTGACCTATCCGCCGTTGGGAGCGGCGTCAAAGCTCGCGCCGCAGCTCGCGGGCGGCTTGCACCATGACGTCGAGCTTTTGACGGGCCAGCGCACGGCTCAGCGTCACGAGTCCGCAATCCGGTGCCAGCATCAGCCGTCGCGGATCCACATATTTGAGGGCGCGGCGGACGAGCGCTTTGACGTCCTCGACGGAAGGGGGCGGCGTGTTCGCGGGATCGATGCAGCCGAACATCACCAGCCGGTCGCGGCATGGTGCGAGCACGGCGGGATCGTAATGGCTGCGCGCGAATTCGACCGTGAAGCCGCTGATCCGCGTCGCCAGCAACGCCTCGAACACCGGCGGATAGGTGAAGTGGTGCTGCGATTCCTGGCCGAGCGGATAGCCGTAGCACAGATGCACCAGCGTCGGCACGGTCACGCCTTCGAGGCAGCGATCCAGAGCTTTCGCGCCATAGGCGCGTAGCTTGTCGTGATAGCGCGTCATCGCCGGCTCATCGAGCTGCAGCATGTCGCAACCGGCGGCCTGGAGATCGAGCAGCTCGGCATTGATCGCCGCGGCCGCATCCATCGCCAACGCGGCCTCGTCCTTATAAAACTCGTCGATCGTCGAATCGACGACCGTCATAGGGCCGACGACGGCGGTTTTGAGCGGCAATTGCGTCTGGGTCTTGGCGAAGCGGACGTCTTCGACGGCGCCCGCGGAGCGGCGATGAATCTTGCCGGTGATGCGCGGCACCTGTCGCGGCGCCTGGCGATTGCGATAGATCGCTTTCGTCGCCTTGTTGACCAGATCTACGCCATCCCAGGTGCCGAGCGCCTGATAGATGAAATTCTCGCGCCGCAATTCGCCATCGGTCACGATGTCGAGGCCGATTTCCTGCTGCTCGCGGAGAACGAGGCGGGTCGCATCTTCCTCGGCTTCGCGTCGAACACTGCCTTCAAAGCGGGTGTGCGCGTGGCTACCCTCGGTCACGGCGAGCCAACGGGGCCGCGGGAAGCTTCCGGTGCTGGTGGCCATCAACGGTTCGAAATTCATCTCGATCCTCCCTCAACGCGAAACGCCCGTAGCCCGGGATATTGTGCGCCGTCCGACGGAACGACGCGACCGATCATAGAGAATGGTTCCCGGCGCGACGATCGCTTTGACGGCGACGCGCCATGATGGGCACACGGCTGAAAAGTCACGGCGCCCGAATGGGCGCCGTGACGAAGGCGATCGGAGCTCTTGTTACTTCGCCGGCGCCATCGCGCGCGCGGCAGCGGCGTTTTCGGGCGCCGGGTCCTTCAAATCGAGGATACGCCGTGCGTTGGCGTAGAAGATCTTGTGCTGATCTTCGGCCGACAGTTTCATCTCGTTGAAGAGTTCCAGGCACGTCGCCGGATCCCAGCACGGATAATCGGTACCGTACATCACCCGATCGACGCCGAAATACTCGATCGCCCACTTCATGCCCTGCGTGTGCGGGGTCACGGTGTCGGTATAAAAGCGATGGATGTACTCGCTCGGCGGATGCGGCAGCTTCGCGCCCTTGCCGTTCTTGTCCATGCGGCCGGATTGGTAGGGCAGCGCGCCGCCGGTATGCGACATGACGAGCTTGAGGTTGGGATGCCGCTCCATGATGCCGGAGAAGATCAGACGCATCGCGGCGGTGCTCACTTCGACGACGCGGCCCAGCGAGCGAAAGAGGGCACCGTCATAGCCGTCGCCCAGCATCTCCTGGAAGACGGCGTCGGTCGGATGGAGGAACAGCGGTACGCCGAGCTTCTCGACGTAATCGTAGAAGGGCTCGAGCCGTTCGGCGTCGATACGCGCATCGTCGCCGACGCTGCTCGGCAGGTTGATGCCCATGAGGCCAAGCTTGTTGATCGCGTGGTCGACCACGTCGATTGCGGTCTGCGTGTCGACCAGCGGCACCGCAGCGCTCGCCCAGACGCGGCCCGGATGGCTCTGCTGAGCCCGGGCCATTTCCTCGTTCCAGTGGGTCGCGTAATCGCGGCCCATGATCTTGTCCATGTAGGAGAACACGACCGAGAACGGACCGATCGAGCAGACGACGTCGATCTGATGGCCGAGGCTATCCATATGAGCGAGCTGGTCGTCGATATCGTGCCATTCGCGCCAGCTGCCGAAATAGGTCTCTTCCCGACCCGTGGGGCCCCAGAACGTGTAGCCGCCGCGCTTGTTATGGTCGGCGCGCGGGAAGTCCTTGCGCTTCATCAGCGATTCGAAGATCGAACGCGGCCACCAATGGAAATGCGAATCGATGATATGCATGAGACAGCTCCTGCCGCGGCTGGGACCGATTTGGCCCAGTCTAAATCGCTTTGGCGGCGAGCGCGAGTTCAGACTCGCGCCCCGACTTACTTGGGCAGATAAGTCTCGGTGTAGAGCTTCGCCATATCGGGCTCGGTATCGAGCAGCTTCAGGTCGACGAACGAGCGCTGCAGGGTTTTCAATGAATCCGCGTCGAATGCGCATGATTTGGTGAACATGCCGATGACGAGATCGTATTCCTTGGCCATGACCTCTTGGTTGAAATGCGTGATGCCGCTTTCGATCTTCACCGTCTCGGCTTTATGCCCGCGCATATAATCGACGGTCTCGATCCAGCCGGCGACGAACGCCCGGATCGCGGCGGGGTTGTCGGCGATCAACTTGTTCGAGGCAAAGAGCATTCCCGAAGCGACATTGCCTTCGTAGGCCGAGACCGAAGTCAGCAAACGGCCCTCTTTATCCTGCTCGAAGGCGAAGAATTGCGAGGCGCCGCCGATTTCGGCATCGATCTGATGTGTCTTGAAGGCGGAGATCGTCGCGGCGGTGGCGCCGCCGATGCCGACGGTCTTGACCCCATCGTCGCCCCAACCTTCCTTGCGCGACAATTCATGGGCGAGCCAATCGCTGAACGAGCCGGGCGACGAGACGCCGATGGTCTTGCCCTTGAGATCTTTGAGCGAGTGGACCGGCGAATCCCACGGCACGCCGATCGCCATGAACGGCGCCGGCGCCGTGCTTTCACAGACGGCCAACATCGGGTCGCCCTTCACGATGAACGCCATCTCCGTCCCGGCGCCGTCCTCGATGTCGATCGCGCCCGCGGCCATGGCTTGTGCCGATTTGCCGCCGCCGCCGAAATCGATGATTTTCAGATCGAGCCCGTGCTTTTTGAAAATGCCGAGCTGGTCGCCGACATTCACCGGGATGATCGCGTCCGACGTCGCATTGGCCTTGCCGACGGTGAGCGTCGTGTCCGCAAAAGCCGGTGTCGTCATGGAAAGGGCGATTGCGGTAATCACACCGAAGGCATTGCGTTGAGTTTTCCCGATCATCGAATCATTCCCTGGATTGCGCCTTATGTGCGTATTTTCGGCATCTTCGCCCGGCAATACAACGGCCTGGCCGCAGAGTTGTCGCGCGCTTCCTTACCATCCCCGCGGCCAGCGGCACCGTCATTCTTTGTCGGCGTGGCGATCGAGAGCCTGCGCGACCTGCGCAACGATATCGAAGGCGTAAATCTGTTCGACATTGGTGATGGGGGCGTCGCTGCCGCTCGCGTCGCCGGCGGACTCCATCATCGCTTGCCGTGAGCGCGCCGCGAATTGGACCGCGTTGGCGCGCGGCAGGCGCAGCTGCTCGTATTTTTTAAGCGCGTCCGGCGCCGGCAATTTCGCCAGCAGCGTCCCGAGCGCGTAGGAATCCTCGATCGCCATCACGGCGCCTTGCGCGAGAAACGGCAGCATCGGATGAGCGGCGTCGCCCATGACCGCGACCCGGTTCTCGGTCCAGCGCGGCAGTGGATCGCGGGCGAACATCGCCCATTTGTTGATGAGCTCGGTCTTGTCGATCAGTTCGTGGATCAGCGGATCCCAGCCGGGATAAGCGCGATGGACTTCGTCATGCGTTGCGCGCAAATGCCAGGATTCCTCGAACCAATGCTCGCTTTCGACATAGGCGACGACGTTGACGCGCCGTCCGGCCGAGACGGGATACATGACGACATGGCCATTGGGACCGTGCCATGTGAGGGGCTCGGGCACTTCGGCCAGCTTGTCGCTGTCGACGACGAAGCGCCAGGCGATCTGGCCGGCAAAGCGCG
Organism: Allostellaceae bacterium; assembly: GCA_035552195.1. Taxonomy (GTDB): domain Bacteria; phylum Pseudomonadota; class Alphaproteobacteria; order ATCC43930; family CGMCC-115725; genus CAIKMD01. The sequence continues at coordinate 26,790 of DASZLU010000100.1, read as the reverse complement.
GTTGATCGCCGCCGAAGAGCGCCGCGCGGACGGTCGAGTGAATGCCGTCAGCCCCGATCAGCGCATCCGCTTCATAGGTTGCGCGGCCGGTTGTGACCGAAACGGCCGAAGCGGTCTGGGCGATGCCGGTCACGCGCTCGTTGAGCTGCACGATACCCTCGGGCAGATGGCTCTTGAGGACGCTCAGCAAATCGGCGCGATGGATCTGATAATGGTCCTCGCGATAAGCGATCGTGTGCAGCGCGCGGCCATCGCGCCAATCGACGGCGCGGAAGAAGCGCGGATTGCAGGCCTGGGCGCGCATCTCCGCTTCGAGGCCGAGCCAGCGCAACACGCGCATGCCGTTGGCGCTGATCTGGATGCCGGCGCCGATTTCGGTGAGCTCCGCGGCCTGTTCGATGACGCGCACATCGATCCCGTGCTTGCGCAGCACCAGTGCCGTGCAGAGGCCGGCGATGCCGGCGCCCGCGATGATAACGACTGGATTCTTGGTCAATCTTTTCGCCTAATCGTTCATGGAAACCGTCGAGCGACCGAGAATTGCCGACCTGTAGAGCGGCCCTGGCGACGTCTCCGTTATCATTTCCTCACGATCGATGCCACGTACAACTCCACTGCCGGAAACAGGGCTCAGTCGATGTCTGGTACGGGAGACGGCGCCCAACGACCAGAGCTTCGCTCGCGCATTGCGCCGGACTAGACAACGCAAGGCGACGATGCAATCATAAGCCCGTTTTCTTAGGATAGTTGTCGTCGGCAAGGGCAGTCGGACTCAAAAAAGAGGCCCATGTCGAGTAGCCTGACGCCCGGATTTCGGGTCGGGACCGCCTATCGTTGGATGCTCCAACTAAGAGGACATTTAACGACGAAATAGGACAAATCGCCGCCGCTTCGTTCAAAACTTCCGAATGGGTGGAGACGATTTATCGGGGGTAACGATCGTTGCGGCCGAGACAAGCGGCTCTTGAGCTTGCCGACGCGAAAGGCGTGCCGATCGTAATGCGACAAGAAGCGCGCTCGCCGCTTAGAGTCCCAGCGACATGCGCGAACCCCTTCGGGACGGAGACCTCAAGGAGACGAAGAATGGCAAACGTGTTGTCGTATTCAGGAATTTGCGCGGTCGTCATGGTCGGGCTGTTGTCCGCCGGAGTGGGGCACGCGCAGAGCGATCTAAGCCCGGCCAAGTCGAATTGCGATAGCAAGACGGGTTGCGCCAATTACGCGACCGGGAACGTCACGAGCCAAAACCCGATGCAGCAGGGCAACTCCAACGCACCTTATAACCAGAGCGGCACGAACCCGGCCCAGTCGAATTGCGACAGCAAGACGGGCTGCGCGAGCTACTCGACGGGAGACCAGACGAAGGTCAACCCGACCCAGCCGCAGCAAAAGTCGAAATAACGCCTCGGCACATTTGAAGCTTCCCGCAGGGAAGAGCACCACCGTTCCATCGTCGGATGAAAAGAGGGTTTCGTGAACGCGGCATGGCATAGTGTCCTGGTCGGGTTTCCGATCCTCCTCGTCCATCTGACGCTAACGACGGGTCTCCTCCTTGCGGGTCTCTGGCTCTATTTGCGTTTCGCGCATTGTCGCGAGCTCGAGTTGCTGCGTCAGGGGAACATGGCCGCCGCGATCGCTTTTGGTGGTCAGATGCTGGCGTTGGCAATTCCGCTATGCGCCATGATGGCGAACAGCGTCAACGTCCCCGATATCCTTCTCTGGGGCTGCATCACTGTCATTCTGCAGTTCGTCGCGATCTTTTGCATGCGGCGGGTGGTGCCCGATATTCGTCAGCGCGTCATCAGCGGCGAAACCGCGCCGGCAGTCCTTTATGCGTGCGGACAAGTGGTGACGGGTCTGCTTACGGCCGCCGCACTGGCCGGCTGACGAGGCGTCTTCGCGATGAACGGGGCGGACAGGGTAGGGTTCTGCAGCGTCCTGCTGATGCTCGTTGCGTGCGCGGCGAGCGTCTATTTACCCTCGGACCGGTTGATCGGGCGCGGCCGCGCGCTCTCGCAAATGATCCCGCACTCGATGGTGCCGAGCGCCGATCTGCCGTCGGTCGATATCACGACCGACAAAATCCCGAAAGGCTTCACCGAGCGCGGCACGTCCTTCTATCTCGGCAACGATTTTTGGATGTCGGCGCGGCACGTCCTCAACGCCGAATGCGCAAACATCATCATGATCGTCGCCGGCAAGAATGTCGCCGCCCAGCTCAAATATACCGATGAAAATGCCGATCTTGCGGTCGTTCGGGCGCAGGTTCCCGAGGTTCCCGCGCTTCCCATCGAGACCGGGGACGTCCAAGAGGATGACGCGGCCTACGCGTTCGGCTTCCCCCAAGGCGTCTTGGGCGGAACGGCTGGGGCTTATCTCGGCCGTACGCGGTTGAAGCTCGGCGGCTTCCTGAGTGGCTCGGCGCCGGTTCTCGCCTGGACGGAGACCAGCCGCTTTCCGGATGAGCTGGACTCGATCGCCGGGATCAGCGGCGGCCCTGTCATCGACGAGAAAGGAAATGTGGTCGGCATTATCGTTGCCGCGTCCGTGCGCCGCGGCAGAGACTATACGGTCGCTCCCGAAATTTTACGCGGTGTCGCACAGCAACTCGATGGCTTGGCGCGGGTCGAGCCGGTGCCGGTCCGCAACCTTGTCACGCCCCCCGTTTCGCTCTCGGCTGCGGCCCAGTCGATGAAAACTAGCGCGCGGATCGTGGAGACTTATTGCATTCCACCGTGAGCTTCATTCGGAAGTGATGAGGAACAATGGACTCCACGTTCCTCGCAGTCGATGAACTATTCGATGATGGGACCGCTGCGTCGGGCGGGTGAGGCGCCCGACCTTCTCGATGCGGCCCTCGATGTGGTTCATCGAGCAGAGCAATGAGCCTATATCCCCCTTTCGAAATTGACAGTTCTATCGACAGTTCTTATGTCGAGCCAATTCGCTACTGTGTCCGTTGTTGAGGAATCCCAACAGAGGAACGTTCGGCCATGCTGACGCAAGAGCAAAACGAAAAACTGACCCGCGTCGGCCCGGGCACGCCGATGGGGGCGTTGATGCGACGCTATTGGCACCCCGTCGCCGCGAAAGCGCAATTGCTCGAGCGCAAGGTGATGCCGGTCCGGCTTTTCGGCGAGGATCTCGTTCTGTTTGTCGACGAGCAAGGCCGCATGGGGTTGGTCGGCGATCGCTGCCAACATCGGCTGGTGAAGCTCGATTGCGCCTTTGTCACCGAAAAGGGGATTAAATGCCCGTATCACGGCTGGACCTATGACACGACCGGCCAATGCGTGGATCAGCCGGGCGAGCCGGCCGGCAGCCACTTCAAAGACAAGGTGACGATCCCGTCCTACCCGGTGGAGGAACTCGCTGGGCTTGTCTTCGCTTATCTTGGCCCGCAGCCAGCGCCGCTTCTACCCCGCTGGGACCGGCTCGTCTGGGACAATGTTTACCGCGTCATCGGCTTCGTCAAAATCCCGTGCAACTGGCTCCAATGCATGGAGAACACGCCCGACCCGGTGCACGGCGTTTTCCTCCATGGCCAATATTTCAAGCATCGGCTCAAGGAATCCGGGAGCAACGACACGCGATTGCATCGCCTTGCCGATGGATTTTCGATCCCTGTCATCAAGCACGATTACTCTGTCGGGAAATACGGCCTCGATCGCCGGTGGCTCTTGGAAGGGCAGGAGGCAAAGGACGATATCTGGTCGGAATCATTGCCGCTCGTCTTTCCCGACATCCATTGCACGTCCGGCAGTGGCCGGCACACCTTCGGCTGGCGAATGCCAATCGACGATTACAACACAATGGAAGTGTTCGTCCGTGGCTTCGATCCGGGGCCGAACGTCGAGGTGCCGAAGCAGGATCCGGTGCCGTACTGCGAAATCGAGATGGTGGACAAGGACGGCAAGTTCACCGCGCTGCAATCGGTGACCGGGCAGGATGTGATGGCGTGGGTCTCGCAAGGCCCCATCATGGACCGGACGCAAGAGAGCCTTGGCACCACCGATCGTGGCGTCGTCATGTATCGCCGGATGTTGTTCGAGCAAATCGAGCGCGTGCAGCGCGGCGAGGACCCGATCAATACATTCCGCGATCCACGCGAGAATCAATGCATCGATTTGCCGGTTCCGTGGGACCGCGGCTATGCCTGGGGCTATGCGAAGGACGGTTCCTATGTGCGCGGCGCGGCGACGGCGGCCGACATGATTCCGCAGCACATCAAGGACGAAGTGGAAGATCTCTACGTTCGAGCGGCCGAGAAGCGTCGCGTGGCCGCACCGGGGCCGACCGCCTAAACGGCGGTTTCAGCGCGCCCGCCCTTTGACGGTTCTTTCGCGTGGCCGGTGCTTTTTGCCACGCCGCGCGCCGTCTCGATGAAAATTTCCGCCACCGCGCTCAAGCGCCGGTTGCGCAATTTCGTGATGCCGAGCGCGTGAGACCGGTCCGGCAACGCCGCTGCGACGAGGGCATGCATGGTGCCCACGGAAAGGCTTGAGCGGATCGCGGCGCTGCGCGTTGCCGATCCGCGGAACCCGCCGCCGAATTACCATAATGGTGTCACGCCGCCGCAAACTGGGTTCGCTAGGCTTTTTTTCCTATCAAAATTTTTAGTCTTGGGAGGTCATTTATGCGACGGCGAGTTGCACGACAGGCTGACGCGCGCCATGCCCGCAGCTTGATGAGTGGTGTCGCGCTCTTAGCGCTCGCGTTCACCACGATGACGCCTTTGGCCGCCGCGGCGGCCGGCGGCAACGACGGCAATACAACGACGCCGATCAAGCACGTCATCGTCATCATCGGCGAAAACCGCAGCTTCGATCACGTCTTTGCGACCTACCAGCCGGTCAACAAAGGTGAAACCGTCCTCAACCTGCTATCGGAGGGCATCGTCAATGCCGATGGCACGCCGGGACCGAATTACTCGGCCGCTACCCAGAACCGAGCGACGGATACGACGACCTACCAAATAAATCCGACCTCGACTGGGGCGTACCCGAACTTGCCGGCGCCACGCGCGCCGAGCGGCGGGATCCTTAACGGCGACGCGCCGTTTTCGTCGGTCGCGGATGCTAAGAAAATCGAGAACGGGCTGTCGTCGAGCTATTACAAATATCTGACGACAGGTGGAATTCCGTCCTCGATCGATGGCCAAGTCGACACCCGGATCAGCTATGATGGCCACGACGTCAATCATCTGCCGGCGGGCCCGTACCAGCTAACGCCGGGCGTGCCTTACGACGCCTACTCCGAAAGCCCCGTGCATCGCTTCTACCAGATGTGGCAGCAGCTCGACTGCACTGCCGGTGTAGGATGCGCCAACGACCTGTTCGCTTGGGTCGAGGCGACGGTCGGCGCCGGCAGCAACGGCAAACCGCCGCCGGCGGCGTTCACCTACCAAGAGGGCGCGGCCGCGCTGGGCTTCTACAACGTTCAGCAAGGCGATGCGCCCTATTTGAAATCGCTCGCAGACGCCTATTCGCTCAGCGACAACTACCATCAGGCGGCCAACGGCGGGACCGGCGCCAACCATATCATGCTCGGGACCGGAGACGCGGTCTGGTTCAGCGACGGTAACGGCAACCCCGTGAAGCCGCCGCAGGGATTTCTGTCGGCCGGTCCCAATTCCGGAACCGTCGACGAAATCGAAAATCCGAATCCTCTGTCGCCCTACAACAACTGGTACACTGAGGATGGATATGGCGGCGGCTCTTATGGGTCGGCCTCATATGGCGGCGGCAGTTACACCAATTGCTCTGACGTCAGCCAGCCGGGCGTGGGCGCGATCGTCACATATCTAACCCAGATCAACGTTAAGACGAATTGCGACCCGGCGCATTATTATCTCCTCAACAACTATAATCCCGGCTATTACGGCGACGGCACCAACGCCTATGCCGATATCGCCAATCCGCAGAACACCGTGTTCACGGTTCCGCCGTCGAGCATCCAAACAATCGGCGATGACTTGTGGGCGAAGAGCATTTCGTTCGCCTATTTCGGCGATCAGTTCGACGCCTATCTCGCCAATCCCTACAACAACTACGTGAAGCCCGACAATACGTACTGCAACATCTGCAATTTCTTCCAATACTCGACCTCGATTATGACCAATCCGGTCGAGCGGAAGATGGCGCTGCAGGACACGACCGATTTATACAACGACCTTCAGAATGGCGATCTGCCAGCGGTGTCATTCGTCAAGCCGGATGGTTACCTCGATGGCCATCCGGCCTCATCGAAGCTCGATCTTTTCGAGGGCTTCGTGAAGAAAATCGTCGATCTGACGATGGCTAACAAGAAGCTCTGGGACAGTACGGCGATTTTCGTCACCTTCGACGAGGGCGGTGGATACTACGACTCGGGTTACGTGCAGCAGCTCGACTACTTCGGCGACGGAACGCGCGTTCCAATGATCGTAGTTTCGCCGTACAGCAAGGGCGGACACATCTCGCACAGCTACACCGATCACGTCTCGATCTTGAAGTTCATTGAGGCGAACTGGAAGGTGCCGCCAGTGACGGACCGCAGCCGCGACAACCTGCCCGACCCGGTCACCGGAACTGATTCCTACAAGCCGACAAACGGGCCGGCGATCGGCGATCTTATGGATACCTTCGACTTTAAATAGCGTCGTTCCGCGAATATCTATGCGGTAGAGGGCGCCGTCCAATTGGACGGCGCCCTAATTCATCGGCCATCTGGTTTTCAACCGCGCCGCGCTGAGCTTGCCACCGAACTTGCGCTCCGTCTCTTGGGCTCCACCGCTCTCATACGCTTCGATCAACCTGTCCGGTCGCAATAAGCTGGATAGCGTCGCCGGGGCGCTTCAGACGTTTAGAGGCCGTTATTTGCCCAGCGCAAGCCGTGCTTCCCCTAAGGGCGTAAGAATCCATCGCCCAGACCTCTCGACGGCGTAGCCGAGATTGAGGAGCAGCGTCTTGTGAGAATTGGGGATTATCCGCCCCAGCGGGAGGGAGATTTGCCGGAGGGAGTTGAACTCGCCGAGTGTGAGCGGAGAATTGAGAACTGCCATATTTGGAATATGGCACCCTGCGACAGATACGCAAACCGGGCTTCGCGCGCCCTAAAATTCAAACCGACCCACTACCGAATTTCCGTATCGGCACGACCGCGCCGACCTCAACGCGCCGTCGCCTGACCGAGCAGCCGCCTGACCGAGCCGCCGCCCTTCATCCTACTTCTGTAGGATGTCGGGCGCGGCCCGCGGCATCCAATATTCCAAAGCCGTCATCGGCGCGCCGAGTTTCCTGCTTGGCCGCGCGAGGCTTCCGCGCGACGACGCGCGCGATTTTTGGGGAAGGCAATGCTGAACCGCTGCTCCGTTAATCTTCTGTTGAAATCCGTCATCGCGCTCCTGTCGGCGGTGATCGTGATCAGTTTCACCCTCGGGGCCTGGGATGCGTACGGCCGTTATGCCGCCGCCAATCGCATGACGGCTCTCACCCGAGCTTCCGGTTCGATCTTCCAGGTGCTCAGCGGCATGCGGCGCGATCGCACCTTCACGGCGCGCGCGCTCCGAGCCGATAATCCGGTCAGCGCCACCGATCGCGAGCAGATTATGGTTGCGCGCAACGAAGAGGCGGCGCCGCTCAAGGCGACGCTCGAGGACCTGGCGGGTGTCGATTTCACGGCCCGCGCGGCCGCGCTCGCGAGCCTCCAGGAAATGAGCGCGAAGCTCGCTTCGTTGCAAGCCGAGACGGCGGCGGCGATCGACAAGCCGAAAGCGGCGCGGCGAGACACGCTCGCCAAGGATTACGATAGCTTCGAGGTGCAGCTCGCCGCCGCGCTCGACGAGCTCGGCTCGCGCTTCGCTGCCGAGGTGAAGCTGCAAGATACGGTCATCGACGAGATGATGACCCTGAAGCAGCTCGCCTGGATGGCGCGGGCCTCCGCGGGCGATGCCTCGGTGGCCATGTCGAACGGCCTCACCGCCGGCAAGGTCGACGCCAACGGTATTGCCGATTATGCGCGCGCGAAGGCCGAAAGCGGCATTGCGTGGTCGGCGCTTGAGGCAATCGGCGCTGGTAGGGCATTGCCGGCGAATTACGCGGCCGCGGTCGAGAAGGCGAAGAACGTCTATTTTGCGCCAGCCTACCTTTCGACACGCGACGATGTGTTCAATCATATGGTGGCGGGCGAGAAGCCGACGCTGACCCCGGCCGAATGGACCAGCCGTTCGCTGCCGGCGACGGAATCGCTGCTGCAGGTTGTGCTTGCAGCGCTCGATGCGGCGAGCGACCGGGCGGCGGCGCTCAAAGGCGAGGCGCTGCGGGCGCTGACGGCTGAGCTTGTCTTTCTAGCGCTGGCCGTTGCCGTTGCGATCGGCAGCATTCTTGTGATCGGCCGGCGCGTGATCCGGCCGCTGCTTGCGATCCGCGATGCGATGAAGACGCTCGCAAGCGGCAACACCGATACCATTGTTCCGGCCCAGGGCCGCAAGGACGAAGTCGGCGCGATGGCAACTGCAGTGCAGGTGTTCAAGGACAACATGATCACGGCGGCGCGTTTGGAAGCCGAGCAGAAAGCGGAGCAGGGTCGCAAGGAGGAACGGCAGAAGGCGGTTGATTCCTATCTCGCGGAATTCGACAAGTCGGTGGGCGGCGTGCTGGAGATGGTGGCCTCGGCCTCGACCGAGCTGAAGTCGACGGCGAAGTCGATGTCGACCACAGCGGAGACGGCGCAGCGGCAATCGATGGCGGTTGCGGCGGCGTCGGAACAGGCCTCGACCAATGTGCAGACCGTGGCGTCGGCGGCCGAGGAGCTGAGCTCGTCGATCTCCGAGATCAGCCGCCAGGTCGCGGAATCCACCCGCATCACGGCGCAGGCGGTGCAGGAGACCGAGAAGACCAACAGCCAGATCCACGGCTTGGCCGATGCGGCGCAGCGGATCGGCGACGTAGTGAAGTTGATCAATGACATTGCCGGCCAGACAAACCTCTTGGCGCTCAATGCGACGATCGAGGCGGTGCGCGCTGGCGAGGCGGGCAAAGGCTTCGCAGTGGTGGCGTCCGAGGTCAAGTCGCTGGCCAATCAGACGGCGAAGGCGACCGAGGAAATCGGCGCCAAGATCGCGGAGATGCAATCGGCGACCACCCACTCGGTGCAGGCGGTGCAAGGCATCGGCCAGACGATCGCCCGGATCAACGAGATCGCGACCACGATCGCCTCGGCGGTCGAGGAGCAGGGTGCGGCGACGCAGGAGATCGCCCGCAACGTGCAGCAGGCCTCGGCCGGCACAGCGGAAGTCTCGACTAACATCGTTGGCGTCACCAAAGCGGCGAACGACACCGGCGCGGCGTCAACCCAGGTGCTTGGTGCGGCGGGCGAGCTCTCGAAACAATCCGAGATGCTGCGTAGCCAGGTCGACACCTTCCTCAGCAAGATCCGCGCGGCCTGACGGCCGCCCGTCGGCCTCTCGAAGATCCGCGCCCCTTAAACCCGTCGCGGATCCAGCGAAGCCCGCGGCCGATCACGTCCAACTGGGGGCGGGACCGCGTTCAACTGATCGGCGATGCAGCGCATGCGATGCTGCCGAACGCCGGCCAGGGCGCCTGCCAAGCTTTCGAGGATGCATATATTCTTGGGCATTGGATGGCGGCGGAGCCCGAACCGCAAACGGCGTTTGCGCAGTTCCGGCGCACCCGAATTCCCCGCGTGCACGCGGTTCAGCAGATATCGATCGTGAACGGCAAGTTCAAACATATGCAAGACGGCGCCGCGCAGAAGGCGATGATCGCTTCCGGCAAGGGCAGTGTCCAAGGCTATCGCAATTTTCTCTGGCTCTATGATCCGATCAAGGATTGGGACAAGGAGCCCATGGTGCCTGTTATCGAGGGCCTCGGAGCCTGAGCACCGTTGCGTTCTCTTTATAGACAGCACGGTTAGATCGCGAACCGATCGGAGCGCCGACCGTGGACCAGTTCAAGACGATGAACAGCTTTGCTGAGGTTGTCCGTACCGGGAGCCTCGCTGTTGCCGCCGAACTCAGGTATTCCGTCTTCTGTGGTGTCGCGCCACCTTTCTGCGATCGAGGGGCACCTCGGCATACAGCTCCTCCGCCGCTCGACTCGTGCTATCGATATAGCTGAAGGACGTATGCGCTTCCTCTTCTGCGAGAAGCTGTTGAAGGAACTGCGGCAGCAGGAGGGTTCGATTGGAGCGCTCTATCAATCAACGGAAGGTTCTCTCCGGATCATTTCTCCGAAATGGATCGGCAGTCTCGATGTGGCGGACGCAATGGCGGCGTTCGCCCGCACACATCCAAAAATCTGCGTCGACTTGCATCTTGGCGGTCTGACCGTGCGAACCTACGAATTCCTTGCCAACGAACGGGCGCGTGTCAAAAACGTGCCAATCTGCCTGCGGATTCCTGTGTTGTTCTGCGCAACGGCAAGTGTCGTTTCAGCCGCCCGCTCAGTATCCTTGTTGATTTTAAACGGAAAACTGGTGCTGCCGGAAAGGATTGAACTTTCGACCTCTCCCTTACCAAGGGAGTGCTCTACCACTGAGCTACGGCAGCAGACCGGCTTGGGGAACCCAAAACCCGTGGCGGCGGAAATACAAGATCGGCCCGTTTCTGGCAAGCCGAGGACCGGCTTCAGCCGCTCTTCTCTTAAGCCGAAGATAGTTAAGGAACGGGAAACCATCTGCGGCTGACTCGGCTTTTGCGTGCTGCCTGCCCGGTGGTCGGCACCCCCGGCTGCACGCTCGCGAACCGGCCGCTCCAATGCTGCGTCGTCAGCACCCGTTATTTCCAACATCGTCATGATGACGGCGATGCAATACGCGCGAGCGTTTACGATCGCCTGTCGGAAAAGTTATGCGCCGCGCGCAAAAAACATCGTTGTGATCGGCATAAATCGCCAGGGATGCGCGTTGTCGAGTCAGCTTAGAATCGAATATGCCTATGCCCGTTAGGACTTTTGCGATGACGAACGAACCGAACCTCGAGGATCTGCTGCGCGACGACATCATGGCGCCGGTGTTGCGCAGCGCGCATGTGACGCCCGACGATCTCCGTCGTCAGCTCGCGGCCGCGGTCCGTGGCGCGTCGGCCCTCGATAGCGGTCGCGACGGCTGAGCCGTTCTCTGCTTGACGCTGCCGGACGCGGCTCGCATCGTCGCGCTCATGAGCAGCGACAAGCCGCCCCACGATAGGCAGAGAGAGCAGCCGCGCCGCAGCGAAGCGGGCGAGCGCGCCGCCGAAGAGCGCGAAGCGCGGCTTGCCGCGGCGCTCCGCGCCAATCTCCGCCGCCGCAAAGCGCAATCGCGCGAGGTCGGGGCGCGCGGCCGTGACGCCGAGTCCGGCACCGACGACCGAAAATCCTGAACTAACCCATTGATTTGACGGGGACTTGAGCGCGGGCTCTCCTTCGATTACAACCGCCGAGCCCGGTCGCGCTTAACCCCCGGGCTGAGCCAAGTGATCTAAGCCTATGGACAGGATTCGCATCCGCGGCGGGAAACCGCTTTCCGGAACCATTCCCATCGGCGGCGCCAAGAACGCCGCGCTCCCGTTGCTGACCGCCGCGCTCTTGAGCGAAGAGCCGCTGACGTTGCGCCACGTGCCGGTGCTGGCGGATATCACGACCTTGTCGCATCTCCTGGTCCAGCATGGCGCGGCCGTCACCATGGTCGGCGCGCGGACGCCGCACGAGCACGGCCACGCGCTGAAGATCGACGCGCGCAACATCATCTCGACCACGGCCCCCTATGACCTCGTGCGGCGCATGCGCGCTTCGGTCCTGGTGCTCGGCCCGCTCCTGGCGCGCTGTCGCGAAGCGCGGGTATCGCTACCGGGCGGCTGCGCCATCGGCACGCGGCCGGTCGATCTCCACATCAAGGGCTTGGAAGCGCTGGGCGCCAAGATCGAACTGAAGCAGGGATATATCGATGCCAAAGCGCCCGAGGGCCTGAAAGGCGCGCAGTTCATCTTCCCCAAAGTCTCGGTCGGCGCGACCGAGAATCTGCTGATGGCCGCGTCGCTGGCCGAGGGCGAGACCGTGCTGGTCAACGCCGCGCGCGAACCTGAGATCGTCGATCTTGCCATCTGCCTCAATGCCATGGGCGCCAAGATCAGCGGCGCCGGCGGCGACCGGATCACCATCACCGGTGTGAAGAAGCTGCATGGTGCCGAGCACAGTGTCGTGCCCGACCGGATCGAGACCGGCACGTATTTGATGGCGGCGGCGATTACCGGCGGCGATGTCGAGCTGGCCGGGGCGCGCTATGACCTTGTTGCCGCCGTGGCCAAGACGCTCGACGGCGCGGGGGTCGAAATTCGCGAGACGGATGCCGGCATCTCCGTGAAACGACGTAACGGCGAGCTCAGGGGCGTCGACGTGATGACCGAGCCGTTCCCCGGCTTCCCGACCGATCTTCAGGCGCAGATGATGGCGCTGATGACCAAGGCCGACGGCGCGGCGATGATCACCGAGACGATCTTCGAGAACCGCTTCATGCACGTGCCGGAACTCTGCCGCATGGGCGCGAACATCAACGTGCACGGCGCCTCGGCGATGGTGCGCGGTGTGCCGCACCTCACCGGCGCCGAGGTGATGGCGACGGATCTGCGGGCGTCGGTTTCGCTGGTGCTGGCCGGGCTTGCGGCGGAGGGCGAGACTATCGTCAACCGCATCTATCATTTGGACCGCGGCTATGAACGGCTCGAGGAGAAGCTCGCGGCGTGTGGCGCCGAGATCGAGCGCCTCACCGATGACTAAAGGCACGCCATGGCCGGGCTGAAGCTGCGCGCGGCCGATGCCGAGGACCTCGATGTCATCTCGGCGATTCTGCAGGACTCTCTCGTCACCATCGGCGAGATGACCTATCTGCCCGATGAGAGCCGCTTTGTCCTCGTTGCCAATCGCTTCAAATGGGAACCGCAAACGAGCGGCACCCAAGCCAAGGCCGAGCGCGTGCTGACCGGGCTTTGCATCGACGGGGTGAAGGCGGTGAGCCGGCGCGGTTTTTCGCCGCGCGAAGGTGACCGCATCCTGTCGCTGCTGGCGCTGCGTGCGGGGGGCGAGGGGGAGCAGGCGTCGCTTATCCTCGATTTCGCCGGCGGCAGCTCGGTGCGGCTGGAAGTGCAACAAATCCTGTGCCATCTAGATGATCTCGGCGAGCCCTGGCCGACGCGCTGGCGGCCGAAGCATCCGGTCGCGGACGCTGGCTAGTCGCCGTTTGAAGGAGTCTCTTAGTGTCTGTGCGTGGTAACGAAACGCTGGTTTTGGCGCTGCCTCGGGGGCGTATCCTCGAGGAGGTGACGCCCGTCCTGAAGCGCGCCGGTATCGAGATCGAGGCGGCTTTCGAAGATCCGTCGTCGCGCCAGCTGCGGTTCAAGACCAACCATGCCGGCCTCGATGTCATCCGCGTGCGCAGCTTCGATGTCGCGACCTTCGTCGCGTTCGGCGCGGCGCAGCTTGGCGTTGCCGGCAGCGACGTGCTGATGGAATTCTCCTATCCTGAAATCTATGTGCCGCTCGATCTCAATATCGGCCGCTGCCGCCTTGTCGTCGCCGCGCCGAAGGAAGATGCCCAGCGCGACGACCCCTCGCGCTGGAGCCATGTGCGGATCGCGACCAAATATCCCGAGATGACGCGCCGGCATTTCGCCCAGCGTGGCGTGCAGGCGGAGTGCATCGTGCTGAACGGCGCGATGGAGTTGGCGCCGCGGATGGGGCTGGCGCGCCAAATCGTCGATCTCGTCGCGACCGGCAGCACGCTCCGCGCCAACGGTCTTGTCGAGATCGAGCACATCGCCGATATCACGTCGCGCTTTGTCGTCAACCGCACGGCGCTGAAGACGCGCGCGGAAGAGGTGAATGAGTGGATCGAGCGTTTCCGCGAGGCAGCCGATGCCGCTTGAGCTCGATAGCGGCGCCACGGATTTCGCGGCTTCGTTCGCGAAATTCCTTGCCGCCAAGCGTGAGCTCGCGGCCGATGTCGATGCCGCAGTGGCGGCGATCATCGAGGACGTACGGACACGCGGCGATGTCGCGCTGATCGAGCAGACCCAGCGGCTCGACAAGCTTGACCTGGTCCCGGCGACGTTGCGCATCACCGATGCCGAGATCGACGCGGCGGTGAAACAGTGCAAGCCGGCGGCGCTCGAGGCGCTGCGCTTCGCCAAGGCGCGGATCGATGACTATCACCGGAAGCAACTGCCCGCCGATCTGGACTACACCGACGCGAACGGCGTGCAACTCGGCTGGCGCTATAGCCCGATCAGCGCGGTCGGTCTTTATGTCCCGGGCGGCACGGCAGCTTATCCGTCGTCCGTGCTGATGAATGCGGTGCCGGCGAAAGTCGCGGGCGCCGCGCGTATCGTAATGGTGGTGCCGTCGCCGGGCGGCGTGCTCAATCCGCTGGTGCTGGCCGCGGCGCGGATCGCCGGTATCACCGAGATCTATCGCGTCGGCGGTGCGCAGGCGGTGGCCGCGCTCGCCTACGGCACGGCGACGATCGCGCCGGTCGACAAGATCACTGGTCCGGGCAACGCTTATGTCGCGGCCGCCAAGCGCCGCGTCTTCGGCACCGTCGGCATCGACATGATCGCCGGCCCGTCGGAGGTGCTGGTGATCGCCGACCGCAACAACGATCCGCAATGGATCGCGGCCGATCTTTTGGCGCAGGCCGAGCATGATGCGGCGGCGCAATCGATCCTTATCACCGACGATCGCGGCTTCGCCGCTGCGGTGCGTGAAGCGGTAACGCGGCAACTGACGCAATTGCCGCGCGGCGCCATCGCGACGGCGAGCTGGAACGATCACGGTGCGATCATTCTGGTGAGAGACCTGGCCGAGGCGCCGGTGCTGGCCGACCGTATCGCGGCCGAGCATCTCGAGCTTGCGGTCGATCGGCCCGAGGCGCTCGCGGCGCGCATCTCGCATGCCGGCGCGATCTTCTTGGGCCGCCACACGCCGGAAGCGGTCGGCGATTATGTCGCCGGTCCCAATCACGTGCTGCCGACGGCGCGCAGCGCGCGTTTCGCCTCGGGCCTTGGCGTGCTCGATTTCATGAAGCGGACCTCGCTGCTGCGCTGCGATGCCGCGAGCCTCAAAGCCATCGGGCCGGCGGCGATTACGCTCGCGGAGGCCGAAGGGCTCGATGCGCATGCGCGCTCGATCAGCGTGCGGCTCAATCTAGGCGGTGGCTGAGGTCATGACGCGCGGTGACCAACGTATCGCGCAAATCACGCTCGACGAACACACTGTCGTCCGCCGCAATCCCGATATCGAGCACGAGCGGCAGGTCGCGATCGACGATCTGCTCGATGACAACCGCTTCATGCCGGTGTCGGGCGTCAAAGGCCCGTTCCATGTGCATCTGAGCGTTGCCGAGAACCGGCTGCTGCTCGATATTCGCGACACGAAGGACCGGCCGCTCGAACAGGTGGTCTTGCCGCTGTTGCCGTTCCGCAAGCTGGTCAAAGACTATTTCATCATCTGCGGCAGCTATTACAGTGCCGTGCGCGAGGCGAGCCCGGCCAAGATCGAGGCGATCGATATGGGCCGCCGCGGGCTGCACGACGAGGGCAGCGAAAAGCTCGCCGAACGTCTCGCCGATCGTGTCGCCATCGACGACAACACCGCGCGGCGCCTCTTCACGCTTCTCTGCGTCTTGCACATCCGGGGTTAGGTGAATGGCGCGGTTGCCAGGGAGCGTGTTGTTTGCTTGCACCCACAATTCCATCCGCTCGCCGATGGCGGCGGCGCTGATGCGCCAGCTGCACGGTCGCCGTATTTTCGTCGATTCCGTCGGCGTGCGCACGGCCGAGGTCGATCCGTTCGCCGTCGCGGTCATGGCCGAGATCGGCATCGACATTAAAGATCACCAGGCGAAGAGCTTCGACGAACTTGAGGATACCTCCTTCGATCTCGTCATTTCGCTGTCGCCGGACGCACAGCACACGGCGGTCGAGCTCACACGCAGCGTCGCTTGCGACGTCGAATTCTGGCCGGTGCTCGATCCGACCGGGATGGAAACCAGTCGCGAAGAGACGCTGGCGGCCTATCGCATGGTGCGCGATCAGTTGCGCAAACGTATCATCGAGCGCTTTCCCACCAGCGAAAACTGATGCCGCTCATCCTTGCTTCGTCCTCGCCGCGCCGCCGCGAACTGCTTGCCCAGATCGGCATTGTACCCGAAGCGATCGATCCCGCCGATATCGATGAAATGCCGCTGAAGGACGAACTGCCGCCGCAGCATGCGCAGCGGTTGGCGGCCGAGAAGGCGCAACTCGTCGCCCAGCGCCATCCCGGCGCGTTCGTGCTCGGCGCCGATACGGTGGTCGGCTGCGGCCGGCGCATCTTGCCGAAGGCAGAGACGGTGGAGCAGGCGAAGCAGTGTCTCAATCTGCTCTCGGGCCGGCGGCATCGCGTGCATGGCGGTGTCGCGCTGGTGACGCCGGAAGGCAAGCTGCTGCAGCGCCATGTCACAACGGCGGTGGCGATGAAACGCCTGTCGCCGCAGGAGCTCGACGCGTATCTCGCGGGCAAAGAATGGGACGGCAAGGCCGGCGGCTACGCTATCCAGGGCCGCGCGGCGCTCTTCGTGCGCGAGATCATCGGCTCTTACAGCAATGTTGTCGGCCTGCCGTTGTTCGAGACGGCCATGCTGCTTGAAGGCCAGGGTTTCCGCTGGTGAGTAAGACGCTCGCCTGCCAGGTCTCGCCCGGCGAGGTTTGGGCTGCGCTGCAAGAGGCGGGTGAACTCATCGGCCTGCGCGTCGCGCGCGAGGGCAATGCCGATGTGGTCGGCGGGATGTTCCTGGGCCGGATCGTCGCGCTGCGGCCGGAATTGCCGGCCGTGCTGGTCGATATCGGTCTCGATCGGCCCGGCTTTCTCGACGCGCGCGATGTCGATCGCAAGCGCGGCATCGACGGCCTGACCGAAGGTCAAGCGCTGATCGTTGAAGTAACGAAGGCCGCGCGTGCCGACAAAGCCGCCGGCCTGCGCATCCTGCGACCGGCCGATACGCGGCGTCAGGCTTTCGAGACGGCGGCGCGCGACGCCACGCCGCCGGCGCGGCTCGATCCGCCGGAGCCGGCGATCGTCCGGGCCACGAAGCCGTTGCTGCGCGCAGATATCGAGCGCGTACTGGTTGATGATCGCGGCGCGATGATGGCGCTGCGCCGCGCGCACCCCGATCTTGCCGATCGGGTCGCGTTTCACGGCGACGATACGTCGCTTTTCGAGGCGCTTGGCATCGCCGAACCGGTCGAAGCGGTGTTGCAGCCGCGCGTGCCGTTGCCGGGCGGCGGGGCGATCTTCATCGAAGCCTCGCATGCTGCGACGATGATCGATGTCGATGGCGGCCAGCGGGGCGCTCTCGCGGTCAATCGCGATGCGGCCGTGGCGATCGCGCGCCAGGTCCACCTGCGCAACCTTGCCGGGCCGATTGTCGTCGATTTCGTCAACCTCAAAAATCGCGACGATCGCGACGAGGTGACGGCCGCGCTTAAAGCCGCCCTTGCCGAAAACAACGAGACGCTGGAGTTGCTTGGCTGGACCAAGCTTGGTCATTTCGAATTGATACGGCCGCGCCGCGAGCCGCCGCTGGCAGATTTGCTCTTCGAGCAAGCAACCGACGGCACGATGCGCAAGACCGCGCTGACCCTCGCGCTGGACGCGTTGCGCAACGTCGCGCGTGAAGCGGTGGCGCGGCCTGGCAAGAGCTTCGCGCTCGCCGTTCATCCCGATATCGCCGCGGCGCTGGATCAAAGCGCGGGAGAGGCGGCACGGCATTGGCTCGAAGCGCGGCTCGGGCGCCGGCTCGCGGTCACCGCCCAGCCGCATCGTGCGCGCGATGCGATCGATATCCGCGCGCTGTAGACGCTATTTGCCGCCGGTCGTCAGCGCATAGCGCTTGTCGATCAGATCCTCGATCCGGATACTGTCCTTGAGCAGTCCCTGCGAGCGCAGCCAATCGATCTGTTTGGCGTAGCCGGCGATATCGATCCGCGCGTCGGATTGCACGTAAGGCGCGCCGGCCTCGATCTGACTTGGCGGCTGGCCGGTGAACTCGCTGATGATCTTGACGATCGCCAGCGCGTTGGGCCCGTCTTGCCGAACCTCGCCCGGTCCGGTGAAGGCCTCGTGGATATCGTGCGACGCCTTGCGATAGGCGATGAGGAAGCGTTTCACCACATCGCCGCGCTCCTCGAGCGTGCTCTTGGCGCCGAGCAGCATCACGCCGGCTTTCAGCGGCGCATAATCCGACGTCCAGCCGAGGAATTTGATCTGGCCTTTATCGACGAGATTGAGGATCGGGCCATTGGGCATGACTGCGGCGTCGACGGTGCCGCCGATCAAGGCCGAGCTCACGACATTGTTCGATTGCAGCGGCTTGACCTCGATGGCGTTCAGCGCGAAGCCGTCGCGCTCGGCGAGAATGCCAATCACGTTGTGAAGTGCCGTGCCGAGCTGGGTGATCGCCACGGTGTGGCCGGGCAAATCGTGCGGGCTCTTGAGCCCGGCATCCCAAGCCTTGTTCGAGGCGAGGAATTCGAGCGCGTGAAAGCCTTTGCTGTCGCCGCCGGAAGCGCCGATGAGCTTTACCTGGCCTTGAGCGGCGAGGTTGTAGAAACCGGCCGAGGGTCCGGCGATGCCGAAATCGACACCGCCCGAGGCGGCCGCGACGGCGATCGGCTGGGCGCTGTCGAAATAGACTTGCTCGACATCGATCCCTTCGGCCTGGAAATAGCCTTCGGCGATGCCGACCGGAACGCTGACGTAACCGATGAGACGCGTGGTGCCGACCTTCACGTGATCGGCGGCAAAGGCCGGTGCCGCGGTGGCGATGAAGGCAGCGATGGCGAGCCAGAAGCGAAGCATGGCAATTCCCTCCCGAGCGCCGGCATTTTGCGCGCCGGCGTCTTTTATGCGGAAAGCCTAGCGCTATCGCGGGGGTGAGGCGAGACCGTCGACTTTTGCGTCCTATGGCTTATCTATAGGCATGATGAGCGACGAGAAGCAGCCCGAGGAAATCCCCACCGGCATCTGCCCGATCTGCGGCAAGCGGGCCGAAAAGCGGCATCGGCCGTTCTGCTCGCATCGCTGCGCGCTGATCGACCTCGGCCGCTGGCTCGGCGGCAATTACCACGTGCCGGCGGGCGCGGGTACCGAGGAAGACGAGGATACCCCGCCCGGCTTCGACGAAGACGAGGGCTGAGCTAGAGCATGCGCTCGACGCGGACCGAGCGCACATCGACCTCGAATTCATAGGGCGCGACCGGCGGATAGGCCGGATGGAGGGTCACGCCGACCTGGGCCACGCCCATTCGCTTCAGCAGCGGCAGGACCGGATCGAGCGTGCGCGGCGTGTAAATCTGGATGCCGGTGATGTCCGCCCAGCGGCCGCCGATCTCTTCGACTCGAATGCGCAATTGCTCGAAGACATAGCTCGCTTTTTTCTCGGTTCCCGCCGGCGACGGATCGCCCTCGGCGATGACCTGCCGCGGTTCGTCGATGATCTCGGCCTTGCCGGAGATCAGGAAATCCGGATGCGGCTGGGCGTCGGTTGTCGTGGTCGAATAGGTAAAGGCGAAGAGCGTGTTTGTCGAAGGCGGCGCCAGGGTCGGCGCGACATTGCTGCGCGCCATCGGAAATGGCGCCTCGGCCGGAAATCCATTGGCTTTTAGTTGCTCGACATAAACGCGGTTGAAGGCAGCGAAATCGGCGAGCGACATTTGCGCCGGCGAGCGCAATTCGCAAGCGGCGAGGGCGGTCAGCGGCCGGCCCTGCGCTTTGATGAAAGCGGCGGCTTTCGCCAATCCTTCGGCCAAGGGCGCCGGCGAACGGAAGCGCACCCGCGTCAGCGCATGACCCGTCCGGCATGCGACGCCGCCGGAGAAGGGATGCATCCCGCCCTTGAGAAAACTGTAGCCGGCTTGCGGCACCGCGATGATGTCGGTCATGGATGCTCCTCCCATTTATTGTCTGAGCGCAGAAACGCCGCCGATCCGCGAATGCTCGCCCTTGGCGAGATGGATTTCGGCGACTGGATGGATGCCCGCGATCCAACTCGGATGGCGCTGATAGATCTGCATGTCGTGGCCCGGGACGACACGCTGTAGCCGGTCCTCGCCGACGAGCGCTCGGATTCGCTCGTATGTCTTCATCATGTTCCACGGATTGCCTTGCGTATAGCCCGACGGCCAGAGCCGTTCGAGATTGGCGTACCAATAGACGCAATCGCCGGCGACGACATGCGGTCCGGCGTCTGTCTCGACCTCGACCCATTGCGAGCCGAAAGTGTGACTGTCGGCGGCGAGGCGGCAATGAATGCCGGCGCTGATCTCGCGATCGCCGTCGATGAAATCGACACGCCCCGCCGCGATCGCAGCCTCGAACCGTTCGAACGCATCGAGATCCATCGACGACAGCGCCCACAGAGATTTGCCCGGTGAGGTATCCGGAATCGCGGCGATCGCCTCTTTCCACAGATCGTATTCGCGGCGCTGGCACACGAACCGAGCTTGGGGGAAGGCATCGAGATTGCCGGCGTGATCGAAATGCAGATGGGTCAGCACGACGATGTCGATATCCTCGGGCCGGAAGCCGCTCTTGGCGAGGGTCGTGTTGGGCTTCTCGACGTTCTCGAAGGCGCGGCCGGTCATCGACCGGCCTTGCTCGAAGCCCGTATCGACCAGCACCAGCCGCTTTTGCTCCAGCGCCGGGCCGGTGGCGATAAGCGTGTAATGCATCGGCACTTCGACAAGGCCTTGATTGCTGCAGATCGGGCAGCCGCCGAAGAAATCGGCGGGCACATGGCCGCGGCAGAAGCAGAAACTCCAGATCGAATGATCGTGGCTCAACCTCTCCACTCCCGGCAGCGCCTATCTGCTGGCCGAGCTTAGGGCCGCTGGCGCGATCAGGCGAGTGCAACCCACGGCGGACGCGGTCGTTGTTTTCGTGGGATCAATCAAGGGAGACGCGAATGGCGGAGAAGGAACGCCCCTAAGGGCGAACGCGATCTTCTCATGGAGTCGCCCCGCGGCGACAGCGACGTTCTATCGCTGCTAGACTCGCCGCGAGGCTGGGTCGTCAGCCGAACTGGTTTTGCGACTGCAGCTGGATCATCAGCGACAGCATTTGCTGGCTCACATTGCCGAAGAACGAGCTGGACAGCGAGCTCGCCGATGCCGAGCTGCCGGTCGATCCGTCCGCCTGGAGTAGATCGAAGAGCGCGTGTTGCGCCGAATTGCCGGTCGCAGCCGTTTGTGTCGAAGACGTGTCGAGCGATTGGGCGAGCGCCCGGATGGCGGCTTGCGGGGAATTATCGTCGCCGCTGCCCATGGCGTTACCCGACGACTTGCCGAACCAGCTGCTGTCCATGGCCATCATCGGGTGCGGGAAGGCGGGCGGTGCCATGCTCTGGATCAACGCGGCCATCGCATCCGAGGCCGAATTGCCGGTGTCGGTATTGCCGCTCGAGGCGGAGGTATTCGAAGCCTGTCCCGGCTGGCGCAGGTTCGCGGCGAATTGTTGCTCGCTGACGCTGCCCGTGTTGTTCGGATCGAGTTGCGCATAAAGTGCGTCGGCTGCCGCGGTGGTGCCGCCGGCCGAGGTGACCGCTTGCTCGAGCGTCGATTGGGTCAGCGTGCTGCCGCCATCGGTAATCCGCGAGAACAGCTGATTGATGAAATCGGATGCCGGATCGGAGTCCGATGAGCCGTCCGCATTTGTCGTCGTGTCGGAATTTGTCGCCGCGTCGTCGTCGAAATGATGATGATGTCCATGAGCGCCATGCGCGCCCATCGCGCCGGGCGGCGGGGCCATGGTCTTCATCAAAGCGCCCATCGCGTCGGTCGCCGAATCTCCGCCGTCGCTTGTCGAGGCGTTGAAGACGCTCGGCAGATTCGCGGCGAATTGCTGCTCGGTGACGCTGCCCGTGTTGTTCGGATCGAGCTGCGCGTAGAGTGCATCGGCGGCGGCCGCCGTTCCGCCTGCCGACGTAACCGCCTGCTCGAGCTCGGTTTGGGTCAACGTGCTGCCGCCGTTCGTGATCTGCGAGAACAACCGGCTGGCGAAAGCCGATGCCGGATCGCTGCCCGATGAATGGCCTGAATTCTGCGCTTGGGCGGCAATCAATTGTCCGCCCATCGCGGGGCTGAACATCGGCAGGTTTTGCGAGAATTGCTGCTCGCTGACGCTCCCGGTGCTGGTCGGATCGAGATCGCCGTAAAGCGCATCGGCCGAAGCCGTCGTGCCGCCCGCCGACGTGACGGCCTGCTCGAGCTCCGACTGCGTAATAGTGCCGTCGCTATTTGCGTCGATCTTGTCGAAGAGCTTCTGCTGTAATTGCTGCATGTAAGACGACATCGAGCCGTCTAAGCCGCCAACCATGCTCATAAAGTGCCTCTTTGTTTGGGCGCGATCCCAAAGCGTTCGGTGGAGCGCTTGCGGATTACATGCGCAAGAGGCGTGCCATGAAAAATTTCGCGGATTCGCTGCTCGATCCATCCGCGAGCAGGCCGCGCGCGGCATTCTTTTCTGCCGATCGGAATTCTTTGCCGGGCTTGGGCGGACGATAAGCTGATCATAAGCCGTTAAGGTTAACGGAGGGTTGACGGGCCTCGCTTACTCGAGCGGCTCGACCTTCACGATCGCCGCGCCGTGATTGCTGCCGGTCCAGAACGTGACCGGGTTGGTGCGGTTGTCGACGAAGACGCGGCGGATATTGGTATTGTCGGGCTGGGGAAATTCGACGGCCTGTCCGCTCTTTGGATCGAGCCGCACGACGCGATCCGTCGTCATGCCGCCGGTCCAGACATCGCCGTTCCTGTCGACGATCGCGTCGTAAGGTGCGGTCCACGGTGTCGGCGTTTGCCATTCGCTGATCGCGCCCGATTTTGTATCGAGCATGCCGACGGCGTTGGCGTTGAATTCCGCAAACCAGAACCGGTCCTGCGCATCGATATGCCCCCGTCGCGGCCGCGACATCTTGGTCGGCGTCTTATAGAAGGTCGCCTCGCCGGTCTTGGCGTCGACACGACCGATGATATCGTTGCCGAAATCGGCGAAGAACAGGTTGTTGTGGCTGTCGGCGGCGAGGCCGTAGCTCGTATGCTCGAACGGCCGAATTTCTGCATCGCCCCCGTGGCGAGATCGACGCGATAGAATTCGTGATGGCCCTCGTTCGCCGTCCACACGTTGCCGTCCATATCGGCGCGGCTCGTCGTCATGATGAGCTGTGCGACACTGTCATTGGCGGCCGCGGGGATCGGATAGAAGCAGTTACTGACCTTTGGCCTTCGACGCTCATTTTTGCGCAAGAGAGAGGGCCCGGTAAACAAGCAGGCCATTGCTTGCAACGTGACCATTATTAAGACGGCCGTGATCGAAGCACGTGCGCAATGCCGGTTGGCGGAAGAATACGGTGCGGCGCAGGCGCGGGGTGAAGTTCACAAAGGCGGAAACCCCAGCGGAAGACTATTATTCCCAATGAGATAGTACTCCAACGGTCAAAGACATCGGCCTCACCAGCAAACAAGTCCACGAAGCGCGCAAGGTTCGCGATGCCGAGCGCGCAAGGTTCGCGATGCCGAGAAGGTCGCGCCGGGTGTCGTAAAAGACGGCAGCGTGACGATTGTTAAAACGGCCGGCGTGTCTTGATGGCGCATCGCCGTCTAGCTCCCGACATAAAGCCTCGTTCGCGCCGCACAACCGTCTCAATGACGGGGCTAACTGATAAGAGCGCTCCACGGGAACCGAGAGGAAGCGGCCCGACTAGCAGCGCTTGCAACCCTTGTTGAAGTCGACATAAGGCCCAGCATGGCTGAAATCCTTAGCACGAAGCGACCGAGGCCCATCGATAAAGACGTACAAATGCAATTCGCTGCCGCTTTATGTCTGATACTCGAGCAGCGCGGATTCACTCAGCGCGAGATTGACAGGCTGACCCTCAGTGCCGCCGATACACCGGTCGATATGCTCGCCCGTGACCTCACACTGTACGTGAATGAGGACGATCGCTTGCGGACCCTCATTGAGGATGCGCGCGCCTGGCTTGATCAAGGCCGGTGGCGCGCACAAAGCTTCGCCCGCGGCCGTCTCTGACGAGATCGTAGTCGGGCGATCAGCTCACGTCCGGCGCCGCGGCAACGAAGTAGTCCGATTCTCCGATTCAAAGTGCGGTTAACCACGCTTTTTCGGGCGGAGCGAATCGTGACGCATTTTAGCAGTCCGTAAACACCTATTAACGCTTCATCGCTATCGTTGCATCTGTCTAACGATTTAAGGAAACGATGATGAAGATGTTTAAATCGCTTCTTCGGGACGATGCTGGAGCCACGGCAATTGAGTACGGTTTGATCGCAGCGCTCATCGCTGTTGCGATCATCACGGCGGCGACGACAGTCGGTACTAATTTGGCCACAACCTTCGGCAATGTGGCTTCATCGCTATAGCGCTTCATTCCTGTGTGGTTGCGTGACAGAGCCCCGCCTCGCGCGGGGCTTTTCTTTTGTCGGCACGCATCGTCGGAAAGTGCGTGCGCAGCGCGAAGCGAATCACCAGCTCCTGGCGCGGCTCAAGCGAGCGCAGCCAAGCGGTGAATTTCGGATCGTGCGGATCGGCTGACATCCCAGGTCGGTTCATTTGCTTTTTGGGCGAAATCCAGCCCAAACCCAGCACAGTGCGGTAGATAACCCATCCTATTGCCGGTACTGCCGCGATCGGAATCGCACTAGTCACCACGAACGACCAGACAATTTCGTTCGCCTCATTCAATCGAGACGTTAAATCCGAAGTTCGAAGCGGCTTCGATAATTCTTCTAGCTCCTGCGCGTTCATCCTAACCAAAGATTCTGGGTCGGGTTGCAGGTTCCACGCAACGGCAGTGACGTTTCTACCAGCGAGGACGTTCACATATGCCCAGTAAGCTTCGCCTGCCGTGCTGACGTGGCATATCCCACCTGCGGCGATCATCCGAAGTACGGCTCCCACAGCGCCGAAAGCCCGTCGCGGCGGTGCCGACATAGTGCCGACACAAAAATCGCTCTTTGGATTGAGTAGTCGCTAAGTCTTTGAAAGGATGGTGCCCAGGGGCGGAATTGAACCACCGACACTGCGATTTTCAGTCGCATGCTCTACCAACTGAGCTACCTGGGCGCCGTGCCATATCCCGTAAGGACGGGCGCGGGCTTATCGCAAAAATCGGGGCTTCTGTCCAGTCTTGGGGGCGCGCGGCTCCTGCCGCCCCGCGGCTGCCGTGGCCTTGGGCTCTTGGTTTTTCGTGTTTGCGCCAAGCGAGCGGCGTAAGTCGCACCGCGCATAACGCCGGATGCGCGCTTCCTCCCGATTGTAAGCGAGTGCCCGGTCGGCGGCGCTGCGCATTCCGCAGGGGTTATCGCTCGCCGGCACCATCTGTGCGCGCCCGGGAGCTACTCGAACACGTGTGCCGCGATGTCGAGATCGGTCTTGAGCAGGCCGTTGTCTTTCATCAGCGCGGCGACGCGCTCGATCTGCTTGGGGTCGACGTCGAGCGGTTGCTTGTTGAGCGCCATCTTCGCGAGAAGCGCCGGGTCGGTCTTGGTGAAGCTGGCGACAAGCTTCATGTATTCGGGGTCGCCGAGATGCTCATCGACCCATTCGGCGCCTTTGTAAAAGCCGCGCAAATAGGCGTGGATCAGTTCGCGTTTGCTCTTGGCGGTCTCGCCCGTGATCACCCACATCGAGCTTGGCATGCCCGGCATCACATCGGCCTGCGCCCAGGAAAGGAGCCCGAAGCGCGCATCGCCAAGGCCCACGGCGAGGAACGGATCGATCGCGACAACGGCGTCGACCTGATTGCTGGCCAGTGCATCGAGCATCGACGGCAAGGGCATTTCGCGATAGGTGACCTTGCTCGGATCGCCGCCCTTCAGCTTGATCCAGGCTTGGGCGATCAGCCATTGGATATCGTATTTGGTGGCGATGCCGATCGTCTTGCCTTCGAGATCGCGACCCGTGTGCATGCCGCCGTCTTTTCGTTGCAGCAACGCGGCCGCGACCGGCGGCTTGGCCGCGATCCGCGTGCCCTCGGCAATGATGCGCAGATCGAGGCCACGCTCGAGCGCGGTCAATACGGCGACGGAATTGGAATAGAGAATATCGAAGCTGCCACTCATTAGGCCGGGAATGCCGATATTGCCGCTTTGCACCGGCTGGGTCGTGACGGCGATGCCTTCGGCGGCGAAAAAGCCCATGCGATCGGCGACGACATGCGGTGCGACCACGAAGATCGGCGCCATGCTGACATGCAGCAGCGGCAGATCGGCGGCGAGGGCTTGCCGCCCATGCAGCACAGCCAGCGCGCTGCCCGCGGCGGCGAGCGCCGCGCGTCTCGTGATCTTCTCGGCCATCACCACTCTCCGTTCACCTAAAGCCGCAGCAGCTTTTCCGCGTTGAGATGCGCGATCTTTTCGCGGTCGCCGTCGTTGAGGCTGATCTTGTTCCAAAAGGCCATGCCGACGTGATTGGCCTCGTAGGGCCAGTCGATCGCCCAAAGGATGCGATCGGCGCCCATGGCGAGCAGCGCGCAAACGAAAGCCGGCTCGTACCAATTACCGCTGGTCGCGACGTAAAGATGATCGCGGATGTATTCGAGCGGCGTTTTCTGCAAGCCGCGCTTTTTGGCGACGAGATGCGTGTGATCGTTGAGGCGATGCATCGCGAAGGGCAGGCCTTCGCCCAAATGCCCCATGACGAATTGCAACTTCGGGTACGCGTCGAAGACGCCGGCAAAAAGTACACGCAGGAAATGGATGCTGGTGTC
>DASZLU010000099.1:0-32977 GCA_035552195.1 Allostellaceae bacterium | reverse complement strand
GGCGAGATGGATCGGCACATCGAGCGGGCGCCCGACGAATTCCGGCACTTTGGCCAGCGCAATCGCGATGAAGCTCTTCATGTCGGCGCTGCCGCGCCCATAGAGCATGTCGTCGCGTTGCTCGATCTTGAAGGGATCGCTCGCCCAATCCTGGCCGTCGACCGGCACGACATCGCTATGGCCCGATAGCATCACGCCGCCGATATCGGCCGGTCCGATGGTGGCATAGAGATTGGCCTTGCGCCGCGTGCTGTCGAACACCAGCTCGCTTTTGACACGCCAGCGATCGAGATAGTCGCGCACGAAATCGATCAAAGCGAGATTGCTCTCGCGGCTGGTGGTATCGAACCCGACCAACCGCCGGATCATCTCGACACTCGTCATCTGCTGACCTGGCATACGCTTATTCTGGCGCGGCGAAGGACGGCGCGCCAGAGCCCGGAAACCGCGCTAAGCTGTCAAAATCAAAGGAGACGACTGTGGAAGGGCACAGCATAGCATCGCAAGGGATGACAGCGACGATCCTGGCGCAGGTGGATGCGCTGTTCGCCGCGCCGTTGCCGGACGATGTCGTCGAATGGTCGCGGCATTGCGTGCTCGATTGGCTCGGCGTCGCTCTGGCCGGTGCCGAGGACAAGCTGACGCTGGCGCTGCGCGATGAGGCGCGGGACGAAGGCGGGCGGCCAGTAGCAAGCGTGCTCTTCCACGGCGACAAGACGTCGCCATCGCTGGCGGCGCTGGTCAACGCGGCGATGGCCGACGCGCTCGATTTCTCCGACGCCAATCCCAACATCCACGGCCACACCACGCCGGC
The DNA here is from genome assembly GCA_035552195.1 of Allostellaceae bacterium. Taxonomy (GTDB): domain Bacteria; phylum Pseudomonadota; class Alphaproteobacteria; order ATCC43930; family CGMCC-115725; genus CAIKMD01. The sequence continues at coordinate 32,163 of DASZLU010000099.1, read as the reverse complement.
GATCGTCGCGGCTGCGCTGGCGGTGGCCGAAGCGAAAGGCGCAAGCGGCCGCGCGCTGCTTGAGGCGATCGTTGTCGGGATCGAGGTCGCATGCCGCGTCGGTCTGCTGGCGCACGGCCGGCTGCATCCGGGCGGCTTTCATCCGACCGGGACGACAGTGGTATTCGGCGCCGCAGCGGCTGCCTCGCGCCTTCTCGGCCTTGATGCCGGGCAGCGCGGGCATGCGCTCGGTCTCGCGGCGACGCAGGGCGCCGGGCTCGTTGCCTCGGCCGGCTCGATGGCGAAGCCGCTTCATTCCGGCAAAGCGGCGATGAACGGGATCTTGGCGGCAAGCCTCGCGGCGCGCGGCTTCACCGGGCGGTCGGATGCCATCGAGGCGCCGGGCGGGTTTTTATCGGCGCATGTGCGGGACTGGAGTCCGGCGTCGCTCATGGCGTGCGATGGCCGTTTCCTCATCCGCGACACCAGATTCAAAGCGCACGCCGCTTGCGCGCTGACCCATAGCAGCATCGAGAACATGCTGACCCTGACGCGGCAGCACGCGGTCGCGCCGGCAGCGGTGGAGCAAATCGAAATCCGCGTGCCGAATTCCAGCATGGGGGTTTGCAACATTGCCGAACCAAGGACGAGCCTCGAAGCCAAGTTCAGCCTGCGCACCGTCGCGGCGATGGCGCTGCTCGGCGACGCGACTGGCGACATCAACGCTTACGACGTCGAGCGTGTATTGCGGCCTGAGGTGAAGCAGCTTGCCTCGCGTATCTCGGTCAGCGGGCATGACGATCTCGATGGCGGCGCGGCGGTGGCGATTGCTGCGCTGACCGACGGGCGAACGCTGACCGAGCGCTACGACAGCTACACCGCGAAGGTCGATCTCGCAGCTCAGCGCGATGCGCTCGGCTGCAAATTCTACGCGTTGGTCACGCCGATGCTGGGCGAAACGCGGGCCGCGCGTCTCGCAGAGACGGTCTTCGTGCTGGATCGCGCCGGTTCCGTCACGCCGCTCGTTGCGCTGAGCGCGAACGGTTAGGCAGGCCGGGTCGCGACCGAAGAAATGGCCACTCGAAGGGTCCGATAACTGGTCCTGCTTTTGCGCCGTTCGGCGACGCTCTATGCGACGCGCGACATGGCGGCGACGCCGTCGAGGCGCGCACGGAGCATGGCATTCGCCGATTTGGAGGCTTGCGCCAGCCGGCTCACCAACGTGGCGGCGGTTTCCTTTTGGCCTTCCTTGCAGGCCTCTTCCAGCGCTGCCGCTAGCTCGCTGACGCGTGCGGCTCCGATATTCCCTGCGGTACTGATGATGATGTGCGCCTCGCGCCGCAGTGCGGTGAGATCCTCTCGCGCTAGAGCGTCGGCGATCTGCGCCAGCCGTTCGTCGGCATTGCCGAGGTAGGTCGCCAAAATCTCTTGCAACTCTTGAGGCCCGAGCAATGACTCGATCGAGTCCAGCTGCACCATGTCAAGCTCGCTTGGTGACGCCTCGGCGTCGGGACCCAGCGGGCTCTCGACAAGGGCATCCATGGCATGGGGTTCCGGACGATCGAGCGCGCGGCCGATAGCCGCCAATTTCGATAGCAGGATCTCGGGCCGGATCGGCTTTGAAACGTAATCGTCCATCCCGGCAGCGAGGTATTCGTCCTTGGCGCCGGTCATCGCATTTGCCGTGAGCGCGATGACCGGAACGCGGCATTTCGGCGGCTGTAAAGCCCGAATTTGCTTGGTCGCCTCCAGCCCGTCGAGTTCTGGCATCTGCACATCCATCAGCACGACGTCGTAATCGTTCCGTCGGACGGCATCGACGGCCTCGAGACCATTCGCCGCGACATCGACCGCATGGCCTCCCTTCTTGAGGAGGGCCGAGGCGAATTTCTGGTTGATCCGGTTGTCCTCGGCGAGAAGGATGCGCAACGGAGCGATGGCCGCGGCAGCCCGGCGCGGTGCTTCGACGATCGCGTTAGCCAGTGGCGATGCCGTAACCGCCGCCGTCGTGCTGTACAGTCGGACGAGGCAGTCCAGAAGCTCATGCTGGCGTACCGGCTTGTCGACCTTGGCGTCGACGAGCTCGGCCCCGGATTTGCCGATTCCCTGAATGCCTGCTGAAGACACGAGCACCAGCTTCGTTTCATTGAGATGCTCGTGGGCGCGAAGACGCGCGACCAGCACGTCGCCGGCCATGCCGGGCATCATCTGGTCGACGAAAACGACGTCGTACGGCTTGCCCTTGTGCCAAGCGCGCTCGAGTTCGGCGAAAGCGATGAAGCCGTCTTCGACCCCATGGGTTTTGATGCCGCAGGCGCCGAGTTGCCGGCCGAGGATTTCGATATTCATGGCCACGTCATCGACCACCAGAGCTTTCAGCTCTTTCAAGTGGCCGGGCAGCAGCTGCTTGTCCGGTACGAACGCGGTCGAGCGCGGCAGCGAAATCTGGAACCAGAAGGTCGAGCCGTGGCCGACCCGGCTGTTGACGCCGATTTGGCCGCCCATCAACTCGACGAGCTGCTTGCTGATCGCAAGTCCGAGACCGGTGCCGCCATAGCGCCGCGTCACCGAGCTGTCGGCCTGGGTGAATTTCTGGAAGAGCCGCGCGCAGACGTCCTCCGGAATACCGACACCGGAATCCTTGATGTCAAACCGCAGATGGCACAGCCCCGTCGCCGGGTCGTCGACCTTGTAGACCGCGACCTGGACCGAGACGCCGCCCTCGTCGGTAAACTTGATCGCGTTGCCGATCAGGTTGAGTAGCACTTGGCGCAGGCGCGCGGAATCGCCCCGGTAGAGGCCGCGCGCGTCGAGATCGACGAAGACGCCGAGGTCGATGCCTTTCTCGGTCGCCTTCGCATTCATCAGCGAGATGGCGCTCTCGATCGTATTGACGAGGTCGAAATCGACGCATTCGAGCTCGAACTTGCCCGCCTCGAGCTTCGAGACGTCGAGAATGTCGTTCACGATCGCGAGCAGCGCTTCGCCCGATTCGCGGACGATCTCGGCGTATTTTTGCTGCTCTTCATCGAGCGGCGTATCCAGCAGGAGCCCGATCATGCCGAGGACGCCGTTCATCGGCGTCCTGATCTCATGGCTCATATTGGCGAGGAAGTCCGACTTTGCGCGGCTGCCGGCATCCGCCTGTTCCTTGGCGGCGACGAGCTCCGTTTTTGTCGCTTCGAGCTCGGCGATGTAGTGGCGCAACCGCATGGCCTCGCCGGATGCCAATCGCTCCAGATGATTGTCGAAGAGCGAACTCATGAGTCCGAGCGCCACGATCAGAAATGCGATCGCCGCAATCCCGATCGCCAATGCCAACGGCGCGACCACCGAGCCAGAGACGACGATGAGCGGATCGGGAATGAATTCTACCGCAGACATGCCGGTGAAATGCATGGCGACAATGGCGACGGTGAAGAGTCCTGAGCCACCGAGCATCCCGCGCCATGTGAGGCTGCGGATGACGACCCACATCGCCGCCGCCATGAGACTGACGCCGACGATGACGGAGGCGGCAACATAGCGGTAATCCCAAACCGCATCGGCCGGCATGCGCACCGCTGCCATACCGACATAATGCATCGCGGCAATTGCCGCGCCGGCGACCGCGCCTCCGACGAACGGACCGAGGCGTCCGAGCGCGATGCGGTAGCCACAGGCACTGAGAACGATCGCGATCAGTACGGAGAAGGTCGTCATGCCTGGGTCATAGGCGACCGGCAGATTCGTCTGGTAGCCGAGCATGGCGACGAAATGCGTCGCCCAAATGCCGCAGCCGCCGACGACACCCGCCGCCGCGAGCCAAGCAAGCTGACCGCGACCGGTGGTTCGCTGTGCACGCGCGATCATGCTCATTGCCGTCGCGCTGGCGAATAGACACAATACGCCCGCCAACACGACGAGCCGCAGATCGTGTTGAGCGGTAATGCAACCGATAACGTACAGCATGCGACAAAACTGCGCCGCAATGGCTAAACGTGCGTTAATTCATTAGTTGCAGCCACATAAGGAAGATTGCGTATGCACAGCAGCACCTTGAGCGGTTGTGCCGTGGCGATCCGCAAACATTGCCGGGAATGGCCGGCAGAAAGCCGATCGGGGCCCCGAGGTCTACTTCGCTGGCTGCGTCTCGGCCGAAGGCTCGTAGGTCGCCTTTACGGCCGGCCGCGCCATCATCCGTTCATACCATTCGGTCGTCTTCGGATGACTGGTCATTAGCTCGGGCCGCACTTCGCGGAACGCGAATACGTAGGGCAGGATCGCGATATCCGCCAGGGTGTACATCGCGCCGGCGAGAAATGGCCCATCGGCGAGCGCCGTCTCGCAGCGGGCGAAGACGTAATCCATCTTGCCGTATGCTTCTTCGAATTCCTTTTGCGAAAAACCGTCGCCTTTGAGGGCCTGCAGCTTCAGCCGGTGATCGATCAGCGGTGTCTCCGCGACCGCTTTGTCGAAATCTCGCGCCGACATCTCTTTTATCTGCGCTTGCTTGGTGCGTGTCCACGTCGGGATGCGAGTCGCCGGCAGGCCATATTCGTCGGCCATCTTGCAGAAGACGCGCATCTTGGCGCGTGCCACCGGATCTTGCGGGCGCAGCGGCTTCTCGGGGAAGACCTCGTCGAGATATTCGTTGATGACGCCGCTTTCGATGACGGCCGTTCCGTTGTGGACCAAGGTCGGCACCAGCCCGTTCGGGTTGAGCTTCAGATATTCCGGATCGTGATGCTCGAACTTGGTGAGCGAAAGGTAGTGGCTTTTATAGGGCAGGTCTTTTTCCCTGAGACACAGCCGCGACTTCTTCGAGCAACTCGTCAATCCGGCGTGGTAGAGTTCCAGCGTATCGGCCATGCGTCCCTCCAATCGGTTCGACGCGAGTGTATAATCGCACGGCGGAAAGCAAAAGCGCCGCTGATCGGGAGGGAAGATGCTCGAGCTCTATCATCACGGAACTTCGGTTTGCGCGGCGAAGGCGCGCATCGTACTGGCCGAAAAGGGGCTCGATTGGGTCAGCCGCTATGTCGACATACTCAAAGGTGAGCAATTCGCGCCCGGGTACCTGAAGCTCAATCCCAAGCACGTTGTGCCAACCCTGGTGCATGACGGCCAGGTGATCCGTGAATCGACCCTGATCGGCGAATATATCGACGACGTTTTTCCCGATCCGCCGTTGAAGCCGGCAGCCGCGCTCGATCGAGTCACCATGCGGATGTGGACCAAGCGTCTCGATGAAGAGCTGCATCCGGCGACGGGCATCGTGACCTATGCGATCTCGCATCGGCACGCGGTCATCGCCAACGGGCCGGAAGCGATCAAAGCCTGGGTCGAGAATGCGCCGCCGGCGGAGCATCCGCGGCGCCGGCAGCGGCTCGAGGCCGGGATCGAGCATCCCGACGCTACGGCATGCATGCGGATTTACGACAGGTTCCTCGGCGACATGGAGGCCCAGCTTGCGCAGACGCGATGGCTTGCCGGTGAGCGGTTCTCGCTCGCCGAAGTCGGCGTAATCCCTTATATCAATCGTCTCGATATGCTGGCGCTCTCGGATCTGTGGACCGAGAAACGTCCGCATCTCACGGATTGGTGGCAACGCGTGAAGGCGCGGCCCACTTTCGAACCGGCGTTGTTCAAATACGTGCCGCCGGGCCTCGGCGAGATGATGGCCAAGTACGGACGGGAATCCTGGCCCACGGTCAAGGCAATTGTGCAGCAGGGGGGGTAACGATGCTGGTGCTTTATCACAACGACATGTCTGTCTGCGCGCAGAAGGTGCGTCTCTGCCTCGCGGAGAAGGGTCTTCCTTACGAGGCGCGGCATCTGAATTTGCGCGCGGGCGATCAACAGCAGCCGGATTATCTGAAGCTCAACCCGAAGGGGGTCGTGCCGACGCTCGTCGACGACGATATCGTGGTAACGGAATCTGTCGTCATTAACGAATATCTCGATGACGCGTTTCCGCGGCGCCCGCTGAAGCCGAACGATCCCGCTGGCCGCGCCAGGATGCGCTGGTGGACCAAGCAGATCGACGACAGCATCTTCGCCGCGACCGGCACGGTCAGCATGAGCATCGCTTTCCATCACCAATACACGCCGGAGGTGCTCGACGAGCTGATCCGTCAGCGCGGCGACGCGTATCGCCGTCGCTTCAACCTCCTGCAGCAGGGCGTCAACAACCCGAATTTTCCCGACGCGATCAAGCGGCTCTATAAGATGGTCACCGATATGAACGCGGCGCTCGAGCACGGACACTGGCTCTGCGGTGACATGCTGACGCTCGCCGACATTGCCTTCGCGCCTTATCTGACGCGGCTCGATCATCTGAAATTCATGGGCTTTCTCGATAAGAACCCGCGCACCGCGCATTGGTACGAGCGGATGCGCAATCGCGAGACCTATCGCAGCGCGCTGGCGGCACAGTTCAATCCGAAATATCTGCCGCTGATGGACGAGAAGGGCCGCGAGGCCTGGCCGCGCGTGAAAGAGTTGGTCGGGCTGAGCTGAGATGGCGAGCGCGACACCGCTGACGGGCATTCGTGCCTGCATTTTCGATGCGTACGGCACGCTGTTCGATTTCGCCTCGGCCGCCGTGCGCTGCGCCGACGTCCTCGGCGACAAGGCGGACGCGCTGACGCCGCTCTGGCGCGACAAGCAGTTGCAATACACCTGGCTGCGCGCGGCACAGAACCGGCATGCCGATTTTTGGCGGGTCACGGGCGATGCGCTCGATTTCGCGCTCGAAACGCTGGGTATCGCCGACGCGCGGGGCGCGCTGCACCAGCGTCTGATGGATTGCTATCTGACACTCGACGCGTTTTCCGATGCGCCGGCGATGTTGCGGCGCGTGAAGGCGGCGGGCTTCGCTTCGGCGATCCTCTCAAACGGCACGCCGGCGATGGTCGCGGCCGCGGTAGAGCACGCAGGGCTCGGCGGTATGCTCGACCATTTGCTTACGGTGGAAGAGGTCGGTGTCTTCAAACCGGCGCGCGCGGTCTATCAGCTCGCGGCTGATCGGCTTGGCATCGCGATGACGGCTGTCGCATTCCTGTCGTCGAATGCTTGGGACATCCACGCCGCCTCTGCCTTCGGCTTTTGCACGGTGTGGTGCAATCGCACCGGCCAGCGGCGCGAGCGTTTGCCCGGCGCGCCCGATCGCGAGATCGCGACCCTCGCCGACTTGCCGGAATTGCTGGGAATCTAGGCGGGCGCCGGCTCGAGCTGCTTGCGCTTCTTTTTGCTGCCCGGCTTGTCGTCGGTCAGCATTTGCGCCGTGCCGGCGATGAGACCGATGACCACGCCGAGCTGCCAGGCGCGGTCATACGAGCCGAAATGGTCATAGATCAGGCCGCCGCCCCATGCGCCGAGGAACGAGCCGACCTGGTGCACGAAGAACATGATTCCCGACAGCGTCGCGAGATAGCGCAGCCCGAACATCTGGATCACGAGACCTTGCGTCAGCGGGATCACGCCGAGCCATAGCATGCCCATAAAGGCCGCAAAAACCAGCGTGGTCGCCGGCGTCACCGGCGACATGAAATAGATCGCGATGAAGATCGAGCGCAGCACGTAGACCAGGCCCAAGAGGATGTGCTTGGGATATTTGCCGCCGAGCCAGCCGAGCAGGTAGCAGCCGCCGACATTGAAGATCGCGATCGTCGATAACGCCTCGGCGCCGAGCATCGGATCGGCCCCGCAAAGCGCGAGATAGGTCGGCAGATGCGTGGTCAGGAAAATGAGCTGGAGGCCGCAGACGAAGATCGCGGTCGCCATGGTGACATAGCCGCGATGAGTGGCGGCGGCGCGCAACACTTCGCCGAAGGTCTCGGCGCCGCCTTTGCCGGTCGTCCGCCGGTCGGCGACCTTGTCGACGCCGCCGGTGAGGAAGGCGGCCGGCAGCATGATCGCCGAGAGGACGATGAAAGCGTAGAACGCGACATGCCAGCCGTGGCCGGCGATCAGCTTTTGCGCCATCGGCGCGACGAGGAAGGTGCCGAACGAGCCGATACCCGCGACCATGCCGAGCGTCGCGCTGCGCCGGGCCGGCGAGACGACGCGCGAGGTCGCGGCGAGCGAGAGATTCGAGGCGGTGCACGATAGCGACGTCCCGATCAGCACGCCGGTGCCGAGCAGCAGCGTGAGCGATCCGGTCGCGAACACCGTCACGACGAGGCCCGCGGCAAAGCACAGGCTGCCGAAGATCAGCATGATGCGCATGCCGAAGCGATCCGCGATCGCGCCGACGAAAGGCTGGGTAATGCCCCAGATCATGTTCTGCAAAGCAAGCGCGAAGGTGAAATCGGAAACGGTGAGATTGAGATCGCGGGTGATCGGCACCATGAAGAGGCCAAAGCTTTGGCGCATGCCCATGCCGAGGCACATCAGCAGCGAAGCCGCTGCGACGATCGTCACGCTCTGTGCTCGAGTCGCGGGTAGGGCCGCTTCTTTTGCGCTCATATCGTGCTTTCCGTCACAAATATCGTCGGTCGTGTCGCCAGAGCTTACAAAATCGATGCGCGGTGACGCAAATCACGACGGCTTCGTCACGCGAGCGCTACCAAACTGTGTTCGACCGAATTTTTCCACACCGATTTGATAAACTTCCCAGGGTTCTTAGCGGCTCGTTAGTCGTGACGGCGGCAATCTCCCCTGCGCACATCCGAATACGCTGGGGATGGACGAGGCGATCATGATGTACGTTGTGCAAAAGAACTCATCCGAAGGCGACAAGCTGTGGCTCAGTCATGCCAAGCCAAGCTTGATTTGGGGCGACAAGCGTCACGCCATGTTGTTCGAAACGCGTGCTTTGGCGCAGATGGCCGCACAGATGGCCGCTCGCTTCGAAAACGCGCTTGAGGTCGTTTTCATACCGGACCCGGTGCGCTGGCGTGCCGCCTGACGACGACCGGATCGTCCCTGGTCGCCAGCGATAAGAAATATCTGCATTGAGGAAAAGCCCGACCGCGGCGCGGCGCGGAGATTGCGCCGCGCCGCTTTTTTATGCGCACCGTCGCTCTCGCCGCGATTTGTCCCGTTGAGCCGGGGCACGGCTTCGGCTGAGCGCTAGCGTTACGCTCATCTGGCATGTTCCTGACGCGGGAACTCCCGTTAGCGAGCCGCAGTTAGACTCCTGATGTATGCCGAGCCGGAAACACGCGCCGAGCGCGCCGACGCGCCACGGGGAAAGTCCGGTCGGCCGCAAAACGAAAATCCGCCGCCGCCGCTGTCCGAGCGGGAGCAGCCGCCGAGCCCGCGTCGCGTCTGGATAAGGCGCGGGCTCTTTCTGTTGCTGCCGCTTGTCTTGATCGGCGGCGGTGTCTGGTACGTCCGAGGCGGGCGGATCATGACGACCGACGACGCCTATGTGAACGCCGACAAGGTCGGCGTCTCCACCGACGTGTCGGGCATCGTCAAATCGGTCGAGGTCGTCGACAATCAGCAGGTCACGGCGGGGCAGGTACTGTATCGCCTCGATCCGCAGCCGCTTCAGCTCGCGCTCGATCGCGCGACGGCGCAGCTCGGCACCGTCGCCAACGATCTCAACGCGCTGAAGGCGAATTACAACGACATCAAAGCGCAACTCGCACAGGCGCAGACAGATGTCGACTATTACACCACCGAATACAATCGTCAGGTCAATCTCTTCAAATCGCATGTGACGACGCAAGCCGCCGTCGATTCCGCGCAGCGCAATCTCGCCAGCGCGCAGCAGAAACTTACAGCGGGGCAGCACCAGCTTGGCGGCGTTGCCGCCAATTTGAGCGGTGATCCCGACCGGCCGATCGCGCAGCAGCCGCGTTATCGCGACGCCGTGGCCCAGCGGGACGAGGCGCAGCGCGAGCTCGATCATGCGGTGGTGAAAGCGCCGTTTCCCGGGACCGTGACGGACGTGTCGTCGATCGCGCCGGGCAAATATCTCCAATCCTCGGTCACGGCGTTTTATCTGGTCGCAACCCACGACGTCTGGGTCGATGCGCAGCCGAAAGAGACGGAGCTCACCTGGGTGCGTCCTGGCCAGGCCGTGACGGTGACGGTTGATACCTATCCCAATATGTCGTGGCGCGGCACGGTGCAAAGCATCAGCCCGGCCGCGGCGCAAGAATTCTCGCTCTTGCCGGCGCAGAACACGAGCGGCAATTGGGTGAAGGTGGTGCAGCGCGTGCCGATGCGCGTGCGCGTCGACACGACCGACCGGCAAATGCCGCCGTTGCGCGCCGGTATGAGCGCCGAGATTTCGGTTGATACCGGCCATCGCCGCGGCTTGCCGCATTTTCTGACCGCGTTGTTCGGTGGCGGCTCGGAGCCTCCCACCGCTAATTCATAAAGGCCGCGAATTCGTGGGTTTATGCGACGTCGTGCCCAGCGGCAGTAATCGTACCGCGATCACGATTTGCGTCGTGCTGGCGACGCTGATGCAGGTGCTCGATACGACGATCGCCAACGTCGCGCTTCCCTATATGCAGGGCAGCCTGTCGGCGAGCCAGGACCAGATCGCTTGGGTACTGACGTCGTATATCGCGGCGGCGGCGATCATGACGCCGCCGACCGGTTTTTTCTCCAACCGCTTCGGTCTCAAGAATCTATTTCTCGGCTCGGTCGCCGGCTTCACCGTTGCTTCGATGTTGTGCGGTCTGGCGGGATCGCTCAACGAAGTTGTGCTGTTTCGCATTCTCCAAGGCGCGTTCGGCGCGGCGCTGGTGCCGCTGTCGCAATCGGTTCTGCTCGGCATCAACCCACCCGAGCGGCAGGGCGGTGCCATGGCGTTGTTCGGCGTTGCGGTGATGGTGGGTCCCGTCCTCGGCCCGGTGCTTGGCGGCTGGCTCACCGAGAATTATTCCTGGCGCTACGTCTTCTATATCAACCTGCCGATCGGCGCGCTTGCCCTCCTAGGCATGGTCTACTTCCTGCCGAACAAGCCGGGCGACGCGAAGGCGCGGCTCGATTGGTTCGGCTTCGGCACGCTCAGCCTCGCCATCGGTGCTTTCCAGATATTGCTCGATCGGGGCGAAGAACTCGATTGGTTCGGCTCGGGCGAGATCATGATCGAGGCGATCGTCGCCGCCGCGGCGCTGTATCTTTTTCTCGTCCATAGTTTCACGGCGCGTGCGCCGTTCGTACGCCCGCGGCTCTTCCTCGATCGCAATTTCAGCGCCGGCATGATCTTCATCCTGATCGTCGGCCTGACCTATTACGCGTCGCTCGCGCTGCAGCCTCCCTATCTGCAAGAGTTGATGAATTATCCCGTCGTCACGTCGGGTCTGGTGATGGGGCCGCGCGGCGTCGGCACCATGGGCGCGATGATCGTGGTCGGCCGGCTGGTCGGCCGCGTCGACACGCGGCTGCTGCTCGGCATCGGACTCGTACTGTCGGCCTGGGCTTTTTATGAGATGATGAGATGGACGCCCGATATCGGCGTCGGGACGATCGTCGGTGTGGGTGCCGTGCAAGGGATGGGACTGGGCTTCATCTTCGTTCCGCTCAGCGTCGTGACGCTATCGACCTTGCCGGGCGAGGATCGCACCGAAGGCGCGGCGCTCTACAGCCTGTCGCGCAATATCGGGTCGAGCGCCGGCATCTCGATCTTCAACGCGCTGCTCATCCATAACATGCAGGTCAATCACGCGACTATCGCCGCGAACGTGACGGCGACCAACCGTGCCTTCGATGATCCGATCATTGCGAAGATCTGGAACCCGATGAGCGCGGCGGGACGCGCGGCGCTCGACGCCGTCGTCAACCAGCAGGCGCAGATCATCGCCTATATCGACGATTACAAGTTGTTGCTGATAGCGACGCTGGCGATCCTGCCGCTGCTGATCGTGTTCAGGCGGCCATCACCGCGTGCCCCGGGCGAGCATGCGGCGATGACGGAGTAGCGGCCGTCAGCCTTAATGCCCGTGGCCGCCACCGCCACCGTGGTCGCCGCCACCGTGGTCGCCGCCACCGCCATGTTCACCGCCGCCGCCATGCTCGCCGCCGCCATGCGGTTGGCCGCCGCCGGGATGACCGGCCGGAGCCGCAGCGTGCGCCTGCGGCGCGCCATGGGGTTCACCGCCGCCTTGCGGACGCTGGGTGCTCGCGGCATGAGGCGCGTTCGCTTGATGCATAGGGGCTTGGCGCTGAGCGCTGCTATGCGGCGCGGCGGCAGTCGCCGGCGCATTGCGCGTGTGGACGACACCGGCGCCCGAGAACGAGGCGGCGTGCGTGGTCGCGCCGACGGTCGGATGGCCATGATTGACCGAGGACAGGAAGGCGCGGTTCTGCGATGCCGCCTGCTGGTGCTGTGCCTGGACGGCGGTCGGATCGACGTGACGCCCTTGCGCCGCTGCCTGCTGCGCGGCGCTCGGCCGCGCGGTGGTGCCGCCATTGCCGCCGTTGAAGCTGGCGCGTGTCGCGGAGACGTTGCGCACCGGCGCGGTATAGACATTGGTGATGTGCACGCCGCCGAAATTGTTGACGGTGCGGTTGTAGAAGAAGCGGTCGTGGTCCCAATGGCCGCCGACGAAGCCGGTGCCGAAATAGCCGAAGCCGTAATTGATGCCGCCATAGAAGCCGACCGTCGGGCCCCAATAGCCGACATGCCAGAAGTAGCGGCCGTCGACCCAGCCCCAATAGCCCGGCGTCCACAGCAGCCCGACGGCCGGCGGCATCACCCAGGTGCCCGGCACCCAGTAATAACCTTCCGGTCCCCAGGCCCAGTAACCCGGCGTCCAGATGTAGCCGGGGCCGGGGATCACCGGCTGCGCGTAGACCGGCAGCGCCGGCGGCGGCAGCGTGATCGAGACGGCGACTTCTTGCGCCTGAGCGGGATGCGGCGCGATGGCGATCGGCGAGACGAGGGCGAGCGCGATAGCAAGAGCGACGGACGAGACGGACGAAAGGCGGATCATGATGTGGCCTCGGCAAGGTGCGGCGTTGTTTAGCTGCCGCGGCGGGCGATGACGCTCATGACGAGAACAACGGGCGCGGCGGGCGGTTTATGCCCAAGCTTGTGGCGCAAGAATGTGGCCGGTTTGGGGCAGGGCTGCCGATTCGCCGAAGATGCGCAGCGCTAACTGAGAAATTGCTCTTTCAGCACGCGCTCTTCGAGATTGTGCTCGGGATCGAAAAGCATGGTGAGCGTCACGTCGGGACTCTCGCCGATCTCGACCGAAGCGACATCGCGGACTTCGGTGAAGTCGGCCGTCGCGCTGACCGGCCGCTTCTCGGGCTCGAGAATATCGAGCCGCACCCGCGCCGCGTGCGGGAGCAGGGCGCCGCGCCAGCGGCGTGGCCGGAAAGCGCTGATCGGCGTCAGCGCGAGGACGTTCGTCGCGAGCGGAATGATCGGTCCGTGAGCCGAAAGATTATAGGCGGTGCTGCCGACCGGCGTGGCCACGATGATGCCGTCGGCCATCAATTCGTCGAGCTGCACAAGCCCATCGACGCTGACGCGCAGCTTCGCGGTCTGGCGGCTCTGGCGCAGCAGCGAGACCTCATTGATGGCCAGCGCCTGATACTCCTTGCCGTGCTGATCGCGCGCCGTCATGGCCAAGGGATTGACCCGTACCGGCTTGGCCACGGCAATGCGCTCGTCGAGCGCCTCGGCCGAATAGCCGTTCATCAAAAACCCGACGCTGCCGCGATGCATGCCATAGATCGCGACGCCACGGCGCAGATGCTTGTGCAAGGTCTCGAGCATGAAGCCGTCGCCGCCGAGCGCGACGATGACATCGGCTTCATCCGGCGGGGCCGCGCGGTAGCGTTTGGTGAGCTCTTGCAGCGCGTCTTGGGCGGCCGGGGCGTCGCTGGCTTCGAAGCCGATCTTGGTGCTCACGCCCGCATCCCCAAAAACCTTTATTCCGGCTCAGATTTTATTGCGGCGTGAGGACGGCTCAGCCGCCGGTCACACTCATATGGCGCGAAACCGCAGGCTTCGCGTGACGGCGATCGATGATGAAATCGTGGCCTTTCGGCTTGCGCGCGATGGCTTCGTCGATCGCCGCATCGAGCAGCGTGTCGCTTGCCGATGCGCGCAGCGGCCCACGCAGATCGGCGCTGTCATGCTGGCCGAGACACATGAAGAGCGTGCCGGTGCAGGTGAGGCGCACGCGGTTGCAGCCTTCGCAGAAATTATGCGTCATCGGCGTGATGAAGCCGATGCGACGGCCGGTTTCGCGCACCGTGTAGTAACGCGCTGGACCGCCTGTGCGGTAATCGGTCTCGTCGAGTGTCCAGCGGCGTTGCAGCTGGCCGCGCACGACCGAGAGCGGCAGATATTGGTCGATGCGGTTCTCGCCGCCGATATCGCCCATCGGCATGACCTCGATCAGCGTCAGGTCGCAGCCTTGCGTGCCGCACCATTCGATGAGGCGGTCGAATTCATGGTCGTTGACGCCTTTGAGCGCGACGGCATTGATCTTGACCGCGAGACCGGCGTGCTTTGCGGCATCGATCCCGCCCAGGACCTGGTCGAGCTTGCCCCAGCGCGTGATCTCGGTGAATTTCTCGGGATCGAGCGTGTCGAGCGAGACGTTGATGCGCTTGACCCCGGCGGCGCGAAGCTCGTCGGCATAGCGGGCGAGCTGGCTGCCGTTGGTAGTGAGGGTCAACTCGTCCAATGCGCCGGTTTCGAGGTGGCGGCCGAGGGAGCGGACAAGGCTCATGATATTCCGCCGCACCAGCGGCTCGCCGCCGGTCAGGCGCAGCTTCTTGACCCCCTTGCGGATAAAGGCGCTGCACAGCCGGTCGAGCTCTTCGAGCGACAGGATGTCGGCCTTGGGCAAAAAGGTCATGTCTTCAGCCATGCAATAGACACAGCGGAAGTCGCAGCGATCCGTCACCGAAACGCGCAAATACGAGATATGGCGGCCAAAGGGATCGATCACGGACATAAGATAGGGTGTGCGCAAAGCCCTGACAATGCGGCGAAAATCGGGCCTGGCGGGGCCGCAGGCTTGATCGGTAACGGATATCCGGCAACCCAGCTGGGGCGCGGCTTCCCCGCAGCGTCCTCTTGCCACACCCAAAGCCTACTTCTTCGGCAGGAATTCCTCGGTGAATACCGCCTTGTCGTCGGGCTTTTCCTTCATCGTGCCGAGATCGATCATCGCCTGTTTCACCGCCTCGACGCCTTTCGGATCGAAATGGCCGTCGGGCGAGAAGGTCGGCATTTCGGTGTCGTAGACTTTGCTCGCGAGGTCGTCGCTCAGAAGTGTTACCGTCTGCGAATATTTGATCGTCTCGGCCTTGTGCGTTTGCCCGTAGGCGACGGTCTCGTACCACGCCTTGAGGAAACGGCGGATCGTATCGGGATGCTGCGCGATCATGTCGTTCGTGGCGTAGATCACATGTGCGATGAACGGATCGACGATCTCGCCGAAGCTCATCAGGATCTTGCCTTTGCCAACCTGATCGACGCGCAGCGCCGCTTCGAGCGACGTAACGGCGGCATCGAGGTTGCCGGTCTCGAAGCCGGCGACATTCGCCTGACCGCCGCCGGTCGCGACCAACTCCATGCCGTTGAGGCCCCAGCCTTCATGCTGCGAAAGCTTCTGCGCCATCCAATAGGTAAGGGCGCCGACGCTCGAGACGCCGACCTTCTTGCCCTTCAGCGCCTCGATCGTCGTGATGCCGTTCTTGGTATTGCCCTGAATGACGATGTTCGATGGCTTGGTGGCAAGGACACCGACGCCTTTCTCGGGCGCGCCTTTGACGATGAGGCCGAAATCCGTGCCGGCGCCGAGCGCGATATCGAGGCTGCCCGCGGTCATTGCCGCATGCAGCTTGGCGCCGCCGGCGAGGGCGACGATCTGCAGGTCGAGCCCGTTCTTTTTGAAGATGCCTGCCTCGCTGCCGACATTCGCGAACGAGAAGTGGAAATCGTCGCCGGCGGGATTGCCGACGCGCACCAGATCCTCGGCGAAAGCCGGGGCGGCGAGCGCAGCCCCGGCAAAAAGAGCGGCGATTGCCGCGAGACGGATGCGCATGGTTGATCCTCCCTTAGGGTAGATAAGCCTCGGTATAGAGGTCTTTGTTGTCGGGCAGCTTGTCGACTTGGCCGAGATCGAGCATCGATTGCTTCACGCTCTCGACCGCTCTCGGGTCGAAACGGCCGTTATCGGCAAGGGTTGGTGCGATCACGTCATAGACGCGGCTCGCCTCTTCTTGCGGCAGGCGGGTCACTTCGCGCGTGATGCGCAGCGTGTCGTCCTTATGCGCTTTTACATAAGCGACGGTCTCGAACCAGGCTTTGAGATAGCGCTTCAGCGCATCGGAGTTCTTCGCGGTCAGCTCGTTGGTCGCAAAGAAGACATGGACGAGGAACGGGTTGACGAAATCGAACGATTTGAACAGATGCGCCTGGCCTTTCGATTCCATGGTGAGCCCGCCTTCGAGCGAGGCGACGGCGGCATCGAGATTTCCCGAAGCGAAAGCGGCCGCCTCGGCTTGGATATTGCCCATTGGCACGATCTTGATGTCGCTTGGCGACCAGCCTTGGTGCTTGGCGAATTGGATAGCGAGCCAATAGGTGAGCGAGCCCATGGTCGAGACGCCGATGCTCTTGCCTTTCAGATCGCTAACATCCTTGATGCCGGCTTTATCGCCGGTGATGACGAACATATTGACCGGCGGTCCCGCCATCACGGCAACGGCTTTCTCGGGCGCGCCTTTGGCGATGAATTGCATATCGGGGCCGGCGCCCATCGCCATATCGGTGCTGCCGGCTGTCATCGCCTGATGCTGCTTGGCGCTGCCGTCGAGGGAGATGGTCTCGATGTCGAGGTCGTATTTCTTGAAGATGCCTTGCTGGATGCCGACATCCTGAACCGCGAAATAGAAATCGATCGCTGATGGCTTGCTCACCCGCAGATGATCGGCGGCATGAGCCGGGGCGGACACGACAAACATCGACAGCAACGTTACGAACCACACTCTCACTTCAAGAACTCCTCGGTCAGGTATTTCGACGTATCGGGCATGGTGTCGAGCTGGCCGCTCTCGATGAGCGCGTGCTCGACGGCGGCGACGTCCTTCGGATCGAAATGCCCGTCGGTGAAGAACATCGTCATTTCGGCATCGTAGGCTTTGGACGAGACATCGGCCGGCAGCTTGGTCGCTTCCATCGAATAGCGAATGCCTTCGTCCTTATGCGCCTTCATCCACGCGACGGTCTCGAACCAACCGGCGATTAAACGCCGGAGCGCACTCGGGTTGCTGGTGATAAGATCGTCGCTGGCGAGCAGCATATGGGTGAGGAAGGGATGGACGATGTCGCCGAATTTCACCAGCAGCTTGCCGCTGCCGGCTTTCTCGAGCAGCAGCGCGCCTTCGAGCGTCGCCGAGATCGCATCGATATTGCCGGTGGCGAGCGCGGCGCGCATCGCATCGAAATTCCCGAGTGGCACGACGGTGACGGCGTCGGCGCCGGTCCAATGCTGGCTCACGGAGATCTGTGTCGCCAGCCAATAGGTGAGGGAGCCAACCGTGCTTGCCGCGATACGCTTGCCCTTCATATCGGCGAGGGTGGTGATCTTGCCGTCGCTCCGCGTCATCGCGACAAAAGCGAGCGGCGGGCCGGCAAGAGCGGCGACGCCTTTCTCGGGTGAGCCTTTCACCAGGAAAGCGAGATCGGTACCGGCGCCGAGGCTGATATCGATCGCATGCGCCATCATGGCCTGATGCTGCTTGGCCGCGCCTTCGAGCACCAGGGATTCGACGTCGAGATCGTGTTTTTTGAAGATACCGGCGCTGATGCCGACATCGAGCATCGAGAAGCCGAAACCGATCGCGGCAGGCTTGGCGACGCGAAGATGATCGGCCGCCTGCGCCGGCGATAGGACACCGATCAACAAGACGAGCAGCGCCGCGCGCCATGTCTTCGCTAGCATCGATCCTCCCGTTCGCATTTGCTTTTACTTGCCGCCCATCATCGTGGGATGCGGGGGTGCTGGCAAGCGCGCCGCGATGCGCCTTGCACAACCTATGATCGAGCCCCATCATCTCTTCTATGAAAGAATTCACGGTTCGGCCCGATCCGGATGATCCACGCCTGACGCACCGCGTCACTGGCATAGATCAGGATGGCAAAGAGGTCGAGATCGCAGTGGTTGTCGAGCGGCCGCTGACCCTGTTCCTCAACGGGCAGGAGATCGTCACCATGATGACGGTCGGCGATCATCCCGATTGCCTCGCCATCGGCTATCTCCTCAATCAAAACATGCTGCGCGCCGATGACGAGATCACCGGTATCGATTACGACGAGGAGCTGGAGACCGTCGTCGTCCGCACCAAGCGCAAGACCGATTTCGAGAAAAAGCTGCGCAAGAAGACGCTGACCTCGGGCTGCGCCCAGGGCACCGTGTTCGGCGATCTCATGGAAAAATTCGACGAGATCAAGCTGCCGCCCGACGCGGTGCTGAAGATCTCGTGGCTCTATGCGCTGTCGAAGAAGATCAATCTCGCGCCGAGCCTTTATCTCGCGGCGGGCGCGATCCATGGCTGCGTCCTCTGCGAAGAGGACCGTCCTCTCATATATATGGAGGATGTCGGCCGGCATAACGCGATCGACAAGATCGCCGGCTATATGCATCTCAACAAGATCGGCCCCGAGGGCAAGATCTTCTATACGACCGGCCGTCTCACCTCCGAGATGGTGATCAAATGCGTGCAGATGCGCATCCCGATCCTCGTCTCGCGCTCGGGCTTCACCGCATGGGGTGTCGAGCTGGCGCAGAAAGCCGATCTCACTTTGATCGGTCGCGCCAAGGGCAAGCGTTTCACCGCGCTCGCCGGCACGCATCGCCTGGTCTTCGACGGCGATCCCGACAGCGTCGCCGACGAGCCGCGCCGCGCCGGTCGCAAGGCGAGCGTCGAGGAGGACGCTTGAAGATCGCCGGCGTCTTGCTGGCAGGCGGTCAGTCGCAGCGCATGGGCGGCGGCGACAAGAATCTGCGGCTGCTCGGCGGCAAGCCGATGCTCGCGCATGTGATCGAGCGGGCCAAGCCGCAGGTTGATGCGCTGGTCCTCAACGCCAACGGCGATCCGCAGCGTTTCGCGAATTTCGGCCTTCCCGTGATTTCCGACAGCATCGCGGGTTTCGCCGGGCCCCTGGCCGGCGTGCTGGCGGGACTCGATTGGGCGGCGGAGCATGTGCCCGAAGCTGAGCTCGTGGCGAGCTTTGCGACCGACGCGCCGTTCTTTCCGCGCGATCTTGTGAACCGCCTCGCGGTCGCGCTGGAGGAGGGGGGCTTCGATCTGGCCTGCGCGCAATCGAACGGCCAGGCGCATCCGGTGTTCGGTCTCTGGCCGTTGTCACTGCGTGGGGCATTGCGGGAGGCTTTGGCTGCCGGCATGCGCAAGGTCGATCGCTGGACCGCACGCTACAAATTGGTCGAGGTCGAGTTCCTGGCCGAACCGGTCGATCCCTTCTTCAACGCCAACCGCCCCGATGATCTGGCTGAAGCCGAGCGCCTGATCGCGCTGGCGCCTTAAGCTTTGTTTCGTTCGCTTCGGCGAACATATTATGTAATCGCGAATTGGTTAATCGAGGACAGCATGGCGGTAATGGTCGAATTGCGGGTGATGGAGCTGCTCAATGCGCGGCTGTGCCATGAACTCATCAGTCCGGTCGGGGCGATCAATAACGGCGTCGAGCTGGTTGCCGAGGAGGACGCGGACGCCGACTTCCAGCGCGACGCGATGAAGCTCATCGCCTCGAGCGCCAAGACCGCCGGTCAGCGCCTCAATTTCTATCGCTTCGCCTATGGCAGCGGCCGCGGCAGCACCGGCAAGGACGCGTCGACGGGCCTCCTCGAGGGCGGCAAGGTCAAGCTCGACTGGGATGCTTCCGCTTCGGCATTGCCGCTCGAATGGCAGCGGCTCGCCGGGAACATGGTCGTGATCGCGGCGGAAATCCTACCGCGCGGCGGCACGCTGCGCGTCGCGGCGGGCGAGGGCGGGAAGGGCATCGTGGTTAACGCCGCGGGCGATAGCGTTAACCTCACCCCCGAATTGCGCGCCGCAATCGGCGAGAAAGCCGATATCGATGCGCTCACCGCCCGCACCGTGCATGGCTATTACACGGCGCGGGTGGCGGAAAGCCTCGACACCAAGCTGGACCTGACCGAACCAAGCGCCGGCAAGGTCACGCTGACGGCCAAAACTCCCGGCTGACCGCCGCCGGACCCGCGTTCAACGCGTTTTTAAGTCATTTCAGGCAGCTTTTCCGGGTTCCCGGATGGTCTCGCATGCGTCCAAAAGGATGCTTTCCGGGTGGGGCCTGGAAGCAATCCTTGGTGGCTATGGACGAGCTGTTGCGCGAATTCATCGCCGAGACCAACGAGCATCTCGCGGCTTTCGCACGCGATCTCGTCGCGCTGGAGCGCGCCCCGGACAATCGCGCGCTGATCGACGATATCTTTCGCAACGTCCACAGCATCAAAGGGACGTGTAGCTTCCTCGGGCTGAACCGGCTCGAGAGCCTGCTCCATACTGTGGAGGATGTTCTCGGTAAGCTGCGCGATGGGACGTTGCCGCCGGCTTCCATCTCCACCGCCATCGGCGTGCTCCTCCGCGCCGGCGATCGCGCCAAGACCATCCTTGCCGCGTTGACACAAGACGGCCATGAGCCCGAAGGCGGCGACGCTGATATCGGCGCACGGTTGGAGTTGGCGCTCGTGCAGCATCCGTCGCAGATGACGGGCGATCTGCGGCAAGGCGTGCCGGAGACACGCAAGCGGCCGATCGGCCAAGCATGGACGAAGCTGCCACGTATGCTGCGCGACCTCGAGCGCGAGCTCGGCAAGAAGATCGCGTTGAAGCTCGAAGGCGGCGAGATCGAGGTCGATAACGACGTGCTCAGGCTGGTGAAAGACCCGTTCACGCATCTCATGCGCAACGCCGCCGATCACGGCATTGAGACGCCGAGTGAGCGCCGGCGCGCCGGCAAGACCGAGACCGGATTGATCTCGCTGTCGGCGCGCCACGAAAACAGTGCCTTTGTCGTCGCCCTCGCCGATGATGGACGCGGCATCGATCCCGAGCGTATCCGCATCGCGATCCGCCGCGCCGGCCTCGCGACGGATCCCGAGCTGGACGCGATGAGCGCGCATCGATTGCTGCAGTTCATTTTCCATCCCGGCCTGACGACCGCTTCGCAAGTCACTAATATCTCGGGACGCGGCGTCGGGCTCGACGTTGTGCGGAGCAACATCGAAAAGATCGGCGGCGCCGTCGACGTCGAGAGCGATCTTGGCCGCGGCACGCGTTTTACGATCAGCCTTCGGCTGACCGCGGCGATTGGGACGATGGACACGACCGAAAGTGTCCGTGCGCGTCGGGGCCTGCCGCAACGCCGCGCTGCTTCCTGATCCAGCGGCTTTCGATTATCCTTAGGGACGAAGGCCGTCTGGGGCGGTCTCGAACCCAAGAGGGTATCCATGGCAATTCTGGGCGTCGCGAAGGCGGTCTATGGCGTCGATGACCTTGATAGATCGACGCAGTTCTTCACCGATTATGGCCTCGGTCTGCAGGAAAAGACCGCGCAGAAAACGGTTTTCGAGCTCGAGGACGGTTCGCAGGTGATCCTGCGCAAGAAGGAGGATCCGGCGCTGCCCAAAGCCTGGTTCGACGGCAACGGCATTAAAGAGACGATTTGGGCTGTCGATACGCAGGAATCCCTCGATCGCCTGGTTGTGGGTCTACAGACCGATCGCGAGGTGCGCCGCGACAATGACGGCACGGCGCATTTTATCGCCGATGACGGCATGCCGCAGGGTTTGCAAATCTTCCGCAAGCGCGACGTCGTCAGCGCTGCCGACGAGATCAACACGCCGGCCAAAGCGGCACGCGTCAATCGCAACCGCACCTGGCGCAAGCGCGCACATCCGAAATCGATTTCGCATGTCGTCTTCCAAGTCGCGAACCCGCAGGCGTCCTACAAATTCTTCAAGGAGCGTCTTGGTTTCCGCCTGTCGGACACGCAGCGCAAGCTCGGTTGCTACGCGCGCGCCGACGGCAGCCACGAGCATCACAATATTTTCTTCTTCAACGCGGACTTCCTGCCGCCGCCGGTGCGCAAGCTCGGTTTCAACCACACGGCTTTCGCCTGCGACGACATCGACGAGATGATGGTCGGCGCGAATTATCTCGAGCTCAAAGGCTGGGCGACCAAGCGTCCCGGCGGCTTCGTTGGGCTTGGCCGGCATCGCATCTCATCGGCGCTGTTCTATTACATCCCGTGCCCGGCCGGCGGCCATGCCGAGTACATCGCCGATCAGGATTATCTCGACGACAGCTGGATCCCGCGCGATTGGGAAGAGAATTTCGGCGGCAGCGTCTGGATCCATGACGTGCCCGAGCATCTCAAGAAACCCTATAGCTGGGATGTGAAGCTCTTCGACGAGGACGCGGCTCAATCCTGATTGCTGCGCCGTGCGCATCAAAAAACCCGCCCTCTTGCGAGAGCGGGTTTTTCTTAACCCCCGATTGCAGTCCGTTTAGGCCTTGGCGCCTGCGGCGACCGCGACCGACTCAAGGTGCGATGCATTGGCGCTCTCGGCGTCGGCCGGCGGATCGCGCAGCACGTAGCCACGGCCCCACACGGTCTCGATATAATTCTCGCCGGCAGTGGCGATCGACAGCTTCTTGCGCAGCTTGCAGACGAAGACGTCGATGATCTTGAGCTCGGGCTCGTCCATGCCGCCGTAGAGATGATTGAGGAACATCTCCTTGGTCAGCGTCGTGCCCTTGCGCAGGCTGAGAAGCTCGAGAATGCCGTATTCCTTGCCCGTGAGGTGCAGCGGGTGGCTGTCGACCTCGACGGTGCGGCTGTCGAGATTGACGGTCAGCTTGCCCGTGCGGATGACCGATTCGCTGTGGCCTTTGGCGCGGCGGACGATCGCCTGGATGCGGGCGATCAGCTCGCGGCGGTCGAACGGCTTGGCGACGAAATCGTCGGCGCCGAAACCGAGGCCTTTAATCTTGTTGTCGAGCTCGGCGAGGCCCGAGAGGATCAGGATCGGCGTGCGCACGCGCGCGGCGCGCAGGCGGCGCAGGACCTCATAGCCGTCGATATCCGGCAGCATGAGATCGAGAATGATGATGTCGTAGTCGTAGAGCTTGCCGATCTCGAGGCCATCTTCGCCAAGATCGGTCGTATCGCAAATGAACCCCTCGGTCCGGAGCATCATCTCAATGCTGGCGGCCGTGGCCGAATCGTCTTCTACCAATAGGACGCGCATAACTTGTCTCCGGTTCGGAAGCTCGGGTTGACCATACTTGCTTTTAATGATTGTTACCAAGCGGGGTTAAGAGCTCGTTAATTCCGCCCAATTTTCGCCAATCTTCTTACGATTTTCGCAACCTTGCGGGAAAACCCAGGATTTCCGCTGTTTTTTGCCCCGGGGTAGCCCGCGTAACGGCAAATTAACCGTAATCGACCATGCTCGCGCTATCAGGAGTTTACCGGATATAGCCGCGCCAAGGCCGAGGTCGATTGTGTCTCTTCTCGATCAAGTGATCGAAGATATTGAAAGTTTTCCTGGGTACCGGCGGTGGGGTCGGGTTGCCGGGGTTAATGGGATGCTGATCGAGCTGGGCGGCATGCCGCAAGAGGTTACCGTCGGTAGCCGATGCGATGTGATGACTCAGGAACGCCGTCGAGTGGCTTGTGAAATCGTAGGTTTTCGCGATGGACGAGCCTTGGCGATGCCGTTTACCGCCCTTGACGGTATCGGCCTCGGCTGCCGGGTGGAATTAGCCACGGGCACCCCGGTCATTTACCCAGATGGATCGTGGTTGGGTCGCGTCATCAACGCGATGGGCCTTCCGATCGATGGTAAGGGCCCCTTGAAGCAGGGCCCGATCCCCTATCCGTTGCGCGCGTCGCCGCCGCCCGCCCATGCCCGCCAGCGCGTGCAGGGCAAAGTCGATCTCGGCGTTCGCGCCATCAACACGTTTTTGACCTGCTGCCGTGGGCAGCGCATGGGTATCTTCGCCGGGTCCGGCGTCGGTAAGTCGACCCTGATGTCGATGTTCGCGCGCTATACGACGGCCGATTGCACGGTTATCGGCCTGGTCGGCGAGCGCGGCCGCGAAGTCCAGGAATTCATCGAAGACGATCTCGGCGCCGAAGGCTTGGCGCGCAGCATCGTTGTCGTCGCCACCTCGGATGAATCGCCGCTGATGCGCCGCCAGGCGGCCTACCTGACCTTGGCGATGGCCGAGTTCCTGCGCGATCGCGATCAGGACGTCCTCTGCCTCATCGACAGCGTGACGCGCTTTGCCACGGCGCAGCGCGAGATCGGCCTCGCCGCCGGCGAGCCGCCGACCACCAAAGGCTATACCCCGACCGTCTTCGCCGAATTGCCGAAGCTCTTGGAGCGCGCCGGTCCCGGCACGGGCAAGGGCAGCATCACCGGTCTTTTCTCGGTGCTGGTCGATGGCGATGATCACAACGAGCCGATCGCCGACGCGACGCGCTCGATCCTCGACGGGCATATTGTTTTGGAGCGCGCGATTGCCGAGCGGGGCCGTTACCCCGCGATCAACATCCTGCGCTCGATCTCGCGCATGATGCCGCAATGCAATACCGAGGAAGAGAACACGATCATCGCCGCCGCGCGCAATCACATCTCGGTCTATGAAGACATGGCTGAGCTGATCCGCCTCGGCGCCTATCGCCGCGGCAGCGATCCCAAGGTCGACGAGGCGATCCGCTTTTATCCCGCCATCGAAGCCTTCCTCTCGCAACGGAAGGACGAACAGACCGATTTTGCGACCGGTTATGCCGGGCTCGCCGAACTTCTTGCGGCGCCGCGCGTTGAGCCATGAGCTCGCTCGATACCCTTATTAAGCTGCATCGCTGGCAGCTCGACGAGCAACGGCGCAAGGTCACCGAGTTCGAGAACCTAGCCGACAAGCTGCGCGCCGAATTGCTGCGTCTCGATAACGAAAAGGACTACGAGCAACAGGTCGCCGGCGGCTCGCATGAGGCGAGTTTCGCCTATAGCGGCTATGCCAAGGCGATGATCGATCGTCGCGCCAAGCTCAACCAATCGATCCAGGAAACCGAGCAGCGGATCGTCGAGGCGCGGGCCGCGCTCGCTGATGCCTTTGCCGAAGTGAAACGCTACGAGATCGCCGCCGCCAATCGCTTGCTCGCCAAGCATCGCGGCATCGAGCGGCTGCGCCAGCAAGAGCTCGACGAAGTCGCGCTCGCCGGTTTCCGCCGCAAATCGGGCTGAGCCGCGCCGCCGTTCAGCCAGGCTTGATGACCATCAGAAAGAAAATGGCGACCAAGCCTAGAAATGCCGGCCAGCCCAGCGCAAACCACAATCGAAAGAGCCGATGATATTCGGGCGGCAGGGATGCGCCTCTATCGCGGCAGGTGGTTGCGATCTGCTTTAACCTGATCTGGATCCAGACGACCGGCAGCCAGCACACGCCCGCGATCAGATAGAGAAGATAGCTCGTCACGAGCCAGCCTTAGGTCCAAGGCAGGCCGTCGTACCAAATCAACCACGCGCCGGTGAGCTGCTGAATGATGATGGCAGGCGCAGTGAACAGATAATCGGCGAGCACGGTCGTGCGAAGGGCGAAGACCTTCTCGTGCATATTCTCGGTGAACCAGCTTCGAAACATGAAGAAAGCGATACCCAATCCTGTTCCGAACAGGATGGTCGCGCTGATGACGTGGATGGTCTTGCCGGGCGACTATATTGCCAGTCTCGTTTTGCGTCTGCCGCCGGGCTACGCCGTAACCTGGATGTGTTGCCGCATCTGATCGAGGGGGTTGACGAGGAAGGTTGCGACCGTCGCGAAACTGAGATCGCCGCTGATGCGGCAGGCTTGCAGCGCGCGCTGGAACACGCCGCGCATCTCGTCGCGCAATTCCGGCGGCAGGGCGCGATGGCTGCGCAGCACGAGGATCAAGCGGCTCGCCCGCACCATGCAATCGAGCTGGACCGGACCCAAACGGCTGAGCTCGGCTTCGAGCGCGAAGCGGATGGCATCTTGTCCGACAGGCTTGCGGCGTTGCAGGTAGAGACGAACCGCGAGCGGGAAATTGCCGATGAGCAGCGGCAGGGTGAGCACACGCCATTCGCCGGTACTCTCGTCGTCGCCGAGCCGGCGCAGTGCCGCGATATCGTCGGCGAGCCGTTTGTTGAGCTTGGCATTGCCGGACTCATTGAGCGTGCGGGCGAGGGCGGGCCCCGGCCAATTGCCCTGGTAAAGCGCGCCGAAAAGATAGACGAGCGTGCCGGCAAGATCAGGGCCCGAACGCGGCGTGAGCTCGGCGCGAAGCTGGTCGGCGAGGGCGGGAGCGGCGCCGGTCAACGCGAAAAGCGTCTCTTCGAGCGCGAGCCAGCCGCCGCTGCGTGCCGGTGCCATGGCCGCTTCGACCTCCGGCGCGATCGTGTTGATCACCACGAACGCGATCTGTGTGCCGGCGGGAAGAGCGAGCTTTGTTTGCAGGGCAAGCAGGCCGATCGGCGTCGCGAGCGTTGTCTCATGGCCGCCGCTTTCGTAAACCACTCCCGTCACGACGTCGGGTGTTGTCGTCGTCGGCGCGACAACGCGCAGCAAAAGCTGTGTGCCCTCGACAGGGCCTTGCGCAGCCGCTGCGCGCACGACAGCGGAGATGACCGTACCGAGCCCGAGTCTTGTCGGCTCCTCGATGACGTTCGTTTGTGCTTGCTCGCCGCGATTTTGCGTCGGCGTCACAGCGTTCTGGGGATTGATCCAATGATCAATCGCCGCCGTCGGCGTAATCGGTGTACCGAAGCCGACGGTGTCGCCCATCACCAGATCCGTAATTCGCGATCGAGGCGTCGCGCGATCTGATCGACGTCGCGCGCGGCCTCGCTATTAGGGTTGCGGTTCATGATCGGAATCTGCCGCCGGATCGCCTCTTTCACCTGATCGTCGCGATGGACAAGCCCGACAAAGGGCGGCTCGATCTTGAGGAATTCACGGCACGCACGCAGCAAGGTCGCGTAGGTGCGCTCGCCTTCCTCGGTCGAGGAAGCCATGTTGACGACGATGCGGATGCCTTCGGGCAAGCGTTCCTGCGCCGTGATCTTGATATAAGCGTAAGCGTCGGTGATCGCGGTTGGCTCGTCGGTGGTGACGACGAGACAGGCGCGCGAATTCGCCGCCATCAGCCGCACCGTGCGCTCGATGCCGGCGCCAAGATCGAGCACGACCCAATCGTAGTTGCGCGCGAAGCTCTGCAGCTCGTTGCGCAGCGCGACGACCTTGGCCGGGCCGAGATTGGCGAGCCTATCCGAGCCCGAGCGCCCGGCGATAATGTCGAAGCCGTTGCGGCTCGCGCCGCCGTCGAACGGCGTCACGGCATCGGCGAGCGTCGTCTCGCCGGCGATGACACGGGCGATATCGCCACGCGGTTGCAAGCCGAGCTGGACATCGACATTGGCGAGGCCGAGATCGCCGTCGAACAACAACGTGCGGCGGCCGGCTTGAGCGAGCGCGTGCGCGAGCGTGACCGCGAACCAGGTCTTGCCGACGCCGCCCTTACCCGAGGCCACTGCGATGATGTTACGCGTCGCGGCAGAGCGCGTCGGGATGGGCGGTGAGTCGATATCGATGCTCGTCATAGGGAACCCTTCGGCAACAATAAACGCGCCAACAGAACGGAGGAAAACGGCAACAATCCGTCGGCGATATCGGCGGCAATTCCGGCTTCGGCAAAGCCGAGCTTGGCGGCTTCGACGATGGTGAGCACGCTGCCCAGACGCCGCGTCGCGTCGAGCTGCGTGACGATCGCGCGTGTGCAACCGAGATCGGCGAAAATCTGCGCCCGCTCGCTGCCGTCGGCGGCATCACCGCCCGCGGCCATAACCAGCATCGGCTCGGCATTCGACGCGCCGATCAGCGCCGCGAGATCGCGGCGATCGCCGGTGCTGAACGGACTGACACCTGCGGTGTCGATGATCAGCCGTTCTTTCGGATCGGCGAGCGTCACCATCGCGCCGAGTGCGGCCGGCCCATCCGCGGTCGAGAACGGTACGCCGAGGATTTTGGCGAAGGATTCGAGCTGCGCGACGCCACCGGCGCGCGCGAGATCGGTCGAAATGAGACGCACGCGCTTGCCCGCGAGAACATCGCGCGTCGCGAGCTTGGCGGCGGTCACGGTCTTGCCGGCGCCGGGCGTGCCGATCAGCAGGATCGCCTTGTCTTTCGCCGTGACCGGCGCGAAGCGGAAAGTATGGCCGATACCGGAAGCCAGCGCCTCGGTCGGGTTCTCGAGGTCCGATTGCAGCGCGTTATTGACGATCCGGTCGCGCAGCGACGGCTCGCCGCCGTGGAATTCGAGCGCGTCGCCGAGCACCATATCGACCGACGGAATATCCGGGCCGCCGTCCCGTTCGTCGAGCGCCGCCGTGACGCGGGTATTGCCGTTGCCGTCGTCCTGGGCCGAGACGATCACCGCGTCGGGGCCGAGCGCGGCCCGCACCGCGGCCATGGCCTCGGCGGTAGAGCGTCCGGTGAATGTTCTGAGCCGCATCTTCGCTTATCCGATCAGATCGCGCCGAGCGTCTTGATCCGCGCGCGCGGATGAATTTCGTTCTGCGACATCACCACGGTCATGGCGCGGAAGCGCTCGATGATCGAGCGCACGTAAGGCCGGACCGCCGGGCTGGTCAGCAACACCGGCGTCTCGCCGCGCTGGGCCAGCCGCTCGAAATTGCCGCGCACCGCGGCGATGAATTCCTGCAGCTTCGACGGCGCCATGCTGAGATGACGGTCTTCGCCTTGGCCGATCAGCGCCTCGGCGAAAGCCTGCTCCCATTGCGGCGACAGGCTGACGAGCGAGATGATGCCTTGCTCGTTGGCGTTGGCGTCGGAGATCTGGCGCGCGAGCCGCGCCCGGACATGCTCGGTGATGACCGAGATGTTGCGGCTGAAGCCGCAAGCCTCGGCGATGCCTTCAAGGATAGTCGGCAGGTCGCGGATCGAGATCCGCTCGTTCAAGAGGTTCTGCAGCACGCGCTGGACCGAGCCCATCGATATCTGCGCCGGCACCATGTCGCTGACCAGTTTCTGATGTGGCTTGTCGAGTTCGTCGACGAGCTTCTGTGTCTCCGAATACGAGAGCAACTCGGACATATTGTCCTTCACCACTTCGGTTAGATGCGTGGTGATGACGGTCTGCGGTTCGACGACGGTGTAGCCGCGGAATTGCGCTTCCTCGCGCATGCCCTCGGAAACCCATTGCGCCGGCAGACCGAAGGTCGGCTCGGTGGTGTTCTCGCCGTTGAGGGCGATCGGCTCGCCGCGCGGATCCATGACCAGCAGCATGTTCGGCCGCAGCTCGCCGCGACCGACTTCGATTTCCTTGACGCGGATGATGTAGCTGTTGGCCGCAAGCTGGAGATTATCCTGGATGCGGACCGAGGGCATGATGAAGCCCATCTCCTGCACCAGCGTGCGGCGCAGCGCCTTCACCTGATCGGTGAGGCGCGTGCCGTGCTCGCTGTTGATGAGCGCGAGGAGACCATAGCCGAGCTCGAGGCGAATCTGATCGATCTGCAGCGCCGCGGTGATCGGCTCTTCTTTCTGGGTTGCCTTGTGGGCTTCGGCCCTCTCGGCCTCGGCCGCGGCGAGTTTTGCTTTTTCTTTCTTCTCGTTGACCTTGTAGGCGGCGCCGCCGGCCAACGCCGAGAGGGCGATGAAGGGGACGAAAGGCACGCCGGGGACGAGGGCGAGAGCGAAGGCAAGGAACGAGGCGACGCCAAGCGCCGCGGGATGCGCGCCGAGCTGGCCGAAGAGAGCTTTGTCGGTCGAGCCGCTGAGGCCGGCTTTCGTGACCAACATACCGGCGGCGGTTGAGACGATCAGGGCCGGAATTTGCGAGACGAGACCGTCACCGACGCTGAGCAGCGTGAAAGTATGGGTCGCTTCGCTGAAGGACAGGCCGTGCTGCGCGACACCGATGAAGATGCCGCCGACGACGTTGATGGCGGTGATGACGAGGCCGGCGACCGCATCGCCGCGCACGAACTTCGAGGCACCGTCCATGGCGCCGTAGAAGTTGCTTTCGTCTTCGAGGTCTTTGCGGCGGGCCTTGGCCTTGGCTTCGTCGATGAGGCCGGCGCTGAGATCGGCGTCGATCGCCATCTGCTTGCCGGGCATCGAATCCAAGCTGAAACGCGCCGCGACTTCCGCGATACGGCCCGAACCCTTGGTGATGACGACGAAATTCACGACCACCAGGATCGTGAAGACGATCGCGCCAATGACGAAATTGCCGCCCATCACGAAATTGCCGAAGGCCTGAATGACGTGGCCTGCGGCAGAGGTTCCGGTTCCGCCATTGCCGAGGATCAGCCGCGTCGAGGCGAGATTGAGCGAAAGCCGCAGCATCGTCGAGATGAGCAGCACCGTCGGGAAGGCGGAGAATTCCAGCGGCCGCTCGATGAACAAGCCGACCATCAGGATGAGCACGGATAGGGTGATCGACAGCGCCAGGCTCATATCGAGGAGCCACGGCGGCATCGGCATGATCATGACCGTCAGGATCGCGACGACACCGAGCGCCAGGGCGACCTCGCCGCGCTTCAGCGCAGCGGTGATCTTGGCGACGATGTCCATCGGGTTCTGCGCGGCAGTGAGATCAGCCATTACCAATCACCAGCAAGAAATGTTACGCCCAATCCACATCAGGCGGGCACGCGCTCGGATTCGCTCGGCAGCGGCACGGAAACGCCTTCTTGCCGGTATTGCTGCAGCTTGTTGCGCAGGGTGCGGATCGAGATGCCGAGGATGTTCGCGGCATGGGTGCGATTGCCGAGGCAATGCTGCAGCGTCTCGAGGATGAGATCGCGCTCGACATCGGCGACGGTACGGCCAACGAGACCGGCGCGAGCGCCGCCGGCGTCGGCTTCAGCGGCAGAAGCGGCCGCCGCCGGCTTGGCGTTCGGCAACGCGATCGCGTCCGGGCCGATCTCTTCGCCATGGCCCAGAAGCACCGCGCGATGCATGGCGTTTTCGAGCTCGCGGACATTGCCGCGCCAGGCATGATGGGTGAGCCTCTCGCGCAGCGCAGGCGACAGCCGACGCTGGGGCAGGGCGTTCATCTCGGCATATTTCTTGGCGAAGAAATCAGCCAACATCTCGATGTCGCGCGGCCGTTCGCGCAGCGGCAGCACGTGGACATTGACGACGTTGAGGCGGAAATAAAGATCTTCGCGGAAATTGCCGTTGCGCGCCTCGGCTTCGAGGTCGCGGTTCGAGGTCGCGATCAGGCGGATATCGACCTTGATCGGCTGCGTGCCGCCGACGCGATCGATCTCGCGCTCCTGGATCGCGCGCAGCAGCTTGGCCTGGAGGCGCGGATGCATCTCGCTGATTTCGTCCAGCAGCAAGGTGCCGCCGTGGGCTTCTTCGAATTTGCCGATGCGGCGGGCGACGGCGCCGGTGAACGCGCCTTTCTCATGACCGAAGAGTTCGCTTTCGAGCAGGTTTTCCGGGATCGCGGCGCAATTGACCGAGATGAACGGCGCTTTGACGCGCTTGCTCTTGCGGTGGACGTAGCGTGCCAGGACTTCCTTACCCGTGCCGCTCTCGCCCGTGATGAGGATCGAGGCTTCGGACGGCGCAACCTGCTCGGCGAGGCGCACGACGCGCTCCATCGCCGGATCGCGATAGATGAGGGCATGACTGTCGGTCGAGACCGCTTGCAGCACGGCGGCGATCAATTCGGCATCGGGGGGCAGGGGAATGTATTCCTTGGCGCCCGCCTTGATCGCGCGCACCGCCGCGTCGGCGTCGTTGCCGATGCCGCAGGCGACGATCGGCACGAAGATGCGTTCCTGCTTCAGACTTTCGATCATCCGGGCGATGTCGAGCTTGACGTCCATCATCAGCAGATCGGCGCCCTGGCCCGAGCGCAACGCGCTGAGACCGTGGTCGATATCGTCGGCATGGGCGACGGTCGCACCGCGATTGAGCGCGATCTTGCCGGCGGTGCTGAAATGGCCGTCGAGCGGTCCAAGGATCAGGAGGCGCATGATACTTTTCCTCTAAGCGAGCCGGTTAACGGTCGGCCTTGACGATTTCGGTCATCGTCACGCCGAGGCGCTCATCGACGACCACGACTTCGCCGCGGGCGACGAGCCGGTTGTTCACATAGATGTCGATCGCTTCGCCGACCTTGCGGTCGAGCTCGACGACGGCGCCGCGGCC
>DASZLU010000098.1:0-31622 GCA_035552195.1 Allostellaceae bacterium | reverse complement strand
GCGCGTTGCGGTGCTCAACCCACTGGGAAGCAGACTCAAGCTCTTCGCGGATGGAGTTAGGTGATGTCTTCTTGCTGCTGGTTGCCATCTCATCCCCGCGCCCGACCGCGCTCTACAACTATCACTCGAGTTGCTTAGAGCGATACTACTGCCAGTGCTCGCGAGCCACCGCGATTGCAGAGAAGGACAATGCAGCCGGTGGTCGAATAACAACCGCAGACTTTACCCGTTTTTTTGGAAGGTACTTTCGGAGTTGCCCCGATGACTCGCCGGGACATCGAGATGGAACCAGATTTTCAGCGATCGTGCGGAATGGCAGTTGTTTCGCCGGTACGGGCCAGGAACCAAGGCGAGAATAGGCGGCTCCCTCAGGGCTACATCTAGTAGGTAAGGGGACTATCGCCTGAGCCGTATCCCAGTCACCGGTTCCTCAGAACAAATCCAGAATAGCTCTGGATGCCCCATAGAGCCCCAGAGAGCGCATTTGCGATCGAGCCGCGACATCGAGGGCTACGCGCGGCGAGTCGAGCGACTTGATGCCGGGAGGCCGTCTACTTTCTTCTGTGACGATGTTAGGCGCGGTTTCGCTTGCGTCAAAGCGCGGTGTTGTGTCAATATAGTGTTCACCAAAGACTAAGGGCCACGGTTGTAGCCGCGGCCCCCAGAGTCCTCCCAGCGGTGAGTTGGAACCAACCGCAGGGTGCAGAGATGTGCCAGGGTTTTATGCCCTACCCCCGCTGCATTGGTCAAGGCTCCAGTCACCCCTCCGCGAACACGTCGCGGCAGGGAACGGTCTCTTGCAGCCCAGGAGGGCAATCACATGGCCGACAATGTCCTAGTTAGTTGCATTAAAAAGCGCGGCAATCACTACAACCCGCATGAGCGCATCCAAGGTTTAGGCGGCGTTCGTAACGGACAGCGGTGGTACATGGAGGAAGCGGCGATCATCGCCGAGATCGAAAAACCGCCAGCGTCGCGTCAGTTCAACTTCTACACGAGCGTCGGTGGCCACTCTGCGTGGGTGATCGTGGCAACTCACAATCACCGCAAGTACCTTAAGTCGGAGAACGACGGCTATGCGCCCGACAATCTCCTGGCCTTACCCGAGTGTCCGTAGAGAAACAGTAAGAGGCTGGCGAGCCGCTGTTGCTAATGCGCGACGGCGGCTCTCAGCACCTAGCTGCCGTTGCGAAGGTGGCCGCTACGCCTCTCGGCGTCTTCAGCATCCCGCTCACACAAGCCGATGTATTCGAGGATCGTTGCTTTGAGGTCGGACCAACCGGGTAACCGTCCGTAGCCATCCCCGTATGCGCCGTTATCGCTCTCCTCACGCTCTACCAAGCGCCGCCAATGAGCAGCATAGCGCCGGTACTCACGCGCTCTCTCAAGCCACTGCTCGGACGTTGGCTCCGGTCGCGGGGGCTCGCCGGGTGGGTAGGATACGATGTGAACGGTGGAAGTCTTCAGGTTCATGGCGAGAGAACACTGCTACCGATTGCCGGTAACAACAACAGAGGCTTTTAGCCGGAATAATGAAAATCCATCTGCCGGAATGCCTCGTGGGGGGCAATGGGCTGCGGATGGTACCAAGCGCCTAGCGTACAAGGACTCGTCGTGCTCTCCCGCTCGCCCGTAGAATGGCTCCGCAGCCAGCCAGTGCGTCCCTCGCCTGGGTCTCTACGTCCTTGACATGAGCAAATTATGTCCGCCCGCCGCAGCGATCTCGAGCGCGCGCTTCGCCGTCTCCTGGCCTTTGATCTCCTTGAGGTCGAGCGCCACGCCGCGCTCGGCGGCAATGCGCGGCGCGGGCGGCGAGAGAAGCTGCGTGCCTTTGAAATGATTGATCAGCGCCAGCAGCGACGGCGGGGCGAGGATGTCGAGCCCGCCGGCCCAGGCCGCTTCGCCGCCTGACGCCGCAGGACAGATCAACCCGCGGCCGCGCGACAGCGCGCCGACCGCGGCCGGCAATACACCGGCGACCGGCAGGATCGACCCATCGAGTGCCAGCTCCCCTAATGCGACGTAATGCTCGATCTCATCGGCGGGCAGGACTTCCATCGCCGCGAGCAAAGCGAGTGCGATCGGTAGATCGAAATGGCTGCCTTCCTTGGCGAGATCGGCCGGGGCGAGGTTGACGATGATGCGCCGCGCCGGCACGGCGAGGCCCATCGCGGCCAACGCCGCGCGCACGCGCTCGCGCGATTCAGCGACCGCCTTGTCGGGCAGGCCGACGATCAGGAAAGCGACAACCCCCGATGTGACCGTAACCTGCGCCTCGACCTCGAGAGCGTCGATACCGACGAAGGCGACGGTACGAACCCGTGCGACCAAGCTTCACCCCCTATATGTTCTAGTCTAAGGGAACGAGCCGGTGGTTGGCGAGGGCTACGATAGGCAGTGGGGGAACCGCTTACGACTTGCCGTGGTCGGCGCTGTCGGATTGCAGCTGGATGTAGTTTTCGAGGCCGGTCAGCTTGATCAGCTCGAGCTGCGTCTCGATGAAATCGATCGCGTCTTCCTCATTGTCGAGGATATCGCTCAAGAGATCGCGGGTGCCGAAATCGCGCACGCTCTCGCAATGGACGATCGCGACACGCAGATCGGCCAGGCCCTTTTGCTCGAGCTTCAGGTCGCATTCGAGGATTTCCTGCACGTTCTCGCCGATCAGCAGCTTGTCGAGATCTTGCAGATTGGGCAGGCCTTCGAGGAAGAGGACGCGCTCGATCAGGCGATCGGCGTGCTTCATCTCGTCGATGGATTCGTGATGCTCGTGCTCGCCGAATTTCGTCACGCCCCAATTCTTGAGCATGCGGGCGTGCAGGAAATACTGATTGATGGCGGTGAGTTCGTTGCGGAGGATCGTATTGAGGTGCTGGATGACCGCCGCGTCGCCGCGCATCTTCTGTCTCCGTTATATTTCTTGCCGCGAACCGGCTGGCCGCGGCCGACGTGCCCAATGAAGGGCAGCGGGGCGCGGATCAACTCGGAGCGTGAATAGGCTCGCCACCCACGTCGCGCAAGATACCCTCGACCAAGGGCATGCACTTGCCGCAGCGCGGTTGCGTGCCGCATGCCCGGTAAACACCAAGGGTCGAGCCGTCGTTGCAACTCGCCGCAGCCTGGCGGACTTGGCGCTCGGTCAAAGCATTGCAGAGGCAGATATACATCGACACTTCCCAACGACACTGCGAATGACTCGCAAGAGCATATAGACACGAAATCGCAAATGCGAATCATTTTCACGGCAAAAATGTCGCGGTAAGCGCTTTCAGACCGCTATGTTTGATAGAATCTGGAGGGCTGCGCGGGCTGATTAGGACGGTAGGCGGCAGCCGCGCATGAACAATAAGACGCATTTCGTCGCCCATTGATCGCATTCGCGCTCGCTGAGCGGTGCGCCGAAGCCCATCGCCCGGCGCAGCGGAATCGACAAGACCATTTCCTGAAACTGCATCGCCGCAAAATGGCAATCGTCGAGCGCAAGACGGCCATCGCGGCGCTCGTTTTCGAGCAGCGCGGTGAGGCGCTCGATGGCGCGTGTAGCGCCTTGCTCGATCGCGATCGCGACGAGCTCGGGAAAGCGCTCGGCTTCGGCGAGCAACAAACGCCGGAGCGCCAGCGCTTGCGGCGATGTCGCCACGGAAAGCATGCGCTTGGCCAAACGCTCGAGCACGGCGTCGAGGGGCCCCGGCATATCGAGCGCGGCTTCGAATTGCGGCAACCAATTCTGCAGCAGGCGGCGAATGACCGCGGTGTAGAGCTCGCCCTTGTCGCGGAAGCGATGATAGAAGGTGCGCTTCGAGATGCGCGCGCGACCGGCCACGGCTTCGACGCTCGTCGCGCCGAAGCCGCGGCTCAGAAAGAGATCGGTCGCGACATCGAGAATCTTGTCGCCCAGCGCCGCCGCCTCAAGCCGCGTCGGCCGGCCGCCGCGCCGGACCGGTTGGGGCCGGATTGCGTTGGGCTGCGCCGTGCCGGGATCGCTTAGCGCCAACGGTCGTGATCCCAGTGATGATAGTGGTAGCCGCCGCCGTAATAGCCGCCGGCCGGATAGACGACGCAGCCGCTCAGCGCACCGGCGATCGCAAGCGCGGCGACCAGGGTTGCCAGGCGATGCGGCTTCGACTTGGTATTCGTATCGCGGGTCATGACGACCTCCAGATTGTCCTATACCGACCCATCGGGCCGGTTTCCTAAGGACATAGGCCGCTCGAGAACGAAACGCTCCGGTACCGTAGCATTAAATATTTGTCACGGAAAAGGCTGTCACATCCAACCGTTTTCCGCGTGATGTATCGAAGCGAGCCGTGACTTTGGCCTTTCCGGGACTTATTTCCGCCATCGGGTGTCCCTAGCTTGGCCGCTCTCGCGCGCTCTTCTCCGTCACCGCAGCCAAGGGTAGAAACATGACCGCCTCTCGTACCGTTCTCACGATCGCCGCCGCAACAGTTATCGGCTCGGGCCTCGCCTGGAGCCCGCTTGCTGCCTCGAGTGCCTGGGCGCAATCCAACACCGCGGCGCCGCCGGACAGCAGCGCCGCACCGATGATCCAGGCGCCGGCCACCACCGCGCCGAGCTCATCGGCATCGACCGGTGCGCAGGCGGTCAAGCCGCGCAGCGATGCGCAGGTCGAAGCGCGCATTAGCCAGCTCCATAAGCAACTGAAGATCACCAAGGACCAGGAAAGCGATTGGAGCGCCGTGGCGCAGGACATGCGCGACAACGCCCGCGCGATGGCGGGCGATCTCAGCGCGCGCACCAGCTCCAAGACGATGAGCGCACCCGACAATCTCAAGAGCTACGCGAAAATCGCCGACACCTACGCCGACGGGCTGAAGAAAATCGCGCCGGATTTCGAGAAGCTCTATGGCACGATGTCGCCGGCGCAGAAGAAGACGGCGGATCAGATCTTCAATCAACGCATCAATCAGCGCGTGAAGGCGACGGCGACGCCGTCCTCAGGCGGTCATAGCTAATCGCCGCGTCCAAGGAGTGGAGTAGGAAATGAAAAGCAAAATTCTGCAAGCCGCCCTGATCGCCGCCACCATGGTCAGCATTGCCGCCCCGGCTTTCGCCGACGATTGGCGCGATCACGAGCGTCACGAGCGGCGCGACCGCGAGTGGCGCGAGCACCATCGCGGTGTCGTCTACCAGCCGGGCTATGTCTACGCGCCGCCACCGCCGGTGGTCTATGCGCCGCCGCCGCCACCGCCGGTCTATGCCGGCCCGTCCTTCAGCCTCACCATTCCGCTGCGCTGATCGACAGCATCACGCCGATAAGAAACCGGCCCCTCGCGGGGCCGGTTTTGTTAGCCGCCTCAGTGGATCTGGCCGAGCGCGCAGGGTTGGTGTGGCGGCTACGCGCGAGGCCAGAAAATCAAGGCGACGTGTGCTCGATAAAGCGCTGCGGCGCTGCTTCGCCCCATTGCGATTGAAGCGCTTCGTGCGCCGGCATCGAGTTTGAGCCGTTATGGACGTTGAGCACATCGCTGTCGGCCCAATGCTCGTGCACGCGGCCCCACGGATCGGCCCAGTAATCGAACACCTGGCTGCCGAGCAGATGGCGGCCGATGCCCCACATATGCTCGTACTTGCCGATCTTCGCGAGGTATTCGTGGCCCTTCATCACGTCGTCGAAATCGTGGACTTCGAACGAGACGTGGTTGAGGCCTTTCTTCGGCGACAGGATCGCGAAGAAGACGTGGTGATCGACATACTCATCGCCGCAGTCGCAGCGGTTGAACGAGCCGATGAGATGATCCGGCGAGCCTGCCCAGACATCGTCGGAGCAGATGAAGCCCAGCGTCTCGCGGAACCATTTCAGCGTGCCGGGGATGTCCGGCGTCGTCAGCACGCCGTGGCCGACGCGCTTCACCTGTGACGGTCCGGCTTTGATGCGATAGAGATCGCCCGAACGGCGGTATTTCTCGGTGCCCCAATTGACGATAGGCGCCGTCACCGGCAGCGGATCGACCTTGTCCATGCCCCAGATCACTTCGACCTGATAGCCATTGGGCTCACGCAGGCGAACGCGCTTACCGCCGCCGGGCTCGTCGATGTCCTCGACCGCCGAAGCGCCTTCGACTTTCGCCAGCTTGTGCAGGTCTTCCTCGCTCGCCGCGTGATAGGCGAGGCCGATGAAACCGGGCTCGCCGAGCTCGGTGACATGCAGATGATGCACCGGATCTGTGCCGCGCATGAACAGCTTGTCCTTGGTGCGGGCGGCGCGGACCATGCCGAAATTGAGGAGGAATTCCTCCTGCTTATCGAGATCGGGCGAGCGCAATCGCGCCCAAGCGATGTCCTTTACTTTGACAACAGGCATTGGGGTTCCCTCCACGTAAATGCTTGGCGGCAGGATACACCGGGGCCGCAAGCGGAAGCCAGTAGATCAACCGCGAAGCGAATCCCGCCAGCGCCGGAGCGCCGCTTTGAGCTCGTCGGCTAATCGACGCCGTTCCTCGGCGTTGAGGAAAGCGCCCAGCCCCACGGTCTTGCCGCGCGAGGAGACGAGGAGACGGCCGCGGCCTTGCGCGTTCTCGTCGATGGTGACACGCAGCCACGTCGGCTCGAGCTGCCAGGTTTGGCGCTCGCCATGGACGCCGATGCGCTCGATATCGAGCGTTTGCTGCGTCAGGCGCAAATTCTCGCGCTGGCGGGCGCTGCGATAGGAGAGGCGAAAAGCGAGGTAGAGCAGGGCGATATCGAGGCCGAAGAAGCCAGTGACGGGCCAGGCGCCGGCGAGGACAAAGCCGATGCCGCTGCAAAAACCGAAAGCGGCGAGACCGAGCATGATCCAGGTGAGACGGTGCGGCGGCAGGCTGCGATAGGGCGCAACGGTCGTCGCGAAGATCACCTTATCGGAGGGCGTATCGGTCATCGCTAAAATGTAGGCGCGGGCATCGCCGAGGGCAAAGTGGCACGGGCAAAAAGAAAGGGACGGTCCTTGCGGACCGCCCCTTTCCCGTCTTCAGGCGGTATTTTAGCGATAGTAGTAGCCGCGCTCGCGGTCGTCGTTGCGAACGCAACGCGCCGGCATCCAATGGCCGAAGCGGTCGCGATGACCACCGATCAAATGGTGATGCGGCCCGCAACGCATGTCGACCTGCGTGATGGCCGAATTGCCATTATCGAGCTTCGCGGGCAACGGCGCCGCGAAAGAAATGCTGGCGAAAGTCCCGACAATCATCCCGGCTAGCGCGGTCCCAATCAGAATCTTTTTCATCGCTTCCTCCGAAGCTTGTTGATGATGAGAAGGTAAGGGCCGCCCGGCGCGGTTTCGGGGCGCAAACGGGGCGAATCCGGGATGAATTTCGGTGGATTGAGGCGGCTGGATTTGGTGCCGCCGGCCGGTAGGATCAAATCCATGAAGCCCGCCCAGATTGAGACGTTTTTTCGCCTTCTTACGAAGGACCGCGAGATCCCCCGAACCGAGCTCGAATACATCAACCCCTATACGTTGCTTGTCGCCGTGGTGCTCTCGGCACAGGCGACGGATGTGTCCGTGAACAAGGCGACCGAACCGCTGTTCAAGTTAGTCGACACGCCAAAGAAGATGGTCGCGCTCGGCGAATCGCGCCTCAAGGAATTCATCAAGACGATCGGCCTCTTCAACACCAAGGCGAAGAACGTCATCGCGCTCAGCCAGACGCTCGACGAAAAATACGGCGGCGCGGTACCGAAGACGCGCGAGGCGCTCGAGGCGCTGCCCGGCGTCGGCCGCAAGACCGCGAATGTGGTGATGAATGTCGCGTTCGGCGAGCCGACGATCGCGGTCGACACGCATATCTTCCGCGTCGGCAATCGCACCGGTCTCGCGCCCGGCAAGACGCCGCGCGAGGTCGAGGACAAGCTCGTGAAGGTCGTGCCGCAGAAATACATGCTGCACGCACATCACTGGCTGATCCTCCACGGCCGCTATATCTGCGTCGCGCGCAAGCCGAAATGTCCGGAATGCCCGGTGCGCCACGTCTGCGAATACAAGGCTAAATCCACGGTCGACGATTTCGCCCTCGGCCAGCCGGTTGGAGGCAAGCCGGTCAAAGCGACGCCGGTGGCGAAGGCAAAACGGGTCGCGAAGGCGAAGCGCGCGGCAAAACCCAAGCGAGCTTCGCGCGCCGCGGCTTCGGCCTAAATACCGAGCACGTCCTTCATCGAATAGAGGCCGGGCTTTTGCGGCGCCAGCCATTGCGCCGCCGCGACGGCGCCGCGCGCGAAGACGCGCCGGCTGGTGGCGCGATGCGCCAGCTCGATCATCTCGCCATCCGCCGCGAAAAGCACGCGATGCTCGCCGGCATTGTCGCCGCCGCGCAAAGTGGCGAAGCCGATATCGCCGCGTTTCCTCGCGCCGGTGATGCCGTCGCGGGTGCGCTGGCTCTTGCCTGCGAGATCGATCTTGCGCCCCTCCGCCGCGGCCTTGCCGAGCGCCAGCGCCGTGCCGGAGGGCGCGTCGACCTTGTGGCGATGATGCATCTCGAGCACTTCGATGTCGTAATCCTCCCCGAGGCGCTGTGCCGTCTGTTCGACCAGCGCGAGCAGCCAGTTGACGCCGAGACTCATATTCGGCGCCCAGAGCAGCGGCGCT
The DNA here is from genome assembly GCA_035552195.1 of Allostellaceae bacterium. Classification (GTDB taxonomy): domain Bacteria; phylum Pseudomonadota; class Alphaproteobacteria; order ATCC43930; family CGMCC-115725; genus CAIKMD01. The sequence continues at coordinate 23,038 of DASZLU010000098.1, read as the reverse complement.
GTTTTCGCCGCCGCGGCGAGCGCCTGATGCGCTTTATCGTCCAAGCCGGTTGTGCCGATCACCAACGCTTTCTTCGCCTGGGCGGCGAGAGCGACATGCGCGAGCGTCGCTTCTGGGATCGAGAATTCGATGACCACATCGGATGAAGCGAGCAGTGCCGCGACATCGCTGCCGGCGGCGAGGCCAACCGTCCCAATTCCGGCGAGCTCGCCGATATCCTTGCCGAGCTCTTTGCTCGACGGCGAATCGACGCCGCCCGACAAGGCGCAGCCCGGCGTCGCGGCGACTTCGGCGATCAGCATTCGCCCCATGCGCCCGGCGCAACCCGATATTCCGATGCGAAGCTCGGCCATGATGACTAGGTCCTAACGAGAAGAGAGCTCAGTGCGCGTAAATATACCGCAAGGTGGTGCGGCCGACACCGTCCAGCGCCGCTTCCGAGCATTTATCCGGCGTGTCCTGCGTGGTGTTGAACCACGGATCGTATTCGAAGCCGATCACCAGGAAGGCCGGGATATGCGCGTCGTTGAGCGCGATCTGGTCGTCGAAGATCGGTTGTGTCGTCGGCTGGCCGTTGAAGAAGGCCGGCGCGAAGGTGCGGCCGATATTCCAATACTTGTCGATCTGGTCGGCGGCATAGAGCAGCGAGGCTTGCTCGGGATGCAGCTTCATCTCCCGCCAGCACACCATGTCGAAGATCACCGCCTGCTCGGGCTTCGCATCGGGATAGGTATCGGCGAGATGCTGCGTGAAATAGGGCGAGCCCAAAGGCTGCCAATGCGGGTCGCCCGCGCCCAGCGAGATCGGGCCTTCTTCGCCGTCGAAGAAGATGAAATCGACGCCGACGCCCGGCGGTGTCTTCTGCGCGTGCAGGGCGCGCGCCGTTTCTAAAAGCAGCGCCACGCCCGAAGCCGAATTGTTCGCGCCCGGCATCGCCGCGTCGGGGTGATCCTTGTCGGCATAAGCGCGGATGATGCTGTCGTAATGCGTGCCGAGGATGATGCGCCGCTTCGCGTCCGGGTACATCGGGGCGACGACGTTGATCATCGCATGTTTCTGACCGGCGACGGTCGAATCCCAGCTCTGCTCCTTCGCAATGACGCCGAGCGTCTTCATCTCGGCGACGATCATGTCGATGGTCTTGCGATGGCCCGGCACATCCATCGCCCGCGGCCCAAAACCGACCAGCGTGTTGATATCGGTCAAGGCGCGGGGCCCCTGCCATTGCGAGACATCGGGCTGCGGGGCTTGCGCAAAGCTTGGCGCGGCGAGGGTTGAGAGGAAGACGAGAGCAAGCAGGAGAATTCGCCGAACGAATTTCCCCCCACCCCAACCCTCCCCCTCAAGGGGGGAGGGGGAAGTCTTTGGCGCGATCTCACTTTTACAAACCCCTCCCCCCTTGAGGGGGAGGGGTGGGGTGGGGGGTAGTCCGCGCATCATGCGCGCGCCTTCGGTACGACCAGCAGGCTCAGCGCGCAGAGCGCCAGCACCGCCGCGTAGACATAGGTGATATCGCGCGAGCCGATCGTCGGGATGAGATAGAAGGTCGTGAACAGCGTGCCGAAGATATTGCCGATGGTGGAGACGCCATAGACCAGGCCGGCGATGCGGCCGGTCTCGTGCGTCGAGCGCAGCAACAGCCGCACCGCGACCGGCGAGAAGGTGCCGAGAAACGACAGTGGCACCAGCAACAAGCAGGCCGAAGCGATGAGAATCCCGACCGGCCCGTAACCCAGATTGTTCATGATAGCCATCATCAGGGGATCGGCCGCCAGCGGCACGAGTGCCAGATAGGCCGCGGCGACCGCGCAAGATGCGGTGATGACACGCGGGCTCGGATGGCGATCGACGATGGCGCCGCCGACGAGATAGCCGATGGTGAGCGCCGCGAGCACGGTCGAGATCAGCCCGGCCCAGGTGCCAATGCCGCCGCCGAAATAGGGAAAGAGATAGCGGCTGCCGAGCATCTCGAAGCCCATCAACACGCTGCCGACGAAGAACGCGTTGGCGAGAAGGACGAGCTGCATCGCCGGCGTTATTTGCCGCTCGCTGCCGGCGCACCGTCCGCGGCAGCATCGTCTCCCTGAACGCCGGGCGTGCCGGCTGCAGGGTCGGCCCATTTGCGATTGTGATTATCGATCGCCTTCAACGCCTCGACCGGCGCGAAATCATCGGTCAACAGCTTGGCACTCTTATCGATCGTGGTCGGATCGAGGCCGCGGCGCTGCGCCAGCATTTTCGGCAAGGGATAACGCAGGTTGAGCTCGAGCTGGCGTTGCTTGGCGCTCTTTTCCAGATCTGCCTGATCGCGCACCGGCCCGTCGTAAGCGACGGTCACGACATTGCCGTCGGCGACATAAAAATCGGTGTTCGGAAAGATCGACTGGATCGTCTTCACCGCCGAATCGAACAGCATCGTCGACGGCTCGACATTCTGGCCGACCACGCCGCCGGGCGAGAGGTGATCCTTGACGAGCTGATAGAATTCCTTGGTCAGCAGATGGAAGGGCACGAACGGTCCGCGATACGCGTCGATCAAGACGATGTCGTATTTGTCTTTCGATTGCTGGAGGAACAACCGTCCGTCTTGATCGATGAGGTGGAAGTTGGGCTCGTCTTTGATGCCGAAATATTTCTTGGCCAACGCCGCCACATCGGGATCGAGCTCAACCGAGGTCACCGACACGCCGGGCAGGAAGCGATGCAGATACCAGCTCGTGCGCCCGCCGCCGAAGCCGATCTCCAGGATCGAGTGCACGTCCTTGGCATAGGCCAGCGTCGCGGTCATGTACTGCGTGTACGTGACCGGCAGATCGCGATCGTCTTTCGAATTGTAGATGCTCTCGGTGTAGATCTTCCGGTTGTAGCCGAAAGTCATCGCGTAATAGTCGCCCTGCTTGTAGACGTAGATGTTGTTGTAGAGCGACTCTTTCGAGTCGACGAGCTGCCGCTCATCATCGGCACGCGCATGAGAATTGAGCAACGTGCCGATCGCAAATAGAGCGATCACGAGGGGCGCCGCGCCCATTCGCGCGAAGGATGACCAAAGCTTCATGATTGGCGCCGAAACTGGCCCGCCTCGCGGTTGGCGTCAAGCTGCAACGCAATCACGTTTCTGTCCTTCCCACCGTCAACGCCTTCCTTTACACCAGCATCATGGCTCTGTTGCGTTCCGCCGCGACCGTGGGCGGCTACACCATGGCGAGCCGCGTGCTGGGGTTCGTCCGCGACATTCTGACGGCGGCTTTCCTCGGCGCCGGCCCGGTCGCCGATGCTTTCTTCGTTGCCCAGCGCCTACCCAATTTGTTTCGCAGCCTGTTCGCCGAGGGCGCGTTCTCGGCCGCCTTCGTGCCGCTCTTCGCCGGGACGATCGCGCAGGATGGCAAATCGGTCGCCAAGCGCTTCGCCGAGGATTCGCTCTCGGTCCTGCTGACAGCGCTCTTCATCTTCGTCGTCTTCGGCGAGATCTTCACGCCCAACCTGCTCGACATCCTCGCACCGGGCTTCCGCGCCCAGCCGGATAAATTCGCGCTGACCGTCGGGTTGACGCGCATCACCTTTCCTTACCTGCTGTTCATCTCGCTGACCGCGCTGCAAGGCGGCATTCTCAACTCGGTCGAGCGTTTCGCGGCGACGGCGGCGACGCCGATGCTGCTCAACATCTTCCTGATCGGCGCGCTGGTGCTGGTGCGGCCGATTTCGGGCGAGGCGCTGGCCTGGGCGCTCAGCGCCTCGGGTTTCGCACAGTTCATCTGGCTGATGTTCTCGTGCCACAAGGCCGGACTGGGCCTGTGGCTGCCGTGGCCGCGGCTGACGCCCGAGGTGAAGCGCATGTTGAAGCTGATGTTGCCCGGCGTGTTCGGCGCCGGCGTGACGCAGCTCAACCTCGTCGTCTCGACCGCGGTTGCCTCGATGCTGCCGACCGGTGCGGTGTCCTACCTCTATTACGCCGACCGGCTCAACCAACTGCCGCTCGCCGTCGTCGGCATCGCGGTCGGTACCGCCATCCTACCATCGCTCTCGCGCCAGGTCCGGCTCGGCGATGATAAGGGCGCTAGACAGACCCAGAATCGGGGGCTCGAGCTGGCGCTGTTCCTGACCCTGCCGTCGGCGGTCGGGCTCGGCGTTGCCGCCTGGCCGATCATGTCGGTGCTGTTCGAGCGCGGCGCCTTCGGTCCAGTCGCGGCCAATGCCACCGCCTCGGCGCTTGCCGCCTATGCGGCCGGGCTGCCGGCCTTTGTCCTTATCAAGATCATGACGCCGGGCTTTTTCGCCCGCCACGATACGGCGACGCCGGTCAAAGTCGCGATCGCCGCGATGATCACCAATCTCGTCCTGACCGTGGTTTTGGGGCTGGTGCTGCCCTTCGGCCATGTTGGCAATGCTTCGGCGACCAGCATCGCCGGCTGGGTCAACGCGTTGTCGCTGATGGTACTGCTCCATCGCCGCGGGCATTTCACCCTCGATGCGCGGTCGCGCCGCATCGTGCCGCGGATCATCGCCGCCTCGGCGGGCATGGGCATATTGCTGTGGCTGATGGACGATCTGGCCGCGCCGCTCTACGCGGGTCCGTTCGTTGCGCGCTCGGCGGCGCTTCTCATCGTCGTCGGTATCGCCGTGACCGTATTCTTCGTCTTGGCGCTCGTCTTCGGCGCCGCCGATTGGCGCGAGATCAGAGAGCGCTTTGCTATGTTTACGCGCCGGCGGTCGCGGCCAACTTGACCCGCCGGCCTCGCGGCGGCGATAAAGCCTCATGAATCGGATTTTTTCCGGCGTTCAGCCGACCGGCAATCTTCATCTCGGCAATTATCTCGGCGCGATCCGCAACTGGGTCGCGCTGCAGAAGGCTTACGAGTGCATCTTCTGCATCGTCGATCTGCACGCGCTCACCGTGCCCCAGGACCCGGCGCAGCTCAAGGCGCAAACCCGCGAGGTGACCGCCGCCTATATCGCTGCCGGCATCGATCCCGAGAGCTGCACGATCTTCAATCAGAGCATGGTCTCGGGCCATGCCGAGCTTGCCTGGCTCTTGAGCTGCCTGACGCCGCTCGGCTGGCTCAACCGCATGACCCAGTTCAAGGAGAAGGCCGGCAAGCAGCGTGAAGAGGCGGGGCTCGGGCTTTACGCCTATCCCGTACTGATGGCGGCCGACATCATCCTCTACAAGGCAACGCATGTGCCGGTCGGCGAGGACCAGAAGCAGCATCTCGAGCTGTCGCGCGACATCGCCGGCGCCTTCAATCGCCGCTACGGCGTCGAATTCTTCCCGCTGCCAGAGCCGATGATCTTCGGCACGGCGACGCGGGTCATGAGCCTGCGCGACGGCAGCAAGAAAATGTCGAAATCCGATGCGTCGGATTATTCGCGCATCAACATGACCGACGATGCCGAGACGATCGCGCTGAAGATCCGCAAGGCGAAGACCGATCCCGCGCCTTTGCCGGAAAGCGTGAAGGATGCCGAGGCACGGCCAGAGGCCGACAATCTCCTCGGCATTTATGCGTCGCTCGCCGATATCAGCCGCGAACAGGCGGTCGCGCAATGGGCGGGCAAGAGCTTCTCCGAATTCAAAGCCGCGCTCGCCGAACTTTCTTCCGAGGTGCTCGGCAAGATTTGCGGCGAGATGCGGCGCTTGATGGCCGACCCCAGCTATATCGACAGCGTGCTGAAGCGCGGCGCCGAACGCGCCAACGCGATCGCGCGGCCGAATCTCGACGAAGTCTTCGACATCATGGGGCTGTTGCGGGTGTAGGGGCTGGTTTTCCCCTTCACCCTCCCGCCGCGTCGCGTCGGGTCCCTCCCTCTCGCCGCGGGGGAGAGGGTTGGGGTGAGAGGGCTTTCAGAGAGTGAGGGGATCGGCGTTTGGGCATTCTCGATATCTATCTGCCCATTGCCGGCGTCTCGCTCGATGTTGCGGCCCTGCTCGCTCTCGGCGCGGCGGTCGGCGTGCTCTCCGGCGTCTTCGGGGTCGGCGGCGGGTTCCTGCTGACACCGCTGCTCATTTTCATCGGCGTGCCCCCGGTGGTAGCGGTCGCATCCTCGGCCAATCAGCTCGTCGGCGCCTCGGTCTCGGGCGCGATCGCGCATTGGCGGCGCGGCAATATCGATTTCCTGATGGGCGGGCTGATGCTGATCGGCGGCTTCGGCGGCTCGGCGCTCGGTGTCTGGCTTTTCGCCATCCTTCGCCGCATCGGCCAGGTCGAGCTCTTCATCTCGCTCGCTTATGCGCTGCTGCTGACGACGCTCGGCGGGCTGATGATGATCGAAAGCACGCGCAGCATGCTGCGCCGGCGCTCCGGCCGCGTTCTCCGCCGCAAGTTGCACCAGCATACCTGGCTGCACGGCCTGCCGTTCAAGCTGCGCTTCCGCCGCTCGAAGCTTTATATCAGCGCGCTGCTGCCGATCATCCTCGGCTTCATTGTCGGCATCTTGTCGGCCGTACTCGGCGTTGGCGGCGGCTTCGTCATGGTGCCGGCGATGATTTATCTGCTGCGCATGCCGACGGCGGTCGTGCCCGGAACCTCGCTGTTCCAGATCATCTTCGTCACCGCCGTCGTGACGTTGCTGCAAGCGGTTGAGAACAACACGGTCGACGCCGTGCTCGCGCTTGTTCTCCTGATCGGCGGCGTCCTCGGGGCGCAGCTCGGCACGCGCTGGGGCGCGAAGCTGCGCGGCGAAGAGTTGCGCGCGCTGCTCGCGCTCATCGTGCTGGCGGTCGCGGCGAAGCTGGTCTTCGATCTGACGGTGCGGCCCGACAATCTCTTCTCGCTCGGGACGCTGGAGTCATGAGGCGCTGGCGAGTCGCAAAAGGCGGGTTCTGGGCGCTCGCGCTCATGACGGCGGCGCTGCCGGCGCGGGCGGATCAGCCGCTGCTCGCGGATTTGACCGGCCATCTCATCGCCATCACCACCGGCTTCACCGGCACTTCGGTCGTGCTGTTCGGCGCGACCGATGGGCCGGGCGATATCGTCGCCATTGTCCGCGGGCCTGAGCGCGACTCGGTCGTCTGGCAAAAGCGCCACCTCGCCGGCCTGTGGATCAACGGCCCCAACGTTACTTTCGCCAACGTGCCGAGCTACTACGCGGTCTTCACCAATCGCAAGCTCGATGAGATCGCGCCGGCGAGCGCGCAAGCGCAGTCGCAGATCGGCATCGTCAATCTGCGCATCGATCCGCGCGATCCGCGCACGAGGCAGGACGAAACGACGACTTTCCGCGCCGCGCTCGTGGCCGAGCAGAAACGCGTGCATCTTTTTGCAGAATATCCCGGCAGCGTCGCTTTCCTCGGCGACCGGCTGTTCCGTGCGACGCTCGATTTTCCCGCCAATGTGCCAACGGGAAATTATCTCGTTGAGGTATTGTTGATCCGCAACGGCAAAGTGGTGTCGGGGCAAACGACGCCGCTGGTGATCGCCGAAACCGGAATCGGCGCCGATGTCAGTGAATTCGCCGAGAATAACGCGGCACTTTACGGTCTTGCCGCGGTGATGGGTGCGGTCCTGCTCGGCTGGCTCGCCAGCCTGCCGTTCCGCGATGTCTGATCTCACGATGTCCGATCTTATTCGGGGAGGAGCGCTATGAGCGACACTTCTTCATCGTCACCACCGGCCGGCGATGTTCCGCGCGAACGGATCTTTCTCGTTGTCGTCGACCAAACCAAGGAGATGCATGTCGCTCTGCGCTACGCGGCGCTGCGTGCCTTTCACACCGGCGGCAAGCTGGCACTGCTCGCCGTGGCCGAGCCGCCCGGCATTCAGCAATTCGCCGCGATCGAAGAACGGATGGAAGAAGAGGCGCGCGAGGAAGCCGAGGCGCTTCTCGCGAAACTCTCGGCCGAGGTCCAGGACATCTGTGGTTCGACGCCCAGCCTCTATCTGCGCAGCGGCCGTCCGAGCGAGGAATTGCTGGCGCTCATCGATGAAGAGCCGGGCATCTCGGTGCTGGTGCTCGGCGCCGGGACCGGCCAGGAAGGGCCGGGGCCGCTGATCACCGCGCTGGTCTCGAGTTCCGGCAAGCTGCGCGTTCCGGTGACCATCGTGCCCGGCGGGCTCAGCGCGGAGCAGATCGCCGCTGTTGCCTAGGGCCTTGTTAACTTGACCCCAATCCGCAAAGGGTTGAATTATCGCGGCGCCCGGCCAAATTGAAAGTGGGCCCAATCGAGCGCCAGGAGCCGGAGACACATATGTTCATCGAAACCGAGACCACGCCCAATCCCGCGACCCTCAAATTCCTGCCGGGACGCGAGGTGATGGAGCAGGGCACGGCCAATTTCGCCGATGCCGATGCGGCGACGCGCTCGCCGCTGGCGTTGCGGCTCTTCGGTCTCGATGGCGTGACCCAGGTTTTCTTCGGCGCCGATTTCGTCTCGGTCAGCAAGGCCGACGAGACGTCGTGGACCGAGCTGAAACCCGCGGTGCTCGGCGCGCTGGTCGAGCATTTCACCTCGGGCGAGCCGCTGCTGACCGGCGCGGTCGAGCCGACGGCCGAGGAAGAGGACGACGAGATCGTGGTCCAGATCAAGGATCTGCTCGAAACGCGCGTCCGGCCGGCCGTGGCGCAAGATGGCGGCGACATCATTTTCGAGGCCTATGCCGACGGCGTCGTTTATCTCCAGATGCATGGCTCATGCTCGGGCTGCCCGAGCTCGACCGCGACCCTCAAGGCCGGCATCGAGAACATGCTGCGCCACTACATTCCGGAAGTCGTGGAAGTTCGCGCGGTCTGATTTAGCGCTCGCGTGCCCTCAGGCAGAGGGCGACATCATTCTTTCGGGGGCGTCGGCGTCGCCGAGCAGCGGATAGCGCTTGGCGTCGAAAAGCTGGTAATGCCACCATTCATTGCCGTAGAAATCCCAGCCTGCGGCGCTCATCAGGCCCAACAGCAAGAAGCGATTACGCTGCGCCGCGACCGGAATCGCGACGGAGCCATGATGCGACAGCGGCGTAAACGCATCGAATGCCGTGCCCATATCGAGCGGCTTGTCGCTCGCATCGATCAAGGTCAGATCGATCGCCGCGCCGCGCGAATGCGGCGAGCCGCGCCGCGGATCGGCGAGAAAATTCGGGTCCGGGGTGTGATTCCACAGCACCCATTGCGCCTCGCTCGGCCGGAAAGCGTCGAACACCTTGAAGCGCAGATCGAGCGCTTGTGCGAGCGCGATCGCTTTCGCGAATTTTTCGGCGGCGTCGGGATGAAGAAAGGCCAGCGGCCTGGCATAGACTGGCTTGCCGGTGAAATTGTTCGCCGTGGCATAGGCAATGTCGAGAACGACATCGTGACTTTGCGGTGTGATCGCGACCAGGCTCATGATGCTCTACCTAGCATGATCGGCGCATGAAAGTCCTGGCATTCGATTGCAGCGGCGCTTCCTGCTCGGCCGCCGTCGTCATCGACGACGAGACCGCGGCTCAGCGTTTTGTCCCGATGGAGCGCGGCCATGCGGAAACGCTGCTGCCGATGATCGAGACGGTGCTGCGCGAAGCCGCGCTGACGCCGGCGGCGCTCGATCTGCTCGCCGTGACGATCGGCCCCGGCAGCTTCACCGGCCTGCGCATCGGTCTGGCCGCCGGGCGCGGTCTCGCCCTGGCGCGCAAAGTGCCGGCGATCGGGGTGCCGAGCTTCGATGTGGTGATGATCGCCGAGGACTCGGGCACGCGGCCGCTGTTCATCGTGCTCGAAAGCAAACGCGCCGAGCTGTTCGTCCAGCGCCGTGATCGCGCGGATCCGCGCCTGCCGGCATTGGTACCGCCGGAGGAATGGGCGGCGATCCTGCCGCCGGGACCTTGCTGCCTCGCCGGCAATGGCGCGGCGCGTTTGGCGGCGGCGGTCGGGCGCAGCGATATCGCCGTCCTGCCGGGTCATGGCTTGCCCGATCCGGTCGCTTTGGCGCGGCTGGGCGCGGCGCGCTGGCAGGCCGGCGACCGCACGGAACTGGCGCCGCTTTATCTCCGCGCCCCCGATACGACAACGCCGCGGCACGCCGCCCTGGTGACGCCATGAGCCTCATCCTCCAGCCGGCGCGCGAGGCCGATCTGTCGCGGATCGCCAAGCTCCATGCCGAATGCTTTCCCGACGATGCGTGGAATTCGTCGGCGCTGGCGACGGTATTGGCGATGCCGGGGGCTGACGGGCGCATCTGCTACAGCGAGGGCGGCACGCCCTGTGGTCTGCTGCTCGATCAGTGCCTTGGCCCCGACGGCGAGATCCTCACCCTTGGCGTGGCGCCGGTTTGGCGCCGCCACGGCATTGCCGGCGTCCTAATGCGCGACTTGATTATCCGGGCCCGGGATGGCGGCGCTCTGCGGCTTTTGCTCGAGGTCGCCGCCGACAATACAGCGGCGCTTGCGCTCTACACTTCTCTCGGCTTCGCGCGGCAAGGAATTCGCCGGCATTACTACCGCCGTGCGCAAGGCCCTTCAATCGACGCGTGGCGGCTCTGCTTGCCGTTGTTGTCCGCGGCATGACTCTATTGAGACAACCGCGGTATTTATCTCTTGCGAGTATTGCTTAGGTTGAGAAATCGCCATATATTCGCGAAAGAATTGCCTTGGGAAGAGCAAATCATGACTGATAATTCGAACTCCAAAGATCTGCTGGCACTCACCACCGAAATCGTCGCCGCTCATGTGTCGAACAATACGGTCGGCGTCGCGGATCTGCCGCAGCTCATCAACCAGGTCTATCAGTCGCTCACCAACATCGGCAAAGCGCCGGCGCCGACGACCGAGCGCCCGCAGCCGGCGGTCCCGGTGAAGAAGTCGATCCATCCCGACTATCTGATCTGCCTCGAAGACGGCAAGAAGCTGAAAATGCTCAAGCGGCATCTCAAGACCTCGTACAACCTGACGCCCGAGCAATATCGCGAGCGTTGGGGTCTGGCGCCGGACTATCCGCTCGTTGCGCCAAACTACGCCAAACAGCGCAGCAAGCTGGCGAAGGACATCGGTCTCGGCACGCGCGGCCGCCGGGCCCGCGCTGGCTGAGGCAAAGCTCGCCGCTGGCTCTCCTCTGCTGTGTCGGTTTGATGACTCTCGCTTCCGGTATCGCGCCGAATTGGTGCGCGGCCGGCTCTGTTAAATTAGGCAAGGGTAAAGTAGGCGAGGGGTTGTAGGCTGATGCCGCAGTTTGGGTTATACTCTTAACGCATCGTCCGGCGCATTGGGGCAGCATGACCTCCCGGCTCGAACAGCTTTGTCACGACAAGGGTCTGAAAATGACCGAGCAGCGGCGCGTCATCGCGCGCGTGCTCTCGGAAGCGGCCGATCACCCCGATGTCGAGGCCTTGCATCGTCGCGCCGCCGAGATCGATCCCAAGATCAGCATCGCCACTGTCTATCGCACCGTTCGTCTCTTCGAGGAAGCGAACATCCTCGAGCGGCATGATTTCGGCGATGGCCGGGCGCGCTACGAAGAAGTGCCGAGCGAGCATCACGATCATCTCATCGATCTCCAGACCGGCCGGGTGATCGAGTTCCGCAATGAGGAGATCGAGGCGCTGCAGCGCGAAGTCGCGGCGCGTCTCGGCTACAGGCTGGTCGAGCACCGGCTCGAATTGTTTGCGGTGTCGCTCGATAGCGACAAGAACAAGAAGTCCTGACGCGTTCAATGATTCTTTGGTGCGCGAGGTGTCGTGAGCGAGATTGAAGCAGCGGTCCGTCCGTCGCCTTCCCGCGATCCTGTTGTCGATGTGCGTTATGAATCGTTGCAGGTGCGATTGGCGCAAAATGCCGCCGATATCGATGCGGCGCAAGCGTTGCGCTATCGCGTGTTCTACGAAGAAATGGGGGCGCAACCGACCGCCGAAATGGCGGCGCGGCAGCGCGATTTCGATCGTTTCGACGAGGATTGCGATCATCTCCTGGTGATCGACCACGCAAAGGCGGCAGTCGTCGGCACCTATCGCCTCATCCGCCGTTCCGCCGCAAGCCGGCACGGCGGTTTCTACTCCGCGGCGGAATACGATTTGCGAGAGCTGCCGAACCATCCCGGCGAGATCTTGGAGCTTGGGCGCTCCTGCACCGACGCCTCGGCGCGCAGCGGTCCGGCGGCGAAGCTGTTGTGGCGCGCGATCTCGGCCTATGTCTTCCACTATCGCATCCAGCTGATGTTCGGCTGTGCCAGTCTTTCGGGCACTGACCCCGACGCGCTCGCACTGCCGCTTTCGTATCTCCACCATTTCCACGGCGCGCCCGATGCGCTGTCCGTCCGCGCGTTGCCCGATCGTTACGTCGGCATGGATCGCTTGCCGAAAGAGGCGATCGATCCGGCGCAGGCGCAGGCGGTGCTGCCGCCGCTCATCAAGGGCTATCTCCGTCTCGGCGGCTTCGTCGGTGACGGCGCGGTGATCGATCGCCAGTTCAACACCACCGATGTCGCGATCGTCGTGAAGACCGATCTTGTCAGCGACCGGTACTATCGCCATTACGAGCGCCGGGCGGCATCGCGCGAGGGTGCCGCCGCCGTATGAGCGGCTTTGTCCTGCGCATCCTGCGCATCACGGTCTATCTTGTCGTGACCTTGCCGGCGATGCCGGTGCAGGCTCTTTTCCTCGCGATCAAAAGCCCGCGCGCGCGGCACTTTCCGTCGACCTATCACCGTTTGATCTGCCGGATCCTCGGCATCCGCCTCGTGCGGCGTGGCGCGATCTCAACGCATCGGCCGACGCTCTTCGTCTGCAACCACACCTCCTATCTCGATATCGAGATCATGGGCGCGGGGATCGAAGGCAGTTTTGTGTCAAAGGCCGAAGTCTCGCACTGGCCGATCTTCGGCTGGCTGGCGAAGTTGCAGCGCACGATCTTCGTCGAGCGCGCCGACCGCGCCGGCGCGGCGCAGCAGCGCGACGAAATCAGCCGCCGGCTCGACGAAGGCGACAATCTCATCCTCTTTCCCGAGGGAACGAGCGGCGACGGCATCCATCTATTGCCGTTCAAAACGACGCTCTTTGCCGCCGCCATGGATGAACGTGTGGTGGTGCAGCCGGTCTCTGTGATCTTTCGCCTGCTTGACGGCATTCCGCTCGGGCGGTTCTATCGCCCGTTCTTTGCCTGGTACGGCGATATGACGATGGCACCGCATCTCTGGAAGATGCTGGGGCTGGGGCGGTTGACGGTGGTCATGACATTTCACGAGCCGGTCAGGCTCAAGGATTTCGGCTCGCGCAAGCTCCTGGCGGAGCATTGCGCCCGCGTCATCGCCGACGGCATGGGCGAGACGCTCGCCGGCCGCGAAGCGACGCCGATCGACACGCCGCGAGCGCCGGCTTTGCCGGCGCAATCCCTGGCGGCACAGTAAGGCGATCGCGTGGCCACAAAACGAAAACTCTATATCCGCACCTATGGCTGCCAGATGAATGTCTACGACTCCGCGCGTATGGCGGATGTCCTGGCGCCCCTCGGCTACGCCCAGACCGAGGCGGCTGAAGATGCGGATATGGTTCTGCTCAACACCTGCCACATCCGCGAGAAAGCGGCAGAGAAACTCTTCTCCGATCTCGGCCGGCTACGCGTGCTGAAGAACGACAAAGCGAAAGACGGCGGCCAGTTCGTCATCGGCGTCGCCGGCTGCGTCGCGCAGGCCGAAGGCGAAGAAATTCTTGCCCGCGCGCCTTACGTCGATCTCGTGCTCGGGCCGCAGACCTATCATCGCCTGCCCGAGATGATCGCGAAACTCGCCCGCGGCAACGGGCCAGTGCTCGATACCGAATTCCCCCCCGAGCCGAAATTCGACCACCTGCCGGAAAGCACCGCGCCGCAAGCGGTTTCGGCGTTCCTTTCGGTGCAGGAAGGCTGCGATAAATTCTGCACCTTCTGCGTCGTGCCCTATACGCGCGGCGCCGAATTCTCGCGTCCCGCCGCGTCGGTTATCGCCGAGGCCGAGCGGCTGATCGCCTCGGGCGCGCGCGAGCTCACGCTCTTGGGGCAGAACGTCAACGCCTATCACGGCGACGGTGCCGATGGCGGCTCATGGGGGCTTGGGCGGCTCATCCGTGCACTCGCCGAATTGCCGGGGATCGAGCGGCTGCGCTACATGACCTCGCATCCGCGCGACATGAACGACGGGCTGATCGCGGCGCATCGCGATATCGAGTCGCTGATGCCTTTCTTGCACCTGCCGGTGCAATCAGGCTCGGACACGATGCTCGAGGCGATGAATCGCGGTCACACGATCGATGAATACCGTCGCATCATCGATTGCTTGCGGACGGCGCGGCCCGACATAGCGCTGTCCTCCGATTTCATCATCGGTTTCCCGGGCGAGAGCGACGACGATTTCGCCGCGACCCTGGCGCTCGTGCGCGAGATCGGCTTCGCTCAGGCCTTCTCGTTCAAATACAGCAAGCGGCCGGGCACGCCGGGTGCGGCGCTCCGCGCCCAAATCGCCGAGAGCGTCAAATCCGAGCGGCTGCAGATGCTGCAAGCGCTGATCGAAGCCAATCAACAACGCTTCAACGCTTCTCTCGTTGGCCGGGTGCTGCCGGTGCTTTTCGAAAAGCCCGGCCGGCATCCGGGACAATTGGTCGGCCGTTCCCCATATCTACAGTGGGTCCACGCCCAAGCGCCGGCGCGTTGCCAGGGTGCGGTGTTGCCGGTCAGGATAACCGGCGCCGGACCGAATAGTTTGGCGGGTGAGGTCGAAACGTTGGCGGAGGTCGTGGCGTGATGGAGCAGAGCGGCGATCGTCTGCAGATGCAGTTCGACGATAACTCGCTCCTCCCGCAGCTCTACGGCGAGCGCGACCGCAATCTCGACCGCATCGAACGCGAGCTCGGTGTCTCGTTGGTCTCGCGCGGCAATCGTCTCGCCATCGCCGGTCCGCAAGAAAGCGCGGACGTCGCGCGCAGCGCCATCGCCAGTCTCTATCAACGTTTGAAGCGAGGTCTCGAAGTGGACAACGCCGCCGTCGACGCGGCGCTTAAACGCGCCAGCCTCAATGCGCATGAGCAATGGGGTGAGGGAGAAGAGATCCGCACTCGCAAGCGCCGCATCTCGCCGCGCACCGCCAATCAAGCGGCTTACCTGCGTGCCCTGCGCGCGAATGAGTTGGTCTTCGGTCTCGGACCGGCCGGTACCGGCAAGACCTACCTTGCGGTCGCCATGGCAGTCGACATGCTGATGAGCGGCACGGTCGAGCGCATCATCCTCTCGCGTCCTGCGGTCGAAGCCGGCGAGCGGCTCGGCTTCCTACCGGGCGATCTGCGCGAAAAGGTCGATCCTTATCTGCGCCCGCTCTACGACGCGCTGCATGACATGCTGCCGGGCGATCAGGTGATCAAGCGGCTGTCCTCGGGCGAGATCGAGATCGCGCCGCTCGCCTTTATGCGCGGCCGCACGCTCGCCAATGCTTTCGTCATCCTCGACGAGGCGCAGAATACGACGCCGGTGCAGATGAAGATGTTCCTGACGCGGCTCGGCGAGCATGCGCGCATGGCAGTGACCGGCGATCTGTCGCAGATCGACCTGCCGCGCGGCACGCGCTCGGGTCTCGCCGATGCGCTCGACACGCTTCAGGGCGAAGAAGGCATCGCCATGGTGAATTTCACCGATGTCGACGTCGTGCGGCATCCGCTGGTGGCGCGGATCGTGCGCGCTTACGACCGCCACGATCGCAAGCGGCACAAGAAGCACGATGAGTCGGACGACTGAGCCTCCTGGGATCGCCATCGATCTCTTGGTCGCCTCCGCCGCATGGAAACGGGCGCTGCCGATGGCGGCGAGCATTGCGCGCAAGGCGGCCATCGCGGCATTGGCGCAATCCGGCAAGAAGATCGGTGCCGCCGAGCTGTCGCTCGTGCTCGCCGATGATGCGACGGTGCGGGATTTGAACGCGCGCTGGCGCGGCAAGGATGCGCCGACCAACGTGCTGGCGTTCGCCAGTGACGAGCCGCCGGCGAAAGGCAAGCCGGTGCTGCTCGGCGATGTCGTGTTGGCCTATCAGACGGTCGCGCGCGAGGCGAAGGAGCAGGAAAAACGCCTCGCCGATCATCTCCGCCATCTCGTCATTCACGGCGTGCTGCATCTGCTCGGCTACGATCACATCAAGCCCGCGCCGGCCAAGCGTATGGAAGCGCTCGAGACGCGCATCCTCGCCTCGCTCGGCGTCGCCGATCCCTATCGCCTTCCCGAAGAGGCCGGTCGTGGCTGAGACCGACCATACCGAAGAACCGGACGAAGGCCCACTATCGGGCCTGCGTCAATGGTTGCGGCAATTGCGCGGCGAGCCCGAGCAGGCACAAGGCTTGCGGGCGGCGCTGGTCGAGATGCTGGGCGAGGGCGACGACGAGCAGCCGATCGATCCGCATGAGCGGACGCTGATCGTCAACATCCTGAAGCTGCATAGTCTTGTTGCTTCCGACATCATGGTGCCGCGCGTCGATATCATGGCGCTCGATATCGAGACGACGTTTGCCGAGGCCGCCAAGCAGATGATCGAGGTCGGTCATTCGCGCGTCCCCGTGTTTCACGAAACGCTCGACGACATCGTCGGCATGATCCACATCAAGG
The DNA here is from genome assembly GCA_035552195.1 of Allostellaceae bacterium. Taxonomy (GTDB): domain Bacteria; phylum Pseudomonadota; class Alphaproteobacteria; order ATCC43930; family CGMCC-115725; genus CAIKMD01. The sequence continues at coordinate 6,536 of DASZLU010000098.1, read as the reverse complement.
ATCTGCTGCCTTTCGCCGTCGACGGCCGCCAAGTGGCGCTCGCCGAGATCGCGCGCAAGCCGCTCTTCGTCGCGCCGACCATGGCGCTGCTCGATCTGCTGTTGCAGATGCGATTGTCGCGCACGCATCTCGCCATCGTCGTCGACGAATTCGGCGGTACCGACGGGCTGGTCACGATCGAGGACGTGATCGAGGAGATCGTCGGCGAGATCGAGGACGAGCACGACGATGCCGACCGCCCGAAACTTGTGGCGCGGCCCGACGGTACATTCCTCGCGCCCGGCCGGACGCCGATCGAGACGCTTGAAGCGCAGGTCGATGGCGCGCTCGTGCCGGACGGTTTCGAGGAAGGCGTCACCACGCTCGGTGGTCTGGTCGTCGCGCTTGCCGGCCGCGTGCCGGTGCGCGGCGAGATCGTGAAGCATCCGCTGGGCTTCGAGTTCGAAGTGCTGGATGCGGATCCGCGACGGGTGAAGCGGCTGCGCGTCCGCGGCCTTTCCCGTAAAGCCAGCGAATCGCCGCCCGCCGAACATGGATAAAGCAACCGTGCTGGAATTGCGCGGCAACGCCGGGCCGGCTGCGCCGCTGCAACGCGCCGCCCTGTGGCTCGCAAGCCTGACGCGCTGGCAGCGGCATTTGGCGGCGGCGCTGCTCGGCATTATCGCTGCGGCCTCCCTGCCGCCGGTCGATATGACGCCGGTGCTGCTGATCAGCTTCCCCGGTCTTGTCTGGCTGACCGACGGCAATACCAGCTATCGCTCGGCTTTCGCGCTGGGCTGGAGTTTCGGCTTCGGCTTCTTCATCGTGGGGCTTTATTGGATCGCGGCGGCGCTCTTCGTCGATATCGCGCAATTCTGGTGGCTCGTGCCCGTCGCGGTTGCTGGCTTGCCGGCGGGTCTCGCGATCTTCACCGGCGCCGCCACCCTTGTGAGCCATGCGCTGTGCCGCGTGCTTCGTCTCAGTGCCATCGGCCGCACGCTCGCGCTCGTCGTGTGCTGGTGCGGCGCCGAATGGCTGCGCGGTCATATCCTCACCGGCTTTCCGTGGAATCTTATGGGCTATGCCTGGTCGGGCGCGTTTCCCGGGGCGATCGCGATGTTGCAATTCGCCTCGCTCACCGGGATTTACGGCCTCAGTCTGCTGACCGTGCTCGCCGCGTGTCTGCCGGCGCGGCTCGGCGATTTCTCCGGCCGGCGGTCTTACGCCGTCATTGCCACGGTGCTGCTGATCGCGCTGCCGGCAGGCTGGGGCGCGTGGCGTCTCGCCAACGGTCATCCGGGCGATGTGCCGAATGTCGCGTTGCGCCTCGTGCAGCCGTCGATCCCACAAACGATGAAGCAGGATCCGGCCGCGCTGCTTGGCAATTTCCGTCGCCTCTTCGCGCTCAGCACCTCGCCCGCCAGCGAGCCGCCGACAGCGATCATCTGGCCGGAAGACGCGGCGCCGCCGTTTCTCGATCGCGATGGCGGCGCACGGCAAGCGCTGGCGCAAGCCGTACCGCAAAACGGCTATGTCATCACCGGCACGACGCGCACCGATCCCGCACCCGAGCCGCCGACGCATGTGTGGAACAGCATGGTCGCGGTCGATCATGACGGCACCATTCGCGCGAGCTACGACAAATTCCATCTCGTGCCGTTCGGCGAATATGTGCCGTTGCGCGGCGTGCTGCCGATGCAAAAGATCACGCCCGGTGCGATCGATTTCTCGGCCGGCCCCGGACCGCGCACGATCACGCTGCCGGGCTTGCCGCCGTTCTCGCCGCTGATCTGCTATGAAGCGATCTTCCCGAACGCCGTGGTCGATCCCGCGCATCGCCCCGATTGGCTGCTCAACATCACCGACGACGCCTGGTACGGATTCACCTCGGGCCCGTTCCAGCATCTCGCGATCGCGCGCGTGCGTGCGATCGAGGAAGGCTTGCCGCTCGCGCGCGCCGGCGACAACGGCGTCTCGGCGATGTTCGATCCCTATGGCCGCGTCACCGCGCGATTGGCGCTCGACGATGTCGGTGTGCTCGATGTGAAATTGCCCGAGCCGTTGCCACCGACTCCTTACAGCCGCATAGGCGATATTCCGTTCTTCGGTGCGATGCTACTAATTGTGGCGGCGCTCTTGTGGCCGCGCCTCGGCTCTCTGGATTTCTCCCGGAAAGCTTAGCGTTTCATCCACGCGCTATGCGCGAGTAGCCAAACGCGATAATTTTGCCGCGGCGATTTCTACTAGCATGCCGTGCACGTGCGTGTTAGTGCATAGCCGCGCGTTTTAAAGTGTTGGTAGTGGACATTCGGCACATCGCGACGTGCCGAGGCAAAGAGTGGAATGAGCAGTTCAGGGCGTAGACAGAAAAGCGACAAGCCCAATCCCGTTGACATTCATGTTGGCTCGCGCGTACGCCTGCGGCGCACGCTGCTCGGCATGAGTCAGGAAAAATTGGGCGATGCACTCGGTTTGACCTTTCAACAAGTTCAGAAATACGAACGCGGCGCCAATCGTGTCGGCGCCAGCCGGCTCTACGATCTCTCGCGCGTGCTCGACGTGCCGGTGTCGTATTTCTTCGAGGAATTCGGCGACGCGTCGGCGGCACAAAATGCTGCGGGCGAATCGACGGCCGGCGATCCCTATCAATCGAACCCGATGATGAAGCGCGAGACGCTCGAATTGGTGCGCGCTTATCTGAAAATCGCCGATCCGCAGATCAAGCGCCGCGTCTTCGAGCTGACGAAGGCTTTGGCCTCGGCCTATCCCGGCGATGGTAGCGGCGGTCCGACCGAGGACTCCGGCTCCGGCGCCTGATGCTTGACGGCGCCGTCTCGGCGCCGTCTTTTCCGGGACGATGAGCTCTTCCGAAACCGATCCGCGCGCGACGGCGCCGCAGCGGCGGCTTTATGGCCGCCGGCGCGGCCGTCCCTTGCGTGTCGGCCAGCGTGTTTTGTTCGAGACGCTGCTGCCGCAGCTTCGCCTGACTTTGCCGGAGAGCGGCGCGGTGCTCGATCCACGCAGCCTGTTCGATAAGCCAATTCGCGAGGTCTGGCTCGAGATCGGCTTCGGCGCCGGTGAGCATCTTGCCTTTCACGCCGGTGCGAATCCCGATTGCGGCCTCATCGGCAGTGAAGTCTTCGAGCCTGGCATCGCGCATCTCCTGACCGAGGTGAAAGAGCGCGAGCTCGCGAATGTCCGTCTTTTCATCGACGATGCGCGGCTGGTGATTGCGGCGCTCGCGCCCAAAAGTCTCGGCCGCGCCTTTATCTTGCATCCCGACCCATGGCCGAAGGAGCGCCATAAAAAGCGCCGCATCGTCTCGCGCGAGACGCTCGATCACCTGGCGACGGCGCTGTGCGACGGGGCTGAGTTGCGGATCGCGACCGACGATCCCGATTACGGCGAGTGGATCGCGGAGCGGGTCGCCGTGCATCCCGATTTTGCGCCATTGCCGGTCGATCCGCGGCCGGCCGATTGGCCGCCGACCCGCTACGAACTGAAAGCCAAGGCCCAGGGGCGCGCGGCGCGGCGTTTTTCTTTGCGCCGCCGGCCCCGATAAGCCGACGAGCCGACATCCGCGCGACCTTGCTAACCGCTGTTAAGGCGCTATATTCCCAGGAAATTAAGAGTCCATAGACCTGGTTCGCTAGGTTGTCTGATCGGTGGGCCGCGAGGCCCACTTTTTGTTGTTGGCGCTTGGTGTTCGTGACCCTTTAATCTGCGGAGCGTGAGCAAGGCTCGTGTTCGATGCCGATAAAATCGAAGAGATGATCGGTCCGTCGCTGTCAGCGATGGGCTACAGCATCGTGCGCATCGCTTTCAGCGGCGGCCGTACCCGTCCGACGCTGCAGATCATGGCCGAACGCAACGACAATGCCGGCATGACGGTCGAGGATTGCGAGACCATCAGCCATACCGTTTCGGCGCTGCTCGACGTCGCCGATCCGATCGATTCCGCCTATCAGCTCGAGATCAGCTCGCCGGGTATCGATCGCCCGTTGACCCGCCGCGCCGATTACGAGCGCTTCGCCGGTTTCGAGGCGAAGATCGAGATGCAGCGCCCAATCGACGGGCGCCGCCGTTTTCAAGGCAAGCTCCTGGGGCTCGAAGGCGAGGACGCCAAGCTCCTGGTCGGCACCGCCGCGCTGCTTCTGCCGCTCGATGCGATCGCGCGCGCTAAACTCGTTCTGACCGACGAACTCATCGCGGCGACGACGCCGCAAAATCACAGCTAACTTCCATCAGAGAAGGTCGCCATGGCCATCGCCGCTTCTTATCCGAGACCCGAACTTCTCCAAGTCGCCGACACTGTCGCGCGCGACAAAGGCATCGATCGCGACGAGGTGCTCCAAGCCATGGAGCAGGCGATCCAGAAAGCCGGTCGCTCGAAATACGGTCTTGAATACGACATCCGCGCCGAGATCGACCGCAAGAATGGCGAGATCAAGCTGATGCGTTTCCGCGAGGTCGCTGATCCGGTCGAGAACGAAGCGACGCAGATCAAGCTCGAGGCAGCCAAGCATCTCAATCCCGAAGCCGAAGTCGGCGACTTCCTCACCGATCCGCTGCCGCCGATCGATTTCGGGCGCATCGCCGCGCAGACCGCCAAGCAGGTGATCGTGCAGCGTGTGCGCGATGCCGAGCGTCAGCGCCAATTCAACGAATTCAAGGATCGCGTCGGCGAGATCGTCAACGGCCTCGTCAAACGCGTCGAGTTCGGCAATGTCGTCGTCGATCTCGGCCGTGCCGAAGCGATCCTGCGCCGCGACGAACTGTTGCCGCGCGAGAGCTTCCGCCAGGGCGAGCGGGTGCGCGCTTACATCTATGACGTGCGTCAGGAAGTGCGCGGCCCGCAGATTTTCCTCTCGCGCACCCATCCGCAATTCATGGCCAAGCTCTTCGCACAGGAAGTGCCGGAGATTTACGACGGCATCATCGAGATCAAGGCAGTGGCCCGCGATCCGGGCAGTCGCGCGAAGATCGCTGTCATCTCGAACGACAGCGGCATCGATCCGGTCGGCGCTTGCGTCGGTATGCGCGGCTCGCGTGTCCAAGCCGTTGTGGCCGAGCTTCAAGGCGAGAAGATCGACATCATTCCGTGGTCGCAGGACCCGGCGACCTTCGTCGTCAACGCGCTGGCGCCGGCCGAGGTCGCCAAGGTGGTGATGGACGAAGAGCAGCGTCGCATTGAAGTCGTGGTGCCGGATGACCAACTATCGCTGGCGATCGGTCGTCGCGGCCAGAATGTGCGTCTCGCCTCGCAGCTCACCGGTTGGGATATCGACATCCTGACCGAGGCCGAAGAGAGCGAGCGCCGTCAGGAAGAGTCCCGCACGCGCTCGGCGATGTTCATTGAAGCGCTCGACGTCGACGACGTCATCGCACATTTGCTGGTCACGGAAGGCTTCACGTCGGTCGAGGAGGTCGCCTTCGTCGCGATCGAGGAATTGGCGAGCGTCGAAGGCTTCGACGAGCAGGTCGCGGGCGAACTCCAGCAGCGCGCGCAGGTCTTCCTGCAAGAGCGGAACGAGCGCAACGAGGCGCGGCGTCAGGAGCTGGGCGTGAACGACGATGTCGCGGCGATCGAGGGCATGACCCCGGCGTTGCTGGTGGCGGTGGGCGAGAAGGGCGTGAAGACGCTCGACGACCTCGCCGATCTCGCCGCCGACGAGCTGATCGAATTGGCCGCCCCGGGCACCAAGCTCGAAGAGGACGAGGCCAACGCGATCATCATGGCGGCGCGTCAACACTGGTTCGAGAACGAACCGGCGGCGGCCGAAAAGCCGGCAGCGGGGGAGTGATGCCGCTTGGCAACACCCGTTCCGGCCGATGAGGAGGTCGATGAGGCGCTAACGGCGACGACCCGCCGTTGCCTGGTGACAGGCAATGTGCGGCCGAAAACCGAGCTTTTGCGCTTCGTGGTCGATCCGCAGGGCCAGATCGTCCCCGATATCGCCGGCAAGCTGCCGGGCCGGGGTTTGTGGCTCACCGCACAGAGGGCTATAGTGGCGGAAGCGTCGAGCAAGCGGGTCTTTGCCCGTGCCGCAAAGGCGCCGGTGGTCGTTGCCGAAGGACTCGAGGATCGGGTCGCGGCGCTGCTGACGCAGCGCTGCATCGACATTCTCGGTCTGGCGCGGCGCTCGGGGCTCGCGGTGGCGGGTTTTGTCCGGGTGAAGGAATTTTTGATCGCGGGCAAGGCGACACTGCTTGTCGAGGCACTCGACGCGGCGGCGGATGGACAAGAAAAGCTTGCCGCGCTCGCACCGTCTCTGTCTCGCGTCGCCTGTCTCGACGCGCGCGAATTGGGTGTGGCGTTCGGGCGTGAGCATGCGGTCCACGTCGCTCTCGGCAAAGGGCGGCTGGCGGATTTATTCATTGCCGAGGCACGGCGCCTGCAGGGCTTCCGCGTCGGCGTAAAGGTGGAACTGAGTGAGCGATAGCACGGACCAGGATAAGCGGCCGCTGAGCCTCGGCCGCACCGGCGGGAAACTCGAACTGCGCAAGCCGATCGAGACCGGACAGGTGCGCCAAAGCTTCCCGCATGGCCGGACCAA
>DASZLU010000097.1:0-34507 GCA_035552195.1 Allostellaceae bacterium | reverse complement strand
CTGACCGACAAAGAATATCAGATCATGCGCAACGCCTCGATCGCGGTGCTGCGCGAGATCGGTGTCGATACGGGCGGATCGAATGTGCAATTCGCGGTCAATCCCGCCGATGGCGAGCTCGTCATCATCGAGATGAATCCGCGTGTGTCGCGCTCGTCGGCGCTGGCCTCGAAAGCGACCGGCTTCCCGATCGCCAAAGTCGCGGCGAAGCTCGCCGTCGGCTACACGCTCGACGAGCTCACCAACGAGATTACCAAAGTCACCCCGGCATCCTTCGAGCCGACGATCGATTACATCGTCACCAAGATGCCGCGTTTCACCTTCGAGAAATTCCCGGGCGCCGAGCCGCTGCTGACCACGTCGATGAAGTCGGTCGGCGAAGCAATGTCGATCGGCCGCTGCTTTGCGGAATCGGTGCAGAAGGCGCTGCGCTCGATGGAGACCGGCCTCACCGGCTTCAACGAGGTCGAGATTCCGGGCGCCGAGAATGGCGAAAAAGACGCGATCCGCGGCGCGCTCGCCAAGCCGACGCCGGATCGCCTTCTGACCATCGCGCAGGCCTATCGCCACGGCCTGACCACCGACGAGATTCACGCCGCCTGCAAATACGATCCCTGGTTCCTCGAGGAAATCCGCAAGATCGTTGCTGCTGAAGACGTGGTGAAGCAGAAGGGGCTGCCGAAAGACAGGGTTGGTCTCTTGAAGCTCAAAGCCATGGGCTTTTCCGACATGCGACTCGCCGAGCTCGCCGGCACGACCGAGAACACGGTCGCCGAGCTGCGCCGCACGCTCGACGTGCACCCCGTCTATAAGCGCATCGATACCTGCGCCGCCGAATTCCCGTCGCTCACGCCCTATATGTACTCGACCTACGAAGGCGATGGTGTGCAGCCGCCCGAATGCGAATCCGATCCGTCGTCGCGCGACAAGGTCGTGATCCTCGGCGGCGGTCCCAATCGCATCGGCCAGGGCATCGAATTCGATTATTGCTGCGTCCATGCCGCCTACAGCCTCAAAGAGGCCGGCATCGAGACGATCATGGTCAATTGCAATCCCGAGACCGTCTCGACCGATTACGACACCTCCGACCGGCTCTATTTCGAGCCGCTCACGGCCGAGGACGTGATCGAGCTGGTGCGGGTCGAGCAGCGCAAAGGCACCGTGCGTGGCGTCATCGTGCAGCTTGGCGGCCAGACGCCGCTGAAGCTCGCCGCCGCGCTCGAAGCGGCGCGGATTCCGATCCTCGGCACATCGCCCGATGCGATCGACCTCGCCGAAGATCGCCGGCGCTTTCAGGAACTTCTGCACAAGCTCGGCTTGAAGCAGCCCGAGAACGGCACCGCGACCTCGCCCGAAGAGGCCGAGGCCATCGCGCAGCGCATCGGCTACCCCGTCGTCATCCGCCCGTCCTACGTGCTGGGCGGACGCGCGATGGAGATCGTGCATGAGAAAGCCGCTCTCGCCCGCTATATGGCGCGCGCGGTCAAGGTCTCGGGCAACAACCCGGTGCTGCTCGATCGCTATCTGCAAGAAGCGATCGAGGTCGATGTCGACGCGCTCGCTGATGGCAGCGACGTCTTTATCGCCGGCATCATGGAGCATATCGAGGAAGCCGGGATTCATTCCGGCGACAGCGCGTGCTCGCTGCCCCCCTATTCGCTGCCGGCCGAAATCATCGCCGAGCTGAAGCGCCAGACGACGGCGATGGCGACGGCGCTCGGCGTCATCGGTCTGATGAATGTGCAATACGCGGTGAAGGACGGCACGGTCTACGTGCTGGAGGTCAATCCGCGTGCCTCGCGCACCGTGCCCTTCGTCGCCAAAGCCATCGGCGTACCGATCGCCAAGATCGCGGCGCGGGTGATGGCGGGTGAGAAGCTCGAGAATTTCACCCTCCACGCCCAAGAGCGGCGGCCGCACGTCGCGGTCAAAGAAGCCGTCTTCCCTTTCGCGCGTTTCCCCGGCGTCGATCTGATCCTTGGACCGGAGATGAAATCGACCGGCGAGGTGATGGGGCTTGATTCGGATTTCGGCCGCGCTTTCGCCAAGTCCCAGCTCGGCAGCGGCGTGACTTTGCCGCTGACCGGCCGCGTCTTCATCTCGGTCCGCGACCGCGACAAGCCGGCCATGGTCGAGCCCTGCCGGCGGCTGATCGCCATGGGCTTCAGCCTGATCGCGACCAAGGGCACGGCCGAGCTCCTGCGCCAGGCCGGGCTGGAGGTCGAGTCGGTCAACAAAGTGGTGGAGGGCCGGCCGCATATCGTCGACCGGATGCTGTCGGGCGAGGTCCAGCTGGTTGTCAATACCAGCGAGGGCGCCCAGTCGATCGCCGATAGTTTCAGCCTGCGCCGGACGGCCCTGACCAACGACATTCCCTATTACACAACAATTGCGGGGGCCCGCGCCGCCGTCCAAGCCATCCATGCGCTCCGGACCGGAAGTCTTGAAGTCGCCCCCGTCCAATCCTATTTTGAAGGATCGTTCTGAGCGCTGGTTTTCAGCGCTTTGCTTTGCTGAACGCGACGGGACAAAGCCGCCCTTATGACGAAAATTCCGATGACCTCCGGCGGCTACAGCCGTCTGCAGGAGGAGTTGAAGAGACTCAAGACAATCGACCGCCCGGCCATCATCCGCGCGATTGCGGAAGCGCGCGAGCAAGGCGATATCGCCGAAAACGCCGAGTACCACGCGGCGCGCGAACGCCAGGGCTTCATCGAAGGCCGGGTGATGGAACTCGAGGACAAGATCGCGCGCGCCGAAGTGATCGACGTGACGAAGCTCTCGGGCAAGGTGATCAAGTTCGGCGCCACGGTCACTCTCGAAGACGAAGAGACCGAGGAAAAGACCGTCTATCAGATCGTCGGCGAGGACGAGGCCAATATCAGCAAGGGGCTCCTATCGGTGACCTCGCCGGTGGCACGCGCCCTTATCAGCAAGACGATCGGCGACAATGTCGAGGTCTCGACACCGCGCGGCGCGCGCTCCTACGAGATCGTCAAAGTCCAATTTAAATAGGGCGTTCTCACTCGTCGGCTTCGATCGGCACGCCGGGCTCGGATTTCGAGGCGCGGATGGCGAGCGACGACTTCACGTGCGTGACGTTGGGCGCAGCCGTCAGCTTGGTCGTGAGGAAGCGCTGATAGCTGTCCCAATCCGCGGCGACCACCTTCAACAGGAAATCGGTTTCGCCGGCGAGCATGTGCGCCTCGCGCACCTCGGGCCAGGACGCGACGAGCGCCTCGAAGGCTTTGAGGTCGGGCTCGGCCTGGGTGGCGAGTCCGACTTGGGCGAAAACCGTGACGCCGAAGCCGAGAGCTTCGGGATTGACCTCCGCATGATAACCGCGGATATAGCCGGCCTCTTCCAGGGCGCGGACGCGCCGCAGGCACGGCGGTGCAGAGATGCCGGCGCGCTCGGCCAGGTCGACATTGGTCATGCGGCCATCGGCTTGCAGATCGTGCAAAATCCGGCGGTCGATGCGATCGAGCTTGCTGCGGCGCATGAAAACTTCCCAAACCCCGGCAATTTCTTGCCAATAATTGCCAATCTTAACCCGGCGCAATAATCTTTCAAGATGAACCACCTGCCGCAAATCTGGGCGCTGCATGACGGCAAGATCGGTATGGCCAACCAGGTCACCGGTTTGGCCGAAGCCCTGGGCTGGCCGCTGACCCAGAAAAAGCTCGCGATCCGCGGGCCCTGGCGCTACCTGGCGCCGAGTCTCTGGCTCGCCCCGTCCCTCGCGATCGATCCCGCCGGCGCGCCGCTCATCCCGCCCTGGCCCGACATCGTCATCGCGTGCGGCCGCAACAGCATCGTGCCGGCCCGCCTGGTCAAGCGCGCCAGCGGCGGCAAGACCTTTTGGGTCCAGATACAGGACCCGCGCTTTGCCCGCGGCGAGATCGATCTGATCGTCGCCCCGCAGCACGACCCGGCGGCGGGCGAGAATGTGTTTCGCACCTTGGGGGCGGTGCATCGCGTGACGGCCGAGAAGCTCGGCGCCGACACCGCGCGCTGGGCCCCGACCTTCGCGGCGCTGCCGCGCCCTCTCGTCGCCGTGCTGATCGGCGGCGACAACGCCGTCTATCGCCTGACCGAGGCGATGTTCGGGGCGCTCTGCGACCGGCTCGTCGCCCTTGCCAAGAGCGGCGTCGGCCTCGCCATCACGCCGTCGCGCCGCACCGGCGAGGCGCAGCGCGCCATGCTGACGAAGCGCCTCGCCGGCCTGCCCGCCTTCATCTGGGACGGCAACGGCGACAATCCCTATTTTGCGATGCTGGGCGCGGCCGACGCGATCATCGTCACCGCCGATTCCGTTTCGATGATCAGCGAGGCCGCCTCGACCGGCAAACCGGTGCACATCATCGAACTCGAAGGCGGCTCGGCGAAATTCACGCGCTTCCATCAGGCGATGCGCGACGCCGGCATCACGCGGCTCTTCAACGGCACGCTCGATGAATGGCATTACGCGCCGCTCGACGACACGGCGCGCGCCGCCGCCGAAATCCGGCGCCGCCTCGGGAAAGCCACGTAATCGTGCGCCCCTTCGCGATTCAGGGGCCGCTCTGGTTCGCCGCAAGCTTCCTGCTGCTCTGCGGCGGATCGATCCTGCTGCCGGGCATCGATCTTTGGGCGAGCGGCCTATTCTATCGCCCCGGCGATGGATTCTTCCTAGGTGCTTGGAGGCCGTTCGAACTCGTCCACGATCATCTCAACTTGGCGGTTTGGGCCTATGCCATCGCGGTCGTCGCTTTGGGTACGGCGAGCTTCGCGCGCCGCCGCAGGGTCCTTGGCCTCACGCCGCGTGTCGCGATCTTCCTGCTGCTCTCGCTCGCCCTCGGCCCCGGTCTCACGGTCAACACGATCTTCAAGGACCATTGGGGCCGCGCCCGGCCGGCGCAGATCACCCAATTCGGCGGCACGCAGAAATTCACCCCCGCCTTCGTGCCGAGCGATCAATGCCGGCGCAATTGCTCGTTCCCAGCCGGCGATCCGGCGATGGGGTTCTACCTCGTCTCGGCCGCATTTCTTGCCGGCGGCGCGGCGGCGCGGCGGCGCGGCATCATCGGCGCGGTCGCGCTCGGCGCAGCGCTCGGCGTCATGCGCTTGGGGCAAGGCGGGCATTTCCTCTCCGATATCATCGCCACGGGCTTCATTATCGCCGCCATCGCCTGGGGGCTGCACCGGCTCATCCTGCGCAGCGATGCGATCGAGCGCTGGGCACGGGCGCTCTGCCATCCCGCGCCCGGCTTGAAACGCTTCGCATGGCTCACCCTCGGCTGCTTGCTCGGCTTCTTCGTCGCTTATCGCTGGATCGACATTAAGCTGGCGACAGCGCTGCAAACGATCGATCCGGTCACGCGCGCGATCTTCGGCTTCATCACGCGGCTCGGCGAGGGCGGCGTCTATCTCGTGCCGCTCGCCGTGCTGTTGGTCTGGACACGGGTCAAGCGCGAGCGACTCTGGACGATGCGCGCCGCGTTCGTCTTCATCGTCATCGCGGTGCCCGGCATCGTCGCCGACATCATGAAGCCGGTCTTCGCGCGCGCCCGCCCGGTGCTGCTCTTCCGCGAGCATATCTTCGGCTTCACCTGGGGCAGCCCGCACGCCAATGCCTGGTCCTTCCCCTCGGGCCACAGCGTCACCGTCGCCGCGCTCGCCGTCGCGCTCTATGCGATCTATCCGTCGGCCTGGCCCGCTTACGCGTTGCTCGCCCTCGCCGTGATGGCAAGCCGCATCATCCTCGACCAGCATTATCTCAGCGACGTGATCGCCGGGTTTTATATCGGCATTGCTTTCGCGATCGCGTTTGTCGCGACGGCGCGGCGGCACGGATTGCCGCTGCTGTTGAAGAGCCGCAAGGCGCTGCTCATGTCGGCGCCTTTGGAAGGCATCGATCTCAATCGCGGTCGCGATCCTGGGCGCGAGATCGACTTATGAAATCGCGGGAATAACCTATTGAGCCTACACAGCCAGGTCGGAAAATCGATGGGAGACGAACAAAACGACTATCGAGCTGTAAAGCCCTATGGCGATTTGGGCGGCTGGTTCTTTTTGAATAGGAAGACCTATCGACTCTATCGCGTCTATACCCTGACCATCACGTTAGTCGGATTCGTCCTCGGCAACTGGCTTCTCTTTAATCCGACACGGCCTGCGGATGCCTGGCCGTCGTTCTGGGTGCTATTCGCCCTCGCTCTTTACATCCAATACCGCATCGTCAAAACCGGGAGAAGGCGACCGGCACACCCGGAACAGTCCACAAAAACTACGCGGTATCGGGCGATAAGCCTCTGGCTTTCTCAAATTGCCGGATGGTTCCTCTTAGCGCTGGCCGCGCTCGCAATATGGCGTGATATCTCAACAAGAGGAGAAGTGCATGTTTACGAATTTACACTGCTCCTTGTGGGGCTAGCTTCAATTGTTATTGGGTTCAAAAGCCGAAACAACGGCCAATAGAGGGGCGCGCGGTGCCGCAATGTCTGGACTTATAACAGCTCTAGATAATCTAAGCACAGCAATCGACGCGTTGCCGAGAGGTGAGCCGTTACAAGCCGTGAGCTCTAAGCTTTAAGCCACGCGCTTATAGCTTGCGGTTTAGTGCTTCGCGTCCGCGTAGCCTTTGAAGTCGCTGAGCTGGCGGATCTCGTAAAGCCGGGTCAGCGGCTCGCCGCCTTGATGGATGGCGGGCCCGAGGAAGATCGTCACCTGCTGGATCGGGCCGGAGGTGCCGAAGCGGCTCAAGATGTCGTCGATGTTGTTGCGGTAGGAGACGAGCAGGAAATTCTGCCCGACGAATTTCTCGGCCTGCGCCGTCAGGTCGAACTGATCGTGGACGCCGCCCTCGCCGTTCCATTTGAGCGCATCGAGCGGATGCGGCTGCACGTAATAGACCAGCGCCGCCATTAGCTCGCGATCGTCGGCCATCAGATGCGCGCCGGGATCCTCGGCCAGCATGCGGCTGACCGTGGTGCCGAGCTGGCGCCAGCCTTTGAGGCGATGCAGCGGAGCGTATTTGCCGGGCAGGTTGTAGCCGACGAGATGGGTCAGCGGCTTCGCCTCGGCGATCGCCACCGCGGCGACAACATGCAGCGCGACCGAGCCCCAGAGAAGAAAGCGCGGCCATTCGGCGAGCAGATAGGCGATCACCAGTACCGTCGCCGAAAGATAGGTCGGCGCCGACCAGTTCGGCTCGGCGCGCGAGAGGAAGCTCACCACCAGCATCATCGCCAAGGTCGGCAGCGCGAAGAAAGCAAGCATCGCGGCGCGCGGCTCGCGCAGCGTGCGCCGTCCCAAGATCGCAATGAGGATCAGCGCCGCGAACAGCACCGGACCGAAGACGCCGAATTGCGAGCCGAAGAAGGCGAGAAATTTATCCGGATGAAACAGCGGTCCGCTCAGCGCCGCGTTCGCCTCGGTGTGGTGATAGGACGCGAACCCGTGCTGCCAGTTCCAGACGTAATTCGGCGAATAGATCGCCAGGGCCAGCAGTATCGCCGCGCCGAAACGCGGCAGATGGCGGCGCTCAGCACGATAGATCGCCAGGAACAGCAGCGCCGAGATCATCCAATACGCCATCGCGTATTTGGAAAGGAGGCCGAAGCCGCTGGCGATGCCGACGAGCCACCACCAGCGCGCGGCGCCTGGTTCCGGCTCGCGCGCGCGTACGAAAGCATAAAGCGCGACCGACCAGCAAAAGAGCAGCGGTGCGTCGGTCGACATGATGACGGCCGAGACCCAGACGCCGGGCAAGGTCGCATAGACCACCGACGACCAGAACGCGGTGCGCGCGTCGTAGAGACGCTGCGCGATCTGATAGATCATGATCGCGGTGCCGAAATGGAGCAGCGGCGCCGCCATGCGCACGGCGAGCTCGTTGTCGTTGCCGACGAGACGGGTCGTCAGCGCAATCAGCCAAGCGACGACCGGCGGCTTCGAGTAATAGCCCCAATCCGGCGTCAGCGACCAAAGCCAATACTGCGCCTCGTCGGGATAAAGATCGGTCGCCCCCGAGGCGATCCAGAGGAGCCGCACCACCGTGATGGCGAAAACGATGAAGATCGCCGCACGCAAGCTGCGCTCCGCCTCCGCCGCGGTGTTTTTCCGGACGTCACTACGTACAACCATGGGCGCGGAGATTAGGGGGGAATGGGTTTAAGGGGAATCCGTGCGGCGATTTGGAGCGCTTTCCGCAAACTGATAGCATCACGCTATGAACGCGGAACTGGGCGCTCACGCGGCATTTCCCATCCCAAGCAGGTAAAGATATATTTCGCGGACCGCAGACCGCGGCGAAGGGTTCGACCGAAGGTTGCCATCAATGCCGCACTCTCTTTTCTCGGACCGTCAAGCGCTCGACGCTATTTGCCGGCGCTATAGAATTCGCCGCCTGTCCCTTTTCGGCTCAACGCTCAAAGGAACAGCGCGCCCGAATAGCGATATCGATCTGCTCGTCGAGTTCGAGCCGCAGGCCAGGCCCAGCCTTCTCACGATGGCCGAAATCGAGCTTGCGCTATCGCCGCTCCTCGGCGGCCGCAAGGTCGATCTGCGTACGGCTGCCGATCTGAGCCGCTATTTTCGCGACGACGTGCGGCGCACGGCCGAGGCACAATATGACGCCGGATGACGCCATTCGGCTGCGCCATATTGCCGATGCGCTCGGGTCCGCGATCCGTTTCGTGAAAGGACGTCGCCGCGAGGATTTGGATAAGGACCAAATGCTTTGTTTTGCGCTGGTGCGTGCGCTTGAAATCGTCGGCGAAGCTGCCAGTAAAGTCGGCGACGAGACGCGGCGGGAGCAAGCGCAAGTACCTTGGGCGACGATCGTGGGCATGCGCCACCGGCTCGTTCACGCCTATTTCGATATCGATCTCGATATTCTCTGGACCACCGCGACCGAGGCCGCGCCTGCACTACTCGCGCAGATCAAACCGCTCCTTGATCCCTCGCCGAAAGGGAGCGGAAATTGAATTTGCTTGGGCCACCAGCCGACGGTTCGAGCCGAAAAGAAAAAGCTCAGAACGGCTCTACGGTGCGCGCGGCGGCGAGGCTGTTGCCTGCGCCGCCGCCGGCCCCCAGCGGGAAAAGCGCGCAGTAGCCATCACTGCCTTCCCTTGCTAAGTCATTGCGGCGCAATGCTCAAGATCGAGACTTTCGACAACAAAAGCGGCGGCAACGCTTTTTTCAAGGCGGTGACGCATCCGCTTGCCGCCGCTGCCGCGCCCGACCTGCTGGGCCGCCTGAAAGAGGGGCGCTGCGCGGTTTACGACGTCGAGGGTCAGGTCGACGCGCTGGCGGAACTCTACGATTTCGGCGGCATCGACCTCGCCGGCAGCTTCGTGCAGGACGTGGCTGCGGTCGGCCGCAAAGTGCTGGGCAAGCCGGCGCAGCCGGCGACGGCGCTGACAGAGTCGGGCGCGCGCATCGTCTTCGTCGCCGGGTTCGATGCCGAGCGCGCGGTCGCGCATATCAAGCATCTGCTGCCCGCGGGCGCTTCGGTCGTCAGCCTCGATGCGCTGCGCCTGCCTGAGAGCATCGTGCCGACGGGGCGGCGCTACCTCGATCCGCTCAACTTCGCGACCAATTTCGTCTTTTTTCGCGAAGAGAATGGGCTCTCGACGCGGCTGGTCACGGCGAATTACTGGTCGGGCTATGGCGCGAGCGCGCTCAAACTCTGGCTGCTGCTGTTCGATGCGGGCGGCAAGACGATCGCCGAGTGGACCGAGGATGTCGCGGCGGGCGCGACCTCGATCGTGATCGACAGCAAGCGGGTGCGGCAGCGTTTCAACCTGCCCGAATTCACCGGCCAGCTTTTCGTGCACGCGATCGGCGCGCAGGGCCACGATGTCGTCAAATACGCGCTCGACACCTATGGAAGCGGCGCGAACGAGCGCGCCTTCTCCTGCACGCATGACGCCAATTCTTGGCCCGCCGATTTCTATGCCGGCCTGCCCGCGCCCGATGCGGGCGAGCAGGTGACGCTATGGCTGCAGAACAGCCAGCCTTGTGCCATCCCCGCCGGGGCGATCGCACTCAATCTGATGGGTGACGACAAGAGCGCGCGCCTCGATCGTGCGCTCGCGCCGTTCGCCAGCCACGCGCTCGATGTCGCGTCGCTGCTGCCGGCGGCGCGCTGGCCGCAACAGATCGAAGTCAGCGCCGGCAAATATATGGTGCGGCCGCGCTACGAGATCGTGCGCGCCGACAAGGTGACGGGAATCGCGCGCCGCCGCATTGCGCATGTGAATGTCGAGCGCACCGACCTGAAGCCCGATCCGAAGCTCGCCGAGCTGAGCAATCTTCTCGGCAAGGGCCATATCCTGCCGGCGCCGATCCTGCCGCCGGAGCGCTGGCGCTCTTTCGCGCTGCCGACGCCGATGGCACGATCGCAGGCGGAGCTACCGATTGCGCTGCTCGCCTACGACGCCTCGGGCAAAGAGCTGGCGCGGCATGAATTCGGCAAGCTGCGGCGGTGGGAGTCCATCGCCGTGGAAATCGACTCCCTCCTATCGTCATTCCCGCGCAAGCGGGAATCCAGTGCGGCCGCTGTGGACCCCCGCTTTCGCGGGGGTGACGGAGAAATGAAAAACTTCGCCGAGCACGGCGGGCACATGGAGCTCGTCTACGATTTCGCGCACGGCAACACTGCTGATGGCTGGCTGCATGCCCTCTTTCGCTATGAGGATCGCGCCAGCGGTCATCGCGCCGAAACCAGCTTCGGCAGCCATGTCTTCAACACGGTGCTGACCTATAAAGGCGAGCCGCAATCCTATTCCGGCAAGCCGCCCGGCCTCTCGACGCGGCTGTTCCTGCGGTTGGGCGTCGCACCGCACGATACGCTCTGCCATCTCATCTATCCGGCCTCGACGCCGTGGCACGCGACGAGCACCACCGATCTCGTCCTAACCGATGCCAAAGGCGGCGAAGTGGGCCGCAAACAAATCCACATTCCGTGTGGGGGCTCGCGTTTCTGGCGCTACCACGAAATATTCGACGAAACGACTCGGGCACGGGCCGGCGAGAACCCCTATATTGTCATTCGCGATACGACCTGCCGGCTTTTCGGCTATCATGGGGTCCTGGAGAATGATGGGACGGGGAATGACGGGGCCTTCAGCCTCGATCATATGTTCGGTTTTTGAATGAGCGAGCGCATCCACACCAAAGTCCTGATCGTCGGCGCGGGACCGGCCGGTTATACGGCGGCGATCTATGCCGCGCGCGCCAATCTCCAACCGATCCTGGTGCAGGGCCTGCAGCCCGGCGGCCAGCTGATGATCACCACCGATGTCGAGAACTATCCCGGCTTCGCCGATGTGATCCAGGGCCCGTGGCTCATGGAAGAGATGGCCAAGCAAGCCGAGCATGTCGGCACGCGGCTGATCTCAGACATCATCGTCTCCTGCGATCTCTCGCAGCGGCCTTTCGTCTGCACCGGTGATGGCGGCGACATCTATATCGCCGATTCGCTCATCATCTGCACGGGCGCGCAGGCACGCTGGCTCGGCTTGCCGAGCGAGGATCAATTCCGCGGCGCCGGCGTCTCCGCCTGTGCCACCTGCGACGGCTTCTTCTTCCGCGGCCGTAAGGTCGCGGTGGTCGGCGGCGGCAACACCGCGGTCGAGGAAGCGCTCTATCTCACCAATCACTGCGTCAGCGTCACGCTGATCCATCGCCGCGACACGCTGCGCGCCGAGAAAATTTTGCAGCAGCGCCTGTTCGATCATCCGAAAGTAAAGGTGATCTGGGACAGCGTCGTCGATGAGGTGCTGGGGGCCGACAATCCCAAGCACGTCACCGGACTGCGTCTCATCAACACGAAGACGGGCAAGACCAGCGAGATCGATGTCGATGGCATGTTCGTCGCCATCGGCCACGACCCGGTCACCGAGTTGTTCAAGGGTCAGCTCACCCTCGACGAGGGCGGCTACATCATCACCAAGCCGGATTCGACGGCGACCGAGATTCCCGGCGTCTTCGCCGCGGGCGATGTGAAAGACAAGATTTTCCGCCAGGCCGTGACCGCGGCCGGCATGGGCTGCATGGCCGCGCTCGAAAGCGAGAAATTTCTGGCGGCTGCCGAGGCCCAGTCGCGCGCAGCAGCGGAGTAGAGGCCATCCCCGTGTCGACGCCGATGGATTGGGACAAGCTGAGGGTCTTCCACGCCGTGGCGGAAGCGGGCAGCTTCACGCATGCGGGCGAAGCGCTGAACCTCAGCCAATCCGCCGTCAGTCGGCAGATCAGCGCGCTCGAGGAAAGCCTTTCGGTGCCGCTCTTTCATCGCCACGCGCGCGGGTTGATCCTCACCGAGCAAGGCGATCTGCTCTATCGCACGGCGCGCGAGGTCTTCTCGAAGCTGGCGATGACCGAGGCGATGCTGACCGAGTCGAAAGACCGGCCGAAGGGCCCGCTTAAAGTCACGACAACGGTGGCATTCGGCTCGGCGTGGCTGACGCCGCGGGTGCGCGAATTCCTCGATCTTTATCCCGAGATCGAAATCGCCATCGTGGTCGACGACGCCGAGCTCGACCTCTCGATGCGCGAGGCCGATGTCGCGATCCGCATGTCGCCGCCGCGCCAGCCCGATCTGGTGCAGCGCCATCTGATGACGGTGCGGCATCATGCTTACGCCTCGGCCGATTACCTGAAGAAATACGGCGTGCCGCAGCGGCCGGAAGAGCTCGATAAGCACCGCATCATCGTCTACGGCACGGATTCGCGGCCGCCGATCCGCAACCCGAACTGGCTTTTGGAAGCCGGCGCGCGGCCCGGTTACGAGCGCCGCCCGATCCTCGCGGTGAACAATCTCTACGCCATCCTGCGCGCGCTCGAAGGCGGGCTCGGCATCGCTTCGCTGCCGGATTTCATGGAACACGAGACCGCCGGCCTGGTGCGCGTGCTGCCCGACGTGCTGGGCGGCGAGTTCGAAAGCTTCTTCGTCTATCCCGAAGAGCTGCGCTCTTCCAAGCGCATCGCCGTCTTCCGCGACTTCCTCTTGCGCAAAGTCGCCGAGAAGAAGAGCGGCGGGGCGGATTAGCCCCCGCACCTTCTCTCTATTGGGCGCCGCGCGATATGGGCGCCGCGCGCCCTTCCCTAATCCAGTTGCCTCGACCCGTTGGGCGTCGGAATTTCGAAGCTGGTCAGCGTGATGCCGACCATGTTGTAGAAGCCGATCGCGAAGATCAGCTCGATCAGCACGCCCTCGCCGAGCAACGCCTTCGCGCGGGCGTAGGTCGCGTCGCTGAGCTTTTGATTGGTCATGATCTCGGTGGTCACGTCGTAGACGAGCTTCTCGTCTTCGCGCGTGATCGTCGGTGTCCGGCGATGGGCAATCCCATCGATGATCTCCGGCGCGATGCCGAGCTCTTTCGAGCGGCGGCTGTGGGCCCACCAGGCGAATTGCGCCGACCAGTGACGGATGACGACGAGCGTCATCAATTCGAAGAGCCGCTTCTCGAGCTTGCCGTGCTTGCGATGGGTGACGAAAAGATCGATGAGCTTGGGACCGATGCCCGGCATGCGCAGCCAGACCGAGAAGGGCCCGCCGAGTCCGTCGAGCGACAGCACGCTCTGAAGCTGCGCCAGCGCGGCTTTCTGTTCGGCATCGAGATCGTCGACAGTGGGATCGGTCAGACGGGCCATGCGCGTTCCTCCGCTTTTAGGTGGGCGACGATGCCACAGGCGACCGATGACGTCTCGCGGAATCTCGCCTATTTGGACGATGTCGGTATGTAGCGCGCAACCGAGCGATGCAGTTTATGCAACGGTGTTACGAAATATTTAGGATGGCGTGCGTGACCGGGCAGGCGCATTTTAGATCGCGCGCTGCATCCGCGGCCGCATATTTCCGGGCCGGCTAACCGGAAAGAGGGTCTTCGGATCCTTCTACGTCGCTGAGACGTATAGCCTCCCTGTTCAAACTGGCCCCGGTTTATCCGGGGCTTTTCTTTTGCTGCCTCTTTTCTGACATCTTTCATGCGCGCCTATCCCACCGGCGGCGGTGCTGTGCTAGTTTTCGCAAAACGATAACCTCGGCGCCGTTGCGCGCTGGGGGAACACGAACGGAGGGAGACAGCACCCCATGGCGATTCGGATGGCGGCTCGCGCCTTGGTTTTGGCGGCCGCTGCATTTATTGGCGCGACCGCGTTGGGTGCGAGCATGACTGCGGCACAAAGCCCGGCGAAGAATCCGCTGCTCGAAGCGGCGATCGCCGGCGCGAACAAGGAGGGCACGCTTACTGTTCGCTGGACCAATAACATCTTCGGCGGCCCGGACGGCGCCAAGATGGCGGAAGAAGCGATCAACCGCATCTTCGGCACGCATATCACCGTCGAGTGGTCGCCGGGTCCCGCCTATGGGCCGATGGCGGCGCAGCTTTATCAGGAGATGCAGGCCGGCCAGCCGGCGACGTCGGACATCTATATCGCCACGGCGGTGCAGCTCTCGCCCTATCTCGACAAGAACCTCTTCAAGACGATCGACTGGACCGGGCTTATGCCGGAGCGCATCAAGCCGGAGATGATCGAGGCCAACGGCCGCGCCATCCGCATCGCCTCGAACCTGCCGGGCATCGTCTACAGCATGAAAGCCGCGCCCTGGGTCGCGGAGGTGAAGACCACCGCCGATCTCTTGAAGCCGGACTATAAGGGCAAGTTCTACACGACGCCGTTCCTCGGCGGCTTCGATGTACTGTTGGCGCCCGATGTCTGGGGCGTCGAGAAGACCACCGCGTATGTGAAGAAGCTCGCGCCGCAGCTCGCCGGCCTCGTCGGTTGCGAGGCGACGACCCGCATCGCTTCGGGCGAGATCCCGGCGCTCGCCATCGATTGCGGCGGCGGCATCCCCAACCGCACCGAGTATCGCGGCAAAGGCATCCTCGGCAATCAGGTGCTGAGCGACATGGCGGAGCGGCGCTACAACTATCTCGCCGTGCTGAGCCACGCGCCGCATCCCAACGCCGCGACGCTCTTCATCCTCTATATCATGACGGCGGAAGGCCAGTCGAAGATGATGTGGGACATTCAAGGCAGCGATCTCGACCAATTTCCGGATTCGCATATGAAGAAGGAATTCGAAGCGATCGAGGCGCGCGGCGGCAAGCCGGTCGACGTGTCGATCGCCTGGTGGACGTCGCATCCCGGCCTCGACAAAGCCAATGCCGATCTCGCGAAATTGGTGCGCGAAAAATAACGAGGTAGTGCGTCGTGGCGACCATCACCGCCGATAAGCCGGTTCTGCCGTCGAAGAAGCCGGGCGTCCGCCTCGACCTCACCTCGTCGAGCCTCATCGGGCTGACGCTGATCGCGACCGGCGCGATCGCGGTGCTGGTCGGCGTGGTGTTGTGGCTCAGCTTCACCGAAGGCACGCCCGGCGATCCGGTGCTTCAATACACCTTGGATCACTACAGCTCGCTCTTCCTCGACGGCTTCACCTATCGCGTGTTGTGGAACACGGTGCTGTTCTCGCTGACCACTTTGTCCACGAGCTTTGCCTTTGCGCTGCCGATCGCCTGGCTGATGGAGCGGACGGATTTTCCCGGCAAGCCGATCGTCTTCACCTTGATGACGACGGCGCTGCTGATCCCGTCCTTCGCCGTCGCGCTCGGCTGGGTGTTTCTGCTCCATCCCAAGATCGGCATGGTCAATCAAGCGCTTGTCGCGCTCTTCGGCCTCAGCGACGCGCCCTTCGACATCTCGAACATCTTCGCGATGGGCGTGGTCGAGGGGATGAATCTGACGCCGCTCTCTTTCGTCATGACCGCGGTCGTGCTGCGCTCGATGGATCCGGCGCTCGAGGAAGCGGCGGCGATCAGCGGCGCCAAGCCGTGGCAGGCGGTGCTGCGTGTCACCTTGCGCGTGCTGCTGCCCGGGCTCCTCGCCGCCGCCATCTATGTCGCGATGATCGGCTTCGCCGCCTTCGACGTGCCGGCGATCCTCGGCCTGACGCGGCGCATCTTCACCTTCTCGACCTATGTCTTCTGGGTGCTGACGCCGTCGGAAGGCGCGCCGGAATATGGCAGCGTCGCGTGCCTCTCGGTCATCATGATCGCGCTCGCGGCTTTCCTCTCCTGGTGCTATCGCCAGGCGCAGAAACAGGCGCCGAAATACGCCGTCGTCACCGGCAAGGCCTATCGCCCGCGCATCGCCGCGCTCGGCAAATACCGCCCCGCCGCGATCGCCTTCGTCGCGCTTTATTTCATTGTCGCGCAGCTCATGCCGCTGCTGATGCTCGCCTGGGCCTCGGCCCTGCCCTATCTGCAGACGCCGTCGCTCGCGGCGCTCGCATCCGTCTCGTGGCGCAACTTCACCAACCTGCCGCAGGCGCTGCTCTGGCGCGCCGGCACCAACACCGCGATCCTGATGGCGGTGGTGCCGACGATCACCCTGACCGCCAGCGTCGCGATCTCGTGGGTCGTGCTGCGCACCCGCATCAAGGGCCGCGGCCTGTTCGATTTCGTGGCCTTTTTGCCGCTCGCCATTCCGGCGATCGTGTTCAGCGTCGCGGCGCTGCTGCTCGCCCTGTTCGTCATGCGCCGTTTCCTGCCGATCTACGGCACGCTCTGGATCCTCATCATCGTCTATGCCGTGGCGCGGCTCTCCTATGGCACGCGCATGACCAATTCGGCGCTTATCCAGATCCACCGGGAGCTGGAGGAATCCGCACAAGTCTGCGGTGCAGCGACCGGCAGCGTCCTCGCCCGCGTGCTGGTGCCGCTGCTCGCGCCCTCGCTGCTTTATGCCTGGATCTGGATCGCGCTGCTCACCTATCGCGAGCTGACCCTGCCGGTGGTGATCTCGACCAGCAATAATCTCCCGTTTTCGTATTTGGTGTGGGGCTTCGTGCAAGCCTCCGCCTATGGCTCGGCGTCGGCGGCGGCGTTGCTGATGCTCTGCCTGATGCTGCCGGTGCTGCTTCTCTATTGGCTGGTGGCGCGCCGCGCCGGTATGATCGCGCCACGCTAGGGCCGAAAATCACGTTAGGTCGCGATAAGGGCCGGGTTTGGGAGGAATAGGAATGATCGGGATCCGCAATCTCACGATGACGTATCGCACCGCGCATGGCGAGCACCAGGCGGTGAAGGGCGTCTCGCTCGAGATCAAGCAGGGGCAGTTCTATACGCTGCTCGGTCCCTCGGGCTGCGGCAAGACGACGATCCTGCGCTGCGTCGCGGGGCTCGAGCATCCCGATGGCGGCGAGATCGTGATCGGCGGCCGCACGGTTTATTCCGGCGCCAACCGCACCTGGGTCCCGCCGCACGATCGCAACATCGGCATGGTGTTCCAGTCCTACGCCATCTGGCCGCATATGACGGTGTTCGAGAACGTCGCCTTCCCGCTGCGCCACAAGAAGCCGAAGCCGGGGCGGGCCGAGATCAAGGACCGCGTCGCCAAAGCGCTGGCTCTCGTCCATCTCGCCGGCCTCGAAGATCGCCCGGCGCCCTATCTCTCGGGCGGCCAGCAGCAACGCCTCGCCCTCGCCCGCGCGCTCGTCGCCGAGCCGCGCGTGCTGCTGCTCGACGAGCCGCTCTCCAACCTCGACGCCAAGCTGCGCGAGGAGATGCGCCTCGAAATCCGCGACGTGGTCGAGCGGTTGGGCGTCACCACGCTCTTCGTCACGCACGAGCAGATCGAGGCGCTGACCATGTCGGACGTGATGGCGGTGATGAACGACGGCCACATCATCCAGGAAGGCGCGCCCGCCGATATCTATGCCAAGCCCAAGGGCGCGTTCGTCGCCGACTTCATCGGCCGCTCCAACTTCCTCGCCGGCAAGATCACGTCGCTGGCGGGCAGCAACGGCAGCGCCACCGCGACCGTCGACACGCCGATCGGCGCCATCCACGCGCGCGTCGAAAGCGAAGCGAAGATCGGCGACGCGGTGACGGTCGCGATCCGGCCCGAGAACGTGACCCTCTTGCCGCAGGGCAGCGACCCCGGCGCGCTGCACAATCATTTCGCCGGCACGATGGACACCGTGGTCTATGTCGGCAATCTGCTCGATTGCATCGTCACCGTCGGCGGCGAGCGCGTGAAGCTGCAACTCCAGCCTTCGGCCGCGGTCGATCGCGGCACCCAAGTCCGGCTGTCCTTCCCGGTCGAGCACTGCCTCGCGCTGCGGGCGTAGAGCGGACGGCTGCGAAACGGACGGCTGCGCCGAAACTTTTCCGCTTTTATTTGATCGTCACCCCCGCGAAAGCGGGGGTCCATATGGACAGCGCGTTCGTTGCCGTGGATTCCCGCTTTCGCGGGAATGACGAAGGAAAAAGAGCGCGACATCGTTTTCACGAACCCTTCCGTCACCGTCACCCCCGCGAAAGCGGGGGTTCATATGGACAGCGCGCTCGCTGCCGTGGATTCCCGCTTTCGCGGGAATGACGTTGCTCCGTTGGCGCGTGATCTAGCGCCAGCGCGGCTGAAGCTGCGGCGTTGGGTCGCCTTGGCAGTGGCGGTAATCGTGCCTACGTCAGGCTTTACACCTTCCATGGAGAATGATCATGCGGCTTTTCGGCCGGACGGGGCTTGTCGCTTGCGCGCTGCTGGCGAGCGCGATGACGGGCCCGGCGCATGCCGCCAGCGACGCCAATGGCGCGATCAGCGATTTGTACGCGACCTTGACGCAGACCATGCATCGCGGCGCGCAGCTCGGCGACAAGGGCCGCTACGAGGCGTTGGCCCCGGCGATCCATCGCGATTTCGATCTCACCCGCATGGCGCAGCTCGCCATCGGCCCGGGTTGGGCGAATCTGTCGCCGGCCGAACGCCAGCAGGTGACCGATGCGTTCACGCGGTACACGATCGCCACGTATGCCAGCGAATTCAGCAAAGACAGCGGCGTGAAATTCGAGATCGCCGGCACGCATGCGATGCCCTATGGCACCGTCGTCGATACGCAGCTCGTCCAGGCCGACGGCGACAAGACCGCCATCAACTATCTGATGCGGCAGAACGGCGACCGCTGGCAGATCGCCGACATCTATCTGCAAGGCACAATCAGTCAGATCGCCAATCTGCGCTCGCAATTCAGCGCCGTCGTCCTCCACGGCGGCGCCCAAGCGCTGGTCGACACCCTCAACCGGAAGACGGCCAGCCTCATTCCGGAAACGGCGGCGTCGTAAGCGGCGGATGCGCTCCTGCGCCTATATTGTTGATCGTCACCCCCGCGAAAGCGGGGGTCCATGCGGACAGCGCGTTCGCTGCTGTGGATTCCCGCTTGCGCGGGAATGACGGTGGACGGGCGGAAACGGTGGAGGGGCCGGAAACGGTGGACGGAAAACAGCGCCGGACAGAGGGACGATCCGAGGCATGACGGCATTCCCTTCTCCCTGCTAAAATCCCCCGATGGACACACACACCTCTGCCCGCACCGCCGATCCCGTCGTCACCGAGATCGTGCGCAATGCCGTCATCTCGATCACCGGCGAGATGAAGACCAATCTCATGCGCACCGCCTACAACACCATCATCTACGAGGCGCTGGATTTCACCACCGGGCTTTTCACGGCGAAGGGCGAGACGGTGTCGATCGGGCTCGGCCTGCCGATGTTCATTCGCGGCATGGCCGAGACGGTGAAGAAGAAGATCCGGCATTTCGGCCTCGACAAGATGGCGCCGGGCGACATCCTCATCACCAACGACGCCTATACCACCGGCAGCCATTTGAACCACGTCACCCTGACCGTGCCGGTGTTTCATCAGAACGTGCTGTCGGGTTTTGCCTGCTGCATGGCGCATTGGCTCGATATCGGCGGCGCGCTGCGCGGCGCGGGCAGCGACATCTATTCCGAAGGGCTGCAGATCCCGCTGCTCAAATATCAGGATGCGGGCGTGGTCAATCAGGACCTGGTCGACATCATCCGCATGAACGTGCGCATTCCGCATCGCGCGATGGGCGATTTGCGCGCGCAGGTCGCGGCGGTGAAGACCGGCGAGCGGCTCTTCACCCAGCTCCTCGACCGCTATGGCCGCGACAACGTGCTCATCGCGATCCAGAACATCATGGATCACAGCGAGGTGAAGGCCCGCGCCCGCACCGCCACGATTCCCGACGGCATCTATGAAGCCGAATCCTATATGGACGACGACGGCGTCGATATCGGCAGGAAAGTGCCGATCAAGGTGAAGGTGATCGTCGAGCGTGACGAGATGACGATCGATCTTTCGGACGTTTCGTCTCAGGTACGCGGCTTTTACAATTCGGGCCAGACCACCGGCTTCGGCTGTACCCAGGTCGCTTATAAATGCATCACCTCGCCGACCGATTATCCGGTGAACGACGGCAGCTTCCGCAGCCTCAAATCCATCGTGCCCGAGGGCAAGGTGGTGAGCGCGGTGCGCCCGGCGCCGATGCGCAAATGGATGACCTACCCCATGACGGTCATCGACACGGTGTTCAAGGCGCTCAGCCCCGCGATCCCCGATCGCGTGATCGCCGGGCATCACGCCGATCTGCTCTCGGTCAATGTCTTCGGCACCAACCCCAAGACGCGCGAGTTCTTCATCGGCGGCACCTCCCTGCCCGGCGGCGGCTGGGGCGCGAAGATGAACGAGGACGGCGTCTCGGCGACGGTGTGCATCAACGACGGCGACACGCATAACAGCCCGAACGAGCAGACCGAGGCGAAATTCCCCATCGTCGTCGAGAACTACGCCCTCATCCCCGACAGCGGCGGCGCCGGCAAGTTCCGCGGCGGCCTCGGCGTCGAGCGCATTTCGCGCGCCCGCAGCCCCATCACCGTGAACAGCCAGATCGACCGCGTGCATTGCAAGCCGTGGGGCCTCGAAGGCGGCCGCGAAGGCGCGGGCAACGAGCTCGCGGTGCGCGCCGGCCGCGACGGCACCTGGACCGACGATTTCAAGAACGCGAAATTCATCTTCGATCTGAAGAACGACGGCGACGGCTTCCGCATCCGCGGCGGCGGCGGCTACGGCAACCCGTGGGAACGCCCGATGGAGAAAGTGCGCGAAGACGTGCGCCAGGGCTATGTGTCGGTGAAGGCAGCGCTCGATTTATACGGCGTGGTGATCGATGCGGTGAGCTTTATCGTCGATGTGCGCGCGACGGAGAAGAAGCGGGCGGAGATGGGGAAGGGATGATACATAAAATGCTCGTAGTCCTCGCGTATGGGATACGCGTGTGATGAGCGTATGCACTGAACTTCGGCCATAATTTATCGTTGACAAGCAAGAGGGCTGGCGCGCCCAACCCAAACGTTACGAACCATGTTCGTTACGGTTTTGTTGTATTCCTGATAATTGGCAAAATGCTCGGTCGCGAAATGTGCTCGCTCCTCCTCGGAAAGTGGCATCGAATGTTCCTCGCAGTTATTGTTTTATAAATGCGGTTCGTGATTAAGCATGTTCTATCTCGTCTCTTATTTTCATCATCAGTTTGAATTCCTCGGGATGCTCTTCGCCGTCAGCATCCATAACTGCCATCGCCGCGCGTAAAAGCTGCTGCTTTTCCTCGGCGCTCCGCTTCTCAAGTCGGCGGAGACTTTGCGTCAAGGTTGCCAAGTGAGGCCGACGGCGACGCACATAAGCGACCAATGCGCGGCAATCATCGTCCGTGACAGCAATTCCTCCCTTTAGCGCGCAATGGGAGGTGTAATCGAGCATCGCGCCAACTTCTTCGTCGCGCAAAACACGATCTGCATGCGCCAATGCAACAAGCACGTCCAGACCATCCTTTGCCCGGCGGCGAAGCGCCTCGCCTGGCCTGTCTGCCTTTCTTGCTTCGAGAGGAATCGGCCCGCCCGGCGACAGGAACTCACCCAGGTCGATGTGCAGTTCCTTGCTGAAGAAGTCGCGAGTTTTCCAAATGACTCCATCATCATCGATAATTGAAACAATCCGATCGAGCCGAAAGGAACGAAGCGCTTTCCGCTCGTAACAAAAGGCGCCCATGCACAGCCAGCCTTGCGCCGTTCGAGAGAAACGCCTTATGCGGACCCGGCGAACCGTGAGATTCTCATTCGCGTCGCGATATTCGATGGAAAACGAAATCCCCCATAATTCGCTACCGACATCATCGATCGCTTGATGCTCGACCTTATGCTCGTCGGCATCGGGGACATGATGTGTTTCAGGAGTGTCCGGTGTAGTGAGACCGGTTGGTGAATGAGGCGGCGGAAGATTTGGCGGCGCTTCATGCGTGCGCCGGAATAATGAGGTTAGGCTCTCAAAGAGCGACATTGTTTCCCCCGTAGAAAAGAATCGATTTGGCTTTTTATGGACGTTGGACCGCGTATTTCGTTCTCGGCCGCCGTCATCTGTTATGCGCGTATGGCCGAGTTTCGCCGTTTGGGATACAATTTTCCAGTGCTATCGGGCGGCCCTGGCGTATTTGTGAGAGTCTTTCGGACACAAGCGGGTGCGGACGGAAATTGTGTCTGACGTCAGCCTTCCGGCACGTGCCGTGCCAGATCCATAGCGTCGTGAAGGATGCGGAGCACTTCGATGCGCGGCGGCTGCTCGTCGGCGCGAACACGGAACAGAATGAAGTGCCGGCCGCGCCGTTGGCCGCGCGCAACGTGTAGCGTGCAGAGTCCCGCACCGATCTCGTCGCGCCGCTTGACACCCGGTGCATCCGGGCCGTCCCGCAACGCGAGAAGCGCCGCGCTCAGCGTGTCGGCGTAGGTTTGCGCTTGGGCGCTGCCGAATTGCTCTGCCGTCCAGGGAATGATCGCGGCAAAATCCGCCTCGGCCGGTTCGGTGAGGTCGACCGTCCAAACCGGCTTTTCCGTCACTTCGGCCGCCGGCCGATCGCCTGCTCGGTCAGCGCCTCGAGATGATCGCGCAAGGATGCTTCGCTGTCGAAGCGGCGAAAGCGTCCGGCGGCCATCGCATCGAGGCCGACCTTCGCCGCCTCGCGCAAGGCTTTGAGCTTGGCGCGATCTTCGGCTTCGCGCTGCTCGAGCAAGCGCAGCCCTTCGCGCAGAACCTCGCTGCCGTTTTGATAGCGGCCGGAATCGACGAGCTTCTCGACCAGCTCCGCCTGGCGATCGGTCAGAACCACATTGCGTGTCGGCATCCCGACCCCTTTCCTGCGGCGTTTTAATGTTGGGACATTGGCAGAATATGCCAATCGACGGTTAAACCGCAACAAAGAAAGTTCTTATTTTGTTCTTGACTCGATCCGGATGGTAGTGGGTCAGTTTGAGTTTTGTAGCCGAATCCACGGCATCTCCGCTTCCGCGTCGCTCTCTGCAAGATCGGCGCTTGGATAGAGGCCAGATGTCCGCGTTGGCTTCCAATGTGGACCTGTATATGCGTCGCCATTGACGTATTTGTGTCCAAAGTATTGGTAGGTGCCATCGTTCCGCGCGACGATATCCACGGAACGCGTTCCATCACCGCTGGTAAAAGTCTTCAGCACGGTGCCGTGTGTGTACCTCATCAGCGTCACTCGTACGTGTGTGCCGTCTTTGATATCGGCCCGACGCTGAGCTTACCGCCAAACTTCTTTTCGGTCTCCAAGGCTTCTCCGTTCTCGTAAGCCTGGACCACGCGCACGATATCCGTCATGTCCCAAAGCTTCTCGCTCACGCCCGCTGCCATTGCTGGCGTAACCCGCGTGGTTTGATGGATGCGTGCGAAGTTGTGGTGCATGAAGTAGATAGAGAGCGCATGACAGTGGTTCTCCATCTTCTTTGAGAACGCATTGGTTAGGCGCGTGAAGCGGCGAAGGTCAAACTGACCCACTACCATCCGGATCGAACTGGTATAAAAGGCGCATCCTGAGATGAATCGCCCGGCGGCCGAAAGGCTGTGCCGGGCGATTTTGTTTTCGGGATTAGCCGGGCACCTTGTCGAAGCGCTTCATCGCCGTTGCCGGATCGAAATGCACCCAGGGCTGGGCGCTGGCGCAGTAAACCTCGGCGGTGGGCTTCAGCCAGCTTGGGTCGTCGAGCGTGCCGGCTTCGATCATCACGAAGCCGGGCAGCGCCGCGGCCTCGTCCATGATCGAGGCGCCGCAATCGGGGCAGAAGAAACGCTCGATCGGCTTGCCGGTGTCGCCGCGCTTGGTGAAGCCTTTCACGGCGCCGGTTACGGTGAGCGCCGCTTTCGGCAACGCCACCACCGTGGCGAAGGCGCTGCCGGTGAATTTCTGGCAATCGCGGCAATGGCAGAGCGAGACGAATTTCGGCTCGGCCGCGGCGTGATAGCGGATCTTGCCGCAGAGGCAGCTGCCGGTGATGGCGGCCATGGATGCTCCTTTCGCGCGGGGGCTCTCTGGGTCAAAGAGGATCGACGGCCGGGCGGTTCCTTGGGCCGGTGGGTTTGTTTGCGGCGATTGCTTCGTCTTCGCGCGCGCTCATTGCTCACCGTCATTCCCGCGAAAGCGGGAATCCACACAGCAGCATCGCGTTTGTCGCTGTGGACCCCCGCTTTCGCGGGGGTGACGGATAAAAAAGATCATGCGCGCGGATAAAAGAGATCACGTGCACGGATAAAAAAGATCACGCGCGCGGATAAAAGAGATCATGGGCGCGGACAAAAAGGATCACGCGCGCGGATAAAAGAGATCATGCGCGCGGATAAAAAAGATCACATGCGCGCGGATAAAAAAGATCACGCGCGGATAAAAAAGATCATCTGTGTGGATAAAAAACACGTGTGCACCGACGCGCGGGTGCTTCTTGTTTTTCTTCTTTCCTTTTCCTCTCTCTTTTTTCGAAAGACAAAATCATGTCGACAAAACCACTCACCGCGCGTGAGGCGCGGTTCGTCGAGCAGTATCATCTGCATGGCAACGCGTCGCGGGCCGCACGCGAGGCCGGGTATGCGCCGCATCAAGGCGGCGCGATCGGCTGGATGCTGTTACGCAAGCCGAAGATCATCGCCGCGTTGCGTGAACGTGGCATCGAGATCGTGCTGAGGCCGAAGAAGGCATCGCAATTCGGAACGCCCGTGAAAACCTATCGCCGCAAAGGCCTGACCTTGTTGCAAGAGCGCTTCGTCCACCAATACCTGATCGACGGCAATGCGACACAGGCCGCGATCCGCGCCGGACTTCCCGGCAATCCGATGCGCGCCGGCGTGGGCATGACGAAGCGGCGCGCGGTCGCGCAGGCGATCCACCGCGAGCGCGCGGCGGCGGCGGCGCGGCTCGACATCACCGCCGACCGGGTGAAGAACGAGCTGGCGGCGATCGCCTTCGCGAATATCGCCGATGTCGCGGATTGGGGGCCGGACGGCGTCACGCTGAAAGCGAAGACGGCGCTGCCCAAGGCCGACCAGGCCGCCATCGCCGAGCTGTCGTCGTCGCGCACCGAGAAAACCGGCGCGGCGAAAGCGCATGTGAAGATGCATTCGAAGCAACGCGCGCTCGACGCGCTCGCCAGGCATCTCGGGCTTTACGGGCGCGGCGCGCGGACGATCGCGCGCTATGGCATGGCCGACGCGGGCGAGAAGCGCGACGCGAACGCGATCCTGCGCGAGCGGCTCTTAAAGATCGCGGCGCAGGGGAAGAAGGAGGGAACGGGATGAGGAAGAAAGAAGAAAGATTTCAGACCGAAGCGCGACGGCGCATTTTCCCGGCGCCGATGATCTGCTATCATTCGGCGAGTGAAGCGCGCGGGGGATTTGCCGGATGCGCGCGAAATCGGGGGGTTCCGTCATGCCGCGCCTTGGGTTTGTGCTCTGCCTTGTTGTGTCTGCCATCGGACTGGCAGCGTGCAGCAACACCACGTCGGATATGCGCTACACGGCGCCGGGGACGGTCGCGCGGGCGGCCGCGCCGGCGATTTCCGGCGTCACCGCCATCGACCAGCGCAAGGAAGAAGCGCATCGCCTGGCGACGATCATGGGCGGGTTCGGCAATCCCCTCAAAACCCTCGACCTCGCCAAGCCCGTCAAGGACGAGGTGGCCGATGCCTTCACCGACGGCTTGCGCGCGCGCGGCCTGTTGACGGCGGGCGCGCCCTATCGGATCGAGCTGCTGATCCGCAAATACGACGCCGACATGCTGATGGGCAGCACCGGCCGCATCGATCTCGATATGACGGTCATCGACAGCGCCTCGCAGCAGACGATCTACAAGGACAGCGCCCAGAACGAGCGCTCGGACTTCCATTTTTTTGCGACGGGCGTTTTCGCCAGCATGGACGAGCTGCAAAAGCTGGCGCAGGAAGCGCTCGACGTCACCGTCGATCAGATGCTGGACAAGCCCGCCTTCCGCACTGCGATCGGGCAGCACACGGTGCAGGTACGCTAACCACCCGCGAAGCCGGCGCCGCGCGATGAGCGATCGCGGCATCGATCAAGAAAATTATGCGCGCGCGTGGCGCGATCTGCGCAACCGCGGCGCGCTGTTCCTCGTGGTTTTGTTGGGCGGGGCCGCGATCGTCCTCGGCCCGCCGATGGTGGTGAACCCCAACCTGATCGAAAATCATATCAAGCTGCTGCTGACCGGCATGATTCTGTGGCTGCTGCTCGCCCTGGCGACAGGACTTTATGCGGCGCGCTTCACATGTCCGCGCTGCGGCGATTATTTCAACGGATCGGCCAATCGCCTGCGCTGGTTCGCGACGGAGCGCTGCCTCCATTGCCAACTGCCGGCGAAATCGTTCCCGACGGGGAATTCGGACTAAGCTCGAGACCCGCCGGATCGAGAACACTTTCGCTCTCATCGCCACGCCGCTTTCAACGGAGATCTCTCATGGCCGCCGATCGCGAACCCCCGCACGACAAGCCTCAGACACTTTGGCAGCGCCGCGCGGTTCTGCGCAGCCTCGTCATCGGCACCGGCGGCGGGATCGGCGCGCTTTATCTTCGCCCGGCGCCGGCCGCGGCAGCCGACAGACTCGCCGCCATCTCGACAGCTTCGCGCGAGAAGGCGATGCGCCGCGCGATCGCCGTGGCCAAGCGCAACCCGACCTATCCTTTCGGCGCGGTCATCACCCGCATCGCCGGCGGGCAAATGGTCGCCGAAGGCGTCAACGCCAGCGGCACCAATCCCATGCTGCATGGCGAGGTCGCGGCGATGAACGACTACCTCCACCGCCACGGCAACAAGGATTGGGCGGAGATGGTGCTCTACACCACGGCCGAGCCCTGCGCGATGTGCATGAGCGCCTTGGTGTGGGCCGGCATCGGCGGCGTGATCTTCGGCACCTCGCTCGCCGGCTTGAAACACGCCGGCATCGATCAGATCGACATTCCGGCGCAAACCATCGCCGCCGCCTCGCCCTTCTGGCACGGCGAAATCACCGGCGGCGTGCTGGCGAATGAAACCGACGCGCTCTTCGCGCATGGCCGGAAAAGCTGATCGTTGTGGCCCGGCCGATCCGGCCTTAAAACCATTGGGGCGATCCGGCCTTAAAACCATTGCCGCAACAAAAGGGGCGATCGATGAAGGCGACATTCGTTCGACGGCTCCGGCCCGGCTGCCCTGCGCTGGCTCTTCCGCTGCTGGCGTTGCTGGTTTTGCCGGCGCCGGCGCGCGCGGACGATTTCCCCAACGACGTGAAGCGCACTTTCACGACCGACATACCGCATTTTTTCCAGGACGATATTCCCTGCGCCTTTGGCGGCAAGCCGACCAGCGGCACCAAATCTTCGTGCAAGGGGCCGAGCCATCCGGCCGCTCGGCATAAAGCCGCCGCACCCAAGAAGGCGCACAAGGCGGTCAAGCCGCCCGCCGAGAGCATGCCTCGTCCGGATCCGGCGAGCGCCGGCGCGGCGGCCGGCGCGGCCGGATCGAATTCCGGCGCGAAGTGATTCCGCGCGGCGCGCGCGAATTCGAACGCGGCAACGATAGGGGATCTGAGATGCCGGCTCATCGCGACGCGTCGCACGACGCATTTCAATCGGCGGCCGAGCCGCATGCGCAAACGACGCCGAGCCGATGGCCGCGCCGCGCGGTGATCGGCGGCTTGCTGGCGGCCGCCGGCGGCGGCGTCGTTTTTGCCGACGCGAAACCGGCGCGCGCCGCCGGCGCCCTCGACGCGATGCCGGAAGCCGCGCGCGAGAAAGCGATGCGGCGCGCGATCGCCATCGCGCGGCGCAACCCCGCCTATCCTTATGGCGCGGTGATCGCGCGCATCGCCGACGGGCGGGTGATGGCCGAAGGGATCAACGACAGCCGCAAAAACCCGATGCTGCACGGCGAGATCGCGGCAATCGACGAATACGTCCGCCGTCACGGCAATCGCGATTGGGCGGCGATGGTGCTGACCACGACGGCCGAGCCGTGCACCATGTGCATGAGCGCGCTGATCTGGACCGGCATCGGCGGCGTGATCTTCGGCACGTCGCTCGACGGGCTGGCGCGCGCCTATGGCAGCAAAGGGATCGACATCGCCGCAGCGAAGGTCGCAGAGGCTGCGCCGTTCTGGCACGGCGATCTGGTCGGCGGCGTGCTGGCGAACGAAACGGATCCGCTTTTCATGGCGAGCCGGCGCGCGAGCCGATAGTCGTCGCGCTCTGGGAGAATATGACGCTTCAACCATAGCTAGAATAAAGACGCAGACGCTTGGCGCCGAGAAAGACGCTCTGCGATCTTCGTGCCTGCGAGGATGGCATACAGCGATCTATGCTAGTCTCGCGCGCCGACAAACGGACGGTGGGGGGAATCGCGATGTTGGAAGCGGACAAGGTGTTCGCCGGCTCGGTTCCGGAAAACTACGACCGCTATATGGTGCCGTTGATTTTCGCGGCCTACGCCGCGGATATCGCGCAACGCGCAGCGGCGCTGTCGCCCGGCGCGGTTTTGGAAATCGCCGCGGGCACCGGGGCCGTCACCCGCGCGCTGGCACCGAAACTCTCGGCCGGCGCGCGCTATACCGCGACCGACCTCAACCAGCCGATGCTCGACTACGCCCTATCGCGGCAACCGCCCGACAGCCGCATCGCCTGGCGCCAGGCCGATGCGATGGCGCTGCCCTTCGAGGATGCGGCATTCGATCTCGTTTGTTGTCAGTTCGGCGCGATGTTCTTTCCCGACCGCGCCGCCGCCTATCGCGAAGCCAAGCGCGTCCTGAAGCCCGGCGGGCATTTCTTGTTCAGCGTCTGGGATCGCATCGAAGAGAATGTCTTCGCCGACGACGTGACGAACGCGCTCGCCCGGATTTTCCCGACCGACCCGCCGCGCTTTCTCGCCCGCACGCCGCACGGCTACCACGACACGGCGCTGATCCGCCGCGATCTGGAGGGCGCCGGCTTCGCGCAGGCGGCGATCGAGACGCGCGCCGAGGAAAGCCGCGCCCCCTCGCCGCGCGTTCCGGCCGTCGCTTATTGCCAGGGAACGCTGCTGCGCAACGAGATCGAAGCCCGCGAACCGGGCAAGCTGGAAGCCGCCACCGACTACGCCGCCCGCGCGCTTGCCGAGCGGCATGGCAGCGGCGCGATCGCCGCTAAAATCCAGGCGCACGTCATCCTGGCCGCGGTCGAGGGCCCGCAATAGCATTGGGGGGATCGATATGAGGAAGTTGCCGCGGCGCTTTGCGACGGTGATCGCGATCCTGGCCGCTTGGTATGCGCCCTCTGCGGCGCGCGCCGCCGAGACGATCGTCTACGGCGCGCCGGGTGCGCCGACCGCGACGCTGTGGCCGCTGTTCATCGGCATCGAGCAGGGATTTTTCGCCGCGGAGAATCTCGGCATCGAGATCATTTACGCGCGCTCGAGCGCCAACGTGGTCCAGCAGGTCGCCGCGGGATCGTTGAATGTCGGCGAGACCGGCGTCCTCGATCCGCTGCGCGCGATCGACGCGAATGCCGATCTCGGCATCCTCTGCGTTCAGGCGACGCCGTCGCCTTACGGGCTGGTGGTGAAGCCGGACATCAAGACCGTGCACGATCTCAAGGGCAAGCTGCTCGCCGTCGGCATCGCGACCGACATCGCGCGCAATTACCTCGACGCCATCCTCGTCGCCAACGGCATGAGCGACGGCGACATCGACAGCCTGCCCTCGACCTCGACTTCAGCCCGTCTCGCGGCGATGGAATCGGGCGCAGCGGTCGCCGGCATGCTGACGGCGCCGGCGCTGTTCCGCGCGCAATCCGACGGCTTCGCCTTGCTCGCCTTGTCGAGCGACTATCCGACCGGATTCCCGTTCGAAGCGCTCTCGATCAATCGCAGCTGGGCGGCGAGCCATCAGGACGCCGCGAAGAAATTCCTTGCCGTGCACCTAAAGGCCGTCGCGTGGCTGGACGATCCCAAGAACCGCGACGCCGCGATCGCGATCATGGTCAAAGCCAGCGGCGAAAGCACCGACGACGTGACGCGCAGCCTCGACCTCTATCAGCGCATCAATTTCTTCGATCGCGATATGGCGATCTCGAAGAAGAGCATGCGCGGCGCGATCGAGCTGCTGCAAAAGAACGGCGACATCAAGGACCAGATGCCGGTCGAGAAGGTGCTGGTGACGGGGCTGTCGACGTTCCGGGAGTGATGCCCCTCCTTCCCCCTCAAGGAGGGTTAAAGCTAAGCAGGGAACGAGCCGCACTTTTGGCCCCGACCATTATATCCCGACTGCTGAATAAGACCGATGCCGCATCCTGACACCGTAGTCGGGATTTCCGCTAGGCCCAGTGCTGCTGCCCAATGACGGATTTGGTGTCGCTGTGCGGCACAGTTTTGTGCTCGGCACCGAAGCGACATGCATTTTTGCCATCAGCATGTCGGATGACGGAGCTAAACCAGACCCACTTTGATCGTGCGATGGTATCGGTGCCACAGATGCGCCGACGCTCCGAATTTACTTCTCTCACTTGCCTTCAAAAGTCATCGGAGGAGGCTCTGCATCGGCGTCGAATGCTTTAGCTGTACTGGCAAAGCCGCGCTGTGCATCCGCGCCACTGTATAACTCCATGGCGACGTCGAGCATTACGAGATCCGCCGCCGCGACCCCGCCGCTGGACCACGCCTTGAGGAGCGTACGCGTCGCGGCATAGGACCGCGTTGGGCCGACGGCCAGCTGCTGAATCAGCGCTTCAGCGGCGCCGGATAGTTCAGCATCGGGGACGACATGCGTCGCAATGCCGAGTGCTTCGGCTTGCGTCCCGAGGATCGGCTCGCCGAGCATGGAGAGACGCGAGGCAAACGCGCGTCCGACGCGTTCTGCGAGTCGCTGGAGCGCACCGGCGAGCGGAAGCATTCCTGTCGTCACTTCGACGCAGCGCAAAACGGACGAGTGGGTGGTTACCAAAAAATCGCAGGCAAGCGCGAGCTCGAGACCGCCGCCAAATGCAGCGCCCTGGACGACGGCAACCGTTGGTACGCGCAAGGATTCGATGGCGCGATAGGAGTTATTCACCTTGGCAACAAACGTGCGGAACCAATTGACATCTTTGTCAACCCAGGCACGCACTTCCCCACCAAGACTGAAGTTTGGTCCCTCAGCTCGGACGGCGAGAACGCGAATATCCGACTCGCTCGCCATATCGACAGCCTCGCGCAGCGAAGTCGCGAAATCGTCGTCAATTCGATTAAGAGGGGGATTGGCAAGGACGATGGTCCCAATTGCGCCGTTGCGCTCAAAGCGAATTGTTTTCACGGGTCTCCTCCGCTCATTTGAGCCATGATAGAAACTTTACATCTGTACAGTATAATAATCAGGCGGCGCCTGGCAAGGGGATTCGATTTAATCAGTTCGCCGGATCGGCGTCGGCGCGCGCCTCGTCTGGGGGTGAGTCCATTCTGGTCGGCTCGGAGAAAGTCATTCCCCCGCAATCGTGAATGCCATGACCTCATGCTAAGTTCGTCTGGGTCGGCACCAACTGGAGGAATAAAGCACTTATGACATCGGCGACCGCCTCAAAAGAAAAGGTGAGAAAGCAATCACCAAAAAAAGCCCGGGGTCAGTGGCCGCGACAAAGAGCGGAGCAACAGCGGTCGATTGCCACACGACTGCTAATATTGAAAGCCGCCATTGTGGAATTTGCCGAAAAAGGATTCGAGGCAGCCAGCATTCGAGGCATTGCCGAGCGCATCGAGCTTAAGCACCCATTGATCACTTATCATTTTCCCAGCAAAGACGCATTGTGGCGCGCTTCAGCCGAATATGCGTTCAGACAAATTCGCGATGAATGGGACAAAGTTGCTCCCGAAGCACTCGGTATCTCGGCGATTGAGCGAGTGCGCGAAGAATATCGGACACTTTTCCGTTACACGGTGGCATTTCCCGAATTCCATCGTTTCATGCGACAGGAGACTTATACCGATAATCCGCGGTTGAAATGGGTGGCGCAAAATGTTCTAAAGCCTCTTCTTGATCGACTCCTGCCGCAAATCAGGGCGGCACAGAGAGATGGCTTGCTTCCACGCGTTGAGCCGATCGTGTTTCATTACATGATGGTGAGTCTTACCACGACCTTGTCGGAGTTTGGTCCGGAAATGCGTGTGACAAGTGGCCTAAGGTCTGACGACCCGAAGATAGCTGACGCCTATTGGAGACTTGTCGAGGAGATTGTATTTCGCGATCTCGTCAACGCGCCGACGGGCCTCTCTCGCACGACGACGCCTGCGCCGAAACGCGGGGTCGCCGAACAAAAAAGTCGAGAGCATTAAGTTCGCTTCTTGGCACAGAGCGGACCAAATACCACGCTCGATGCCCGTCCGTTCTTGAGATGATTGTGTTGCAAAAGACCGATTGTTTCTTTGGGCGAGCCGTGATTCCGTGATGATGGGTCGATCATCGCGGAGTTCTGGAGATGATGGGGCGTCGGGAAGGCGGACAAGGGCAGTTCTTTTATTCGTTTGATCTCGACCAGATCGTGCCGCCCGACCATCTGGTCCGGCAGATCGACGGGGTTCTCGATCTGAGTTGGGTGCATAAGGAACTCGCACCTTATTACTCGCATACGGGGCGGCCCTCGATTGACCCGGAACTCATGATCCGAATGCTGATCGTCGGTTACCTGTTTGCCATCCGCTCGGAGCGGCGGATCTGCGCGGAAGTGCAGGTCAATCTGGCCTACCGGTGGTTTTGCAAGCTCGGCATCGAAGACAAGATCCCCAATCATTCGGTGTTCTGCCGTGCGCGCCATGAGCGGTTCCGCGAGAGCGATGCTTTGCGACGCGTGTTCGAAGCCGTGGTCGGAATGTGCATTGCGGCCGGTCTCGTTGGCGGTGAAGCGTTCTCGATTGATGCCAGTCTGATCAAGGCCGATGTGGACAAGATGAAGCGGACCCCCGGCGACCAACCGATTGCCTGGCCGAAGGCCGAAGAGGCATCGCATGCAGTTCGGGAGTACCTCGCCGCTCTCGATGCGGCCCGCGGCGATGACGATAATGGCGGCGGCGGTATGGGTGGCGGCAGCAATCGCCAGCAGCCTCTCAAGGCCGTCTCGCTGACCGATCCACAAGCAACCTGGGTTACCAGGCCGGGCGTGAATCCTTTCTTTGCCTATGATGCGAACTATCTGATCGACAACAAGCAGGGGATCATTGTTGATGCGGAGGGAACTCGCGCCAATCGCACCGTGGAGATCGCCATCACCGAGACTATGGTGGATCGCGTCGCACGACGCTTTGGTTTGTGGCCCCAGCGGCTTGCCGGCGACACGGTGTATGGCGCGGTCAGACTGCTTAAGTGGCTGGTGGGTCGCAAGATCGAACCGCACGTTCCGGTATGGGATAAATCGGCACGTTCCGATGGCACCTTCGCCCGAGCCGACTTTGTCTTTGATCGGGAGCGTAACATTTACCGATGCCCGGCCGGCAACGAGCTCACCTCCACAGGCAACATCGATCAGGGCCATATTCTCTACTACAGGGCCAAGAAGAGCGAATGCTCTGCCTGTGTCCTAAAGCCGAAGTGCACGACAGCCGATTTGCGCAAGGTTACGCGCGACGTCGATGAAGATGTGCGTGATCACGTCCGTGCATTGGCCAACACCCAAGCATTCCAACAGTCATGCCGTGAGCGCAAGAAAGTGGAAATGCGGTTCGCGCATATGAAGCGTATCCTGAAGCTCGACCGATTCCGGCTGCGGGGGCTGAGCGGCGTCAAAGACGAGGTCCTGCTGACGGCAACAGCGCAGAACCTAAGGCGCCTCGCTAAACTCCTCTGTCGCCCGCCGCCACCGCTCGCGAGTGCCTCCCCGGCCTAGCGACAGCGGACGCCAGTGCAGCAACAGGTCAGGCCGCCGATCGCCAAAACGAATGCGCCTTGAAACATCGCCCGAGAGGTCGCGTCAAAACCAAACGAGTTTTGCAACACAATCGGGGCCAAAACGGACTTTCCTTCTTTGCGCTACTTCGGCCGAGTTTGACCCCGAAGAGACATCCCCACTCATCACAGATGGCTTAGGCTCTCGGTCTTTGAGCTTGGCGCCAAGCCTAATGGTGTCGAACGCGCGTTGGCCGGTTTTCTATTCCGCGGCAGCGCGAACCGGCGTCGCAGCTAACACCGCCGCCGCTGCGCTGGCCACTTTGGTGCCGTCAAAAAAATGAGGGTTCTGCATACCCCAGAGCCGCACCGCATTCGCGAAGGCGAAGTCGCGGAAATCGTCCCGCGTCAGCAGCCCAACCTCCGTCAACTTCCAGGCCTCGACCACCGGCTTG
>DASZLU010000096.1:0-2457 GCA_035552195.1 Allostellaceae bacterium | reverse complement strand
ACGCCCGCCGCATGAAAAGATTCTGACGCAATATTCGACCGATCAGGCCGAGGTGCATCAGGTGGTGGCGGAGATGCGGCGCGTCATCGACGAGTTCGATGACCGCGTGCTGATCGGCGAAATCTATCTGCCGTTCGAGCGGCTGGTTGCCTATTACGGCAACGATCTCCGGGGCGCGCAAATGCCGTTCAACTTCGCGCTGTTGTCGACGCTATGGAGCGCACGCTCGATCGAAAAGATCATTGCCGAGTACGAGGCGGCGTTGCCGAAGGGAGCGTGGCCGAACTGGGTGCTCGGCAACCATGATCGCCCGCGCGTCGCAAGCCGTGTCGGCACCGGGCAGGCGCGGGTTGCCGCGATGCTGCTGTTGACGCTGCGCGGTACGCCGACACTTTATTATGGCGACGAGATCGGCATGCATCAGGTCGCGATCCCGCCCGAGCGGGTGCAGGACCCCTTCGAGAAGAATGTGCCGGGCATCGGCGTCGGCCGCGACGGCTGCCGCACGCCGATGCAATGGGATGCGACCGCGCACGGCGGCTTCTCGAAACGGGAGCCGTGGCTGCCGCTGGCAAGTGATTTCGCCCACGAGAATGTCGCCAATCTCGAGGCCGACGCGCAATCGATCCTGCGGCTCTACAAGGCGCTGATCAGGCTCCGGAAGCAGGCGCCGCAGTTGCAGTCCGGCGACTATCTGCCGGTTGCGGCGGAAGGCGATCTCCTGCTGTATCGCCGGGAGAGCGAAGGCAAGAGCGCCACCGTCGTGCTCAATCTTGGAGCCGAGCCGGTCTCGCTTGAATCCGATATCGCCGGCCTTGCCGGCGAGATCCTGCTATCGACCTTGATGGACCGGAACGGCGAGAAGGTCGCGGACACGCTCGATCTGCGCGCCAATGAAGGCGTCATTATCGGAGCGTCGAACAGTCACGCGGGATAAGCGGCATTACGCCCGTTGTCTTTATCGATGTCGCTTCGTTTCAAGAGATAGTCCAGCCCGCCGACCCGATACCAGCGATAGCCATATCCTTCGATCAGCAATTTGTGCCGGCCGCTTGAGCTGGCCCGGCTATGGTCCTCCGACAGCAGACTGATCAGCAGCTTGCCCGCATCGTCCGGGAGGCCCGATGAAAATGAGATTTCGCGCGGCCTTTCGTCGAGATTGTGCACGAACAGCACCGAATTGTTACGCCAGTCATAGCGGATGATCAGGATCGCCGGATTCCGTGCGCTGATGATTTTGAAATCGCCCCAGCCGATCTCCGGCACTTCCTTGCGCATCCGGACGATGCGCTCGGTCCAGTTCAACAGCGAATTGGGGTCGCGCCGTTGTTTGGCGACATTGACGTGCTCGAACCCGTACGGCCCCTGGTCGATGACGGGCGAGCACGGCCGGTTGCTTTTGGTGAAGCCAGCATGCGGTTCGGTCGACCATTGCATCGGGGTGCGCGCGCAGTTGCGCTCCGGTAAATCGAGATTGTCGCCCATCCCGATTTCGTCGCCATAGCGGATCACCGGCGTTCCCGGCAGCGTGCACATCAGGCTGTACGCGAGCTCGAGACGGCGCCGATCGCCGCCCAGCATCGGCGCCAGCCGCCGGCGAATGCCGCGATCGTAAAGCTGCATGTTCTTGTCGGGACCGAAACTCCTGAACACCGTTTCACGCTGCGCCTTGGTCAACCGTCCCAGATCGAGCTCATCGTGATTGCGCAGGAATAGCCCCCATTGCGCCGTGGCCGGCCGTGACCTCGTGGCTTTCAGGGCCTTGGCAAGCGGCCCGCAATCGGCGGCCGCCAGCGCATAGAACAGATGCTGGTTGACGTGGAAATTGAACATCATCTGCATGCGATCGCCATCGTCGCCGAAATACTCCATATCGGTTTTCGGCAACACATTGGCTTCGGCGAGGATGATGGCGTCGCCCTCCCGCCACTGCAGGAATTCGCGGAACGAGCGCAGCATGTCGTATTGCTCGACCGGCGTTCGGACTTTGGCGCCTTTGGTCGCGATCACGAACGGCACCGCGTCCATCCGGAAGCCGGAGACGCCAAGCTGGATCCAGAAGCCCATGATTTTCAGGATTTCCGCCTGCACATGCGGGTTCGAGGTGTTGAGGTCGGGCTGGAAATCGTAGAAGCGATGGAAGTACCAGGCTTTGGCGATCTTATCGCGCGTCCATGTGGATTTCTGCACGCCGGGAAACACCACGCCCTTGGCGGCATTGGCGGGCTTCTTGTCGGCCCAGACATACCAGTCGCGATAGGGCGAATCCTTGTCGCTTCGCGCCTCGCGAAACCACGGATGCGCATCCGAGGTGTGGTTGACGACGAGGTCGATGATGACGCGGATGCCGCGTTGCCGGCAGCCATGGGTGAATTCGACGAAATCGCCGAGCGTGCCGTAGCGTGGATCGACGCCGTAATAGTCCGAGATGTCGTAGCCATCGTCCTTGCCGGGGGA
>DASZLU010000095.1:0-24947 GCA_035552195.1 Allostellaceae bacterium | reverse complement strand
CCTCGACATCCGCCAAGAAGCTCGCTTGGTTCTCTAGGCGCTTGATCCGGCGTAATAGGGCGGCCCCGTTGGTCATGTCGAATTCCTTGGGATAGTCAGCGCCGCCAGAGGAATTCGCGGCTTTCAACACGCCCTAGGGTACGCGAACGGCGCGCGAACAGCCACCATCGCATTGGGATAAAATTGGGATAAATGTTCCGCCGACGTTCGCCATTTTGCGCCGGTTCAGGCCAAAAGCCCTATTGCCGGAAAGTAGCCAAAACGCTAGGAATGTCAGGCTTTTCGGCGTTTCGGGGCGTAGCTCAGCCTGGTAGAGCGCCAGCTTTGGGAGCTGGATGCCGGAGGTTCGAATCCTCTCGCCCCGACCAAGCAGCCGGTCCCACCGGTGGCGCAGCGCCGGAAATTCTAGGAGTGTGACGCAT
Organism: Allostellaceae bacterium; assembly: GCA_035552195.1. GTDB lineage: Bacteria > Pseudomonadota > Alphaproteobacteria > ATCC43930 > CGMCC-115725 > CAIKMD01. The sequence continues at coordinate 24,525 of DASZLU010000095.1, read as the reverse complement.
GGCCACCGCGCGTATCTTCCGACCGGCCAAGACCGCGATGCAGTCGGGCAGAGCCGGGACCCGGCGTTGGGTGTTGGAATACGAGCCGGCGACGCCGCGCGAGCCCGATCCGCTGATGGGCTGGGCCAGCGCGCGCGACACGCTCAACCAGGTGCGGCTGAAATTCGAGACGCTCGAAGAGGCGAAGCAATTCGCCGAGAAAAAGAGCCTCGACTACGTCGTGGTTGAGCCGCAGGAACGCAGCTTCAAGCCGAAGAACTACGCCGACAATTTCCGCTACGATCGGCCGAACTAAGACTGGTTCAGCGCAATAGCGGCCCGGATCAGCGCCGTCAGCGCCTTCTCGTCGATCTTCTCGCCCTCGCGGATGTCGATGGCGCGTCGGACATTGCCGTCGAGGCTCGAATTGAACAGCTGCGCGGGGTCCTTCAGCGCGGCGCCTTTGGCAAAGGTCAGCTTCACGACGGCCTTGTAGGTCTCGCCGGTACAGATCATCCCATCGCGGTACCAGACCGGGACGCCGCGCCATTTCCATTCCTCGATGACCGCGGGATCGGTCTGCTTGATGAGCGCGCGAATGCGAGCAAGCGTCTCGCCGCGCCAATCGCCGAGTTCCTTGATCCGCACATCGATCAGTTTAGACGGAGAATCGCTCTTCGCTGGCGCGGCTTGTTTGGCGGTCGCGCTGCTTTTCGCCGCTGTTTGCTTCTTCGCGACGCGCTTCCTCTCGGCGGGTGCGCTCTTTTTCGCCGGCATCGCATCTCCTTCGCTGTCTCTTGCTGGTGTTTTGTGGCATGAACATCCGCACGGCGCCAGCGGACATGCCGGCCGGTTTCTTTTGCCGGCGCTTTCTGCTGATATCGCCGGAAAGGGCCCTTAGCTCAGCGGATAGAGCAGCCGCCTTCTAAGCGGCAGGTCGCTGGTTCGATCCCAGCAGGGCCCGCCAATCTTCACATACTTGTGCGTGCGGAACGATCGCCGCGCTCCGACTTTAAGTTGTTGAATGTCGGAGGTGGCCCCGATGCGTGTCGTGATGATGCTTTCGCTGGTTTTGCTGCTCGCGGCTTGCCGATCGGGCATGCGGAGCCCTTACAGCCCCGCAGCCTGCGGACCCGGCGGCATGGGATGCCCTCAAGGGCCGATGCCGTATGGCGACATCGACGGTGCGGTTGGCGGCTCCGGCGCGAAGTAAGTTTGAATTTGTCTGGTGAAACGCAGCGGACGACGCGCGTTAGCCGCTGGGTTGAGCCTTGGCCTGCTGCTCGCCGTGCTCGCCGACAAAGCCGCGCGCCGCGGCTGAACCGCGCGTTTCCGACGCGCACGCTCCATGACGAAGAACCGTCACGACGAGCCCAACGCGCTCGGCGCGCCGCCGGCGCACTCCGCCACGAGGGCCAGCAGCTGTTCCGGTTCGAACGGCTTGGCGAGCATCGCACTGGCGCCAAGTTTGCGCGCCATGATGAGGAGACCTTCGGCGCTAAAGCGGCCGCCGCCGGAAATCGCGATGATCGGCTGTTCCGGCGCGGCGGCGCGGATCGTCATGATCGTCTCGAGACCATCCATCTCGGGCATGATGAGGTCGGTGATGACGATATCCGGCCGGCGGGCATGGAATGCTGCGATGCCGTCGCGCCCGTTCGCGGCGCAGCGCACGGCATACCCTGCTTGCCTCAGAACCCGCGCGATCACGTCGCGTGACGAAGTGTGATCGTCAATCAAGAGAATATCGATCGAGAGATTATTGTGCGTAATGGCGTCTCCCTTCCCGGCGTCGAAAATCACACCGTCGTGGATCGTGCAAAAGCGGCCAAAATTTAATCGCCGGCGCGGCGCCGGCGGATAGCGGCGAGCGCCGAATCGCGCATGCGATACGCGGCATGATCGGAAAGACCGAGGCGCTCGGCGGCGACCAGCACGGCCATCATCGTAAAGCTGGCGATTTCGGGATCGATGTCGGCAACGAGCGCGCAAGCATCGATGCTGAGATCGAGGAACTGCAGGATATCGTTGCTCGCTTTGTGGTCGGGTAACGGGTTCATCGTCAACTCCTGCCCCCGCAAATTGCCCCTCCGCAAATACAAGGTGAGAAAAGCGGGCGCGCTTTTCTGGCAGGCTCTTGCTCCGAGAAGCACGGATTTGCTGATTTTCTGATCCAACGGCGCCGTTACCGGGGACAGGGTCGACGGCCGATCGAACTTCTATGGATTAGTGTTGGCGTCGCGGCCGCCCGATGGCTGTCGGTACTAGGCAAGACTATAATCGACCCTTACCTAGCAAGGCACGGAACCCCGCGATGGGTTCGCCGTTTCGCAGGTATTAGGACAAAAAATGTCGCTCGGCGCAGAGACAGGCTCGCTGCTCGACGCACGCACCGGTCATGCATCGCATGTTCTCTCGGTCGCGTCCGGCGGTATGCCCGGCGAAGGCTTCGAGGATGTCTCAACCTCGTGGCAGCGCTCGGCGCGTTACCATCATGTCGATCCCACCAGTACGCAGGCGCCGCGCATCTTGACGCCGCGCGAGATCACCGAGCGGCGCGCGCCGATCGACGCCCTCATCAGCAGCGCGCGACCGGAGATCGATGCGCTTTATCAGCGCGTGCGCGACGCGGGTTACGTGCTGCTGTTCTGCGATTTAGGCGGGGTGGCGGTCGATTACCGCGGCGACGACCGCGCCGCCGATGCGTTTCGCTATTGGGGCGCCTGGCTCGGCGGTGTTTGGGCCGAGGATGCCGAAGGCACCAACGGCATCGGCACCTGCGTTGTCGAAGAGCGGCCGATCACGGTGCATCGCGCACAGCATTTCCGCTCGCGCAATACGGATCTGAGCTGCTCCGGCGCGCCGATCTTCGACGAGCGCGGCACTCTGGCGGCTGTGCTCGACGTTTCGGCGATCGATCCGCAGCTCTCGGAGCATGCGCATGCGCTGACCGGGGTGTTGACCGAAGAATGGGCGCGGGCCATCGAAGAACGCCTTTTCCGCGAGCATTTCCGTCGCAACTGGATCGTCGCGCTGGCGCCGCTGGAAGATGCAAGGCGCGGCATGCTGCTGGCGCTCGATGGCGACCAGCACATCGTCGGCGCCGACCGCACGGCGCGGCGCAGCCTGTTGCTCGACGATGCGAAAATCGCCGCCGGCATTTCCTTGTGGAGCTTCTTCGAGCGCGACGGCGCGTTGTTCCGTGTCACCGGCGATTGCGTCGATCGCATCGCGCGGCTGGTCTGTGCCGGCAGCATTGATACCTGCGCCGCTTTGCTGACACCGCCGGAAAGCCGCGTGCTATCGGCCGATCTCGGACGTGCGGCGATTTATACGCGGCCGCGTCTCGATGTCGTGTCCAGCCTGCCGGCGGGCGAGCTGCCGGTGCCGCAGCGCGGCGGGCTGCCCGGCGGCGCCATGCGGCGCGTGCGCGATTACATCGAGTTGCATCTCGGCGAGACGATCGATCTGCCGACATTGGCCGAGCAGGCCGGCAGCTCGGTGTTTCATTTTGCGCGCCAGTTCAAGCAAACGACCGGCTTGACGCCGCATCTCTATTTGCTGACCCGCCGTATCGGGCAGGCGCGCGAGCTCCTGGCGACGACCGAGCTCAGCATTGCAGAAATTGCGGTGATGACCGGCTTTGCCGATCAAAGCCATTTTGCCCGCAGCTTCCGTCGGCTCGCCGGCACCAGCCCGCGCGAATTTCGCTGGTCCCAGCGCTGAGGTGGAGGCCTCAAACGCGGATGTTGGCTTCGCTCCAGAAGCGCTCCATATCTCGGCTCCAAGCAGGCGGGATCATCTTTCGGTCCAGTGTTTCGAGCCCGGCGATCGAGTGAAACGGTTAAACGCTGTTCCGGTTAGCCGGCGTCACCGGGACGCGCCAGGACGAGCGCCGGGCGCGATCTCCCAGGGGGCTATCGGGCGAGCGCCGTCCGCCAGATCGCGCCCACCGAGGCGAGCTCGCTTGGTCGACGGTGCGGTTGGCGGCTCCGGCGCGAAGTAAGTTTGAATTTGTCTGGTGAAACGCAGCGGATGACGCGCGTTAGCCGCTGGGTTGAGCCTCGACAGCCGCAGCCGGCATGAGCTCGGCGCGTCGCTCGTATTCGGCCGCGAGACGCAGGATTTCTTCCCGCACGCTTTCGTCGACGATGTCGCTGGCGAGCTCTCGATAGCGGAGTGCCCTGTTGCGAAGATTGTGCATAATTCCTCCGAACGCGATGCGAGCATCGGCGGACGAGGTTAATAAAGTACAAATGTCGAGAACCCGACGTTTTCTCTAAAAGAAAAGCCCCGGATCGCGGGGCTTCCTGAATTCTATACCTGAGTTCGCCCAGGCCGCGATGGCTCTACCGCGACTAGTAACCTTCGCGCTCCATGCGCTTGCGCAGCATCTTGCGGTAGCGCCTGACGGCATCCGATTTTTCGCGGGCGCGGCGCTCGGAAGGCTTCTCGTAATTCCGGCGCTGCTTCATCTCGCGGAAGATGCCCTCGCGCTGCATCTTCTTTTTGAGAACCCGCAACGCCTGGTCGACATTGTTGTCGCGAACGAGAACCTGCACAGAGCATTCCTTAACTTTAGGCTCAGCGGACATTATGGGACGATATCGCTCGCCCCGCAACGGTGCCTGGCGCCCGGTTTGCCCGCCTTCATCGCGCCTGACCGTCACGCAATACGCCTGGCACAGGGAAAGCAACTTTCGGATGCAACAGTCGCAATTTTGAATGAAGGCTTAAGCTCGGCCTCGTTCTCGGGGATCAGCGCCGCGTGAGCTGGTTGAGCAGGCCGCGGAGCAGCGGGGCGACGCGTTTGAGCTCGCGTTGATGGGCGGCGGAGAGCTGGGCGAGCAGGCGCTCGGCTTTCGGTGTCAGGAGGATCAGCACCTGCCGCCGGTCCGCGGTATTTCGCTGTCGCTTGATCAACGCGTTCTCCTCGAGGCGATCGATGAGTCCGACGGCGCTGTGATGGCGGATGCCGAGTTTTTCGGCGAGCAAGCCGGCGGTGACCGGCTGCTTACCGCTCGCGGCTTTGATCGCGAGGAGTGCCTGATGCTGCTGGGCGCTGAGCCCGGCCGTCGCGGCCGCGTTCTCGCTGAAGATCAGGAAATGACGCAGCACATAGCGGAATTCGGCGAGGCGTTCGTAATCCGAATCGTTGAGGGGGCGCTGCGCCCGCCGCGTCGCTGTCATGCTCATCGCTCGCCTATGCCCCACGCGCCGGAGGGGTTTCAAATATATCGTATTCCGATATAACGGGCGTCATTCCCTGGATCAAAGTTCTCCCCATTCGAGGTTTCTCCACACGATGGCAATGTTTGTTTCCGCAAAGAATGCTGGGGCTAAAGGCAAGGTGGCCACCGAAGACCGTTTGCGCGATTTTAGCACCGATCGTCGCCTGTTCCTGCTTGTTCTGATGGCTCTGGTGATCGGGACGATGGGCGCGGTAGCCGCGTGGGGGCTGCTGCATCTCATCTATTTGGTGACCAACATCGCCTATTACGGCCGGTTCGACGCGGGCTCGGCCTCGATCAAGGGCTCCGCCACCTTCGCCGGCCACACACTCGGCTGGGTTTCGGCCTTCATCCCGGTCGTCGGCTGCCTGATCATCGGCCTGATGGCGCGCTATGGCTCGGAGAAGATCCGCGGCCACGGTATTCCCGAGGCGATGGAGGCGATCCTCATCGGCCGCAGCCGCATCCAGGCGAAGGTCGCGATCCTGAAGCCGCTCTCCTCGGCGATCTCGATCGGCACCGGCGGGCCGTTCGGCGCCGAAGGCCCGATTATCATGACGGGCGGTGCTTTCGGCTCGCTCTTCGGTCAGTTCTTTCATCTCTCCAACGCGGAACGAAAAACGCTCCTCGTCGCCGGTGCCTCCGCCGGCATGGCCGCAACCTTCGGTACCCCGGTCGCGGCAATTTTGCTCGCGGTGGAGTTGTTGCTCTTTGAATGGAAGCCGCGCAGCTTCGTGCCGGTCGCGGTGTCGAGCGTTGTCGCCGCGGTGTGGCGGCCGTTGCTGATGGGGCCGAGCCCGCTCTTTCCGATGCCGATCGGCCCGGACATGCCGGCCGTCGGCCTGTTGCTCGCGGTTGGGCTCGGCATCGTCGCCGGTCTCGCCTCGGGGTTGCTGACGCAGATGGTCTATTCCTGCGAGGATTTCTTCCAGCGCCTGCCGATCCATTGGATGTGGTGGCCGATGTTCGGCGGCCTTGTCGTCGGCATCGGCGGGCTGATCGAGCCGCACGCGCTCGGCGTCGGCTACGACAATATCGCCGCGATGCTCAACGGCGACATGACCGGCATCGCCATCGTCCGGCTGGCGATCGTCAAATCGATCATTTGGTCCGTGGCCCTCGGTTCCGGGACGTCAGGCGGCGTGCTTGCGCCATTGCTGATCATGGGCGGCGCGGTCGGCGGATTGTTCGGTATGATCATGCCGACGGGCAGCGAGGGGATATGGGCGCTGATCGGCATGGCGGCGATGATGGGCGGTACGATGCGCTCGCCGCTGACCGCCATCGTCTTCGCGATCGAGCTCACGCACAACTACACCGCCTTTCTGCTGCTGGCGGTCGCATGCATCGCGGCGCATGCAACGACGGTACTGTTGTTGCGCCGCTCGATCCTTACCGAGAAGGTCGCGCGCAAAGGCCACCACGTGATGCGCGAATACATCGTCGATCCGTTCGAGACGACACGCATCGCAGACATCATGGCGAAGCCGGTCGATACGCTCTCGGGCGATATGATGATCAACGATGTCGTCGAATTCTTCACCGCACCCGAGTCACCGCCGCGCCATAAGAGCTATCCGGTGCTCGACGAGAAAGCTGCGCTGATCGGCATGGTGGCGCGGGCCGATGTGTTACGCTGGACAATGAGCGGCTGGGCCGCCGGCACGCGCTTGCGCGATGCGCTCGGCGAGCAAGAGTTGGTAACCGGTTACGAGGATGATCTCGTCGGCACACTCGCCGATCAAATGGCCGTCGCGGATGTCGGGCGCGTGCCGATTTTGCGCCGGAGCGATGAGAAGCTCGTCGGTCTCGTCGCACGGCGCGATCTGCTGCGCGTGCGCGCTGACGTCGTGCGGCATGAGCGCGAGCGCGAGGTGATGCTCCGGGTGCGGTTGCAGCCGCGGAGCACAGCACCTCTTAAGAGCTAGGCTCCCAGCGGTTGGGCGACGAGCTTCGTCGCGGGCCGCGCAGGCAGCAGCAGGCTCGCCACGCCGCCAAGGAGCGACAATGCGGCAGCGATGGCCATTGCGCAGCGGAAGCCGGCGGTGAAGGCGTGCGGCGACGCAGTGCTGCCGGTTGCCGAAAACGCCGCCACCAGCATCGCGATGCCGAGCATGCCGCCGAGGAAGCGAAGCATGTTGTAGGTGCCCGATGCTTTGCCGAGATCGATTTGCGGCGCCGCATTGAGAACGACGCTCTGCGCCGCCGGCATGACCAGGGAACCGCCGCATCCCGCGAGAACCAAGGGTAGCGCGAGCTCCCAGGTCGACAGGCCTGGCGCAGCAATCAAGGCGATGGCGCCCATCCCGGTGGCTTGCAGGAACATGCCGAGCACCACCAATCGCTTCTCGCCGACGCGATTGATGAGGTTGCCGGCGATCGGCGCCATGAAGAACAGCGTCGCCGTCCAGGGCAGGATACGCAAGCCCGCGCCGAGCGGGCCGTAGCCTTGCGCCGCTTGGAGAAATTGCGCGAGCAGAAAGGTCGTGCCGTAGATCGCCGCGTAGTAAGGCAGGCTGGCGATATTCCCGATCGCGAAAGCGCGGCGGCGGAAGAGACCCAGCGACAGCATCGGATGCGCAGCGCGTGCTTCCCACTGAATGAAAAGCGCCAAGCCGATCGCCGCGATCGCGAATCCGCCGCCGACCTCGCGGCTCGACCAGCCAATGAGATTGCCGCGCATCAGACTCCAAACAAAGGCGAGAGCGGCGATGGTGACCAGCGCGATGCCGAGCAGATCGAGCTTCGCTCTGGGGCCGAACGTTTCGCCGATATTGCGGTAGGTCAGCGGCAGCAGGATCAGACCGATCGGCACGTTGATCCAGAAGATCCATTGCCAGGCGAAGCCCGCGGTGATTGCGCCGCCCAGCACAGGGCCCGCGATCATCGCCGCGCCGGTGATGCTGCCGAAGATGCCGAGCGCCTTGCCGCGCTCGGCCGCCGAAAACGCGCCGCTGAGTAGGGCCATGGCGAGCGGCATGACCAAAGCCGCTCCCATGCCTTGGATGGCGCGTGCGGCGATCAAGGTCGCGACATTCGGCGCCGCGCCGCAAGCCGCCGACGCCGCGGTGAACAGCCCCAACCCGGCGATCAGCATACGACGACGGCCGAAGCGATCGCCAAGCGCGCTGCCGCCGAGCAGCAGTACGGCGAAACTGAGGATGTAAGCGTTCACCGTCCATTCGAGCAGTTCCATCGACGCATCGAGATCGGCGCGGATAACGTTAAGCGCTGTCGTCACGACCTGAGAGTCGAGCGAGATCATGAACGAGGCAATAGAGGTCAGCGCCAAGACCCATACCTGGCCAGCACGCGCGCGAAGCGGTTCCATCGAGAGCGTTCCTTCGGCGGCGTGTAGCGTGGGTGCCTGTAGAGCCGCATACCTACGCTCCAAAGACGATCCGGCGGGACGCAAGGATTCCCTCGCGCGAAAAAATTACCGCAGCGGGGCTTGGGTGTTGCCGCGATTTCATCGGCAACCAGTTCGGTGCCCTGCGGCGTTCTCGTCGACTGAGGAAGCCCCGGCCGCACGACGGCTGGGCTTTTTGCCGCCCGAGTAAAAAGTTTGGGGCCGGCGAATCCTTTGCGCCTCCTCGATCGTCATAGCCTCGTCCGACCTATTCAGCCGTGGAGGCCACCCATGAAACGCCAGATCGTCATCTACAAAACCAAGCCCGAACACAACGCGGAGAACGAGCGCCTGCTCAAAAGCCTCTTCGCCGAGCTGCAAGCCAAAAAGCCCGGCGGTCTGCGCTATATGGCGGCGAAATTACCTGACGATACCTATGTCCACATCGTCTTCACCGACACGCCGGAGGGCGAACCGGGTCCGCTTTCGAAGCTCGACGCGTTCCGCGCCTATCAGGCGGAAGTCCGCACCCGTCTGCAGGCGCCGCCGGTGACGGGCGAGGCGACCATCATCGGCGATTATCGTATGCTGGACGAATGAGCTCCGAAAACGACACCGCCGCGCGCGCCGCCTTCGATCATTTGCTCGGCGCGTTGCGGCCAAAGTTGCATCGCTATTGCGCGCGCATGACCGGCTCGGTCATCGACGGCGAGGACGCCGTGCAGGAGGCGCTGGTGAAGGCGATCGAGGCCTTTCCCTCGTTCGCCTCGATCGACAATCCCGAGGCCTGGCTTTTCCGCATCGCGCATAACGCGACTCTCGATCTGGTGCGCCGCCGCGCCCGGCAGGAGGCGCGCCAGTCCGAGAAGGAGTTGGACATGATCGTCGATCCTGTCTCGACGGTCGAAGACCGCCTCAACGCCGCTGTCAGCCTCCGAACTTTCATGCACTTGCCGGCGGCGCAGCGCAGCAGCGTGATCCTGATGGATGTGCTCGGCTATTCGCTCGACGAAATCGTCGATGTCACCGGGACAAGCCTGCCTTCGGTCAAGGCGGCACTCCATCGCGGCCGCACGCGGCTCAAAGAGCTCGCACAAGAGCCCGAGGACCGGCCGCTGCCTACGCTCTCGCCCGAGGATTGCGCGCGGCTCACCGGTTACATCGACCATTTCAACGCGCGCGAATTCGATATTTTGCGCAGTATGCTGGCCGAGGAGGTCAAGTGCGATCTCGTTAACCGCCGCCGTATTCATGGCCGCAGCGAGGTCTCGAATTATTTCACCAACTACGATCGCGCGACGCATTGGCATTTCGTGCCTGGCTTCGTCGAGGGCAAGCCGGCGATCCTCGTCTACAACCCGGCCGATCTGGCGGGACCACCGACCTATTTCGTGCTGATCGAATGGCAGGCGGACCGGCTGATTATGATTCGCGATTTCCTTTACGCGCCCTATGTGATGGAAGGAGCAGAGGTGCAGCCGCTAGCCTGAACGTAGCGGTGGAACCGTCAGCACTTCAGCGGACTTAGGTCTGTGAAGGAATGAGGGAACTGGAGGGACAGCGGTGTCATTGTCATTAGCCACGACAGAGAGCGACGTTATGCCCATTCCGCTGCAAGTTACTTTTCGCAAAATGCTACCGTCACCTTTTGTTCGCGAGCGGATCCGCGAGCGGGCGGCGAAACTCGAGCAATATCACCACCGCGTGACCGGCTGTCGCGTCGTCGTCGAGGCGCCGCATCGGCACCACCAGAAAGGCAAGCTGTTTGCCATCGCGGTCGAGGTGAAGGTCCCGGGTGGCACGCTCACCTCGCATCGCAACCCGGGGCAGTGCCACGAGCACGAGGATGTCTACGTGGCGTTGCGCGACTCCTTTGACTCGATCGAGCGCCAGCTCGAAGATTTCGCGCGCCGCCGCCGCGGGGAGTAGCAACGGCGGTGCGTAAAAAGCGGGACGAATAAGCCTCGCTTCCGCGTCCGCTTCGTGCCAATTTCTCCCCATAACGAGGGTGGGGAGGAAGGGATGCGGCGGGTTTTTCGCGGCGCGCTCTGCGGGGCGGCGGCATTGCTGGCGATGACCGGCGTCAGTCACGCCGACGATTCCCTGCGCGTCGCCAAAGGCGCAAGCCGCGCCTATAGCTTCATGCTGCTCGATGTCGGCCTCGCCGCCGGGATCTTCAAAAAGCACAATCTCGCTATCGAAGAGAGCAGCATCGACGGCGCCGCCCGGCTGCACCAGGCGATGGTCGCCGACAGCATCGACATCGCGCTCGGCGCCGGCACCGATATCGCCTTCATTGCCAAAGGCTCGCCCGAGAAGGGCGTTGGCGTGATGGCGACCAATCCGCTCAACATGGCGCTCACGCTGCGGGCCGACAGCCCGATCAAGACTATGGATCAGCTTAAAGGTAAGACGATCGGCGTCACCAGCGCGGGATCGCTCACCGACTGGTTCGCGCGCCAGATCAATTATCGCGAAGGCTGGAAGGACAAGGACGCGGTGACGATCGCGGCGCTCGGCAGCGCCGACGGCACGACCTCGGCGTTGATCGCCGGCAATATCGATGCGCTTGTCGGCAGCGTCGAGGGCGGCTATGCGCTCGAGCAGCAGAACCGCGCCAAGGTGCTGTTCACCTTTGGCGATTTCGTGAAGCCGTTCATCACGCATGCGATCTACGCGACCAACAAGCTCCAGGCCGATCGTCCCGACGTGCTGCGGCATTTCCTGGCGGCCTGGTACGAAACCATCGCCTTTTCCGCCGGGCACAAGGAAGAGACGGTCAAAACCATCCAGCCGATCATCAACTTGTCCACCGATTGGTTGAACAAGGTCTATGACGTCGAGAAGCCGATGTTTCCAACCGACGGTCATTACGACCCGCAAGCGCTGAAAATCGTCGCGCAATCGTTGATCGATACCGACCAGATGGGTGCCGGCACCGACCCCAACCGCTTGATCACCGAGCAGTATCTGCCCTAAGACGCGGGGTCATGACCATCGCTTCCCTGGCGAGCATCTTCTCCGACCGGCCGCGTAGCCTGCGCGCGACGGCTTTGGGGCTCGCTTTGGTGATCGGCGGCGCCAACCTGCTCGCCTGGTTCTGGGCGTTGATCGCCTTCCACGATTTTCCGGTGCTGCTCGGGACGGCGTTTCTTGCCTATGGTTTCGGCCTGCGCCACGCGGTCGATGCCGATCATATCGCCGCCATCGACAATGCGACGCGCAAGCTGATGCAGGGAGGCAAGCGCCCGGCCGCGCTTGGCTTCTATTTCGCCCTCGGCCATTCGACCGTCGTTGTGGTTGCCTCGATCGCCGTTGCCGCGACCGCCGGCTGGCTGCGCCAGGATTTCCCGCGGCTGCAGGAAGTCGGCGGTGTGGTCGGCACGGGAATCTCGGCGCTGTTCCTGCTCGCGGTCGCGATTGTCAATCTCTTCATCTTCGCCGCTGTGTGGAAAAGCTTCCGCAGCGTCCGCGCCGGCGGCAAGCTCGGCGCAGGCGAGCTCGACACGATGCTGGCGGGTCGGGGTTTCCTCGCGCGGTTGTTGCGGCCCCTGTTCCGCCTGGTGACGCGGAGTTGGCATATGTTCGCGGTCGGGCTGCTGTTCGGCCTCGGCTTCGATACCGCGACCGAAATCGGGCTGCTCGGCATCGCGGCGAGCGAAGCGGCGCATGGGCTATCGCTCTGGGCGACGCTGGTCTTCCCCGCGCTCTTCACCGCCGGCATGTGTCTGATCGATACGGCCGATAGCGTGCTGATGGTCGGCGCTTATGGTTGGGCTTTGGCCAAGCCGGTGCGCAAGCTCTATTACAACCTCACGATCACTTTTGCCTCGGTCGTGGTGGCGTTGCTCATTGGTAGCGTCGAATTGCTCGGCATCGCGATCGAGCGGCTCGGTCTGACCGGTCCGTTTTGGGATGCGATCGGCGCGCTCAACGATAATTTCGGCAGCATTGGCTATGTCGTGCTCGCAATCTTTATCGTGAGCTGGCTCGGCTCGATGCTGATCTATCGCCTCAAGGGCTATGGTACCCTCGATACTGAGATCGAAGCTGCGCCATGAGTGCGCACCGCTATCGGCCGGCAAAAACCCGCCCGCCGCGCGGGGCGTTTCTCGCCTTCTTCGCCGTGGCGATGCAGGTGTTGGTGCCGTTCTTCCTGATGATCGCGATTGCCCGCGCCGATACACCGGACGGCGTCGCGGTCATCTGCTCGGCGCTCGGCCATCAAACCGACCCGAATGGCAACACGAGCGATCACGGGCTCGCCGATCATTGCTCGATCTGCACGAGCTTGGCTGCGGCGCAGGCTTTTGCGCCGCCCGCGGTACCGCCGCTGCCGCTGCCGGCATCGGTCGGCCGAAGCGATTTGTCTGCGGCCGATGTCGCACAAGCCGCGCTCCTCGTCACCGCATCCTATCAATCGCGCGGACCGCCTTCCGTCGCCTGAGTTGCACGCTTTAGCCGAGGCACCGCCGCGCGCGGCGCTTCGCTCGTCAATTCTTGTGATGGGACTCTACCGTGAACAAACACCTGATTTTGGGGGCCGCGTCTGTGGTCGGACTGGCCGCGACGTCCTTTCCCTCGCCGATTTGGGCGCATGGCTTTGCCGGCCAGCGCTTCTTCCCGGCGACGATCCAGACCGACGATCCTTTTGTCGCCGACGAGATGTCGTTGCCGACGGTGACCGTCAATCCGAAAGCGCAAGACGGATCGCGCGAGAGCGATATCGGCTTCGATATCGCGAAGCGAATCACGCCTGATTTCGGCCTGACCGCTGGCGATCAGTGGAAGTACATTCGCGTACCGGGCGCGACGCATCGATACGGGTTGGATACTATCGAGACCGGCGCGCAATACCAGCTCTTCGTTAACGGCGCGCATGAAGCGATGGCGCTCGTCGGTCTCAACGCGAGTTGGGCCCATACCGGCCGGGTGAACGGGGTCGGCGCCGACGATTTCACCACACTCTCGCCCGCACTGGATTTCGGCAAGGGCTTCGGTGATTTGCCGGATTGGCTGAGCTACGCGCGGCCGTTCGCCTTGACCGCCAATCTCGGCCTCGATTTTCCAACGAAGACCGAAAGCGCCGGTAATCCCAATCCCAACAATTTCACGGCCGGCGCGGCACTCGAATACAGCTTCGAGTATCTAGAGCATCACGTGAAGGATATCGGATTGGGTGCTCCCTTCGATCGCATGATTGCGCTCGTCGAGTGGACCTCGACAACCAATCTCAATCGCGACCCGAACGGCAGCGTCAGCACCGGTGTCATTGCACCTGGATTGATCTGGGCAGGACAGCACTACCAGCTCGGCGCTGAGCTCCTCGTCCCCTACGGTAACAGCGCCCAAGGACACGGCGTTGGCGGTGTCCTGCAATTTCATCTCTACCTCGACGACCTTTTCCCCAACAGCATCGGCAAGCCGGTGTTTGGAGATTGAGCATGCGCCATCGAGCTTTCTTCGTAACGGTCTTCTCGTTATCGCTCGCAGCTCTCGCGCCGCGTGCTTCTGCCCACGCATTTCCTGATCACGCAATGCCTGCGGTCGGGAGCACCGTCTCGCCGGCACCGGGCACGGTCACCATCTGGTTCACCGGTAAACTAGAGCCCGACTTCAGCAGGATCGAGGTTCAAGATGCGCGCGGTGCGTCTGTCGATCAGGGCAATGCCGCCGTCGATCCGCAAGATGCGACCGTGATGCGCGTTTCGCTGAAGAAGCTGCCGGCGGGTACCTACAAAGTTCATTGGCATGCGGTATCGGTCGATACGCACGCGACCGACGGCGATTTCAGCTTCACGGTAAAATAGAAGCGGGATCATGGATCCGCTGCTGATCGCGACGAGGGCCCTCCATTTTGCCGGCGCGCTTTCGCTCGTCGGCGTGTTGGGCTTCGTCGTGTTCGTCGCCGGCGATCTGCCGCCACGACGGGCGCGGGGATTGCGGATCACAGCGCAGCTCAGCGCGGCGGTGGTTCTGCTGACCGCGCCGCTCTGGCTTATCCTCGTCGCGACAGGCATGAGCGCCGATTCGCTCGCCGCGACGATGTCTGCCGGCGTGCCGAAGGTCGTATTGCTCGATACGCAATTCGGCCACGCTCTCGGGCTGCGTTTCGCATTGACACTGTCGTTGCTGCCGCTGATCACGCGGTTGGGACGGCAGCGGATCGTCGACGGCATCGCAGCGCTGATCGCCGCAGCCAGCGTTGCCGCGATCGCTTGGCAAGGCCATGGCGGTGCCGAGCTCGGCCACGCCGCGATCGCCCATCTGACCGCCGACGTCACGCATCTCATCGCCGCCGCACTCTGGCTCGGCGCGCTGCTGCCGCTGATGATGGCGCTGCGCGGCACGGCAGAGGCGAGGGAGCAATACGCCATCGCGCGCCGGTTCTCGATCTTAGGGGTCGTTTGCGTCGCGGCGTTGCTGGCGAGCGGAATCGTCAACACCTACTACCTTGTTGGCTCGGTTGCGGCGCTGATCGGAACGATCTACGGCCGAACCTTGGTGCTGAAGCTGGCCCTCGTTGCGGCGATGCTGGCGCTGGCGAGCGTCAATCGCTGGAAGCTCGTCCCGCGCCTCGCCGCGCGCGACAGTAACGCCGGACAGCGTATCGCACGCCACTCGGCGATCGAGGCCGCGCTCGGTCTTAGCGTGCTGGCCATCGTCGCGGTGCTGGGCACGATGGAGCCCGCCGTCCATCAAGCAATCGTCTGGCCGCTCCCTTGGCGCTTCGGTCTCGACATGATCGCGGCTATGCCGGCGCTGCGCGACGACGCGATCTTCAGTGGTGTCGCGGCGGTATTGGGGCTTGTGGGGCTCGGTTTTGGGCTCTACCGCCGTAAGGGTGTCGTTATCGCGATCGGTCTCGCGATCGCGCTGGGACTCGGCATTCATGCGGTACAACTGATATTGATTCCGGCGACACCGACGAGCTACCAGACATCGCCCGAGCCGTTCACGGCGGCGAATATCGCGACAGGCGATGCACTCTTTCAACAGCACTGCGTCGCGTGTCACGGCAAGCTCGGCGAGGGCGACGGACCACTTGCCGCGCAATCGCCGATCCCGCCGGCCGATCTGCTCACGCATCTGCCGATGCATCCCGAAGGCGATTTCTTCTCTTACATTACCGAGGGTCTCGATAAGGGCATCATGCCGAGCTTCGCCGCCGTCCCTGCGGCGCAGCGTTGGGACATGGTTCGCGCCATCGAAGCGCGCTACGCCGCGAAAATGGCGATGAGCACGTTGCTCGCCGAGGTGACGACGCAGCCGGCGCCCCGCGCACCCGATTTCGCGTTGCCGGAGCCGCAAGGCGACACGGGAACGTTGTCGGCGCTGCTCCAAAATCGGGCTGTGTTGCTGGTCTTCGCCGCTTCGCCGCAATCGCAGCCGCGGCTCGATCAGCTTGCGCAATGGCACGATACGCTCGATCGGGAGGGCGTGACCGTGGTGACGGTCGCGCAGTCGCCGGCGATCCGCGCCGCCTATGCACTCTACGAACGGAGGCCGCAGGTCGAGACGCCAACGGCACCGCATATCGAATTTCTGATCGATCGCGGCGGCGATATCCGCGCGCGCTGGCGTCCGGGCGACACGCCGGATTGGACGCAACGCGCGACGTTGGAGCGCGAGATCGAAGCGCTCAGGGTGGCGCCGTCGGTTGAATTGGCGCCGGCCATGCCGGCCGGCATGTCGATGGGTGAGTAGAGGAGATAAATATGCGGAAGGTTTTTTCCAGGGCTGCAGTCGCGGTTTTTATCGCGGCTCCTGCCTTTTTCGTGGCCGTGCCGGCTATGGCCGATTCGAGCGGCATCAAGGTCGATCGGGTTTGGGCGCGCGCGACACCGGGTGCTGCGAAGACCGCGGCGATCTATTTCACCGTCACCAATTCCGGCACGACGCCCGATACGCTCGAAGGGACGGCCAGCACGCCGGCGGCCGAGCACGCGGGTCTTCACGAGGAGAAGATGGTGAGCGGCGTGATGGAGATGCGGCCGATCGAATCGCTGACCATCGCCCCAGGCAAGAGCCTTACGCTGGAGCCGAACGGTTATCATCTCATGCTGACGGGCCTGAAGGCGCCGCTGAAGGAAGGGCAGAGCGTGCCGCTGACCTTAACCTTCGAGCATGCCGGCACGCGGCAGGTGACAGCCTCCGTTGCCAAGGTCGGTGCGATGCATGCCGGCGAACCGAGCGGTGCGGGGAATGGGATGCCGGGCATGAGTAACGACATGTCGTCGATGCCCGGGATGTCGCATTAGACACAGATCGCGTTGACGAGTCGCGGTTGGCTTGGGGCAAACGCTTTCCCAGCATACGAGTCGTCGACACCGAATCGTCATGACAAAAGCGACATGCGAAACAGCGTCGCGTCTAAGATGACAGCGCCGTCGCATTTGCATGGCGCAATTCGACAGGGCGATGAACGTCGGGTCTTCGAAGATAAAAAATCTCATATAATCAACTATATAAAATATATATCATCTATTTTAGTTTAAGTTAGAATCGCGCTCCCAAACCGGCGTCTTGAGCACGGCTGCTGGGACGATTTCACGCCAGCGAAATTGAAGCTGCACAAATCCGTCATGCGGTGCTGCTACGCCGTTCGTGTCGTCCCAACGATTGTTTCGAGGACACGGAATGACAGCGTTTCCAGCAAAGCATCAAAAGTTTCAGGCCGCGATGAAGAACGGTCTGATGAATTTCATCAGCGCGACGAAAACCACGAAGCCGCGCCGTAAGCCGCATCTCTGGTTGGTGCCGCCGGCCCCGAAGCCACTGCCGGCGCCGCAAGTTGCGCAAATCCCGCAAGTCGATCTGGTCGCGCTCACCGTGCTAGCGGTCAATCGCCTTGGTCTCGCGACCCTGCGCAGCTCGACGAGCGGCAAGGTCGCGACGGTCTCTGTACCGGATGCGCGCACCGCCGAAATCTTCCGCGCCGCGCTGCGCGAAATGGAGAAGGTCCGCCGCACCGACCGCCTGGTCGACGTGGTGGTCGCAGGTGACGGCCCGGCCAAAGGACCCGACAATCGAGCGAGCAATCGAGGCCGCGATGCTGTCGAAGCTTGAAACCAAGGGCGCCGAAAGCGCCCTTTTCTTTCGCCACTGGCTGCGGCACCCGCTCGAGATCGGCGCGTTCTTGCCGTCGAGCGCGGCGGTCGGGCGCGCGATGGCGAAGGCGGTCGCGTTCGATCGGCCGGGCATGATCCTGGAACTCGGCGGCGGCACCGGTCCGGTGACGGCGAGCCTGCTCGAAGCGGGATGCCCGCCCGAGCGGCTGATCGTGGTCGAGCGCGAAGCGGCGCTCGCGGCGATGCTGAAGCAGCGCTTCGGCCAACTGCAGATCGTCGAGGGCGATGCCTGCGCGATCGGCGACATTCTTGCCGGGCGCGGCGTCACCAAGCTTGCGGCGATCGTTTCTTCGCTGCCGATCAAGTGGTTTCCCATCGCCAGCCAGCGCGCGGTGATTGCGCCCTGTCTCGATCTTGCCGGCGATGGCGGCAGCTTCGTCCAACTCACCAATGCGCTGGTCTCGCCGGTGGCGATGAGCGCGCTCGATCTCCACGGCTCCGAGGTCGGGCGGGTCTGGTCGCAGTTCCCGCCGGTCCAGGTCTGGCGCTATCAGCGGCGACGAGGGATCGCATGATGACTCATATGCCATCGATCAATCGTTACCGTTCGATTTGGATTTCCGACGTGCATTTGGGGACCCGCGGATGCAAAGCCGAATTCCTGCTCGATTTCCTGCGCCTTACCGAATCCGAATACCTTTACCTCGTGGGGGACATCGTCGACGGCTGGAGACTCAAGAAATCCTGGTATTGGGCCCAGAGCCACAACGATGTCGTCCAAAAGATCCTCCGCAAAGCGCGGAAAGGGACGAAGGTGATCTACGTCCCCGGCAACCACGACGAGATGCTGCGCGACTATACAGGCCTCCAATTCGGTGGCGTGATGGTCGAATCCGAAGTCATCCATATGACCGCGGATGGCCGCCGCATGCTCGTCATCCATGGCGACGCGTTCGATGGCGTCGTTCGTTATGCCCGCTGGTTGGCTCTCTTGGGCGATGGGGCCTACGACCTGATGCTCAAGATAAACAACTGGTTCAACCACGCGCGGCGTTACTGGGGCTATCCCTACTGGTCGCTCTCGGCCTATCTCAAATCGCGGGTCAAGAACGCCGTCCAATTCGTCGGCGATTACGCGAACGCGATCACCGCCGAGGCACGGGCCCGCAAGGTCGATGGCATCATCTGCGGCCATATCCATCAGGCCGAGATGCGCGACATGAACGGCGTTCTCTACTGCAACGATGGCGATTGGGTCGAAAGCTGCACGGCGCTGGTGGAGCATTTCGACGGCAAGCTGGAAATCCTCCACTGGATGACGCTCAGGGCTTGCGATCCGTTCAATCCGCCGAGCGAGCGCGAGCTCGCACTGTTGGAAGAAGACGCATGAAGATCCTGTTGGTCAGCGATGCCTGGCCGCCACAGGTCAACGGCGTCGTCCGGACCATGCTCACGGTGATGCATGAGCTCGAAGCGCTCGGTCACAAGGTGGTGACGCTGACGCCCGAGCACTGCTTCACCGTGCCGTGTCCGTTCTACAAAGAGATCCGGCTGGCGATTAACCCGGGCGGCGCGGTTGCGCGGGTGATCGGGGAGACCAAGCCCGACGCCATCCACATCGTCACCGAAGGCCCGATCGGGATCGCGGCGCGGCGCTGGTGCGTGAAGCACGGCTTGCGCTTTACCACCGCCTATCACACGCGTTTCCCCGAATATCTCGCAGTGCGCTATATCGCGCCGAAGCGGTTCACCTATGCGCTGCTGCGCTGGTTTCATGCGCCGGCGGTGCGGGTGATGGTGGCGACGGAATCCGTGCGCCGCGAACTCGCGGGCCATGGCTTCAACAATCTCGCGCCATGGGGGCGCGGCGTCGATCCTGCGCTTTTCGATCCGGAACTGCGTGACGAGCGGCCGGAGTTCCAACGGCCTATTTTTCTGTATGTCGGCCGTGTCGCGCATGAGAAGAATCTTCCCGCTTTCCTCGGCCTCGATTTGCCAGGGTCGAAAGTCATCGTCGGCGAGGGGCCGGCGCTCGGAACGCTCAAATCGCGCTATCCCGATGCGCATTTCCTT
Organism: Allostellaceae bacterium; assembly: GCA_035552195.1. Taxonomy (GTDB): domain Bacteria; phylum Pseudomonadota; class Alphaproteobacteria; order ATCC43930; family CGMCC-115725; genus CAIKMD01. Next base: position 4,822 of record DASZLU010000095.1, on the reverse strand, counting down.
GGCAAGCGCGAGGGCAGCGCCTTGGCGAAGGCTTATGCCTCGGCCGATGTTTTCGTCTTTCCGAGCCGCACCGACACGTTCGGTCTGGTGATGCTCGAAGCGCTCGCCTCGGGCGTGCCGGTTGCGGCCTATCCGGTGCCGGGTCCGCTCGACGTGCTCGGCGGCAGCGAGGCCGGCGCGCTCGATGAGGATCTGAAGACCGCGGCGATGAAAGCGCTGGGCCTGTCGCGAATCCGTGCCCGCGAGCACGCGCTGCGGTTCTCGTGGTCGGCCTGCGCGCGTCAGTTCCTGGATCAGCTCTGCCCGGCTCGTTAAAGCCTGGCGTTAACGCGCCGGTTCGACCAGCAGTACGGGCTCTTCAGGCCGCAGCGGCAGCACGAATTTTCCGGACATCACGATCGGCGCAAAGGCGGTGCCCGCGGCGCGACGTGCGACCAGCCAGTGCAGCGCCGTCGGAATACGTAATTCCGGCGCGATATCGGCCAGCGATAGTCCGAGCGTCTGCGCGATTTCCTGATTGCTGCGCTTGCCGTCGATCGCGGCAAGGAAACGCTGTGCCTGCGGCGAGGGCGTGTAGGTGATGCTGCGGCCGCTGCGCAGCACGATGGGAATGGATGCGCCCGGTGCTGTGGCTTGCGCCAAGGCGCGGCTGCCGAATTCGCTCATCGCCGAGAGGATCGCCTCGGGCGCGGCCGGGTTGAGCGCCGCGTTGGGCGCGCGCGTCGCGTAGAACGTATGCAGCGCGAGGCTGCCGTCGAGCGCCTCGGCCATGTCCTCGCGCTGCGCTTGCGGCAGGTCGGCGAGCCCGGCTCGCTTGGCGGGGTCGCTGATGAAGAGATCGAGATCGTATTGCAGCGCGCAGGTCGCGGGCGCCGCCTTGTAGGTGCTGTAGCCTTGCAGATGCAGCCCGGCGCCGGCGAGAAGTTCACGCACGCCCGACGCTGTATAGGCCCGGTCCTGCTCATGCAGCAGCGTGTCCCAAAGATTCGTGTCGTCCTTGAGGTAGCCGGCCTGGATATTCTCCCAGCCCTCGCGCAGCCGGAACGGATTGGTCGGCGGCAGATTGCTCAGCACGTCGCGCGCGATAGCGAGTTTTTGCGCGCGATCGTCGGTGCCGGCGGTTAGGCCGCGCAGCAAATCCTGCATCGCATAAATATGCGCGCGGCCGGGCAGGCCATAAACCATGAGCCCCATGCCACCGTCCGGCGCGAGTACCGTCTCGAGCGCGCGCAGACCCGCATCCGGATCGGGCAGATGATGCAGCACGCCAAGGCAGGTGATGTAATCGAACACGCCAAGTCCGAGGTGCGGCGCCTCGAGCAGCGATGCGTTGATGAAGCGGACCTTCGAGAGCCCGCGCGTTGCGGCGCGCGCCGAGGCGATCTCGATGCTTGCCGACGACAGGTCGAGCGCGACGATCTCAGACGGCGTCTCGCGTAATTGCTCGCCGAGCCACATGATGCTGTCGCCGGTGCCGCAACCGGCGACGAGAACGCGCATGCCTTTGCCGAAATCGCGCGCGCCGCCGAAGCAATATTGATTGACCTTGGCGAGGATGTCGGGCGGCGTGACGTAGAGCACGTAGCGCTCGCCCTCGGGATCGCGGGCCGGGAAGGGCAGCGTCTCGTATTGGCCGCGCACGCCGTCATGCGTCGCCTGTTTCATTCGCTCGCGCAGCAATGCACCGCTGCGCTCGGCTGCCCGGGCATGCAGCGCGGCGCCGAGATTCTTGCGTGCCTCGGCATAATCCACTCGCAGCGCCAAGGCGCGTTCGTAGCGCGCGATTGCCTCGTCGAACCGCCCGCGATTTTGCAGCGCCGCGCCGAGATTGTTGAGGCTGGCGATATCGTCCGGTTGCCGCGCCAGAGCCTGCTCGAAGCGAGCGATGGCTTCGTCGTAATCGCCCTTTTTGTCGAGCACGAGACCAAGTCCGTTCTGCGCCTCGGCATAATCCCGCCGCAGTGCGATCGCGCGCTCGAATTGGGCCATCGCGGCGTCGAGTTCGCCCATCTCGTTCAGCACATTACCGAGATTGCAGTGCGCCTCGGCAAAATCGGCGCGCAAAGCCAAAGCGCGCTCGTAGATCGCGCGCGCTTCGCCGAGCTTGCCGAGATCGTGCAACGCATTGCCGAGATTGTTCATCGCCTCGACGTAGTCGGGTCGCAGCGCGATGGCGCGCTCGTAGCGCGCCATTGCTTCGCCCGGCTTGCCTTGCTCGCGCAAAGCGTTGCCGAGATTCATCTGACCTTCCGCGTAGTCGGGGTTGTGGGCGAGGGCACGCTTGTGGAGCCCGATCGCATCGTCGACGCGGCCCTGCATCAACCGGACGCTGCCGAGATTGCTCAGCGCCTCGACATAATCGGCTTTGAGTGCCAGGGCGCGCTCGTAATGCGCGGCCGCTTCGCCGATCTGGCCGAGCGCGACCAAGGCGAGGCCTCGATTGTTATGAAAGAACGGCACGGCGTCGTTGATCGCAATCGCCCGAGCGATGAGATCGATTGCGATTTGCGGTTCGCCGCGCTGATAGGCGAGCACGCCGAGGAGATGGAGACTATCGGCGTGGCGCGGATCGCGGGTCAGTATCTGGCGATAAAGCCGCTCGGCTTCGGCGAATTGGCCGTTTTGGTGTAAGCGCAGCGCTTCGTTGAAGCTGTCTTGCGCGCCGCCGCCGCTCTTCCTGGCGAGACGGCGATCATTGCGGCTCATGATCGTCGGTCCCGCGCAAAAAATGGGGGCGAGCGACGATCAAAACGCGGCACAGGCCTCACTCGTGATCACGCCGACCGACCGCTGGTTGAATTGAGTGCGATAGGCGCTGATGACGCCGCCGAGGCGCGTCCGAAGATCGGAATCGGGATCGGCGGCGACAAGGAGGATCTTGCTCTGCTCATGCACGAGCTTGCCGCTGCTTTGGTCGTACCATTGTCCCTGGCCATCCGTTACCGTGAAGCCGTCGGGGAACTGCGCAGTAACGGCACGCGCCGCGAAATCGTCCCATTCCGCATCGGTCAGCGGGCCACGGCCGGGAATGTCGCGGCCGAAAAATATCTGCGCCACGATGTAACGGCCTTGACCCGGCAGGGGACAAAGCGGCGCGGCGGCTTGTTTTGGGCCAAAGCTACCGCATGCCGCCAGACCGAGGGCGCAAAACAGAACGATGACGTGACGCACGTGCGTGGTTCTTTGTGGCTCAAACGACTTTTGCGGGGGTTGGCTTCTTCTTCGCGAAAGCCGGCATCACTTCCTTGGCGAAAGTTTGCAGCGTCGCGATCGAGCCGGTTGGATCGACAAGCAGCACGTGCTCGACGCCGCCGGCCTCGAGCTTCTTCAGGCGGGCGATGATCTCGTCGGGTGTGCCAAGCAGCGGCGCATCGTCGAATTCGATCGGCGGCCCGTTGTACTCCTTGAGCTGGGCGTAGCGTTCGGCGCCCGGGCCGCGCGCCAGCGTGCCGATGTTTTTCAGCATGTTGATGCGCATCGCCAGGGCTTTCTCGCGGTCGGCAGCGTTGCGCACGAGTTGCAAGCCGCGCGTCGTGCCGACCATCGCCGGATCGTAGGCACGGCCGGCTTTCAGGCATTCGTCTTTGAACATGGCGACACGCTGGATGGTGAGATCGCACGGCGCGATCTGGTCGAGGAGCAGGTTGTAGCCTTCGCGCGCGGCGCGGCGGATCGATTCCTCGCTGCCGGCGCCGAGCCAGAAGGGTGGGTGCGGGCGCTGCACCGGGGCCGGTTCGACGACGATGTTGTCGTAATTCCAACGCTTGCCATGATGCGAGAAGCGGCCGGTCGCGTTCCACGCTTTGCGTATGACCTCCATGGCTTCATCGAAGCGTTCGGTCGCTTCGTCCATCGGCACGCAGAAGCCGTTGAACTCCACATCGCGATAGCCTTTGCCGACACCGAAATCGAGCCGGCCATTGGAGAGCAGATCGACGGTCGCGGCGGCTTCGGCGACCAGCACCGGATTGTGCCAGGGCAGCACGACGACGGCAGTGCCGAGACGGATGCGCGTGGTGCAGCCGGCGAGATAGCTTAGAAGCCCAAGCGAGGCCGAGACCTGGCCGACGCCGGTGAAATGATGCTCGACGACGAACACGCTGTCGAAGCCGAGATCCTCGGCCTCGCGCACATAATTGATGTAGTCGCGATAGCCTTGGCTGTCGCCGCCTTGATTGTCGCCAACCGGTGTTCCGCTGCGCGAGCGCGCACCGCCAAAGAGACCGAAACGCATAAGGCTTCTTCTCCCGCTGCTTTTGCCCGAGCTTACCACACCGGCGGGCGAGCGACGACTACTGTTCGGCCGCCGCCTGAATCAGCTCCAGCGCCCGCTCGACCGTGGCGCGCCGAATGGCGCTGCGGTCGCCGGGGAATATCTGATGCTCGCTATGCGTCTTGCCGCCGCGCCGCGTGGTCGCGAGATGGACGAGGCCGACCGGCTTCTCGGCCGAGCCGCCGCCAGGGCCGGCGATGCCGGTCACCGCGACCGTGAGATCGACCGGCGCATGGGCGAGGGCGCCCGTCGCCATCGCCCGCGCGACCTCGGCGCTCACGGCGCCATGCCACGCGATGAGTGCCGCGGGTACGCCGAGCATCTCGGTCTTGGCGCGGTTGGAATAGGTGACGAAGCCGCGCTCGATGATATCGGACGAGCCGGCGATATCGGTCAACGCGCCGGCGATCAGCCCGCCGGTGCACGATTCAGCCGTCGCGATCATCAGCTTTTTGTCGCGGCAGCGCGTCAGCACCGCCTCGGCGAGCGCGCGAATCCGATCATCGCCCAAGCAACCACCTCCCGATCCCAATTACGATCAATGCATAG
>DASZLU010000094.1:0-36797 GCA_035552195.1 Allostellaceae bacterium | reverse complement strand
CAACCCGCTGGTATAGGTAAAGGCCGCGAGGATCACGAAAGCGATGACCAGCGGAATCTCGCTCACCCAGCCGGTACCCCAAACGCCCATGCCGCCGATGACGACCTCGAGCCCGACGAGTTGGAGCGCGATATAAGGCAAGGTCGCAACGAGGCCGCTCAGCGTGACGGCGAGCGCCAGCCAGCGATTGCCGAACCGGCCGCGCACGAAATCGGCCGCGGTGATGTAGCCGTGGTTATGGCAGACCTGCCACATGCGCGGAAAAGCGACGAAGAGCAGCGGATAGATCAGGATCGTATAGGGAATGGCGAAGAACGCGACCGCCCCCGCGCCGTAAGCCAGCGCCGGGACTGCGACGAAGGTGTAGGCGGTGTAGAGATCGCCACCGATCAGGAACCACGCGACCACCGTGCCGAAACGCCGGCCGCCGAGGCCCCATTCGTGCAGCATATCGAGATCGCCGCGCCGCCACCGCGCCGAGATGAATCCCAGCCAGGTGATGAAGCCGAACAGCAGCACGAAAATGGTCAGACTGGTCCAGTTGATTTCCGCCATCGCGGTTTCTCCCGTCTTATCTCTTGGATTATTTCTTTTCGGTGGCGAGATAGATGATGGCGGTCAGCGCCGCGCCAACGAGCACGAGCAGCAACTGGAACCAGTAAAAAAACGGCACGCCGATAAAGGTCGGCTCGACCCGGTTGTAGATCGGCACCCACAGCGAAAGCAGGCAAAACAGAGCCAGCAAAATATACCAGCCCGTACGCGATCGTTGCGGTGCTTCCATCCCCAATCCTTTCTGCAGCCTCGCGGCGGCATCCCTTCTTGCCCGGTTACCATGGGCCCTAGGATGGGGTCAACCATCGCCGTGAAAAACCGTGGCGTTGTTTTACGAGTCGTGTGTAGCCCCACGCCGCTGCCCGCGGCCGGGCTTGCGAGTGTCCCGCTCGACCGCCGGATGCGTAATCCTAGACCGGATAGCCCTTCACCTTGCGCGCGAGCCCGTCATAGAGATCGAGCATGCGTTCGCGCCAGGCATAGATCGGGTCGTCGCTCGCGAGCAGCTTGTAGTCGCTGATGCAGCGGCACCATTGGAACGCGCCGAAGACCGCGTAGTCGGCGTAGAGCGGCGTATCGCCGCCGAGAAACGGCTGGGCGCGCAGCGTGAGACGGAGGGGCATCAGGCTTTCGCGAAAGCCCGCGATCTCGCTGTCGCGATTGGCGACCGCCGCTTCGAGCGTCTTGCCGAGCCGCTTCTCGCGGCTCTCGCGGAAATAGTCCCGATCTTTCGGGTCGACGTGCTTCCAGATGTCGAGCACGACGAATTTCATCATCGCCAGATGCAGGAAAGCATTCGCCCAGTTCATATGAAAGAGCGATAACGCCTTGCCCGACGCGCCCCCGAACAGCGACGGCCGATCGGGATATTTCTCTTCGAAATAATTGGCGATGGTCCAGGAATCATGGATTTCGCGCGTGCCGTCGAGCAACACAGGCACGAGGGGTTGGCCGCTGAAAGCGATGACGTCCTTCTCGGTGAAGCGCCAGGGAACGGTCTCGATTGCGAGGCCCTTGTGCGCCGCCGCAAGCTTGATGCGCCAGCAATAGGGGCTAAAGCGGCGATCAGCCTCGGCGCCGGCGAGGTCGTACATCTTCAGCATGGCTAGCCCCAGTAGCGGCCGGTCGCGCCGACCACGACGACGATGAGGCCGAGCGCGAGGTTGAACTCGACGATACGGCGAATCTGATTGAGCTGCACGGCGGCGCCGGGAAAGTCACTCGCGTCGACCGCGCGGCGGAACCGCTTCCACGGCGCAAAGAAGAGATGTGCGAAAGCCAGCATCATGATGACGCCGAGCGCTTCCATGATCGTCACATGCAGGCCGCGCACACCCAGCACCTCCATGCCCATGCCGCTGACCAGCAGCAGGACAACGGCGGCCCACACCCAGCCGAAGAAGCGCGCGAAGATGCGGCGCCACAGGGCAAGCCGGACCGGCGCGTCGAGCGGCCCAACGGAAGGCCGCACCATCTGGTGCGCAAAGAACATGCCGCCGACCCAAACGACGGCGGAGAGGATATGGAGGAAGAGGAGCGTCGGAATCATGGTCCGCCGACCTTAGCACCATCGCCATCGCGAACGAAGCGGCGGGCTAATCCCTCAGCCGTTCTCTGATCAATGCCTGGGTTTCGGGCGGCAGCGACGCGATCGCCGCGGCGACGCTCTTCAAGCGGCTTCGCAACGCGTAGACCTGATCGAGCAGATTGAGGATCACCGGCATGGCGTCGGCGTCGACCAGCAGCTCGTGGCGCAGCTCGACGATGAGATGCACACGCGCCACGTCGATCTCGTGGAAGACGTAGCCGCCGGCGGCGCGCTCGGGGCGCACCCAACGCGCTTCGATCCACTGATCGAGCTCGGCGGCGTCGAGGCCGCGCACTTGCTGCAAGAGGGCTTCGAGCGCGATCATGTCCGCATCCCCTTGCGCGGGTCATAGGGATGCTTCGCCGTCCATTCTTTGAGGAACGTATCGAGCTCGGCGTCGCCTTCGCTCGGCAGCACAACTTTCAGCGTCACCAGCTCGTCGCCCTTGCCGGCGACACCCTTGCCGCGCAGTCGGAGCACGGAGCCGCTATTGGAATGCGCCGGCACCGTCATGGTCACGGCGCCGGTCGGTGTCGGCACGGTGATACGGCCGCCCAGCACGGCTTCGCCGAGCGTCACCGGCAACTCCAGATGGATATCGTCCCCCTCGCGCTTGAATAAGGCGTGAGGCGCAACGTGGATCTCGATCAGCGCATCGCCCGCCGGCCCGCCGCCGAGGCCGGGGCTGCCCTGCCCCGCGAGACGCAGCACCTGACCGTCGCGCACGCCGGCCGGGATCGTCACATCGAGGCTCTTGCCCGGCGCGAGTTCCAGCCGCTGCTTGGCGCCATTAATTGCGTCGAGAAAGTCGACCGTCAGTGAATATTGGTGATCGCCGCCGCGCATGCGGAACTGCGCGCCCTCGCCTCTGCGCGGGCCACCGCCGCCTTGGCCGAAGCCGCCGCGGCCGAAGAAGGAGAACAGATCGTCGAGATCCTCCGGCGACATGTTCTCGGTGCCGGTGCGGTATTTCGCCCCCGGCGCGCCTTCGGCGAAATCCTGATAGGCGTAAGCGCGGGGCTTCTCGTTACCGGCTTCATCGATCTCGCCGCGATCGAACTTTGCGCGCTTGTCGGCATCCGAGAGCAGATCGTATGCCGCCGAGATTTCCTTGAAGAGCGCCTCGGCCTGCTTGTTGCCGGGGTTGAGATCGGGGTGATGCTTCTTGGCGAGCGCGCGATAGGCTTTGCGGATGTCGTCCGCGGCCGCCTCTTTCTTGACGCCCAGCACCTCGTAGGGATTGCGTGCAGCCATGTTCTTCTCGGGAAAGGTCGCCTGCATATAAGCACTCTTGCGGCAACCCCCAAGCCTCTTCCCCACTAGACGTCCGTCTCTGGCTTTTCGTTGCGAGGCCGCAAGGCTTCGGTTATGGTCGGCGCGTCATTGGGGAGTAGCCGCCCTCATCGGAGAGGGGTTCGCGCCAACATACTTGCTGCCGCTTCCGGCGGAGCATGGCGCGATCGGCAAGTTGGCCGCATGTTTAGCGGACCGCGTGTTTGGCGAGACCATGGACATCGGCACCGTCCGGCTGGGGCGGTGTGCCGGTGTCATGGTCAACCGCCCAGCCCCAACGGCCACCATGGCGCTCACGCTCCTTCTGTTCTTCGGCTCCGCCGTTCTGATCTATTTTTCCTGCGAATATTTCGTCAACGGCGTCGAGTGGCTGGGAAAACGGCTCGCCATCAGCCAGACCGCGACCGGCACCATTTTGGCCGCTTTCGGGACCGCGCTGCCGGAGAGCGTCGTCACTTTCGTCGCCGTCGTCTTCGGCAATAGCGCGGCCGAGCGCGAAATCGGCGTCGGCGCGGCGCTCGGTGGCCCCTTGGCGCTGAGCACGCTGGCCTATGGTGTCGTCGGCTTGACCTTGCTCGGCTCGACACGGCTGAAAGTGCGCCGCAAAGAATCGCTCGACGTCGATAGCCGCCGCCTCAGCCGCGACCAGGGCTGGTTCCTCAGCATCTTCGTGGTGAAACTGGCCCTCGGCCTCGTATCGTTTCCGGGCAAACGCTGGCTCAGCTTGCTCTTCGTCGGCGCTTACGGGCTCTATGTCGCCAAGGAATTACGACGCGAGGAGCGAACGGTCGATGAAGGCGAACTCGAGCCGCTGAAATTCCAGCCGAACGACCCGCTGCCTTCGCTCTTCTGGTCGGCGCTGCAAACCGGCATCGCGCTGGTCATGATTTTCATCGCGTCGCGCATCTTCGTGGCCCAGCTCGACACGATCGGACCCTGGCTCGGCTTGCGCCCGCAACTCGTCGCATTGTTGCTGAGCCCGATCGCCACCGAGATGCCCGAGACGATGAATGCCATCATCTGGGTGCGGCAAGGCAAAGAAAACATGGCGCTCGCCAATATCAGCGGCGCGATGATGATTCAGGCGACGATCCCGACGGCTTTCGGCCTGTTCGGCACGCCCTGGCTGTTCGAGCGGCCGCTGATCTTCGCCGGCGGCGTTACCGCGATCACCGTGCTGGCGCTGTTCTTCATGTTCCGCGGCGAGCGCGTCACCGGCAAGCGCTTGTCCTGGGCAAGCGTCTTCTACCTGCTCTTTGTCGGCGCGTTATTGCTGCGCTGACCGGCGCGATCACGCACTGTTGGTCTCGACCCAGTCGGCAAACGCCGCCATGAATTTGGTCAGGAAGCCGCGCGTGCCGTCATTGATGATCTTCCCCGCGGCGTCGAACAGTTTGTCGGCGCCGCCGACATAGGCTTCGGGCTGCTGCATTGCCGGCATGTTGAGAAAGACGAGGCTTTGCCGCAGATGGTGATTGGCACCGAACGCGCCGATCGCGCCCGGCGAGACGCTGACCACCGCCGCGGGCTTCTTGTCCCAGACACTCTGACCATAGGGGCGTGAGCCGACATCGATCGCATTCTTCAGCGGCGCCGGGACCGACCGATTGTATTCGGGCGTCACGAACAAAACGCCGTCGGCCTTCTTCACGCGGGCGCGGAACTCATTCCACGTCGGCGGCGCATTGTCCGGATCGAGATCCTGGTTGTAGAGCGGGAGCTGCCCGATCTCGACGATCTCGAGCTTCAGCGATGCCGGCGCCAGTCCGACGAGCGCGTTGGCCATTTTGCGATTGAATGATTCCTTGCGCAGGCTGCCGACGATAACGACGATATCCTTGGCCATGCTTGCTCCTTCGATTGAATAGTCAGGCGAGTTGCTCGCTTACGTCCCAAAGCCGCCGGGCATCGGCATCGTTCCGTGCCGCCGCATTGGGCTCGCGCTCGCGACATTTGTCGAAATACTTGCCGGTGACGCCATCGATCCCCGGAGCCGAGGCGAGATAGACCGGCGTCTCGGCGCCACGCGGCACCGAGATCGCAGCGAAAACCTTGCCCAGGCGGATGCCGAGACCCCAGAAGCCGCGGTTGTTATCGCCGAAACTGGTCTTCACGAAGCCGGGATGGAGGCAATTGGCGGTGACGCCGGTGCCGGCGAGCCGCCGTGCCAATTCGCGGGTGAAGAGGATATTGGCGAGTTTGGAACGCTGATAGGCCTTCCAGCCGTTATAGCCGCGCGCGGTTTGCAGATCGTCGAAATCGAGCGACGCGTTGCGATGCGCTTCGGAGGCGACGTTGACGATGCGCGAAGGCGCCGACGCGACCAGTCGCTCGCGCAACGCCGCCGTCAGCCGGAAATAGCCGAGGTGATTGAGCGCAAAAGTCTGCTCGAGCTGGTCTTCGACGACCACGCGTTCGGCAAAGAAAGCGCCGGCGTTGTTCAGCAACACATCGATACGCGGCGCGGCAGCCAGCAATTCCGGCGCGAGCCGCTTGATTTCGTCGCGGCGCGTCAGATCGGCATAATGCATCTCGGCTTGAATGCCGGGCACGCGCCGGCGCAGCGCTTCGAGCACCACCTCGCCTTTGGTGCGATTGCGCCCAACGAGCACGAGCCGGGCGCCGAGCGCGCCCAATCCAGCAGCGGATTCGAGGCCGATGCCGTCCGTCGCACCGGTGATGATGACAGTCTTGCCCTTCATGCACCCACGTTGCCGGTTACGACATCATGCACGGTCCGCCAGGCTTGCGGCGTCGTCGCCGCGAGTACGGCGCGATCGAGGATGCGCGCGTCATAGGCGCCGCCTTCGAGGAAGCTGCCGACCCCGCCGGCCTCATGCACGATCAGCATGCCCGCAGCATGATCCCAAGGCAGCGAGCGCGAGTGCAGCGAGAACTGCGCCAAGCCTTGTGCGATCGACATGTACTCGAGACCGCTGCAGCCTTGATTATGCGTGCCGCGGATGCGACCGCTGTCGTTGAGCGCGCGGCCGGCACGGACGCCGGACTTGGTGCGGCCATAGGCGGCGCCGGTCAACTTCTCCGGCGGCACGTCGCGATTGACCTCAAGCCGCTTTCCCGCGCTCCACGCGCCTTGGCCCTTCACGGCCGAGATCATCACCTCGCCAAGCGGATTGTAGATCCATCCGGCTTCGACTTGGCCTTGACTTGCAAGGGCGACAATCACCGCGAAGCCGACATTGCCTCGGACGAAATTCGATGTGCCGTCGATCGGATCGATGATCCAGCACGGCGCCTCGGCCGAGAGCCAATCGAGACGCGACGCATCTTCGGCGACGCTTTCCTCGCCCAACACGTTGGCGCCTGGGATGACGGTCTTGAGACGGCGCGTCAGTTCTTGCTCGGCCTCGGTATCGGCGATCGTCACCGGATCACCCGGTTTCTTCTCGCGTACATCGCCCCGACCCAACGCGCGAAAGCGCGGCAGGATCACCGCGCGCGCTGTCTCACGAATGTAACTTGCGACACTTTCCGTATCGATCATCTGTGTCATGATGGGGCGAACGGATCAGGATTTCTATGGCCGACCGCCGGGTTTTCGATGTCGTGAGCGCGGGCGCGGGCGCTGCAGGAATCGCGGCCTGCCAACCAGCCGTCTCGGCTGTCAAACGGATCATCGAAGTCCTGCCGCAAGCGTCATGATTTCGCCAAAAAGCTTTCGTCATTGAAGCGATCGGTCGCGGGGAACAAATGGTGCAGGGCGTGTTGCGCGGAATTTTTGGGATTTGCACCGGCTTGGCCGTCGCGACGGCGGCCGGCGCGGCATCCGCGCAGACTTCGACACTGACGGATTGGCAATCCTCGTCAGGCATTGTGTTGCGGGCACTGGGCGGACCGGTTCCCGATTGGCAGATCACGGTCGGCGGCGGCGCCGTGGTAATGCCGGCCTATGAAGGCTCCAACGAGAAGCGCTTCAACCCCGCCCCCGTCGTCGATATCCGCTACAAGGACCTCGCCTATTTCTCGGTCGGCGAAGGCATCGGCGTGAACATCCTTCGCGGCACCAATTATCGCGCCGGCGTCGGCCTCACCTATGATACGGGTCGCGAGCACAATGCGGCGACACGGCTTGCCGGCACCGGCAATATCGACCCCGCGCCGGTCTTCAAGGCTTTCGTGCAATACTCCTTCCTGCCGGTCATCCTCAGTGTCGACCTCAAACAGGCGCTGACGAGTTATCAAGGTCTCACCGCCGATTTCAGCGCCTATATGCCGGTGGTCGCGAACGAGAAAGTCCAAGTCTTCGTCGGCCCCGAACTCACCGTGGCCGACTCCCGTTACATGCAAGCCTATTTCGGCATCAACCCGAACAACACCGACGCGCAATCGCATTTCCATAATTACAGTGCGAGCGGCGGCCTCAAGGACGCCAAGTTCGGCGTCTCCGGGCTCTATCACATCAACGATCATTGGTTCTTCGACGGCGATATCGGTGTCGAGCGGCTGCTCGGCTCCGCGGTCAACAGCCCGATCACACAGACCGCGTGGGGTTGGACCATCGCCGCGACACTCGACTATACGTTCTAACGATGCTTCGACCGATCAGTGCGCGAGCGTGCGCCTGATCTGACGCGCGGCCGTACGCAGGCGGTGATCCAGCCGCGCCCGGCGCAACACCTGCCAATACAGCGGTCCTCGGCACTCGAAGCGATCACCGATTACGACACCGTCTATCACGCGAGCTGCATTGGCGCGGCCGCACCACGATCGACAAACTCGCGCATGATCGGCGCTTCGACGATTATTCGGTCGGCACGATGCCGACCATGCGGATGATGGAGCGTCTGCTCGAACGCGATCGCCCAACCAAGATCAATTTCGGTCGTGGCGACGACGAATATAAGAAGCTATGGCTAACCAAAACGCCGCGAGCGCTGGGGACTGATCATCACCAATCCGCGCAGCCGTTCTGGCCTCGCGCTTACAGCGCGCGAGCGGCTTGCTGCGCGCTTGCGCCGCTGGCGCTAGGACGGCCGGAGCCGCTACAATTACGGCGTTATAAGATGTGTGACCTGGGGGAAATACGCCGATGATGGGTTTGGTGCGCCTGGCGTTGCGCCGGCCCTATACCGCGGCCGTTACCGGGCTGCTCATTCTGTTGATGGGCGGTTTTGCGGCCACCCGCATGATCGTCGACATTTTCCCGATCATCGATATTCCGGTTGTGCTCGTCGCCTGGAACTACCCCGGTCTCTCCGCGCTCGATATGGAACGCCGCGTCGTGCTGGTCAGCGAGCGTTCGTATTCTCAAAGCGTCAACGGCATCGACCATATCGAATCAGAAGCGATCCCGAGCACCGGCATCATCAAAGTCTATTTCCAGCCGGGCGCCGATGTCGGCACTTCGATCGCGCAGATCGAATCTGCCAACGACACGATCCTGCGCCAATTGCCGCCGGGCATCACGCCGCCAAACGTCATCCAGTTCAATGCCTCGAGCGTGCCGATCCTGCAGGTGACGGCCACCAGCAAGACCGTGCCCGAGCAGGTCATCTCCGATTACGCGCTCAACTTCCTGCGCCTGAAGCTCTTCACCGTGCCCGGCCTTGCGATCACCGCGCCTTACGGGGGCAAGTCGCGACAGATCCTCGTCCAACTCGACAACGCGCGGCTCGAGGCGAAGGGTGTCTCCGCGAACGATGTCGTCCAAGCGCTGACCAGTTCGAACGTGATCCTGCCCGCAGGCGTCGCGCGTATCGGCACGCGCGAATACAATGTCTCGCTCAATTCCAGCCCGCCGAACGTCGCCGAGTTCAATCAATTGCCCCTCGGCATGCGCAACGGCGTGCCGGTGACGTTGGGCGACGTCGCCACCGTGGCGGATACCGCCGCGACTCAAACGACGGTCGCCCATATCAACGGCACGCGCGCCGTCTACATGCTGATCCTGCGCCATTCCGACGCCTCGACCATCACGGTCGTCGATGCGACCAGGGATCTGATGCCGGAAATCAAAGCGGCGGCACCGCAAGGCCTCGACCTGTCGCTCGATTTCGACCAGTCGGTGTTCGTGCGCTCGGCGATCTCGAACGTCGTCCGCGAGGCCATCATCTCGTCGGCGTTGGTCTCGCTGATGATCCTCCTGTTCCTCGGCAGTTGGCGCAGCACCACGGTCGTTGCGCTGTCGATCCCGCTCTCGATTTTTGCCGCCGTCATCGGTCTGTTGATGACCGGCCAGTCGATCAATCTGATGACCTTGGGCGGTCTCGCCCTCGCCATCGGGCTGCTCGTCGACAACGCCACCGTCGCGATCGAGAACATCCACCGCAACCAATCGCTCGGCAAGCCGCTGACGGTCGCGATCCTCGACGGCTCGGCCGAAGTCGTGCTGCCGTTGACCGTCGCGACCCTTGCGATGTGTATCGTGTTCTTCCCCGTCGTGCTGTTGACCGGCCCGGCGCGTTTCCTGTTCATCCCGCTCGCCATCACCGTTGTGCTCGCGCTGCTGGCGTCGTTCTTCCTCTCCTTCTCGCTGGTGCCCTGCTTCACCCGCTTCCTGCTCGCCGCGGAAAAGCATCACGATGGTCCTCCCACCGGTTTCTTCGGCCGCTTCGACGCCGGCTTTCAGCGCGGCTTCGAAAAGCTGCGCGGCGCTTACGGGCGTGCCCTCGGCAATTGCCTGGCGCGCCGCGGCTTCGTCCTGTTTTGCGCAGCCATCTTGCTTGTGGTGAGCGGCGGTCTCGCGACCGTCGTCGGCACGGATTTCTTCCCGATCTCGGATGTCGGGCTCATCAAGTTGCATTACCGCGCCCCGATCGGCACCCGCATCGAGGAGACCGAGAAGCTCGTCCTCGCGGTCGATCAGAAAATCCGCGACCTTATTCCCGCCGACGAGCTGCGCACCATCAACGACGTGAGCGGCGTCTCCAACGCTTACAATCTGTCGATCGTGCCGTCGGACAATGTCAGCAGCGGCGATTCCGAAATCCTCATTCAGCTCAAGACGCCGCATCATCCGAGCGAAGACTACATCCGCAAAATTCGCGACGAACTGCCCAAGCAATTCCCCGGCAGCAGCTTCTATTTCCAAAACGCCGATATCGTCAGCCAGGTGCTGAATTTCGGTCAGTCGGCGCCGATCGACGTGCAGGTCCAGGCGGCCGATTTCAATGCGGCGCAAGACCTCGCCCAGAAACTTCTTACCCGGATGCAGAAGATCCCCGGCGTCGCCGATGCGCATATCTTGCAATTGCTGCACTACCCGTCGTTGGAAGTCGACGTCGACCGGCTGCGTGCGATCGAGCTCGGCATCTCGCAGCGCGACATCGCCAACAACGTGCTGATCTCGCTGTCATCGAGCCAACTTACCAATCCGAACTCGTTCCTCAATCCGCAGACCAACGTCAATTACAGCGTCTCGGTGCTCGATCCGATCACGCAAATTCAGACCGTCCCCGATCTCATGGGCATCTCGGTCAGCCAGCCGAACGCGCCGGTTTCAGCGACGGCGCCGCCGACCAGCTCGCTCGCAACCATGCCGAACGCGCCCGTGACGCGCCTCGCCGATGTCGCGTCGGTGCGGCCGATCACTGGGTTTGAATCGGTCAGCCATTACACGGTCGCCCGCGTCGTCGACGTCGCGGCAAATGTCGACGGCCGCGATCTCGGCGGCGTCGCCGGCGATATTCACAAAGCCATCGACGAGGTCATGAAGGGTCAGCCGCTGTCGACGCACATCGATATTCGCGGTCAAAACCAGGTGATGGAAACCTCGTTCCGCAATCTCGGCCTCGGCCTGATCCTCGCGATCATCCTCGTCTATGCATTGCTGGTCATTCTCTTTCAGTCGTGGATCGATCCGTTCATCATCATGATGGCGCTGCCCGGCGCGCTGATCGGCATCATCTGGATGCTGGTGCTGACGCACACCACCATCAACGTCGAATCCCTGATGGGGACGATCATGACGGTCGGCATCGCGGTATCGAACTCGATCCTGGTCGTCAGCTTCGCCAACGACATCCGCACGCGCGACAATCTCGATCCGCTCACCGCCATCGTCGAATCCGCCAAGACGCGTCTCAGGCCCATCATGATGACGGCGCTCGCCATGATCCTCGGCATGACGCCGATGGCGCTGGGCCTTGGCGAAGCCGGCGAGCAGAACGCGCCGCTCGGCCGCGCCGTGATCGGCGGCCTCGCCGCCGCAACCGTCGCGACGTTGTTCCTTGTACCGGTTTTCTACACCTTATTGCGCAAAAAGCCGCCCACGCTATATGAACTCGACCGGCGCTTTGACGCCGAGGCGGCAGGCGCTGTTCAAGGAGAGCATAGTCATGGCTAGACGCTCGGGTGGGTTGCGCGTCTATCTGTGGGGCGGATTAGCCCTCATTGCAGCGGCGATCGTCGCCGGATATGTGGTGCATGGCCGCTACGCGGAGATCGCGGCGGCGCGCGATACGCTCGATGCGACCGCCGCGCGCGGACCGGTCGTTCAGGTTGTCAGTGTCGCAACTAGCCCCTCGGTGCGCGACATCCAACTGCTCGGCGATGCGCGTGCGTTCTCCAGCGCGACGCTCTTCTCCAAGGTCAGCGGCTATCTCAAATCGATCTCGGTCGATAAGGGCGACAAGGTCAAAGCCGGCGACAAGCTCGCCGAAATTTCCTCGGCCGAAACGGACGCTCTCTATGACGCAGCCGTCGCCGATCTCGATAACAAGCGCCGCCTCGCGCAGCGCGACAAGGATCTGCTGACGCGCGGCAATGTCGCGGTCCAGGCGGCGCAGACCTCCGACACCAATCTGCGCATGGCCGAGCAATCCGTGAAAAACCTTGCGACGATGAAGGGCTACGAAACCATCACCGCGCCTTTCGACGGCGTGGTAACCGCGCGCTTCGCCGATCCTGGCGCGCTCGTCCAATCGGCCGCGACCGCGCAGTCGAGCGCCCTGCCGATCGTCACGCTGTCCGACAATTCGAGGTTGCGCGTCACCGCTTATGTCGAGCAGCGCGATGTGCCTTATATTCATGTCGGCGACGCCGCGACCATCACCGACGCATCCGACCGCAGCCGCTCGATCACGACGAAGATCGCCCGCACTTCGGGCGCCCTCGATCCCAAGACGCGCACCCTGCTCATTGAGATGGATATCGACAACAGCCAGAACTTCCTGGTGCCCGGCTCCTTCGTCTACGCCACGCTGCACCTCAAACTTCCCAGTTCGCCGCAAATCCCGGTCGGCGCGCTCATCTTGCGCGGCAACGACAATTTTGTGGCTGCTGTCGACGACAACGGCGTTGTGTCTTTCCGCAAGGTGCGAATCGGCGACAGCGACGGCGCCAACGTCAGTATTGTGGACGGCGTGAAAACCGGCGATAAAGTCGCCGTCAACGTCCCTGACGAAGTCGGTGACGGCACCCATATCCAGCCGGTGCTCGCCAGCAAGTAATCGGGCAACTCAAGGAGCGGCTTTGGCCAAGGAAGATCTGATCGAATTCGACGGCGTGGTGACCGAGCTTTTGCCTGACGCGCGGTTCCGCGTAAAACTCGACAATGGCCACGAGACCCTTGCCTATACGTCCGGAAAGATGAAAAAGAACCGTATCCGTATCCTCGCCGGGGATCGGGTTACGGTCGAGATGACGCCTTACGACCTCACCAAGGGGCGGATCAATTTCCGCCACAAGGACGAGCGCGCCGCCGCCGCGCCGCCGCCGAACCGGCCCCGGCCGCCGCAGGCGCGCCGTCGCTAGTTTCGCCGTAACGTGTGGTTCTGGATGCCCGGCCTTGCGCCGGGCATTGTCGTTTGGGGAGGGGTCGTTTGGGGAGGGTCGCCGGCGCCCTATCGGCTTCAGGCGGGTGTCAGCAGGTGAATACTGAAGAGCTGGGCGGAATCGGTCCAGACTTGGCTCGGCGCGAAGCCGGCGCGGGCGGCGAGCGCCTGGAACTCGGCGACGCTGTATTTGCAGGAATCCTCCGTATGGATGCCTTCTCCGCGGCGGAAGTGGAAGCGCTCGCCGGCGACGGTGACGGTTTGCTCGGCAAGGCTACGGATGCAGATCTCGATCTTCCCTTCGACCGGATTGTAGGACGCGTCGTGCATGAATTTCGTCAGGTCGAAATCGGCATCGAGTTCGCGATTCATCCGCATCAGCAGGTTCATCGTGAAGGACGCCGTGACCCCCGCCGCGTCGTTATAGGCAGCGTGCAGCAGCCGTGCGTCCTTCTTGAGATCGACCCCCACCAGCATCGCGCCGTTCGGCCCGACAACCCCGCGACAACGGCGTAGGAACTGTATGGCGCCCGGCCGATCGAGATTGCCGATGGTCGAGCCCGGGAAGAAGCCGAGCCGCCGGCCGTGTTTGGGCTCCGGAATTTCGGCGAGATCGAGCGGCTCCATGTAATCGGCGCAGACCGCGCGCACGTCGATCTGAGGAAAGAGCGCGGCGACGTCGTCGGCCGCTTGCTGCAGTGCCTCGCGCGAAATCTCGATCGCGACATAGGACGACGGCCGCTCGAACGCCGAGAGCAGCAGCCTCACCTTGCGCGACGAACCGCTGCCGAATTCGACCAGCTGGCATTGCGGCCCCATCAGCGCCGCGATCTCGCGCGCGCAATCGGCCAAAATGCCGGTCTCGGTGCGTGTCGGATAATATTCGCGCGTCTCGCAGATCGCCTCGAACAGCTCGGAACCGCGTTCGTCATAAAGGAAGCGGCACGGAATCTCTTTCTGCCGCTGACTCAGCCCCGCGATCACGCAATCGCGGAAGCTTTCGGGCTCCGGAGCAAAATCGTGGAAGGTCGCACGAACCGGTTGAGCGCTCATTGATCCTCCGCCAGACGTATGCCGCCGAACGCCCAACGCGAGGCGGGATAAAAGAAATTGCGATAGGTGAAACGAACGTGACCTGGCGGCGTGACCGCCGCGCCGCCGCGCAACACCATCTGATTGGCCATGAACTTGCCGTTGTATTCGCCGATGGTTCCTTCGGGCGGCCGATAGCCGGGGTAAGGCATATAGGGACTGGCCGTCCACTCCCAAACATCGCCGATCATTTGTTGCAGTTTTTCGTCGCCCGCCGGAGCAGGTTGGGGATGATAAATCGCGCGATCCATCAGATTGCCATTCTGCAGCGGCAAAGCGCTTTCGAGCGCGGCGACCTCCCATTCGGCCTCGGTCGGCAAGCGCTTGCCCGACCACCGCGCGAACGCATCGGCCTCGTAATAGCTCACATGGACGACGGGCTCGTCGTCATCGACCGGCCGCCGGCCGCCGAGCGTGAAGATCGACCACGCATCGCCGTCTTCGCGCCGCCAATAGAGCGGCGCCTCCCAGCCCTCGCTCTTCACCGTTGCCCAGCCATCCGACAGCCAGAGCTCGGCGCGGCGATAACCACCATCCGCGATGAATGCGCGATACTCGCCGCACGTGACGAGGCGCGAGGCAAGACGGAACGGCTCCAGCCAGACCTTGTGGCGCGGGCCTTCATTGTCGAACGCAAAGTCTGTTCCCTCGTGACCGATTTGGCGCAGCCCGCCATCGAAGGCAACAAAATCGGGGGGTGCCGACGCATTGCGCTTCGCGATCGACGGCGCCGGCACGTAAACCGGATCGAGCGGGTTCATCGACAGCACGTGCTTGATATCCATCAGGATCAATTCCTGATGCTGCTCTTCGTGATGCAGGCCAAGTTCGACGAGGGGCGCGAGCTGTTGCCACAGCGTCGTACTGGCGCTCGCGACGAGATCGGTCATCGACTCATCGACATGCGCACGATAGCGCGCGATGTCCGTGACGCTTGGTCGCGACAGTATCCCGCGCGCCGGCCGCGGATGGCGCGGCCCCGCACCCTCGTAATAGGAATTGAAGAGAAACCCGTAGGCCGGATCGTATGCCCGATAGCCATTGTCGAACGGCGCGAGAATGAAATTCTCGAAGAACCAGGTCACATGCGCGCGATGCCATTTGGTCGGGCTGACATCGGGCATTGATTGGACAGTCTGGTCTTCAGGCGAAAGCGGTGCCGCCAGCGCCTCGGTCCTGGCCCTCACGATACGATAGCGGTCGAGCGCGGAATC
This sequence comes from Allostellaceae bacterium, assembly GCA_035552195.1. Classification (GTDB taxonomy): domain Bacteria; phylum Pseudomonadota; class Alphaproteobacteria; order ATCC43930; family CGMCC-115725; genus CAIKMD01. The sequence goes on along the minus strand of DASZLU010000094.1, from coordinate 21,321 downwards.
GCGCCCGCTGTCCAGGTCAGCGGCTCTCCGGGCCATTGTCTCCATAATGTGCGTCCCCCGCCAAAGTTGCCGCCCAAACGGGATATGGTTATCGCCGTTTAATTTACCCCTCCCGCCGTTGCAGAATAGGGACCGGCGAACGAGATATTAGCCACCTAAATAAGGTAGGGAAATTTGGCGATGGTATGGCGGGGAATGGGCCGGGGAACGGTGCGCTGGATGGCGGTTTTGCTAGCCATTTTCATGGCCTTATCGCCGGCCTTGGCAGAGGCCCGCGCCGGCGGCAGCTACCGAGCCGGTGGCGGCAGCAGCTTTTCTAGCATGGGTAGCCGCGGATCCCAGACTTACAACTCCAACGGCGCAGCGCCCATTCAGCGCAGCATCACGCCGCAGACCAATCCGAGTGCGCCCTATGGTACGGCACCCGGCTACGGCGGCGGCTTCGGCACCCGTCACCCCTTCCTGACCGGTTTGGCCGGCGGCTTCCTCGGCTCTTGGATCGGCAGCCTGCTCTTCCCGCATTTCGGCATGGGCTATGGCGTCGGCGGCATGTTCGGCTCGATCTTCACCTGGCTGATCCTGATCGGGGCTATCTGGTTCGTCTTCCGCATGTTCCGCGACCAAAGCCTCGGCATGCCCTTCAGCGGCGGCGGCATGATGGGTTCCGGCGGACTCTACACGAGCGGCTATAGCGGCATGTCGCCGATGAGCGCCGGCTACTCCGCCTATTCGCAGCCGCGGCTCGCGACAATCGGCGTGGCGCAAAGCGATTACGATGAATTCGAATCTCTTCTCAAAAGTGTACAGAAAGCCTGGAGCGACGGCGATCTCGGCGCGCTGCGCCAATATACGACGCCTGAGATGCTGTCCTATTTCGCGGAACAGCTCGCCGAGAACGAGAGCCAGGGTGTCGCCAACAAGGTCGCCGACGTCGCGTTGATCAAAGGCGAAGTGCGCGAAGCCTGGGACGAAGGCCGAATGCATTATGCAACCGCCCTGATGCAGTGGCGCGCACGCGACTACACCGTGCGCAGCGGCGGCAATGCGCGCGAGGGCGAGATCATCGTCGGCGGCGATCCGCAGAACTCGGTCGACGCCAGCGAGATGTGGACCTTCGCCCGCAGCCCCGGCGGCCGCTGGCTGCTTTCGGCGATCCAGCAAGTCTAAGCGCGAACGCTTCGGTTTCTGAGCTCGTTTCGGGGAAAGCGATTGGGGGATGGAACCGCGGCTCAAAACCGGGCTGGTCGTGCAGGCGGCGTTGCGGCTCGCGAGCGCACAAGCGATTCCGATCGTCGTGGCGCGGCGCGGCGACGCCGATGCCGGCGCCATCCTCATCAAGCTCAATCAGCTCGAGAACGGGTTCTCGATTCTCGCGCAAACGCGCACCCTCGAAGGCGAACTCGCGTGGATGCGGGCGACCGGCGCCGCGCCGGTCGATGAACCAACCGCCGACGCCTATATCGAGCGGCAGGTCAAACGCGATCCCGATCTCTGGGTCATCGAGATCGAAGATCGCGCCGGACGCCCTATCTTCGGGGGCCGCGTGCTATGACGCGGGCGAAGACGAGACCGTGATCGCCTCGTCCCTTCCTTCGGTCTTACTGGGGTGTGATTCCATGCAGATCGACACCGCTGCGCATGAAGCTGCGCTTGGCCATGTCGGTCTTGCATGCGACGAGGTGCGCGGCACGGTCGCGCAGCAGGTCCTGAAGTCGCTCGATCTCGGAAGCGGGCAGCGCCGTTCCCGTATCGGCCGGCGAGACGAATTCGGTGCCCTGCTCCGCGACGGCGCGACGCAACGAGACGACGACGCCGCGCTGGGTCGGCTGGCGCAGTTGTGCTTGCGCCCGAACCGCGCAGTCGCCGAAGCCGCGTCGAAATTCACGGGCTTGCGGACGGCTCTCCGGAGCTTTCTTTTCTCCCTGTATCGCGGCGCGGAACACCAGCCCCGCGGCAAGCATCGAGAAGCCGAGCAGCGCCACACCGGTCGACCGGCTCAACGCATCGACCGAAACCTCTGGCAGCGTGGCTTGAGCGCTCGCTGCGAACCACCCGAGCGCCGACAGAGCCACACCAGCGCCAGCACACGCAAAAATCCTCACCCGGTCCATTATCAGTCCTCTATGGGCTTTTCCAATCTCGGACCTCTTTGTGCAACGCTCGTGCCGCCGAAAACTGTTCTTTGAGAAACAGATACTTATAATCAGACCTTAATCATGACCTCGTTTAATCTGTCAGCTTTTCCGACGGCCGCAACCGCATGAGCGCCAAGCGTCTTTGCGTTTTCTGTGGCGCCTCGATGCCGGCCGAGACGGCCTATCGCGAGGCGGCTACGGTCCTCGGCGCGGCCATCGGCCAAGCCGGTCTTGAGCTGGTCTACGGCGGGGGGCGGGTCGGAATGATGGGGCTGGTCGCCGACGCCGCCCTCGCCGCCGGCGCCCCGGTCATTGGGGTCATCCCGACTGGTCTCCATAACAAGGAGATCGCGCATGCCGGGGTCAGCAATCTCGTCGTCGTTCCCGACATGCAGGAACGCAAGCGCCAGCTGTTCGCCCTGTCGGATGCGGTCGCCGTGCTGCCGGGGGGCCTCGGCACGCTCGACGAGGCCTTCGAGGCGATCACCCTCCGCCAGCTCGGCTTCTTACAAAAGCCGATCGTCCTGGTCGATACGTTGGAGTACTGGCGGCCGCTTTTGGCCTTGGTCGACCGGGTTATCGCGTCCGGCTTCGCCCAACCGGACGCGGCGCGGCTCTACGAGGTCGTGTCGCGCGCCGAAGAGGTGATTCCAGCCTGTTTTGGCAAGGATTTTCGACCTTAAGGTGTGACAGGCCGCCGCTCGCACGGAGGTTGCCTTTCCGTCGCGGCGGTGCAAAAAGACGGGCCATCATCGTCATCAGCTCAGATCAGCCGAAATCGAAAGCGGCGCGCGGAGGTTCAAGAGTGTCAGATCTCGAAATCGTTTGGACGAAGGTTGATGAAGCCCCGGGGCTTGCGACGTTTTCGCTGCTGCCGATCGTCGAAGCCTTCGTCGCGGCAGCCGGCGTGAAGATCAAGCTGAAGGACATTTCGCTGACCGGGCGCATCATCGCCAACTTCCCCGACAAGCTGAAGCCGGAGCAAAAGATCAACGACGAGCTCGCCGAGCTTGGCAAGCTGGCGATGCGCCCCGAGGCCAACATCATCAAGCTGCCCAATATCTCCGCCTCGATCCCGCAGCTGAAGGCCGCGATCAAGGAGTTGCAGAGCAAGGGTTACGACGTCCCGAACTATCCGGACAGCGACGCGACGCCCGCGGATAAGGAAATCCGCGCCCGCTACGGCAAGGTGCTCGGCAGCGCCGTCAATCCGGTGCTGCGCGAAGGCAATTCCGATCGCCGCGCCGCCGGCGCCGTCAAGCAGTATGCGCGCCACAATCCGCACAAGATGGGCACCTGGAGCAAGGACTCCAAAACCCGCGTCGCGCACATGACGGGCAACGATTTCTATGGTTCGGAGGTCGCAACGACGATCGCGGCGCCGACCAACTGCCGGATCGAGCTGGCCGCTGCCGACGGCACCGTCACGGTGCTGAAGCCGAAGATCGCGCTTCTGGCCGGCGAGGTCATCGACTGCTCGGTGATGAACCGGAAGGCGTTGCGTGCATTCTTCGCCGAGGCGATCGCGGCCGCGAAAAAGGACGGCATCCTGTTCTCGCTCCACTGCAAGACCACGATGATGAAGATCTCCGATCCCATCATCTTCGGCCATTGTGTTTCCGTGTACTTCGCCGACGTGTTCGAGAAGCATGGCGCCACCCTCACGAAGCTCGGCGTCGATCCCGATAACGGCATCGGCGACCTGCTGATCCGGATCGAAACGTTGCCGGAGGCCGAAAAGGCCGCGATCAAGGCCGATATCCAGGCCGTCTATACGAAGCAGCCGGACCTCGCCATGGTCAATTCCGACAAGGGCATCACCAATCTGCACGTGCCGAGCGACGTGATCATCGACGCTTCGATGCCGGCCATGATCCGCGAAGGCGGCAAGATGTGGGGCCCCGACGGCAAGCTGCACGACCTCATTGCCGCGATCCCCGATCGTTGCTACTCGACGCTGTTCCAGGCCGTCATCGACGACTGCAAGGCGAACGGCGCCTACGACCCGAAGACGATGGGCTCGGTGCCGAATGTCGGCTTGATGGCGCAGCAGGCCGAGGAGTATGGCTCGCACGACAAGACGTTCGAACCCGCCACGGATGGAACGATCCGCGTGGTGGCCGATGACGGCACGGTTCTGATGTCGCAGAAGGTCGAGGCCGGCGACATCTTCCGCATGTGCCAGGTCAAGGACGCGCCGATCCAGGATTGGGTGAAGCTCGGCGTGCGCCGCGCGCGCCTCACCGGCGCCCCGGCGGTGTTCTGGCTCGACAAAAACCGCGCGCACGATGCGCAGTTGATCGCCAAGGTCGAGAAATACCTGAAGAACGAGGACATTTCGGGACTCGACATCCGCATCCTGCCGCCGGTCGAGGCGACCAAGCTCTCGGTCGAGCGTATCCGCAAGGGGCTCGATACCATCTCGGTCACGGGCAATGTGCTGCGCGACTACCTGACCGATCTTTTCCCGATCATGGAACTCGGCACGTCGGCCAAGATGCTATCGATCGTTCCGTTGCTGCAGGGCGGCGGATTGTTCGAGACCGGCGCCGGCGGTTCGGCGCCCAAGCATGTCGAGCAGTTCCGGCACGAAGACTATCTGCGCTGGGATTCGCTGGGCGAGTTCCTGGCGCTGGGCGCGTCGCTGGAGCATCTGGCGCAGACCACGGGGAACGAGGACGTGAAGGTCCTCGCCGAGACCCTCGATGAGGCGAACGGCGAGATCCTCGAGCATAACCGTTCGCCGGCGCGCAAGGTCGGCGAGATCGACAATCGCGGCAGTCATTTCTACCTGGCACTCTATTGGGCAAAGGCATTGGCGCGCCGGGACAACAGCACGGGACTGGCAGCCCGCTTCAAACCGTTGGCAGAGGCGCTGGCGGCTAACGAGGCCAAGATCGATGCCGAGCTGATCGCCGCGCAGGGCAAGCCGGTGGATACCGGCGGTTATTATCTGCCCGATCCGGCGAAGACGTCGGCGGCGATGCGGCCGAGCAAGACGCTGAACGACGCGCTCGCTGCTCTCTGACGCGGCTTCACGCGTTGGCCAATCAAACCCCCGAGGTCATCCTCGGGGGTTTTGCTTTAAGCGCGCGGCCGCCGCACGCAAGCACGCCATGAAAGGCTGCGCGGCCGGAAGAAGTGTCCGGCGCTTGAGCGTGATGATCGCCACCGGCTGCACTTTGATTTTGAGGACGATCGGCAGAATGCGCAGAGCCGATCGCTCGCGACTGAGCTGCAGGACAGAATCGTGCAGCACGGTGAGGAACTCGCCGGAAGCTGCCGCGGCCTTGCGCAGATGCAGCGAAAACGAAACGATCGTCGCGCAAGGCTCCGATAGCCCCTCCGCGGCGAAAGCCTCGCGGGCAAGGCCGCCGGCGACGCTATCCGCCGGCGGCAGCGTCCAACGCTCGCTCGCGATGTCGGCAAGGGTCAGCGTGCGCTTCTTCACCCAGCGACTGGTCGGTCCGGTAACGACATGCATCCGTTCGCTGAACAGAAACTCGATCGCCACATCCTCTTCGTGAGCGCCCGAACACGATGGCACGCGCCCGATCATCAGATCGACTTGCCGGTCGCGCAGAAGCCGGAATTCGGGCGCTATGTTTTCGGCCTGCACGACATCGATCACGACACGCGGAAATCGCTTCGCGAAATGCTCGAGCGCGACCGGCAGAATGCCCGCGGCGATGAATTCGGGACAGGCGATCCGCAACGCGCCGACCGACGGGTCGGCAAGATGCGCGAGATCGAGGTTTGCCTGGCGCAGCGCGTCGAACATCACGGCGGCATGGCGCAGCAACGCAGTGCCGTAATCGGTCGGCGTAACGCCGCCGGTCGTGCGATCGAGCAAACGAACGCCGAGCAGGGTTTCGAGATCGGAAAGCGCCTTCGATACGGCCGGCTGCGTGATACCAAGCTCGCGCGCTGCCTTGGCCATGCTGCCCAACCGCGCGATTTCCTGCAGCAACTTCAGATCGCGCAGTCGCAAGCGGCGATCGAGCGAAGGTTCTTTCGGCGGCATGGCCTATAACGCCCGGTTATCGGGGTAGTCTAAATCACGAATTTCCTTTATGCCAGCTTCGGGTATCGTGCGAGCGGTTCGGGGAAGCGGGGAAAGCATGAGGACCTCGACGCGACGGAAATGGATCGCCTTGCTCATGATGCTGCTCGGCACGCTTCATGTGCCGGCGGACGAGGCTGCCGCGGCTGAGCACATCCGCATTGGCGTCGTGCGAACCGCATCGCCCGTGTTGGTCGCGATCGACCGCCAATATTGGTCAGCGGAAGGGCTCGATCCGGAATTGGTCTTTTTCGATTCGGCGCCCCCGATCGCGGTTGCCGTCGCGTCGGGCGATCTCGATTTCGGCGCCACGGGCCTTTCCGGTGGGCTCTACAATCTCGGCGCTACATTGCGGATCATTGCCGCGGGAACGCGCGAGGCGCCCGGCTTTCAACTCTCCGCCTATCTCGTCGCCAAAAGTGCCTATGACAAGGGCCTCAAATCGGTGCGCGATTTTCCCGGTCACTCGGTCGCGATCACACAATTCGGCGCGCCGGTGCATTACGACCTGGTGTTGCTGATGGAGAAGTACCGCTTCGATCCGTCATCGATCCGGATCGTGCCCCTGCCCTCCAACCCGGCCCAGATTGCGGCGCTGACCGGCGGGACCGTCGATGCCGCGATCGTGCCCGTGAGCTACGCGCAGCAAGCGATCGACCGCGGCGATATCAAGCTCCTTGGCTATGTCGGCGACGAAACACCGTGGCAAAACGGCGCCGCCTTCACATCGGCGAAAGTTGCCGATCAACGCCGCGCGACTGTCGAGGCCTTCCTGCGAGGCTATCGCAAGGCGGCGCGCGATTACCACAACGCCTTCACCGGCGAGGACGAGCGGCGCGCCGATAGCGAATCGGCACCGGCCGTCATTACTCTCCTCGCGAAACATCTCGATCAGCCGCCGGCGCTCGTCGCCTCCGGCATTCAATATATCGACGCCGAAGCGCGGCTCGATGTCGATGACGTTATCCGGCAGATTGCCTGGTACCGGGCGCAGGGTCTTCTGAAGGCTGAGATCGATCCCACTCAGTTCATCGACAAGCGCTACGTGCGCGCGCTGCCGAAGCCCTAACCGCTAATTCGCCGCCTTCTCCGCCACCGCTCTCTCGATCGCGGTCAGCGCATCGTTGATGCGCGATCCATCGGGCCCGCCGGCTTGGGCCATGTCGGGGCGGCCGCCGCCGCCTTTGCCGCCGATGGCTTCGGAGCCGACGCGGACGAGATCGACGGCGCTGAAGCGCTTGGCCAGATCCTCGGTCACGCCGACCACGATCGACGCCTTGCCCTCGGCGCTGGCGACGAGCGCGACGATGCCCGAGCCGACCTCTTTCTTCAGGTCGTCGGCGAGGCTCTTCAGCTCTTTCGCCGGGACGCCTTCGAGTGCACGGCCGGCGAATTTCACGCCGGCGATCTCTTTGGCCGCGGCTTGCTGTCCGCCGCCCCCACCGGTCGCGGCGGCGCGGCGCGCGTCACTGAGCTCGCGCTCGAGCTTCTTGCGCTCTTCGAGCAGTGCCGCGAGACGTGCCGGCAATTCGGCCGCCGAGGTACGCAACACGTTGGCCGCCTCCTGCAGCAGCCCTTCTTCGCGACCGACATATTCTTCGGCCGCGGGACCGGTGACGGCTTCGATGCGGCGGACGCCCGAGGCGACCGCGCCTTCGCTGACGATCTTGAAGAAACCGATATCGCCGGTGCGGCGTACATGCGTGCCGCCGCACAGCTCGACCGAGAAGGGATGCGGGTGAAGATCATCGTCATGATCTTCACCCATAGAAACCACGCGCACCTCGTCGCCGTATTTCTCGCCGAAGAGCGCCATCGCGCCCTGCTCGATCGCCTGGTCCGGCGTCATGAGCCGCGTCGTGACCTCGGCATTCTCGCGAATGCGCTTGTTGACCTCGCCCTCGACGATCTGCACGTCTTCGTCGGTGAGAGCCCGCGGCTGCGCGAAGTCGAAGCGCAGCCGGTCGGGCGCGACCTGCGAGCCCTTTTGCGTCACATGCTCGCCGAGCCGGCGGCGCAGCGCCTCATGCAGCAGATGGGTGACCGAGTGATTGGCGCGCAGCCGGGTGCGGCGCTCGTCATCGATGCGCAGTTCGACGACGTCGCCGCGTTTGAAGGCGCCGCCCGTCACCGTGCCGATATGAACGAAGAGATCGCCGGCGTGCTTCTGTGTATCGCGCACCGCGAACTGGCCGCCGCCCACCGAGAACAGCGTGCCGGTATCGCCCTGCTGGCCGCCGCTCTCGCCATAGAACGGCGTCTGGTTGGTAACGATCGCCGCCTCGGTCCCGGTCATCGCCGTCTCGACTTCCTTGCCGTCGACGACGAGCGCGACGATCTGCCCTTCGGCGACATGAGTCTCGTAACCAAGAAACTCCGTTCCGCCGAGCTTCTCGCGGAGCTCGAGCCATAGCTGTCCGGTCGCCGCTTCGCCCGAGCCGACCCAGCTCTTGCGCGCATCCTCGCGCTGCCGCTCCATCGCCGCGTTGAACGCGTCGACCGCAACCTGGCGCTCGCGCGAGCGCAGCACGTCCTGCGTCAGATCGAGCGGAAAGCCGAACGTGTCGTAGAGCTTGAAGGCGACATCGCCGGAGAAATGCTCGCCCGGCTTCAGCTTCGCGTCTTCCTCGTCAAGCAGCTTCAAGCCGCGCTCGAGCGTTTGCTTGAAATTGGTTTCTTCGAGCTTCAGCGTCTCGGTGATGAGGGCTTCGGCGCGGCCGAGCTCGGGATAGGCGGCGCCCATCTGGCGAATGAGGGACGGCACGAGACGCCACATCAGCGGCTCCTGGCAACCGATGATATGCGCATGACGCATCGCCCGGCGCATGATCCGGCGCAACACATAGCCGCGGCCTTCCTTCGACGGCAGCACGCCATCGGCAATGAGGAACGACGAGGCGCGCAGATGGTCGGCGATGACGCGATGCGACACCGCTTGCGGCCCGTCGGCCGCGACTTTGCTGGCCTCGGCCGAGGCCAGTACCAGGGAGCGCAGCGTGTCGGTGTCGTAATTGTCGTGCTTGCCTTGCATCACCGCGGCGATGCGCTCGATACCCATGCCGGTATCGATCGAGGGGCGCGGCAGATTGCGCCGATCGTTGGGCGAGACTTGCTCATATTGCATGAACACGAGATTCCAGATCTCGACGAAGCGGTCGCCATCGGCATCGGCGCTGCCGGGCGGGCCGCCGGGGATCTTGTCGCCATGATCGTAGAAAATCTCCGAGCACGGGCCGCAGGGCCCGGTCTCGCCCATCGCCCAGAAATTGTCCGAGGTGGCAATGCGGATGATGCGGTCGTCCGAAAGCCCGGCGATCTTCTTCCAGAGCGTCGCCGCCTCTTCGTCCTCGGAATAGACGGTGACGGTCAGCTTGTCCTTGGCGACGCCGTATTCCTTGGTGATGAGGTTCCAGGCGAGCTCGATCGCGCGATCCTTGAAGTAATCGCCGAAGGAGAAATTGCCCAGCATCTCGAAGAAGGTGTGATGCCGGGCGGTGTAGCCGACATTCTCGAGGTCGTTATGCTTGCCGCCGGCGCGGACGCATTTCTGCGCCGTCGTGGCGCGGCTATAGCCGCGCTTCTCGGCGCCGGTGAAGACGTTCTTGAATTGCACCATCCCCGCATTGGTGAAGAGCAGGGTCGGGTCGTTGCGCGGCACGAGCGGCGAGGATGACACCACCTCGTGGCCGTTCTTGGCAAAATAATCGAGAAACGCAGCGCGGATATCGTTGGTCAGCATGAGCCTAAAATGGTTCTTTCCCCCGACCGGGCCAAGTCAGGCGAGACGAAAAAGCCCGGACCCCGTAAGGGTTTAGCCGAGGCGAGTCGAACCGTAAAGCGGCGCTCGGGACGTGCGACCCGGCACCAAATGTCTCACCCATCCCGTATCGCCGCCGCTCCGGTTCGCGTTGGGTTCGTTTCGCATTTTTTATATTTCGCCTTGGCCACCAGCGCCTTAGCCAAAAGAAGAGCGGCGCCGGAGAGCCATCGAGGCTCATGGGGCGCCGCTCGGTATCAGCGGACAAGGGCTTGGAGTGAGGGTTCGGGGTGAGCCGAGAAGCGATTACTCCTCGGCGTCGCCGCCGGGGCCACCGCCCGCGGCCATCATCGCGTCGGCGACGAGGCCGGCATTGGTGCGGATCGCGCGCTCGATCGCATCGGCAATCTCAGGGTTGTCCTTGAGATATTGCTTGGCGTTTTCGCGGCCCTGGCCAATACGCTGGCCGTCATAGGCGAACCAGGAACCCGACTTCTCGACCACCCCGGCCTGGATGCCGAGATCGATGAGCTCGCCGCGCTTGGAGACGCCTTCGCCATACATGATGTCGAATTCGACCTGCTTGAACGGCGGTGCCATCTTGTTCTTCACCACCTTGACGCGCGTCTGGTTGCCGGTGGTCTGTTCCTTCTCCTTGATCGCGCCGATGCGGCGGATGTCGAGACGGACCGAGGCGTAGAATTTCAGCGCGTTGCCGCCGGTCGTGGTTTCGGGGTTGCCGAACATCACGCCGATCTTCATGCGGATTTGATTGATGAAGATCACCATGCAGCGCGATTTGGAGATCGAGCCGGTGAGCTTGCGCAGCGCCTGGCTCATCAGGCGGGCATGCAGGCCCATGTGACTGTCGCCCATCTCGCCTTCGAGCTCGGCGCGCGGCACGAGCGCCGCGACGCTATCGACCACCAGCACATCGATCGCACCCGAGCGCACCAGCGTGTCGGCGATCTCGAGCGCCTGCTCGCCGGCGTCGGGCTGCGAGATCAGCAATTCGTCAATATTGACGCCGAGCTTACGGGCGTAGACCGGATCGAGCGCGTGCTCCGCGTCGATGAAGGCGCAGGTGCCGCCGCTCTTTTGCGCTTCGGAGATGACGTGCAGCGCCAACGTCGTCTTGCCCGAGCTTTCCGGGCCGTAGATTTCGATGATACGGCCGCGCGGCAAGCCGCCGATGCCGAGCGCGATATCGAGGCCGAGCGAGCCGGTGGAGATCACTTCGCTATCGGTCGCGGCCTCGCGCGAACCGAGCTTCATGATCGAGCCTTTGCCGAAAGCGCGCTCAATCTGGCCCAACGCGGCGTCGAGCGCCTTCTGCTTATCCATCGTATCCCTATCCACCAGGCGAAGAGCGGTGCTCGACATTCCCCAACTCCTTATTCCATAGGCCGGTCAGCCGTTCAATGTCAGGACAAATCGAGTACACGATTTGTTCTAGGAATGGCAAGTTCTTTTTATGTCCCAATTATATCGTTGACTGAACAGATGCGATGTGCGATATTCCAGTCACTTACTGGAAAGCACATCATGACGCCCGTAGAACTCTCCCACCCCGTCTACCACGACGAAGAAGCCGCCAGAGAACATCTAGAGGCGATTCGCTGGCCTAATGGTCCGGTCTGTCCGTTCTGCGGCCAAGTCGGCCCCAAGGTGAAAGTCCTAGGCGGTTCGAGCATGGGCGCGGGCTGGTATCATTGCGGCGATTGCCGGAAGAAGTTCACAGTTCGCGTCGGCACGGTCTACGAGCGCAGCCATATCCCGCTGCACAAGTGGCTGCTCGGCTTCCGCCTCTACAACGCCTCAAAGAAAGGCTTCAGCGCGCATCAGCTGCATCGCACGCTGAACATCACCTACAAATCGGCGTGGTTCATGGCGCACCGTATCCGCGAGGCGATGGCCGACTATGACGGCGAGCCGCTTGGCGGCAAGGGCAAGGTGGTGGAGGCCGACGAGCTTTTTATCGGCAAGCCACAAGAGATTTTCGTCAACGGCGTGGGCTGGCAGAAAGTGCGCGGCTACGCGACGAAGCAAAAGGTTATGACGCTCGTTGAGCGTGGTGGCCGTGCTCGCTCATTCCATGTGAAGGACATCGACGCGGCGACGGTTCGCAAGGTCCTCTTCGAGAACATCGTGCTCGATAGCCGCCTGCACACCGACGAAGCGCAGCACTACAAGCGTCCCGGCAAAGAGTTTGCCGAGCATGCGGCTGTGAACCATTCCGAGAAGGAATACGCGCGCGGCGACGTTACGTCGAACACAGTTGAAGGCTTCTTCTCGATCTTCCGTCGCGGCATGGAAGGCGTCTACCAGCACTGCGGCGAGCAGCACCTAAAGCGGTATTTGGCCGAGTTCGATTTCCGCTACAGCAACCGCGCTAAGCTCGGCGTCGACGATGCAGAACGCACGACGCGCGCGATTAGGGGCGCGGACGGTAAGCGGCTGACGTATCGAAATCCTCGTGGCAAGCGGCGGCAAGGAAGCGCGCTCAAAGAGAGGGCGTAAGCTTAAGGCTTCTGACGCCGAGGGCTTAATCGACGCTTTGCTACGCCTTTTCTTGGCTGACGAGTTTTAGAAGGCGTGTGTTCCGGTTTCATGGTCAGCGATCGACGAAGCGCGTGATCCATGCGCTTCGCGATTTCTTCTGGACTGAGTTCTTCTTGAGAATCCGGCATTTCTCACTCGAATCGCTCGGTTGGGGGAAATTTCGCCCAAGCCGTATTATGCAGCTTGGCCATCACTTCTAACACATTGGTAGTACATAGAAAATATCCAAGACCCTAGGAGTTGTTGACAGGGTCGCGAGTCGGCGATTCAATTGGCATTGGGTGCGAGTGACACGGTGAAAATCTCCAGGCCGTAGCGTTTGCCGAATGATCCGTGGCCACGAATTTCTCGGCAAAGGGCATTATGTGGGGTTTTATGGAGGCCCCACCTCGCACCCAAAATCTTATGCGGCGCTAGCTCAGTTGGATAGAGCGCCCTTTTCGCAAAGGGGAAGTCGGGGGTTCGAGCCCCCCGCGCCCTTCACCCATTACCGTATAAATTCGTGAACCATTTTCCGTCGGGATACAAACGAACGGGCGTTGTCCTTGCAACCGTCGTCTGAATCTGAGAGCGCTTTATTCGGTAAACTGAATCAAGAAACGTTTCTCGTCGATCCCGCGTAACCTTCACACATGCTTTGAATGGTCGATTTAGACGGTTTTTACTCGACCACAAGAATAAGAGCTGCCGGTCATTGGCTTTTCGCGCCTCTCCGTGCTCGATGATGGTTGGGAGAAGCCGATAGATCTCAAAATCGCGCCCGCGCTGATGAGCTTCGAGTTTGAACAAGGTGTACTTCGATAGCCAAATGACGGGGCTCAGCGCGCCAATCGCATGGCGTTGTTCAGTGTTCAGATAGCCTACCACTACGGGCCGAGTGCTTCGGCCAGTCAAAATTTCTAATAGCTGCTCTTCGTCGATATCGATCATCGAAAGAGACGGGCGACCTTTCGGCCGCCCGTCTTAGAGGACTTGTTACGCCGCATTTGGCCGCTGGCGTGCGGCTTGCTCGCTGCCGGGATGTAATCTCCCGTTCAGCACGTCGTAAATACGCCAGACATTGCAGTCGTAATGCGCTGCAATCCGGTTTTTGTACTCACCGCGCCAGACCCGCAGCCATACGTCAACGGCTTCCTCGAAGGTGAGCTTATGGCTCGGCCCGCGAGGGTCATTAGTCGTAGTCATTGGAGGAAATTCCCTCTCCGTCGTGATGCGAACCACTTGACACAGAGAGAGCGTTGCCGCAGAACGTGCGGGCTAGTTCAACGATCTCTACCCTGTTCCTTCGTGCTCGGTCGCATAAACACGAAGGCCGTGGACACCACACTTAAAACCGTCCCGCGCCCTGGCAGGGGTTAGCGGGACTTTTCGTCTATGCGGCGGCCAAGTCCAAGACCGTGACCCACACGGGGTAGAGCCGTCAAGGTTGTGCACATACAAAATCTATACGCTTGACCTGTGGAAAACGGGGATAATCAGTGGGTTACCCATGATTCCAATCACTTGCGCGATTGGACTTGTGGGTAACTTGCCGGGGCATGAACGACTCGCCCTGCTGACGGAGTCTCGGTCGCTCGTCCAAAAAGCTGAAATCCCCCGCGAATCGATTCATTTTATTTTAAAATCAATTACTTACGTGATTCGTATTTAGCGACGGAGCAAAGGCACTGTTCAGTCAACGATACAAGTCGCTTTTATGTTCTCATAAATATCGTTATATTTCAAATACTTAATTTGAAGCCGGATCACGCTGGGAGACGCGCGCGGACGCGCTTTTGCACGGTATTCTCGAGCGACTCGGGCGCCGCTCGGCCGCCGCCTAATGCTGTTCGCCGGAGCAGATATTGTACCAAAGGCCGAGATTGGCGGCCTTCCAGTCGGGATTGGCGCAATCCTGCTCCCGCGCCGCTTCGGTTTGAGCGTCGTGCGCGGGATTATCCGCGGGCGAATTCTTGCAACCGTCCAGCCCGCCCAGCACGAGGAGGGCCAAGGCGCTCAACCCTAAATATTTCCGCCGCTGTCTCATTCGTCTTCGCGCCTCGTTGACGGGCGCGAGTTTGGCACAAGCCTGGCTGTCACAGGAGTGAAATCGGGTTAAGGCGAGACCTCGCCCTCACCCTCTCATTTCACATAGGCATCGGTAAAAAGCCCATCATAGGACGGCAGCTTTTCTTCCGGCTTCAAGAGGCCGGATTCGATGTTGAGGCGCTCGGCGTTCTCGAGTGCCTTCGCCGTCACCGCAAGCGGGCTCGGTGTCGCCTTGGCAACCTTCTGCAGCACGGCGGCGATGAGCTTCGGATCCATGTTCGGCAGACGCTTCGAGAGGATCGCCTCCGCTTCCGCCGTCTGGTCGTGCATGATCTGCGCGGCGTCTTTCATCGCCTGGCCGACACCTTCGCAAATCGCGCGGCGCTTCTCGCATGTCTCGGGCTTGGTCAGCACGACCGTGGTGGTGAGCGGCATATAATCGGAGGGATCGCCATCGAGGCCGCTCGCGACGAGCACCGCGCCGTTCGCGAGCATCGCGCTTTGCGGCCAGGGCGGCGACATGGCGATGCCGTCGATCTGCTTGGTCGCGATGGCGGCGAGCGCGTTGTCGGCCTTGAGCACGGCGAGCCGCACCGCATCCGGGCCGAGGCCGCCGCGCTTCGCGATGACACGCAGAAAAATGTCGTCGATCGAGTTGATCGCGTCGATCGAGATGGTGCGGCCATTGAGCACCTTGGCACGCTCGGCCAACGACGCCTTCGGATCGAAGCCCGCCGCCTCGGCGATATCCTTGCGCAGCACGATCTCGACGCTGGCGCGATCGAGCACCGCGACGATGGCGAGGAGCCGCTGACCGCGCGCCGCCGCGCGCGTCAGGCTCGCGCCCGACGCATGACTGAGTTCGACACTGCCCGCGATCACCGCATTGGTCGCGCCGATGCCGGCGATCAGCACCTCGTGCAGATCGAGACCGTGCTTGGCCCACAGCCCCTTGGCGTCCGCGATATACGCAAGGGAATAAGCCAAGCCCTCCGAGGGCATTGCCATGGTCACGGGCTCGAGCTTCTGGGCGCGCGCCGCCGGCGCAGCGACCGCGGCCGCCCAAGCGATCGAAAAACCACCGATCGCCAAACCATGGAAACGCCGGCCGGCTCTGCCTTTGAATCGCATTAATTCCGCCCTCAATCCGTTGTCTTGCGCCGCGAGCATGCCGCTCCGCATGGCGTGGCTCAAGCGAAACCGTGAAGCCCCTGGGATTGTTGTAACCGCATCGTTCTCACTTTTTCGGGTAGCAATCATGTTGCGCTGGGCTCTCATTTTCCTCGTGATCTCGCTGATCGCGGCGCTGTTCGGCTTCACCGGCATCTCGGTGGCCGCGGCGGGTATCGCGAAGGTCCTCTTCTTCCTTTTCGTCGCGATCACAGTCGTCTTCTTGGTTCTGGCGATCTCCGCCGGCAGAGCCTTGCGCGGATAACCGCGTCATGGGGGACGCCAACCCATGCCGGTGACCGGCATGCCCGCTCCGCGCGGCGGTGCTTTGCCGCCGCCGCGCGATAGCGGCGCCAACCGAGGTTCGAACTTCGCGGCGAGCGGCATCGGCGGCGCGCTGACGCTCGTCGTCGCGGCCGCGGTGCTTTATGTCGCGCGCGATATTTTCATGCCGCTCGCGATCGCAGGGCTGCTCACTTTCGTGCTGACGCCGCCGATGCTGTGGCTCCGACACCACCACCTCGGCCGCGTGCTGTCGGCGAGTGCCGTCGTTCTCCTCGCGTCCTTTGTGATGTCGGGGTTCGGCGCGATCGTCGTCGGCGAAATTGCCTCGCTGACCAAGGAAGTGCCGAGCTACACGCCGAACATCGAAAGCAAGCTGGAGTATTTTCGCGAAACGGTGCGGCTCGACCGGCTTTTCCAGCAGGGCGAGCAGCTGCTGCAGGATTTGCGCGACGAGCTGACACCGACGACCGCGACGCTGGGCCCCAACGCGCCGAACGCAAAGGGCCAAGCGCCGGTGCCGGTCGAGATCCAACAACAGACCGGTTTCTTGCAGGTCGTCGATTATGTCCTCGGGCCGGTGCTGAAGCCGCTGACCATGGTGGGACTCATCTTCGTCTTCAGCATCTTCTTCCTGCTCAATCGCGAGGATCTGCGCGATCGCTTCATCCGCCTTGCCGGCACCGGCGATCTGCATCGCTCCACCCAAATGCTGAACGACGCCGTCGAGCGGCTATCGCGCTATCTCTTGATGCAATGCATCATCAACGCGATCTACGGCACGCTGATCGGCATGGGGGGATTCGTCATCGGCGTGCCGAACGCGGCGCTCTGGGGCGTGATGTCCTTCGTGCTGCGCTTCCTCCCTTATATCGGCACGTGGTTCGCGGCGATGTTCCCTCTTGCGCTATCGCTCGCGGTGGCGCCGGGCTGGACCACCTTCTTCGAGATGCTCGGCCTCTTCATCGTGGTGGAGATCCTCGCAACCAACGTGCTCGAGCCTTGGCTGTTCGGCGCCAGCGCCGGCATGTCGCCGGTCGCCGTGCTGGTCGCCGCGACTTTCTGGACCTGGCTCTGGGGGCCGATCGGGCTCGTGCTCTCGACGCCGCTCACGGCATTCCTCGTCGTTATCGGCCGCTATGCGGCGCCGCTGCGCTTCGTTGCCGTCTTACTGGGCAATGAAGCACCGCTTGCCGCCGAGGAAAGTTTCTATCAACGGCTGCTTGCCGGTGACGATGCCGAGGCGACCGAGCAGGCCGAGAGTTTCCTCAAAGCCGGCACGCTGGAAGATTTCTGCGATCAAATCGCGATCCCCGCACTGTCGATGGCGCAAGAGGATACCGAGCGCGGCGTCTTGACGCGCCGTTCCCGCGCCGAGATGAGCGAGGCCTTGCGCGAGATGATCGAGGGTCTGGGTGAGGATGACGAAGCGGGCGAGACTGCCTCAACGCCGCCGGCCGTCGAATGTCTCGGCGCGCGCAACGAGCTCGACGACGTCGCGGCCATGCTGCTCGTGCGGCTCCTCGCCGAGCGCGGCATCCCCGCGCGGCTGGTGCCGGCGCGGCATTGGATGAGCGAGCCGCCGCTCGCTCGGCGGGCAACGCCCGAAACCAGCCCGACGCTGATCTGCCTGTCGCATCTCGGCATCGCCTCGGCGCCGCGGGTCCGCTTGCTGGCGCGGCGCCTGCGGCGGCGCTCGGGACCGGATACAAAGCTATTGCTCGGCCTTTGGTCGGGACTGCCAGGCCATCTCGACGGCCGGGCGGAGCGGCCGGACTTCATCGACGACATCGCGACCGACCTGAGTGAGGCGGTCGATGATATCGCCGACCATCTCAGCCATGGCCCGGCGCCGGCTCAGGTCAAAAGCGAAGCGCGAAACGCGAGCTAGCGTAAATGAGCACGACTTCGCCCCTCTCACGCCACATTCGGCCGGAAAAATACACCGGCTAGGAGACTTTCGAATTGGCTGTACAAGATGTGACGTTCTTTGACCCGGCCCCCCCGGCCGCGACAAGTGTCGCGTTGCTCGAAGAAGCCTTCCGGCGGGGCGACCGTTACTTCCGCGATCTGCTCGAAGCGCTGCCGACGGCGATTTACGTCACCGACGCCGACGGCCGCGTCATCTTCTTCAACGAAGCTTGCATCGCGTTTTCCGGACGCACACCCGTCCTCGGCAGCGATTATTGGTGCGTCACCTGGCGCTTGCTCAATCCTGACGGCACGCCATTGCCACATGACCACTGCCCGATGGCCGTCGCGCTGAAAGAGGACCGCGCCGTGCGCGGCGCCGAGGCGATCGCGGAGCGGCCCGACGGCACGCGCGTGCCCTTCATCCCCTACCCGACGCCGCTGCACGATGCCGACGGGCGGCTGATCGGCGCGGTCAACATGCTGGTCGACATCACCGAACGCAAGAAAGCGGAAGAAGCGCTACGCCGGCTCAACGAAATGCTCGAGCAGCGCATCGAGGCGCGCACCGATCAGATGACCGAGGCCTATGAGCGGCTGCGCCAAAGCGAGCGCCGCTTCCGCCTCCTCGTCAACAGCGTCGTCGACTATGCGATCTTCATGCTCGACGAGAACGGCTACGTCACCAATTGGAACGCAGGCGCCGAGCGCATCAAGGGCTATAGCAGCGACGAGATCGTCGGCCAACATTTCTCGATCTTCTACACGCCGGAAGACCGCGCCGCCGGCGTGCCGCAGCGCGTGTTGAAAGCCGCGCGGCGCGACGGCCGCTACGAGGCCGAGAGCTGGCGCGTGCGCAAGAGCGGCGAGCGCTTTTGGGCGAATGTCGTGATCGACGCGGTGCGCGGCGATCGCGGCGAGATCGTCGGCTATGCCAAGGTGACCCGCGACTTCACCGAGCGGCGCAAGGCCGAGCAGGCGCTGATCGAGAGCGAGCGCATGGCGCGCGGCATCATCAACACTGCGCTCGATGCGTTCGTGCAATGGGATCAGCGCGGCAGCGTCTCCGAGTGGAATTCGCAGGCCGAGGCGATTTTCGGCTGGTCGCGCGAGGATGCCGTCGGCCGGCAAGTCGCCGAGCTTCTCTTTCCCGAGGATGGACGCGCCGCCTTCCAGGCCGAATTCGATCGTTTCGTGGCGGGTGGCCGAACTGCTTTCCTCGGTCATCGCCTGCAGATGGAAATGGTTCGCCGCGACGGCGTGCGATTGACGGTGGAGCTCGCCGCGACTGTGCTGCCGCGCGCGGACGGCTACGCCTTCAACGGCTTCATTCGCGACTTGACCGACAAGATCGTCGCCGAAGCGGCGCAGCGTCAAGCGCTGAAGATGGAAGCGGTCGGCCAACTGACCGGCGGCATCGCGCATGATTTCAACAATCTGCTCGCCGCGATCATCCCGAGCCTCGAGCTGGCAAAACAGAAACTCGGCGACAATCCGACGAGCAAATATCTCGAGAGCGCGCTGCGCGCGGCCGAGCGCGGCGCCAGCCTGACGCGCCAGCTTCTCTCCTTCGCGCGCAAGCAGGAGCTCGCGATCGAGCGGGTCGACGTCAATAAGCAGATCGCAAGCATTTGCGAAATGTTGCCGCGGACTCTGGGACCGACGGCGAAAATCGAAACGCGGCTGGCCGCGGATACCGGCTCCACCCTCACCGATCCCAATCAACTCGAGCTGGCCATTCTCAACCTCGCCATCAATGCGCGCGACGCGATGCCCGGTGGCGGCGTGCTGACCATCTCGACCGGCGTGCTCGGCGCCGAGACCGCGCACGAGCGCTGGCAGCTCATCGGCGGCGACTACATCACGATCGCCGTCGGCGATACCGGCAGCGGCATGACCGAGGAAGTGCGCAGCCGCGTCTTCGAGCCGTTCTACACGACGAAAGACATCGGCAAAGGCAGCGGCCTCGGCCTCAGCATGGTCTACGGATTCGTCCAGCAATCCGGCGGCAGCATCGCCATCGAGAGCGAGCCGGGCCAAGGCACCACGGTGCGGCTGTTCCTGCCGCGGGCGTAGTCGGCCCGCGCCGATAAGCACGGCAGCGCCGCGCCGAGCAACAGCAATTGCTTCCAAGAGCTTTGGCAGCAAGGCCCGCAGATCCGCCAAGCGATTTGTGCGCGCCTGAAGAATGATGACCGCGACATCGATGGCTCCGAGATTTTGCTGGAACGACAGATTGCGATCCACCGTAACGAAGACGTCGAACGACTTCGCGACAAGAGCCAGCAGCTCGCCGTTCTTGATCGATGTCCACCCATCTGGCGTGCGGTCGATACTTCGAGGCTAGGCATATCCCGCGACAGGCGCCAATCGACGCACTCGTCGAGAAAAACTTTCATCAGACCGTTTCGACGAGCCGGTCTTTGGCCGCTTCCAGAAATGCTATGACCTGGGTGCGCGTAACCGTCGGGAACCCAGCAAGAAATTCGTCGATCGTCTCGCCCGCTTCCAAATAATCCAGCAATGTCTGAATCGGCACCCGCGTGCCGCAGAAAACAGGGGCACCGCCCATGACATCGGGATCACGGCAGATGATCGAACTCTTCATGCGAATAGCCTAGGGTTCGGGTCTTGCTTACGCAACCGGCGGCACGGGTTAGTCCCCCTCCGCCATCACCTCTTTCACCTTGCCGGCGAGTTGCTTGAGGCTGAAGGGCTTGGGCAGGAAGTGGATGTCGACGTCATCGCCGAGACGCTGACGGAAATTATCTTCGGTATAGCCGGACATGAAGATGACCTTGAGCGCGCGCTCGGGATAGAGCTCGCGCACCTGCTTGATCAGCGTCGGGCCATCCATCTTCGGCATCACCACGTCGGTGATGACGAGATCGATCTTTTCGGCGAGATCGTGAAGGATCTCGAGCGCGCGTTCGGCGTTTTCGGCCTCGATCACCTTATACCCCTTGTTCTTCAGGGCGCGCGACGAGAAGAGCCGTACCGGGTCCTCGTCCTCGACCAGCAGCACCGTGCCGGCGCCGGTGAGATCCTTGGGCATCGCCGCTTCGTCGGCGCGGGCGATGCCGGTGCCGGCGCCCTCTTCGCCTTCGTGACGCGGCAGGTAGATCGAGAAGGTCGAGCCCTTGCCGATTTCGCTGTCGACCAACACGAAGCCGCCGGTCTGCTTGACGATGCCGTAGACGGTCGAGAGACCGAGGCCCGTGCCAGCGCCGACTTCCTTCGTCGAGAAGAACGGCTCGAAGATGCGCTCGAGGTTTTCCTTGGGGATGCCGCAGCCGGTGTCGCCGACGCCGATCACGACGTATTTCCCGGCCGGCATCAGCTCGTCGCCGCGGCGGATCGGCTCGCGAAGTTCGACGTTTCCGGTCTTGATGGTGAGCGTGCCGCCGCCGTTC
>DASZLU010000093.1:0-15572 GCA_035552195.1 Allostellaceae bacterium | reverse complement strand
CGCGCGCGGCAGCGCGCTGCGCTTCCTGCTGACGCGGCTCTACGACCGCCTCAACCATCCGCCGGGCGCGCTGGTGAAGCCGAAAGACCCGCTCGAATATCGCCAGAAGCTGCGCTTCCACCGCGGCATCACGCGCGCCAGTGCTTACGGATTGGATGAATGAGCGAGACCCAGGTCGATATTTTTACCGACGGCGCCTGCAGCGGGAACCCCGGCCCGGGTGGCTGGGGCGCGATCTTGCGCGCCGGCGAGCACGAGAAAGAACTCTTCGGTTCCGCCAATCCGACGACCAACAACCGCATGGAGCTGATGGGCGCGATCGCCGGCATCGAAGCGCTGAAGCGGCCGAGCATCGTGCATCTCTATACCGACAGCATCTATGTGCGCGACGGCATCACGAAATACATCCACAACTGGAAGCGCAACGGCTGGAAGACCGCCGACAAAAAGCCGGTCAAGAATGTCGAGCTATGGCAGCGGCTCGAAAAGGCGATGGAGCCGCACGACGTGAAGTTCCACTGGGTCAGAGGCCACGCCGGCCACCCCGAGAACGAACGCGCCGACGCGCTCGCTCGACAAGGCGTCGAGCAAGCGCGGGCGCTCTAGAAAGCTAAGACAGAACAGCGAAACCCGCTCAATCGTCACCCCCGCGAAAGCGGGGATCCAGGAAGCAGCTCGGTGGTTGCGTGGATTCCCGCTTTCGCGGGAATGACGATAAAGGGTCGTTAGACCGAAACGACGCTTAAAGCGCCTTCAGGATCGCTTCGGCGCTCGAGACTTCGAACGCGCCGGGGGCTTCGACGTTGAGCGCCTTGACGGTGCCATTGTCGACCAGCATCGCGTAGCGCTTGGAGCGCACGCCCATGCCCGGGCCGGTCAGATCGAGATCGAGGCCGAGCTGCTTGGTGAAAGCGGCGGCGCCATCGGCCAGCATCAGAACCTTGTCGCCGGTGTTCTGGGCCTTGCCCCAGGCGCCCATCACGAAAGCGTCGTTGACGGCGAGGCAGGCGATGGTGTCGACGCCTTTGCCCTTGATCTCGCCGGCCTTCTCGACGAAGCCCGGAAGATGCTTGGCCGAGCAGGTCGGGGTGAAAGCGCCCGGCACGGCGAACAGCACGACCTTCTTGCCGTTGAAAATATCGTCGGTGGAAACGTCCTTCGGACCTTCCGCCGTCATCGTCTTCAGCTTCGCCGACGGGATCTTGTCGCCAACCGCAATCGTCATGAACGCCTCCTCGTTGAGCTTTTTGGGCTGGGGGAGCTTAGCTACCGCCCCGCTGCTTCGGCAAGCGCTTCGGTCACCGCGCCGGCGGTCAATAATTCGGGAAGCGGCAGCCCGCCGGGCGCCGCCGGGCCATAGACGACATTGAAGGGAATGCCGACGCGGCCGAAGCGGCCGAGATACGCGTCGATCGCCGGGTTGGGCCGTGTCCAATCGGCGCGCATCGCGACCACGCCGGGCTTCAGCAATTCATCGCTGACCGGCGCACGGTCGAGCACCAGCCGCTCGTTGACCTTGCAGGTGAGGCACCAATCGGCAGTGACATCGACCATAACGACATGGCCATCGCGCACCAGCCCGCCGATCGCCGCCGCATCGAAAGCCTGCCACGGTCCATCCGCCGCGGCAACCGCGAGGCGCGGCAGCGGCGGCGATAGACTTGGCACGAAAAACGCGCCGGCGATCGTCGCGCCGACCAGCAGCCAGCGCGATACCGGCTCATGCAGCACGGCAAGCGCCAGCGCGGCGAAGCCCAGGAGCAGCGCGACGGCGAGCGCGGGACGCAGGCCGAGTTCGCCGCTCAAAACAAGGAGTAGCCACACCGCCGTGCCGATCAGCAACAGCCCGAGCACCCAGCGCAGATAGATCATCCACCGCCCCGGCCGCGGCAGCACGCGCGCGAGACCGGGCACCGAAGCGACCAGCAGATAAGGCAGCGCCATGCCGATGCCGAGGGCAAAGAAGATCGCGCCGATCTCGATCGGTCCCGCCGCGAACGCAAAGCCGAGCGCGGTACCGACGAAAGGCGCCGAGCACGGGGTCGCCAGCAAGGTCGCGAAAGCGCCGGTCGCGACGCTGCCGAGCGGGCCGCGCTCAGCGATGGCGGCGGCGCGGCGCGGCAACGGCACTTCGAAGAAATTCCAGAGATTGCAGGCGAAGAGGACGAGCAGCACGGCAAGCGCGATCAGGAACAACGGATCCTGAAACTGTACGCCCCAGCCGACCGCGAGCCCTGCCGCTTTCGCTCCGATCGTTGCCGCTGCGAGCACCAGGAACGACAGCACGATGCCGAACGCCGTGCCGACGAAGCTGCGCCGCGTATCGCCGAGGCTCTGACCCTTTTCGATTTGGCTGGCGCGCGGCAAAGCGGCGAGCAGCTTCAGCGACAAGACCGGGAGCACGCAAGGCATGAGATTGAGGATGAGCCCGCCAACGAGCGCGAAACCGAGCATCAGCACCAGCGTCCTCAAATCGACGAGCCCTTCGCCTTCCGTCACCGTGACCGGCGCGGTCATGCTGCGCGGCCCGTCGACGAGCGTGACGGTGAGTTGGCGGCCGACGAGATCGCGCGTGTTGCCGCTGATCGGCAGACGCAAGGTCGTCGCATTCGGCGCACGCTCCAACACCGCCGGCGCGCCGAAGACGGCATCGTTGGTGCCTTCGATGAAAGCATCGGGTGCGGCGAGCGGATTTTTGCCGGCGATGGTGAGATCGAGCGCCGCTTTCGCGCCCGGGCGCAGCGTCGCACCGGTCAGCGACAATCCCTCGGCGCTGCCGTCGCCCGGCACTTGCCCGCGATACTGATCGATCAGCGCCCCATAGCCCTGCCCGCTGCTCGGCAGATCGAGCGCGAGATCGGTGTCGCGCGGCACGCAAATCTCGCTGCAGATGAGATAGGAGACATGCGCCTTGAGGTGCAGCGGTTGGCCCGGCTGCGCGACCCGCGCGGTGATCGGCAAGACGACCGCGCCGCTATAACCCGCGGTCTCGAGCCCCTGCACCGAGAAGCGCTCGGGCGCGGGCCAGGCGATCGCCGTGTCGCCGAGATTGCTCGAGCCGGCCCAATCGATCTGCGGCGGGAAACCGGCATCGCCGGGCGAGCGCCAATAGATTTTCCAATGCGGCGCCATCTCGAATTGCAGGCCGAGGCCGACGCTTTCTGCCTCGCCCGGATTGGCGGTTGCCGCGATCAGCCGCACCCGCCCCTGCTCGTTCGCATACCAGGGCGAGGCCGCGTCGGCCGCGGCGCGCGACGGGCACGAGAATGCCGCCAGAACGAGAAGGAGGAGCGCTGCGCCGAGCCGCTGCATGGCGGGTTTATAGGCGTGGGCGAGCGCCGCGCCAAAGGCGAGATCGTCGCGGGGATGATTGCGCGGACGGGGTCCCATTCGCGTGTTCTTGCAACCGAGGCCGCTCTCGCTTATCTCCAGCGGATGTCCACGCTCACCGGCCAATTATTGATCGCCATGCCGCAGATGGAAGACAAGCGGTTCAGCCGCTCGGTCGTCTTCATGTGCGCGCACAATGCCGAGGGCGCGATGGGGCTTATCGTCAACAAGACGGTCGAGCAGCTCTCGATGGACGAGTTGTTGATGCAGCTCAGCATCGAGGGCGACGGCTTCAACCGCGCGCCGGTGCATTTCGGCGGACCGGTCGAGGCGGGGCGCGGCTTTGTGCTGCATTCGACCGATTACACCGAAGAAGCGACGCTGGTCGTGGGCGATGTCGGCCTTACCGCGACGATGGACATCCTGCGCGCGATCGGCCGCGGCGCAGGCCCGCACCAGAAATTCTTCGCCCTCGGCTATGCCGGCTGGGGCCCCGGCCAGCTCGATGCCGAGATCCAGGCCAATGGCTGGCTCACCGTCCCGTCCGACAACGCGCTGCTGTTCGACGAAACCAACACCGACAAATGGCGTCGCGCCATCGGCAAACTCGGCGTCGACCCCTTCGCGCTCTCCGGCGACGCGGGCCACGCTTAGTTTTTCTTCTCGTCATCGCGAGCGGGAACGCACCCATCCAAACACGTTATGTCTCTATGGATTTATGTCTCTATGGATTCCCTCTTTCGCGGGAATAACGAGAAAAGTCAGTAAGGACCGAAATTGTTCTTTCGTGCCCATTCGTGCGCGAGGATGCCGAAGAGGACGTGGTCCTGCCACTTGCCGTCGATGCAGAGATATTCGCGGGCGTAGCCTTCTTCGGTGAAGCCTGACTTGAGCAGCAACCCGCGGCTCGGCGCGTTATGCGGCAGGCAGGCGGCTTCGACGCGGTGAAGACGCAGCCGCTCGAAGGCAAAGCGCAGGGTCAGCGCCAGGCCTTCGCTCATATAGCCTTGCCTAGCATGCGCCGCGCCGGTCCAGTAGCCGACGCTGGCGCTTTCGGCGACGCCACGGCGAACATTGGTAAGGCTGATCCCGCCCAGGAGTGCATCGTCTTCGATACGGAACAGCAGGAAGGTGTAACCCTGGTCGCTGTGCCATTCGAGCGCATAGCGCGCGAGGCGGCGGCGGTAGGCGGCGCGCGACAGCGCGTCCTCGCCCCAGCTCGGCTCCCACGGCGTCAGGAAGGCCCGCGAGGCGTGACGCAGCTCGGCCCATTGCCGCCAATCGATGCGGTCGGGCGCGCGCAGCACCGTGCGGCGGCCCGCGAGACGAAAGGGCGGCGGTGCCGTCCCGAACAGCCGCTGCAGTCTTAATAGATCGAGCGCCACCCCCTCGCTCCCAATTTTCGGTTTTTACGGTCTCAATCGTTCCGCGAAAAGCTGCAGCTTTTCAAGCTTCCCGACCGGACCCAGCGCCGCCAAGGTCGGCTTGCCCGCGATGATCCGCTTGGCGACGCGGATCGCCGCATCCTCATCGACCGCATCGATATGCGCGACGAGCTCTTGCGGATCGAGCGGACGGCCGTGGATCAGCATATGGCTCGCCTGCTGCTCGCAGCGCGCCGTCGTGCCTTCCAGCGACATGAGCAGCCCGGCTTTGAGCTGCGCCCGCGCCCGCGCGAGCTCGTCGCTCGAGAGACCCTCGATCAGTTGGCGCAGCTCGTCGCGCACGACCGGCAGCAAATCGGCGGCTTCGTCCTCGCCGGTGCCGGCATAGATGCCGAAGATGCCGCCGTCGCTATAGGAATGGCTGAAGGAGTAGATCGAATAAGCGAGACCACGCTTCTCGCGCACTT
Source organism: Allostellaceae bacterium (assembly GCA_035552195.1). Taxonomy (GTDB): domain Bacteria; phylum Pseudomonadota; class Alphaproteobacteria; order ATCC43930; family CGMCC-115725; genus CAIKMD01. The sequence goes on along the minus strand of DASZLU010000093.1, from coordinate 10,390 downwards.
CTTGGAAAAGCCGCGAGGACATGCCGCCGCCGAAAGCGGTCGACACCACCGAGGCCGCGAAATAATCGCGATCGGTGAAGGGGAAACCGGGGAAGCCCAACAGCACATGCGCCTGCTCGAGCTCGCGATGTTCGCGATACTCGCCGCCTTCGTAATGGCCGGGTTCGGTGCGCGCGTTGCTCTTCGCGTTGAGCGAGTTGAAGGCGCGCTCCGCCATCGCGACCAGCGCCTCATGCGCGATATTGCCTGCGGCCACCAGCAGCATGCCGGGCGCGGCGTAATTCGCCTTCATGTAACCGGCGACCTGATCGCGGGTCAGCGATTTGATGATGTCGGCGCGGCCCAGAACCGGCTGCCCCATCGGCTGATTGGGGTAGGCGCATTCTTGGAAGAGGTCGTAGATGATGTCGTCGGGCGTATCCTGCGCCTGACCCAGCTCTTGCAGGATCACCGTGCGCTCGCGCTCGAGCTCGTTGGCCTCGAACGTCGAATGCTGGAGGATGTCGGAGATGATATCGACCGCAAGCCCGACATCGGCCTTCAGCACCTTGGCGTAATAGGCGGTGTGCTCGCGCGAGGTATAGGCGTTCACATGGCCGCCGACGGCTTCGATCTCGGACGCGATGTCGAGAGCGTTGCGCCGCTCGGTGCCTTTGAAAGCCATGTGCTCGAGCACATGCGCGACACCATTGATCGCCGCCACCTCGTGCCGCGTCCCGACATCGACCCAGACGCCGATCGAAACCGTCTCGACCGATGTCATCGTGTCGGTGACGACGCGCATGCCGTTGGCGAGTTTTGCAACTTGCACGCTCATGAAGCGACTCCTGCTTTCTGTGCAGCGCGTGCGTGGCTGCGTACATAATCTTCGACCGCCGCGAGATTGTTCGGCAGCGCCGGCGCCCGCTCGGGCAGGCGCATCACCTTGGCCAGACGCTCGGGCACGTCCGGCAGCTTGCCGATCGCGCGCTGGACCGCGTCGGGGAATTTCGCCGGATGCGCCGTCGCCAGCGCGACCATCGGTAGATGAGGATCGCGGCGCTTGGCCTTGGCCGCGGCGACGGCGATGGCGCTGTGCGGATCGAGCACGATGCCGGTCGCATCATAGGTGGTCTTGATCTCGGCCAAGGTGCCGGCGTCGTCGACCCGCGTGGCGGTGAAGGCGTCGCACGCGATCTTCCATTCCGCCTCGGTCACGGGCAGCGTGCCGGTTTTGCGAAAGGCGGCGACGCCCCCCTCGACGGCGCCGGCATCGCCATGCTTCAGCTCGAAATAGAAGCGCTCGAAATTCGAGGCGACCTGGATATCCATGCTCGGCGACAGCGAGGCCTCGACGCCGCCCATGGTCATGCGGCCAGTCTCGAAGAAGCGGGTCAGGATGTCGTTGCGGTTGGTGGCGATCACAATCTCTGAAATAGGCACGCCCATACGCCGCGCCACCTGGCAAGCAAAGACATTGCCGAAATTGCCGGTTGGGACGGCGAAGCCGACCTTGCGCTCGGGCGCGCCGAGCGCGACGGCGGCGGACACGTAATAGACGATCTGGGCCATGATCCTTGCCCAGTTAATCGAGTTGACCGCGGAAAGGTTCAGATCGCGCCGGAAGGGCGCGTTGGCGAACATCGCCTTCACCAGATCCTGGCAATCGTCGAACGTGCCGTCGACCGCGATGGCGTGAACGTTCTCGGCTGCGACCGTCGTCATTTGCCGGCGCTGCGCTTCCGAGATGCGACCCTTCGGATAGAGCATGAAGATGTCGACCAGCGCCGCGCCGCTGCAGCCGGCGATCGCCGCCGAGCCGGTATCGCCCGACGTCGCGCCGATGATAGTGACGCGCGCGCGGCGCTGCTCCAGCACATATTCGAAGAGCTTGCCGACGAGCTGCAGCGCGTAATCCTTGAAGGCGAGCGTCGGGCCGTGGAACAGCTCCTCGAGCCAGAACCCGTCGCCCAGCGATTTCAGCGGCGCGATTTCGGGATCGTCGAAATCGGCATAGGAGTCGGCGATCATCTTTTCCCATTGCGCCGGCGCGACGATGCCGTCGAGGAAGGGCGTGGTGACGCGCAGCGCGATCTCGGCATAGGACTTGCCGCGCAGCGCTGTCAGATCGGCGGCCGAGAGCTTCGGCCACTCGGTCGGCAAATAGAGTCCGCCATCATGCGCCAGCCCATCACGCAGCACCGCGTCGAACGGGACGCGCTCGGGCGGCTGACGGCGGTCGCGGGTGCTGAGATAGGGCAAAGGCGATATCCGTAACATCATCGAACGAAACGAAAAAGCCTAGTCCCGACAGGCGGATAGCGCAAGGCAGGGCTATCTTGCCGGGCAACTTCGGCATCACCATATCCATGCCGCCCAGACTTCTCGGGCGACTTTCCGGTGGCAATACCACCAAGAAAGCAGCGGCCGCGCGGTAGTTATCTCGGCGTCATTGCGAGAAGCGTAGCGACAAGCAATCCAGTCTGCCTCAGCGACTGGGTTGCTTCGCTTCGCTCGCAATGACGACGAAGGGTGGGCGCCTGCCTATTCACGCCGAGCCTCCCCATCGTCACCCCCGCGAAGGCGGGGGTCCATAGGGCAACAACGATTGTGTTGAAGCATGGATTCCCGCCTTCGCGGGAATGACGGGTTTGGCTTTTGATCGTGTTTTAGTTACGTCGTCATTGCGAGGAGTGTAACGACGCTCGCAATGATGACGTAACTTAGAGATCGAGCACCAGCTTGTCGGTCTTCGAGCCGGAGCAGCAGATCATCATCGTCTTGCTCGCCTTGCGCTCGGATTCGGTCAGCACCACGTCGCGGTGATCGGGCACGCCCTCGAGCACCTTGGTCTCGCACGTGCCACAGACGCCTTCGAGGCAGGACGAGGCGACGTTCATGCCGGCGTCGAGCAAGGTTTCGAGGATGGTCTTGCCGGGCGGCACGAGGAAGCTCTTGCCGCTCTTGGCGAGGACGACGGTGAAGCCGCCTTCCGCCGCCGGCGCGTCTTTCGCGGTGAAATATTCGACATGCACGTTGTCGCGCGGCAGATCTTTGGTCGCCGCCTCGAAAGCTTCGAGCATCGGCAGCGGGCCGCAGCAATAGATATGCGTGTCGGGCGCAACCGACGCGGTCACCGCGGCGAGATCGAGCATCTTGCCGCCCGGCACGCCGTCGTAATTGAAGGTGACTTTCGCGCCGGCTTTGGCGCCGATCGCCTCGATCGTCTCGCGGAAGGCGGCGTCTTTCGGCGTGCGCGCGCAATAGATCAGCTCGAAGCTCTTGCCGAGCGCGGCGAGGCGCTGCGACATGCACCAGAGCGGCGTCACGCCGATGCCGCCGGCGATGAGCAGCGTGTGTTTCGCGTTCTCGTTCAGCGTGAAATTGTTGCGCGGCGCGCTGATCGTGATGATGTCGCCGGTCCGGAGCTTGTCGTGCACCCAGGTCGACCCGCCGCGGCTGACGCGATCCTTCTGCACGGCGACGACATAGCGATGCCGCTCGCCTTGCGGATTGGTGAGCGAATAGGAGCGCACCATGCCGGTCGGCAGGTTGAGATCGATATGCGCGCCCGCGGTGAAAGGCGGCAGTTCGGCGCCGGCGGGATCGCGCAGCTCGTACGAGAAAATGCCTTCCGCTTCCCAGGTAATGGAATGGACCCGCACCCGCAGCGGCGCAACAACGTCACTCATCGATTGCTTCTCTTCCTCATGTCAGCGCCGTCGCGAGGCCCGCCCCGCACGCGAATGACGCCATCCGCCTTAATGCTTGTGGAAACCCGCGAGCCGAGTCAGGCGCTTGGCGCCGCGGCCGACGATCATATCCTTGGTCTTGGCGGCGAAATCCTGAAAATGCGGCGTCTTGCCGTGAAGCTCGAAGGCCGCCTGATCGGCATAGATCTCATATAGGGAGAATTTGGTCGGATCGTCGATCTGCTGCGTCACGTCGAACTGCATGCAGCCCTTCTCGACATGCACCGAGGTATTGGCATTCGCCATGATCAGCGGGATGAATTTCTCGATCGCTTCGGGCTTTACCTGCATTTCGGCAATCAGGACGAACAGGGCCATACGCGCCTCCTTTGGGAAGCGGCGAATTTAGGGGGATTCGCGGGCTAATTAAACCCATGCTTTCCTTGGTTTTCTGTCATTCCCGCGAAAGCGGGAATCCACGAAACAGCAAGTCTATTTGCGCATGGATCCCCGCTTTCGCGGGGATGACGGATGAAATTCACCCATCGATATAGCGCGCCCGCAGATGAGCCTCGAACACCGCCGGATCGAGCGGTTTGCCGGTCGCCTGCGTGATGATTTCGGCGGTCGAGAAGCGCGACGCCTTGCCGTGGACGTTCGCGCGCAGCCAGGCCATCAGCGGCGCGAAGTCGCCCTGCTGGATGCCCGGGACGATGTCCGGGCTCGCGCTTTTTGCGGCCGCGAAAAGCTGCGCCGCGGTCATCGCGCCGAGCGTATAGGTTGGGAAATAGCCGAAGGCGCCGTCGAACCAGTGGATGTCTTGCAGGCATCCCTGGCGGTCGTCGGGCGGAACGACGCCGAGCAGCGCTTTCATGCCGTCATTCCATGCGCCGGGCAGATCCTTGAGCGCGAGATCGCCCGACAGCAGCGCCTTCTCGAGCCGGTAGCGCAGGATGACATGCGCCGGATAGGTCACCTCATCGGCATCGACGCGGATGAAGCTGCGCTCGACCTGGGTGCCGAGGCGATAGAGATTGTCGGCTTCCCAGGCCGGACCGCTGGCGCCGAAAGCGGCGCGCAGGATCGGCGCCAGGAAAGTCTGGAACTCGCGCGAGCGGCAGACCTGCATCTCGATCAGCAGCGACTGGCTTTCGTGAAGACTCATGCCGCGGGCGCGGCCGACCGGCTGACGCCGCCACGTCGCGGGCAGGCCGCGCTCATACATTGCATGGCCGGTTTCGTGCAGCACGCCCATCAGCGCGCGGCTGAAATCCGCTTCCTCGTAGCGCGTCGTGATGCGCACGTCGTCGGGCGTGCCGCCGGAGAACGGATGGAGGCTGACATCGAGCCGCCCGTGATCGAAATCGAAGCCGATCGCCTGCATCAGCTTCACGCCGGCGGCGCGCTGCTGCTCGATCGGGAACGGGCCTTGCGGCATCAGCGGCGCCGGGCGCTTGGCTTGCGACGCAAGGGCTTCGTCGATCAAGCCGGGCAGCGATTTGGCGAACGGATCGAAGACGCGGTCGATTGCTGCGCTGCTGCCGCCGGGCTCGTATTGATCGAGGAGGGCGTCGTATTCGCTGACGCCGAGCTTTACGGCTTTCACCGCCGCGACCTGGCGTGTCAGGTCGAGCACTTTTTGCAGCGCCGGCAGGACGCGCGCGAAATCGTTCGCGGGCCGCGCCTGACGCCACACCATCTCGCAGGCGGAATCGGCTTTCGAGGACGCTTCGACGAGATCGGCCGGCACCGCCGTCGCATGCAGCCAGCTGCGCTTCATCTCGCCGAGATTGGCGCGCTGCCAGGGGTCGAGATCGTTCTGCGCCGCGGCGCCGGCGAAGAGATCGGGCAACGCCGCATCGCCCAAGATGTCGTGGCGGACGAGCTTCAACGTCGCCAGCTGCTCGGCGCGCGCCTCGGCGCCGCCTTCGGGCATCTGTGTCGCCATATCCCAATGCAGCACCGCCTGCGCCTCGCCGAGCGCACCGAGGCGACGGAAACGGGCTTCGAGCGTGGCGTAGGGACTGGCTGCGGCGGTCATGCATTGCTCCGGCGGCGGCGAATGGCAAAACGGATATAGATCGCGATCAGCGCCACCGCCAAGGCGAACCAGGTGATCGCGTATTGCAGATGATTGTTCGGCAGGTCGGTGATCGTCTGCCCGCCTTGCGGCCAGCCGCCCGGCACCGGCGCCTTGCCGGCATCGATGTAGAAAGGCATCGCGCTGCCGGCACCGGCCGCTTGCGCCATCGCCTCCAGGTTGATCGAGAACCAAGAATTCTTTTGCGGCTCGTTGGCGGGCGTGAAGGTGCCCGGCGGCTCGGGCAGGCGCAGGAGGCCGGTTACGGTCGTCATGCCGGCAATCTGCCCCGCCGCGCGGGTCGACGGATCCTGGCGATCGGTCGGCACGAAGCCGCGATCGATGAAGACGGTCGGGCCGTCGGCGAGGCGGAACGGAGTGAGGATGTGGAAGCCCTGATCGCCCTTCAGCGACTGCGCGTTGAGATAGAGCTCGTGATCGTTGAGGAATTCGCCTTCGGCGTGCACCGGATGGAATTCGAGCGTCCGCGCCTCATCGAGATTCTTCGGCAGCGGCACCGGCGCTGCGGCGAGCGTCGCGTTGCGCTCCGCGATCAGCCCTTCCTTCCAGGCAAGCCGCTGCACCTGCCAGGTGCCAAGGTAGAGCAGTAGTAACAGCCCAAGCGCCGACCAGACCGTGGGCCAGAGGAGAGAGCGGTGCGTTGTCACCCCGATCACGCACCCAGCAAATGATGCCGGTACTGCATCGCGATCAGCCACGCTTTGAGTGGCCGCAACATCGCGATGGCGCCGCCGATCACGACCGGCGTCCAGAGCACGATATGCACCCAGAAAGGCGGCGCGAATTCGACCTCGACCAGGAGGGCGAGACCGACGACCAGCGCGCCGAGAATGAGCACGACGAAAACCGCGGGACCGTCGCCCGCATCCTGTGCGGCCAAATCGAGATCGCAGACGCTGCAACGCGGCGCGACGTTCAGCAGACCCGCGAACAGCTTGCCTTGGCCGCAGCGCGGACAGCGGCAGCGCAGAGCGACGGTGAGGACGGGGACCGGTGGATACCGGTCCGTCCTTTCTTCCATTGTTTACTCGCCGACCGCGGCGCCGACGCTGCCCCACCAGTAGATGCAGACGAAGAGGAACAGCCACACGACGTCGACGAAGTGCCAGTACCAGGCCGCCGCCTCGAAACCGAAATGATGGTCGGGGCGGAAATGCCCAGCGCGGGCGCGGAACCAGCAGACCAGAAGGAAGGTCGTGCCGATGATCACATGCGCGCCGTGGAAGCCCGTCGCCATGAAGAAGGTCGAGGGATACATGCCCTGGGTGAAGCCGAAAGCGGCGTGGCTGTATTCCCAGGCCTGGCAGCAGGTGAAGCAGATGCCGAGGATCACGGTGACGCCGAGCCCGGTGATCAGCCCCTTGCGATCATTTTCGAGGAGCGCGTGATGCGCCCAGGTTACCGTCGTGCCCGAGGTGAGCAGGATCAGCGTGTTGAGGAAAGGCAGCTCGAACGGATCGAAGGGATGAATGCCCTTCGGCGGCCAGATCCCGCCCATCGCAGCCGTCGGGTAGAGAGCGGCGCTGAAATAGGCCCAGAAGAAGGCCGAGAAGAACATCACTTCGGAGGCAATGAACAGCGCCATGCCGAAGCGCAACCCGATCTGCACGACCGGATTGTGGAAGCCGCCATAGACCGCCTCGCGGATCACATCGCGCCACCACACGAACATGATGGTGAGGACGCCGATGAAGCCGAGCGCCATCACCCACCATTCGCCGCCATGCATCCACCACACGGCGCCGCCGGTGAGGACGCCGGCGCAGAGCGAGCCGATCAGCGGCCACGGGCTCGGGTCGACCAGGTGATAGGGGTGATGATGGCCGTGATATTCGAAATGCTCGGGCTCGAGTGGCTCAGTGGTCATGGCTTGGCTCGCACGGCTCAATTGATTGACGTGGTGTTGGTGGAAAGCGCCGAAGACTGGACCGGTTTGTCCTCGTCCTTGGCGTGGAACATGGTGTAGCTCAGCGTGATCGTATCGACGTCGTCGTCATCGTGATCTTTCACGATGTCCGGATCGACGAAGAATTGCACGGCGAGATCGGCGCTCTGGCCGGGGGCCAGATGCTGCGCGGTGAAACAGAAGCATTGCAGCTTGTCGAAATAGAGCCCGGCCTTCGACGGCGTGACGTTGAACGTCGCCGTGCCGGTCACCGGCTGTTTGCTCATGTTGAAGGCTTTGTAGGTGATGACTTTGGTCTCGCCGGGATGGACCTGGACCGAGCGCTGCTCGGGCCGGAATTCCCAATCGAGACCGGGCGCGACGTTGGCGTCGAATTGAATGGCGATGGTACGGTCTTTGACGATCTCGGACGCGATTTCGGTCGCGCGCTGGGTCGTGCCGTTATAGCCGGTGGCGGCGCAGAACAGGCGATAGAGCGGCACCGAGAAGCCGACGAGCACCGACATCGCCGCGACGATGCCGAGCAGCGCGCCGACGGTCGCGCCCTTGTGCCCGCCCTTGCGGTTCACAGCTGCATCCCCAAGCGGATCATGGCGATGACATAAAGCAGCAGCACCACGCCAGCCAGAACGCCGAGCAGCGCCAGGTTCTTGGAGCGCAGACGCTTGTCTTGCCGATCCCGATCCATCGTCAGCCAGCTCACGATGTCACCGCGAAGCCGAGCGCACGGTCCGCGACCAGCAGCGCAAACAACAGGAAGAGATACAGCAGCGAGAAGTGGAACATCCGCTTGGCGGCGGTGTCGCCCGGATCGCGCATCACGCCGATCGAGCAGAGCGTGAAGACCGCCGAGAGCGCGAGCGCCGGCGCGCCGTAGAACCAGCTTGCGGCATGGAGCAGCGTCGGCGCGACGGCCACGGGCCAGAGCGCGACGGTATAGAGCAGCATCTGCTTCTTGGTCTCGCGCGCGCCCGCCACCACCGGCAGCATCGGCACGCCCGCCTTGGCATAATCGCCGGTGCGATAGAGCGACAGCGCCCAGAAATGCGGCGGCGTCCAGAAGAAGATGAGCGCGAACAGCACGATCGACAGCCAGCCGATCTCGCCGGTCGCGGCGGCCCAGCCGACGATCGGCGGGAACGCGCCCGCGGCACCGCCGATGACGATGTTCTGCGGCGTTAAGCGCTTCAGCCAGATCGTATAGATGAAGACATAGAAGGCGATGGTCATCGCGAGCAGCAGGCCGGCGACGACATTGAGCGCCAGCGCCATCATCACGACCGAGCCGACGGCGAGGATCACGCCGAAGCCGAGCGCATCGCCCGCAGCGATCCGGCCTGCCGGGATCGGGCGGTCCTTGGTGCGCTCCATCACCGCGTCGATATCGCGGTCGTACCACATGTTGATCGCGCCCGACGCGCCGGCGGCAACCGCGATGCAGAGAACCGCGACGAAGCCGAGGAACGGATTGACGTGGCCCGGCGCGAGGTAAAGCCCGGCCCAGCCGGTGAAGACGACGAGCGACATCACCCGCGGCTTCAGCAGCGCGACGTAATCGCCGACACCGCCGACCGGCTTATCGGCGGGCGAAACCGCCGCCGCGCGCGCAGCGGCCGTGCCGATGAGGCTGGCGGAGAGGTCTGCCATCGCTCTTAGTGATGCGCCGGCGACGAGGTGATGACCGGCAACTCGTCATAGGAATGGAACGGCGGCGGCGACGAGACGGTCCATTCGAGGGTCGTTGCTCCCTCGCCCCAGTAATTCGCGCCGACGCGCTTGCCGGCGAACAGCGTGTGGAACACGACGAAGATGAACCACAGGGTCGAGGCGAAGGAGATGAACGAGCCGATCGACGCGACCATGTTCCAGCCCGCGTAGGCATCGGGATAATCGCTGATGCGGCGCGGCATGCCGGCCATACCGAGGAAGTGCATCGGGAAGAAGGTCAGGTTGACGCCGATGAAGGTCGTCCAGAAATGGATCTGGCCGAACGTCTCGTTGTACTGGCGGCCCGACATCTTGCCGATCCAGTAGTAGAAGCCGGCGAAGAGACCGAACACCGCGCCGAGCGACAGCACGTAGTGGAAGTGCGCCACGACGTAATAGGTGTTGTGGAGATAATGGTCGACGCCCGCGTTCGAGAGAACGACGCCGGTGACGCCGCCGACGGTGAAGAGGAAGAGAAAGCCGATCGCCCAGAGCATCGGGACTTTGAACTCGATCGAGCCTTCCCACATCGTCGCGATCCACGAGAATATCTTGATGCCGGTCGGCACGGCGATGACCATCGTCGCGGCCGTGAAATAGGCCTGGGTATCGACGCTGATGCCGGTCGTGAACATGTGGTGCGCCCACACGACGAAGCCGATCACGCCGATCGAGACCATCGCATAAGCCATGCCGAGATAGCCGAAGATCGGCTTCTTCGAGAAGGTCGAGATCACCTGGCTGATGATGCCGAAGGCCGGCAGGATCATGATGTACACTTCGGGGTGACCGAAGAACCAGAAGAGGTTCAGGAACAGCAGCGGGTCGCCGCCGCCGGCTGGATCGAAGAAAGTCGTGCCGAAGTTACGATCGGTCAGCAGCATGGTGATCGCGCCGGCGAGCACCGGCAGCGACAGCAGCAGCAGGAACGCGGTCACCAGCACCGACCACACGAAGAGCGGCATCTTGTGCAGGGTCATGCCCGGCGCGCGCATGTTGAAGATC
>DASZLU010000092.1:0-2044 GCA_035552195.1 Allostellaceae bacterium | reverse complement strand
GTGGCGCGGGATCGTGGTGTGGCCATAGCGCCAGCGGATATTCGACTGCGTCTTGCCGCCGGCCGTTCGCGTCGCGTGCAGCACGATCGCCGAGCGCGCGCCTTCGAGCGCAAAGCCCTGGGCGATGAAATTATACTGGCCGCCGACGCCGCTGACGATGCGGCCGTCTTCGAGACCGTCCGAGATCACGTCGCCGAGCAGCGTCGCCATCATCGCGTCGTTGAGAAAACGGGCATCTTTTCGCGCGCGGCGTTTTTCCTCTTCGTTGCCGTAAAGCTCGTTGACATAGGAGATCGACGTCATGCCGAATTTGGCGACGGTCTCGCGCGGCATTTCGCGCAACGCGCGATAGAAGGCGCGCGAGCCGAGGAAGAAGCCGCCATGCAGCACCACGCCGTCGACTTCGCGCTTGATGATGCCGGCGCGAAACAAATCGAGCATGCCCTCGACGAACATTTCCGAGCAGCCGTAGAGGCCGGTATCGAACGGCTCGGTATGGACCGCGGTGTCGCGCGCGGGGTCACAGCCGAGGCGCGACAACAGCTTGCAAAAGGCGTCATTGTCGCGGTGGCGCAGGATCAGCGCTTGAGCGACGGCATCGCCGAGCGAGCCGATGCCGATCTGCAACGTGCCGCCGTCGGGCACCGTCGCCGCCGCATGCGATCCCGCGGCATAGTCGGCAAGTGAAACCGGCTCGCGCGGCGGCGCGAACAGCGGAAAATCGGTCGCCGGACTGTCGAGCAACACGTCGAATTCGGCCGCCGCAATCGCCGCCTCACCCGGCATGAACGGCAGTTCCGAATTAGTCTGGCCGGCGAACAGGAAATCGACATTGCCGGTGCGGCGCAGCGTGAGCAGGTCGAGCGTCAGATCGGGATTACAGCTCAGGCTGTAGGGATGCGGCGCCTCGGCGGCGCGGTACGCCACCAATTGCCCGACCACGTTGACGCCGCGGTCGAGCACGCAGCGCAGCGCATGGGTATAATTGGCGGAAATGTAGTGCTGCTGGGCGTAGGGCGAGCCGAGCCATTGCCCGGCCTCGAAAAAGAATTCGTCGATCCGGATGTTGGGCGGCACCTGACCTTTGTGGATCGCGGCTGCATAATCGAGCGCCGGATAGCCGCCGAACACCCGTTGCGCGACCGGATCGAAGAACCGCTTCTCCAATTCGCTTTTCGAGCGCGGCGCTTCGAGCGTCAGCGCGGTGAAGATGGTCAGCCGGATCGCGGGATCGGCGACCGCCTTGGCGTAGAGCGCATTGACGATGTGATTGGCCTTGCCGAGGCCGAGCGGCAAAGCGAGCACGATGGTCTTGCCGACCTTCTCGATGATGGTATCGGCAAGGCGCGCCGGATCGTCGAATGTTTTCGGGCCCGTTCCCGAATGGATCATTGCAGCGTGTCCCAGCCCGGATCGGGCTGGAAGCGCGGCCCGTATTTCCCGGCGAGGCGCTTGAGCGTGTCGCGCACGTCGGCGGTGCCGCGCGTTCGCGCATAATGCATCGGGCCGCCGCGGAACGGCGCAAAGCCGGTGGCAAAGATCATCGCGCCGTCGACGATCTTCTCGTCGGCGACGATGCCTTCGCGCAGGCAGGTCACGCAGACATCGAGCATCGGCAGGATCAGGCGGTCGATCGTGTCCGGCGGCGGTGCCGCTTCGCTATGCGCTTTGACGGCGTGGTCGTCCTTCCAATCGTAGAGACCTTTGCCGGTTTTCTTGCCGAGCTCGCCCTTGGCGACCTTGTCCTTGAGCCATTGCGGCGGATCGGGCATCGGGCGATCGAGGCCGCTGCGCAGCATCTCGGCGACGTGCAGGCAGATGTCGAGCCCGACTTCGTCGGCCAGTTCGATCGGTCCCATCGGCATGCCGAAATCCATCGCCGCTTTATCGATGGTTTCTTTCTTCATGCCGGCGTCGAGCATCACCAGAGCTTCGAGCAGATACGGCGTCAGCGCGCGGTTGACCAGGAAGCCGGGCGCGCTTTTGACCGGCGCCGGCAGCCGGTCGATGCGGCCGAGGAAGGCGCGCGCGGCGGCGAGCACAT
>DASZLU010000091.1:0-1518 GCA_035552195.1 Allostellaceae bacterium | reverse complement strand
GCGGTAAAGAGGATCGGTACGTACTCGCGCGCCGCGTTGAAGATGCCGCACAGCGCGTTGGCGGTGCCGACGCTGACATGCACCATGACCGCCGGCACCTTGCCCGAGGCCGCCGCATAGCCGTGCGCCATCGAGATCGCGACATTCTCATGCGTCGCGATCAGCGGCTTCGGTGCCGGCAGCCCGCTATGCGCCGCCTTGGCATAGGCCTCGACGATCGGCGCAAAATCGGTGCCGGCATTGGCGAAGAGGTATTCGATCCCGCGCTCGGCGAGGAGCGCGAGATAGGCTTCGGCGACGCTCGCGGCGGCGATTTCCTTGCGGCTCATTCGATGCTCCCGACATTGCGAGGCGCCAGAGGCGTCGCGGCAATCTCCCTCGGCAGAGGGCCAAGACGGCCGGAGATTGCTTCGCTTCGCTCGCAATGACAACATTTGGGCTCGCCGGTCCGTGGAGATCCCCATGCCCTACCAGACGATCGAGGTCACCAAGCTGACGCCGCATATCGGCGCCGAGATCGCCGGGGTCGACCTGTCGCGCCCGCTTGGCAACCAGCAATTCCAGGAAGTGCACGACGCGCTGATGGAAAACCTGGTGATCTTCTTTCGCGACCAGCATTTGACGCACGACCAGCACAAGGATTTCGGCCGGCTGTTCGGCAGGCTCGCGGTGCATCCGGCCTCGCGCCATTCGCCCGACGGCCACCCGGAAATCCTCACCATCCATGCCGACGAGAATTCGAAGCACGTCGCCGGCGAGGAATGGCACTCCGACGTGTCATGCGACGAGACCCCGCCGATGGGCAGCATCCTCTACCTCACGGAAATCCCGCCGGCCGGCGGCGACACGCTGTTCGCCAGCATGTACGCCGCCTATGACCGGCTTTCCGACCCGATCAAGGCGCTCGTCGGCGGCCTCACCGCGACGCATGACGGCGAGCCGGTCTATCGCGGCCGGTTTGGCTATGCGCTGCCCGAAAAGGGGTTTCCGCGCGCCGAGCACCCGGTGGTGCGCACCCATCCGGTGACCGGCCGGAAAGCGCTCTTCGTCAACGGCAATTTCACGACGCGGATCAACGGGCTGTCGAGGCTCGAAAGCGACGCGCTGTTGCAGATGCTGTGCCGCCATGCCGAGACGGCCGAATTCCAGTGCCGCTTCCGCTGGCGGAAAAACTCGGTCGCGTTCTGGGACAATCGCTGCGTCCAGCACCACGCGATGTGGGACTATTTCCCCCAGCGCCGCCACGGCTTCCGCGTGACGGTCGAGGGCGACCGACCGTTCTGAGGAGACCGTGAAGCGGTCGTCTCGAAGGACGTATTCTGTCAGCGCGACGACACGCGGCGGGTTTGCGCGAGATAGCGGCTGACGATGCCGCGAGGAACATGGGCGACCGCGTCCGGTTCCTCGATCGGCTTTTCCGCCAGCAGCGGCTCGTCGCCTTGGCGCTCGCGGCGCAGTTCCTCCATGCGCAGGCGGATGGCCTGGTAGTCGTCGGCGGCGCGGTCGCGGCTCATCGGT